>NZ_LBIZ01000119.1:0-663498 GCF_028128665.1 Bradyrhizobium sp. CCBAU 45384
TTTCCTTGGAACGTTGAAGCTTCGCAACCTCAGCTTCCTCGGTTCAGACCAGATGGACAACCTCCTGAAACACCAAAGTTAGCTCAGCGGATGCGCGAAGCGCAGTCCGTTGAGCGTAACCCACCAACTTCGGTTGGCATTTGCGAAAAGCATGGTGGGTCACGCCGTGCGAACCGCGCTTTGCGGTCGCAGGGCTAACCCACCCTGCGACAGCGGTGGTTCACAGAGATCAGCTGCCCGGCGGCTTGTAGGACGCGCGCAGCTTGACCGCATTCTGCCGCACCTGCTTGATCTCGTCCTGGGTGAACAGGCGCGTCAGCTTCACGTTCTGCAGCGCACCTGTGGCGACGGTCAGCCCCGAAATCGCCGGTGCAATGCTCGGATCAGGCACGTCGAAGATCACGAGAACACCGGGCCCGTCGGCAGCAACGCTGTACATCGAGACCAGCTTGCCACCGCCGGCTTCGATCACCTTTGCTGCCGCTTCCTGGCGATTGGTCGTGGGGTTTTCCAGGATCGCATTGAGAGAACGCGGGGTGTATTGCCCTGTGATACAGAAATGCATGGCTGAATTCCTTCTGAACTCATGAAAATCTGGCCGCGACGAGTTGGTCGTCACGAGCGTAGGCTTGCGAACAATGATGGAGTACTTGCCCGCCGTGGGCACAAAGGCCGCCGGTTACCGACGAGATTTCGGCACACCTCGTTGGCGGCTCGTCCTGACGATACATCAGCCGGAGCAGGTGTGAAAGACGCCTTTCGCGTGCAGCCGCTGCAAGCGCGTCGGATGAGTTGCGCTCTTGCAAGTGCACTGTCACCGCATTTTTCGAAGGTGGTGAAGAAGCCGGGGTATCCGATGGGGATCATGGCGGCAGCGCGCGTTGCTCGCTCACATCACGCGGTGAAGCATGAACGCCGCCAGCAGCCACTTCAATTCGTCGTGGTCTTGCCACCGCGCATGGACACCAGCTTGTCCTCACGAAATCCGAGAATGAGCCATGCGGTCTCATCGAAACCGTGTGGGCGCTTTCCCGCGTGAGAATACACCATCTGGGCAGCTTCCGACTTCGACGGTGGTCCCAGCGCCGTGATGACCTGCTGACGCGACATACCCAAATGCAGCTTGCCGTCGAAGACGACGGGCGAGAACTTGTCCGGGATGATGGCGCAATCGGTCGAGGCGCTGGCGTCTTTCTCGGCGAGCTCCTCGACGATCTCCGTGACGCGATGGTCCGCGCCGCCCATCTCTCCGCTGGACATCACCCATATCAGATGCTGCGCGCGCCGATAACACAGCCAGTAGATGCTACCTGCAGCGTCGCCCTGCTGTTGCATGGTCCCCTCGCCCACGGCTTCGCTGATAGCACCGAGCGGCGTCTCCTCGAAGCGGCCGGCGAATCCGCCCAGCGAAAAGCGGGTCGCCAATCTCTTCGCGACCGTCGGCGGCACGCGCTCGAGCGCATGTTCGTCGAGTGGCGGCGGCGATGTCTGCGCGAAGCAGACATCCGCAGGAATCGCGAAAAGCAGAAGCAGCAGGAAGAGCGTCTTTGTCTGAACCATGCAGCTTAGTCGCGCTCGCTCGACAAGGGTTCAGTTGGCTTCCACCGTTCACTGCGAAGTCTTGATGGAGCCTTTGCCCTTCATCCAGCTGCGGGGAACCGTCGGAAGCGCATCTATAGGCCGGTCACCTGTCCTTTGACTTAGGTCAACATAGCGCCCGCCCGCGCAGTCCTTCTACTCGGGGGCGCAGGATACAAAGCTCAGGAGTGTGCCATGGGCAGCAAAGCAAGCTTTGCGGCGATCGCGCTGCTGGCGACGACTTCATCTCTCACCTTCGCAGCCGAGACGCTATCGACGGTGGGAGTAGCGCAGCCGAGCGCCGCCGACCTGAAAAGCCTGACGGACATGCGTGTCGGCATCGTCAAGGCCGCGTTGCAATTGACCTCCGAGCAGGAAAAACTGTGGCCGGCCGTCGAGGAAGCCATCCGCAACAGAGCGAAGAACCGGCAGGCTCGCCTGGAGCGGATCGCCGAACTGCATGACGACGCCACGGATCCCCTCCACCAAGGCAACCCGGTCGAGCTCATGCAACGCAGGGCGGACCGGCTGATTCAGCGCGGAGCCGATCTCAAGAAGCTCGCCGATGCCCCTGGGAGCCGCTCTACAAAACATTGAGTGATGATCAGAAGAGGAGAATGTCTTTTGCTTCCTATGTCGTCGTGCGGGGCATGCACGACGTGATCGAGCACAGCGTCGAAGCCGAGGACGACGACGATTAGAGCCATCCACATGGAGGTAGATCATGCTTCGATACATCCTCACTGCTTTGGCAGCACTCATTCTCGTGACCGCCAGTCTCGTTCCCGATGACGCGCTCGCCCGGCGAGGTGGCGGCGGTGGCGGGTACCGTGGTGGTGGCGGCATGCGCGCCGGGGGCTTTCATGGCGGCGGCATGCGCGGAGCTCACGTCCGCGGCGGTGCCGTTCATGCCGGGCGCATCCATGGTGGCCGCGGCTACCGCGTCGCCGGAGGTCCTCGGCCGTCGCATCCAATAGCGGGCCGGCCTGGTCGCCCCGGCTATCCCGGTCGTCCGATCGCGGGCCGTCCGGGCCGCCCAATCGCCGGCTACCCCGGATATGGTGGCGGCTACTATCGCCCCGGCTGGGGCTACGGTGCCGCCGCTGTGGGAGCAGCAGCCGCTGCAGGAGCTTACGGCTACTACAACAACTACAACAGCGGCTGTTACTACGACGCCTCTGGCAACTACGTCTGTCCCGGCCAATATCCTTACGGATACAGCTACTGACGAAATCGATCGGGCGCGGGCGGCGGGCTATACCGCCCCCGCGACGTCGAACGGCCGACATTCAAAAAAATCGGCGCGAAGCGTCCTGCACATTCAGCTGGTCCAGCTTCGTACCGTCAGAACGGCCGCTGCAAAGTCTTCAGGTGCTTCCCAGGGCAAATTGTGACCGCAGTCGACGACGCGATGTTCGTGGCGGCCGCTGAACATCGGCGCATGGCTGGCCGTTCCGCCCGGCTTCAGCGGGTCGCGGGTGCCGTCGAGTGTCACGCAGGGAACGCTGATCTTGGGCTTATCCGCGAGCCGCGCTTCAAGCGGATCCAGGTGTGGCTCGCCCGCTTCCGTTCCCAAATGGAAGCGATAGCAATGGATGAAACAACATCCACAAAGTCGGGGTTGTCGAATGAGGCGGCCGTCCGCTCAAACGTCGCATCATCGAATTGCCAGCCCGGGGACCATTGCGCCCACAGAATCCGGCAAAGCTCGCGCCGGTAGTTCGCAAGACACTCGCGCCCGCGCTCGCGCTGGAACAGGTGCTGATACCAGACAACTTGTTCAAGCGAGGGCTCGTAGGCGTGCCGCTGGCGCTCGACATCGGCGACGTCATAACCGGCGTAGGAGACCAGTCCCGTAACCCGCTCCGGCCACAACGCCGAAGCGACGCACGAGGCGAGGCCGCCCCAGTCGTACCCCGCCAGAATCGCGCGATCCAGTCCCAGACCGTCGAGCAGGCCGATGATGTCGGCAGCGAGCGCCGCCTGCTGACCGCTCCGCATGCGGTCGGCCGACAAGAAGCGCGTCGGCCCGAAGCCCCTGAGATAAGGCACAATGACGCGGGCACCCGCCTCAGTAAGTTTTGGGACGACGTCATCGTAGGCGTGAACGTCGTATGGAAACCCATGCGACAGCACCACGGGCCAACCACCAGCGGGGCCCTCCTCCAGATAGGCGATCTCGAGAATATCGGTGCGCACAGTCTTCAAGGTCGACTCCCCCGCTCATCTGAAGCCACAACATTCCCATCAATAGATAGGTGCAGGTTGCGTTCCAGGATTCGAGGGCGGAGCGCAGCCCTGCGGGTTGCAATCGGTCATGGGGAATGACGGTGATGCTGCTGGACTGGACTGCATCCCTGAAGTGAGACACGATCATGGCAGTGTCGGTGCATCGGATCGTCCGCCGCCAGCGTCAGTGACGTGCACCGCAATAAAATAGAAAACGGCAGGGAAGAAACGATGCAGCGAAAAAGAAATCTGGCGCCTGATAGTGCCATGGCTTGCCCGGCTCTCGTCGCAGCCATCATGGTCCTTGCCATCTCGCCGGCACGCGCCGAAGATTCAGCCAACATCCCACCTGCGCTCAAATGCGCTGACTTGACTAGCTGGAAGCTGCCGGGATCGACGGCATCTGTCACCAAGGCCGAGCTGGTGCCGGAGGCGCCGCCGGGCACCGTGCAGCCGTCGCCGCCGGCGCCGGCCACAATATCGGTTGCGCTTCCGCAAAACTGCCGCGCGGATGGCGTGATCGATCAGCGCGTGGGGGTCGAGGGCAAACCTTACGCGATCGGCTTTGCCGTCGCCCTGCCCGATCGCTGGAATGGCCGGTTTTTGTTTCAGGGCGGCGGCGGTTTGAACGGCTCGATCCGGCCGCCGCTGGGTTACCAGGCGGCCGGCGAGGTGCCGGCGCTGGCGCGCGGCTTTGCCGTCGTCTCGACCGACAGCGGTCATCAGGGCGCGGTGTTCGATGCCTCGTTCCTGAAGGACCAGGAAGCCGCGCTCAACTTCGCCACGGCATCCGTCGGCAAGGTGACGATGGCCGCCAAGGCGATCGTCGCGCATTACTATGGCCAGCCCGCAAGACGTTCCTATTTCACGGGGTGCTCGACCGGCGGCCGCGAAGGCATGCTGGCCTCGGCGCGCTATCCCGAACAATTCGACGGCATCGTCGCCGGCGCGCCTGCGATGCGCACCGGCAACTCCAATATCGGTCTCGCCTGGGCCAACGCTGCTTTCAGCAAAATCGCGCCGAAAGATGCGTCCGGCAAGCCGGACCCCGCCAGGACGTTTTCCGCTGATGAGCGCAAGCTGGTCACCAACGCGATCCTCGATGCCTGCGACGCCAAGGATGGCGTCAAGGACGGCCTGATCTTCGACGGCAAGGCCTGTCAATTCGATCCCGCCGTGCTCACCTGCAAAGGCGACAAGACCGATTCCTGCCTGGCCCCGCCGCAGGTCGATGCCATCAGGAAAGCTTTTGCCGGCCCGAAGAATTCACGCGGCACGCCGGTCTACCCGCCGTTCCCGTGGGACAGCGGCGTGGCCGCCGAAGGCGTTGCCATTCCCGGCATCCTGGCGACAGGCGCGCGCAGCCCGGTCGGGCCGCCTGTCTGGGAAAGCATCGACGTCGATCAACTCGAGGACCGGGTCAACGCGAGCGGGATGGATCGCCTCACCAACACCGCCTACTGGACCAACCTTTCGAGCTATTTCGGCCGTGGCGGCAAGCTGCTGTTTTACCACGGTGTGAGCGATCCCTGGTTCTCGGCGAACGACACCGTGAATTACTACGAGCGCATGGCGGCGGATTCCGGCGGCATGGAGATGGTGCGGGAGACATCGAGCCGGGCCTTCCTGGTGCCCGGCATGGGTCACTGCTCGAGCGGCGAAACGCTCGATCGTTTCGATCTGCTCAGCGCGGTCGTGAACTGGGTCGAAGACGGCAAGGCGCCCGATCAGGTGGTCGCGACCGGACCCGCCTTCCCCGGCCGCAGCCGCCCGCTCTGCGCCTATCCGCAACATGCGCAGTACAAGGGCCAAGGCGACCCGGAGAGCGCGGCGAGTTTTGAGTGCAGGTAGGGAGATGCGCGCGGTTATGCATTCAATTCATCTTGCAGAGACTTCGAATAGTGGGCGGCGGAAGCAATTGAGTGCACCGTAATTTTCTGCCCCGCTGTCACCGAAATTTTCGTGTCTCACTTCGGGGGTGCAGTCGAGCACTGTCACCGTAGTGAGGCTCTCAATCGTTCAGCGACTCCGCGATGACGTCAAACAGTTCGATAAGCGCCTTGCCGCCAAGCAACAGATCGTCGCTCTCGAAAACCCGCTTGTATTCGATGACGCCAGGAACCAACCGATCGAGAGTTTCCAAATTTGTGATCTCAAAGGCGAATTTCGGATCGTTCTCGCAGTAGATCTTGAAGATGATCGGCGGCCCGATGCAAAACGCATTCCCCCCGGTATCGACCCCAACTTCAAAAATCAGAGCATCCCCATCAGAGTCCGCGATCGTCTTCAGCCATCGATTGCGGCGGCGGGTGAAACCAAGCGCGGTACAGAATTCATCCGCGAAAGGAACAAAATCACGCTTGCTGCCGGACCAATTGGTTGGCTTGATACCCAAACGCTCTCTTTCGCGTTCATGTAGCCTCCGGAAGAAGGCGGTCTCACCTTCTCGAAATGCCGCGTCGAAGTAGATTTTCTTGTAGCGCTCGAACAAGCATGGGACCAGTGGCGGAGCTCGAAACGGCTCTTCGACGATCCTCTCGAGGAAAAGCCCGTCCAGAAGACGCGAGCGATACCGGGGCTGGATAACGAACTTCCGCGTGTCGGGATCGCCGCGTCCCAGCGATTGCATCGTTTCCAGAGCGACGTCATCCCAATATTGATTGAGAATATCGCTCTGGCCCTCGCCACAGAAACCTGCGACCCTTTCTTGCCACGCTCGGTGGAGCGAGTAGCCGCGTGCCTCGAAGGCAAGCTGTGTCGGACGTCGACCAGGCCAAGTTTCAACTCTGCGCAGAATCCGTTGTTCTTCCATTCGCCTCTATTCTTCCATCGGCATCGCGAATAGCAGCAACTGTGCACCAATTGAACCGCTGTCACCAGTATGTTGCCGGCTCCATTCATCGGACGTGCCGGGAAGCCGGCTCACATTTCATTGCGGTGACAGTGCACTAAACTCCACACGTCGTCGCCGTGCGGCCGCCTAACGGCCATTGTGAATTGCGCTTGCAGGATGGGTTGTGCCCCGCGAAACCCATCTCTTCTCGATTACCGCTCTCCGTAAACCCGAGATAACCCGTCAGCAACGTCAGCTTCCGCTCGGCTCGATTGACGGTGAAGAAGCCTCCCCACGAAACAAAGCCGAGGAGGTCCGCGGTCATGGGGCGGCACTACCACGCAACAAGAGCGATGGGTTTCGCAAGGGCTCAACCCGTCCTGCGGGCTGTATACCCTTGCAGCGGCTTTCGAATGGTGCCCCGGCGTCGCGTTTGCAGCGGCTTTCGAATAGTGCTCGGCGGATACCCAATTTAGGGCACTGTCACCGCAATTCTTCGATTCAATCGTGCTTCGACGGCGTGCTGCATTCTGTGTCTGATTGTGCATTCATGAATTTGGACATCGGTTACGTTTTCCGCTTCGCAAATTCTGCGCAAGGAAGCAGTGTCCAAATCTTCCCTTTGCGATACGTCGGAGGCGACCAAACCATGGATCAGCAGGACGAACAGACCGGCACTGAATATGGTGAAAATTGAAAAATTGCTCATCTCCTCACCTCTTAGGCGTCTCCCATTGGTCCCATAACGCAAACGTCTTTGCCGAGTTTTCCCGGTCTTCAAAATATCGTCAGCGTCGGATAGCGGTGGCACTGCAATCAAGCTTGGCTGGCTTCAGCAACCGCGCCGTCTGTTGCTCCAGCACTCGCTATGGGCGTTGCAGCAGAAGAAGTCTCTATCCAACCAAACAGTTTGACCGCAATTTTCCGACAGGCCCAACCCTGCCTCAGGTTCCCCGCCCCCTGCCCCTCCCCCCACTTTCCTGCTATCTCTCCCTCGCCGTTCCGGCCCAAAGCAAAACCCTCCGACCTAAAGGGAGCAACAACCATGCGTTATCTCCACACCATGCTGCGCGTGCGCAATCTCGATGTCGCGCTGAAGTTTTACCAGGATGCGCTGGGGCTGAAGGAGGTGCGGCGGATCGACAACGAGAAGGGGCGGTTCACGCTGGTGTTCCTGTGCGCGCCTGACGATCTCGAGGCACTGAAAAAGCAGCCGCCGACGCGCGGCGCGCCGCTGGTCGAGCTCACTTACAATTGGGACGAGGAGAAGTATGGCGAGGACCGCTTCTTCGGCCATCTCGCCTATGAGGTCGACGACATCTACGCCACCTGCGAGAAGCTGCAGAAGGCCGGCGTCACCATCAACCGGCCGCCGCGCGACGGCAACATGGCCTTCGTCCGCTCGCCCGATCTGCACTCGATCGAGCTGCTGCAGAAGGGCGAGCCGAAGGCGCCCGCCGAGCCCTGGGTTTCAATGCCGAACACCGGGCACTGGTAGGCGGCTATCAGCAGGAACAAGCGCTCGCGGCCGGCGTTGGCCCTCCGATAATGCTGATGGAGGAGAACGCGATGGGACGCGGAATTTTGCTGTGGCTGCTGGGTGTGCCGATCCCGGTGATCATTCTGTTGTGGCTGTTCTTCGGCCATTGATATCGGCGCAAACGCGCTTAGCGTTTGTCGCTCCAGCGCAACGCGTTTGCGTTTGTCGCTCCGGCGCAAACGCATCTTGCTGATGTCGCATTCGGCACCGCCGCAGTGAAAGCTCCGCTCGCCTGGGCGGAGCTTTTTGCATGAGGGGCGCGCGGCAATCGGCGTCGCTGCGTGCGGCGAATTCGGCTATCACCCGCGATAAATAAACTTGCGGGAGACGCTCGATGCCGGACACACAGCTGACGATCTGGGGCCGCGCCAATTCGGTCAACGTGCAGAAGGTGCTGTGGTGCCTGACGGAGCTCGCGCTGCCCTATCAGCGCATCGATGCCGGCATGGCCTACGGCAAGACCCGCGAGCCCGCCTATCTCGCCATGAACCCCAACGCGCGGGTGCCGACGCTGGTCGAGGGCGACTTCGCGCTGTGGGAATCCAATTCGATCATGCGCTATCTCTGCATGGCGCATGGGCGCGGCACGCCCATCTATCCGGAAGCGCCAAAGCTGCGCGCCGGCGTCGACCGCTGGCTCGACTGGACGCTGTCGATGGTGCAGCCGGTCGACCGCCCGGTGTTCTGGGGCATCGTGCGCACGCCGCCTGCCGAGCGCGACATGATCCAGGTGCAGAAGGATGCCGATGCCGCCGCCGAGGTCTGGGCGATCGCCGATCAGCTCCTGGCGAGCCGCCCCTACATGGAGGGCGACGCCTTCACGCTCGCCGATATCGCCGTCGGTGCCTATGCGCGGCGCTGGCTCGGGGTCGAGGGCATCACCCGTCCGGCGCAACCGAACCTGACGCGGTGGCTTGCCGGGCTCGCCAGGCGGCCCGGATTTGCCGAGCATGTGGCCCCGCCGATGTCATGAGCCGCGGGCGCGCTTAAGGGACGGACATCGCATGCCGAATTGCCGAAAGCGCGCAAAACACCCCGCGCCCGGCGTCTACTGTGCATGGGGTTGTTTTCACGTTTTGGTTTGAAGGGCCTAGTGCCAGCCGCGCTCGACCGTCACGACGATGGCGATCAGCGCCAGCGTCACCACCGCCGTGGCTATCCTTGCAGTCCAGGACAGCCCGCGGCCGACCCACCACAGCAGCGCGCAATAGATCAGCACGGGCATCAGAAGATCGAGCCGCACCAGATCCGGTGACATCGGGCTTTAGGGCCTGACCGTGGTGTCGACGCGAACCGCCCCGCCGATCTTCACGCAGGTGCCCTCCACCATGGTGAAGCCCTGGCCATAGGCGGCGCAGGCATTGGCCTTCGCTGTCCCGCTTGTGCCCTTGAGCGGCAGGGTCTTGGCGGATGGCTCGGTGGATGGCAGGCGCAGGGTCTCGGCGCCGGCGGCGGTGGTCATCGCGAGCGAGACGAGGATGAGGAGAGCACGCATGCGGCCCTTGTAGCGTGGCGCGCTACCTGGCGCCATCCGGACCGCCGCAGCGGTGGTTTCAGAGGAACCTGACGCCGGCCGACTTGCCGCGGCGCCAGACCACCTGGCAGCTGCGCCCGGTCCGCGCGTCCCGCGCAAAGGCCATCCGGATCACGCCCGGAAGCTGGCTGGCATCCTCGTCCAGCGTGATCCTGGCGCCCGAGGGCGAGATGTCCCGGACCAGGCAATGCCGCGCCGCGAATCCGCCGTCCAGCGTGATCCAGGCGTGCTGCGACAGCAGCTTGCGGGCTGCGCGCTTCTTGGGCTGAGGCATCGGCAAAAATATCTCCCGCGTCAGCGCTAGCGCAAGGAACCCTAAGAAACCGTTGAAATCGCGGCCCGAACCAGCCCCGGGCCTTCTATCCACCGCCGGCCAAAGAGCCTGCCGGAACGGCTTGCCCACGGCCGCAAAGGCCACTATACGTTCGCCCGCTGCAAGCCGCCGGGCACGACTCGGACGGCCAGCGGGCCTGTCGCCATCAGCGGCGTGGCCTTGCGTTTGCTCCCTTCGTCTATCGGTTAGGACGCCACCCTTTCACGGTGGAGAGAGCGGTTCGATTCCGCTAGGGAGCGCCACGCAGCCGGCCCGACCTAGATCGCCTTGATCTTGAGGAAGGCGAAAGCCACCATCTTCAGCAACATCCAGCCATGTCGAAACCTCGAGATCTGGGTCTCGCCATAGGTGCGCGCGGCGTAGCGGATCGGCAGATCCACCGATTTCAGATTGAGCTTCGAGGCGCCGAAGATCAGGTCGAAGTCGCCGAACGGATCGAAATCGCCGAAATAGGCCTTGCCGGCCTTCAGGCGCTGATAGTCGCTGCGGCGCAGAACCTTGGTGCCGCACAACGTGTCCGTGTAGCGCTGATTGAGCAGCCAGGAGAACAGATAGGAAAAGATCTTGTTGGCGATCAGGTTGAGGAAGCGCATCGCGCCATCATCCATGGGATAGACCAGGCGCGATCCGTTGATGAATTCGCCCTTGCCCGACAGCAACGCCTCGGCGAATTTCGGAATCTGCTCCGGCGGCATGGTCAGGTCGGCATCGAGGATCACCAGCACGTCGCCGCGCGCTGCATCGAAGGCGGTGAAGACGGCGTCGGCCTTGCCTTTGCCGGGCTGACGCATCACCTTGATGTCCTTGGACGGGTAGGCCTGTTTGACCCGCTCCATCTCCTCGAAGGTACCGTCCTGGCTGTGGCCTTCGACGAAGATGATCTCGATATCGTTGCAAAAATCGGGAATGCGTTGGACCGCAGGCTCGATATTGCCGCGCTCGTTGCGCGCCGGGACGACGACGGTAGCCGAGGCGAATTCTTCCCTCGCCTTGAGGCTGGAGCGCGCCACCAGATAGTGCCGCAACGCCAACTGGCGGATTCCCGGCAGCACGCTGACGAAACGATTGAGAAAGCGTCCGAGCCCGAACATCCGGACCGGTAAGAGCACCCGCTGCTCCGACTTCACCGGATCGAAATCCGCAAGCCTGGCAAGGCTGCGCAAATCAGGCGGCGACAGCACGTTCTGCTCGGGATGCGGCATCCGCAGGCCGACGAATTCGGCGAATTTGAGCACCGGGTACCAGAGATGGGAGAAGTAGCCGATCACCAGCCGCGTATCCCGGGTGCAGAGCGGATGGAGGTGGGCGATGAATTTCTGGCAATCCTCAAGCGAGCCGATCGTATCGAGGACGAGGATGTAGTCGAACGGGCCCTGCAGCGCCTCGAGCGTCACCGGGTCCTCGGCATCGCCCTCGACGAACATGAGATCAGGATGGCGCTGCCGCGCGATCGCAATTTGCTTGCGACAGAAATCGATTCCAACGCCATATGACGGCGCGAGGCTCGCAAGCGTATCACCGACGCCGCAGCCGATGTCGAGCACGCGACTCCTTGCGGGGATCAGAAACTGGAGATAGCGCTCATCCTCGTGGTGGAAAAAGCTATTCTTTTCCCGCCATGCCACGCGATCCGTAGCGATGCGCTCAGCGTGATCGAGAATGCCCGCTTTCCGCGGCGACAGGCAGCCGGACATCACGGTCATGTCCAATGCAAGCCACAGGCCTGGTTGAGCCCGCTCGAACTGAAACCAATCGCGAAACCAAACGCGGCTGCGCAAGACGACGCAGCCATGAAAATAGCCATCAACATGGTCCCCCCAGACCTCGCCGTACACAAGCGCAACTGGGAGACGAGATCAACAGGAAGATGGTCGGCGAGCAATGACGCGAGATCGGGCCTCGGGCCCGTGAAAATCCGCCATCCAGGCTTGAACCTCCCCGCCCCTCACCTCCGACCAACGTCGGAAGGAAACCGCCCCGCCCGCCGCGATGGCGTCACGGACGGCAAGATCGGTTCGGCCCATGGAGCAGCGCAAATCCACCAAGAACGACCAGTCGGGCGTCCCGTCGGCGACGAGCGCGCCTCCCACTTGGATGCATCGTGCGACGTCCTATTCGCCCGACCGGCGCGCCAAGATGCTGGAGCACATGGCGCGCGCCAGATCGGTGCCCCAGCATCAGCCCGCTGTCGCACCGGTGCCGGCACGAAAGAGTGGCCTGGACATCCTCGGCGATCTGTTCGGCTATATCGTCCTGTTCGGCGCGATCGCCATTCTGTGCATGTCGCGCATTCCCCTCTATCTCGGCGCGTTTCTGTTCTTGGCCGACGATGCGCGCATCGAAGGCGCCTTCGCGGCGGTCGGCGTCCGGTTCGAGCCCGATACGGTCGGGCCCGACCTCATCAAAGCGTTCGCGTCGTGGTTCGGATGGATCGCCCTGCTCGCGTGCTTGCGAACTTCCGCCCCGGTCTGGCTTGCGCCGCTCCTGCCGCCGTCGCAGTCGTGGGCCAACATCGCCGGCATCGCCCTTGCGCTCTCCGTGGTCGAAGCCCTCGGATCGCTTGCGATGCGACGTGCTCGGCTGCGGTTCGGATGGGAGGTCGGGCTCGACGGCCTGACTGTTACGACCATCAAATTCGTGATCGCCATCGGTGCGCTGCTGCTGGTGGTGCTGCTCGGCGCCGTTTGAAGACCTGGTCCGGTCCGGGCGAGGCCGCCCGTTTACCGGAAATTTACCCCTACTCCTGAGCTCCGGTATCATTTGCTTAGAATTCGATTGCTACCGTGGAAGTACGGAAACAATCCGAAACACAATTTGGGCGCCCATGTCCGTCGCAGAGTTCCTCAGGCAGCGTGCAGTGGAAGTGACGGTGGACGGCAGCTATTCGCTGCCGCGCTGGTATGATTGCGAGGGCAAGTTGCGAAACTTCGCCTGCCGCACCAAGCGTGTCTCGCCGTTCCGCATGATCGTGGACGTGCCGGTCGTCGGCAAGATCGGCGAGCGCGTGACCTCCTACTTCCAGGATTTCGGCGAATTCCAGGGCACCATCAGCGCAACGCTCAAGTCGGGCTTCCTGATGGAGCTCGAGATGACGCGGGCGCGTCGCGCCTGGATGTCGGAAAAGCTGACCTGGCTCGAGAAAAAGCAGAGGGATGAGAGCATCCAGGAGCTGCGGCGCGAGGCCCGCTTCGTTCCGCAGGCCTCCCACACCACTCTGACGCTGGCCGACGGCAGCGGTCATTCCTGCTTCATCATCGACGTCTCCACCGCCGGCGTCGCCATCTCCTGCGAATATGACCCGACGCTAGGTACCCCGCTTGCAGTCGGCGCCTGCGTCGGGCGCGTCATCCGAAAGTTCGACAATGGCTTCGCGGTGAAGTTCGCCGAGAAGCAGCAGCGCGACAACCTCGTCCGCTTGCTCGTGCGCCAGGCCGCGCCGCCGCCGGCTTGACGCCGAAGCTCAGCCTCCTGCGGTCAACCGACTTGCCCAACCGACTTGCCCAAGCGACTTGCCCAAGAGACTTGCCCAAGCATCGCTGCCCTATCCCGGCCCCAATGCAGGATCAGCCTTCGAGGGTCCGGCGCGCCGGACCGTCAGTTGCAGACTTGCGGTCGGGGGACCGGATGGCAGTCGACAGGATCACAGTTGACAAGATCACTTGGGACCGGGTCGGGCGGGTGACCGAGCCTGGACGCTACATGTACACATTCGGCTGGCTGACGATCACGGCCGGCGATCTGGATATCTGGAAGCAATACCCGCAAGCCGCATTCACGCTGCTTGCAAACGCTTCCGAGTTGGACCAGACCATCGCCGGGGAATTCCATCTAGGCGCCTTCGACGTCGCGCCCGACGCCCCATCGCCGCTCACCACGCATTGAGCGCCGCAAGCGGCGGCGTGGTCGTCTATGCGCTCAGCGCAGGCGAGAACGGGAACGCATGGCATGCGCATTGCTTAATATTTGCCATGATGCAGATCCCAGCCGTCGACCAGGCCTTCCTGCTGTTCCTTCTCGTCTCCTGTCTCGGCACGTGCCTCGTACGCGCCCTTTGGGAGTTGGAGCAGATCCGAGCCCGCCGAATTGCGTCACCGCCGCGCCAACGTGTAACCAAGCGCGACTAGGGACTCGCGCTGTCCGGGCGAGACTTCACGCTCGCCTCTGGACTCGAAGCCCGCAGACGTGCATCGTGAAGAAACTGGCGCACCACCTTGATCCACCTTGGCAATTCCGGTCCAACAACAACCGGGGAACGGTCACCAAGGACGCCAGGGCGGTCGTGTCATGCAGTTGATCGCGCTGGTATTCCAACACGTAGGGGTCCTGATGAATGCCAGCTGTCGCGCTTGTTAAGCGACGCGACAGCCAGTGCATGACAGATGGTCGCAACTGCCGCGAGTGGATAAGCCGGCCAAGGGAACCTATTTTCGACGCCGATGTACCTGATTGAAGCGTTACCCACCGTCATCGGAACGGCCGCCATCGCCCCGGCACTGCTGATGCTGTGGCTTGTGATCGCGGCCGAGGAACGTCCTGGACCGCCAGCCCAGGTCTGGACGGCGTTCCTGCTCGGCGCAGCCAGCATTTCGCTTCTCGGCCTCGCCCGGGCCCCGTTCGCCAAGATGGTCGCCGCGCCCGAAAATCCCTGGGCGGAGCTTGCGATGCATTCGGTCTTCGGCGTCGCGCTGCCCGAGGAGGCGGTGAAGGTGATCGCGATCGTGCTGGTCTCCTCGACCAAGCGGCGGACCTTCGCCAATCCCATGGATACCGTAGTCTACGGCGCCGCTGTCGGCCTCGGCTTCGCGGCGTACGAAAACCTCGCTTATCTGGTCCAGCACGCCGAGATGTGGCGATCGCTGGCGGCGCTGCGCAGCGTGCTCACCGTCCCGTTCCATGGCGCACTCGGCATCATCGCTGGCGCTTATCTGACGATCGCGCGTGCAGGCACGGCACTGGGCGCGAACCGCCATCACCGCGACTGGGCCCGCCTCTCCAGCCGCCTGCTGATCTTCGCCGGCCCGCTGGCACTGCATTCGGCCTTCGACTTCCCGCTGCTCACGCTCCAACGCATGCCGGACCTCGATCCTACCTTGCGAATGTGGCTCGGCGGCGCGAGCCTGCTGATCGGCTTCAGCTCGATTGCCTTCGCCATGCGTCTGGTGCGCCGCGTCGCACGCCATCACGCGCCCCGCACCGATATCGCGCGGGAACGTCTCAGCCAGCTGCGCCGGATGTGGGCGCTGTGGCTGGCGGGCGGCGGCGTCGGCTTCCTCGGCCTCGCCTTCGTGCTGACCTCGATCCACCACTGGCTCATCAACCCCGACCGCAATTTGACGCTGGCACTGATCCCGATCGGCTTCGTCTCGATTCTGCTCGGCCTTGCGCTGTTGGTCGTTACGACCGCGATCTACGTGCTCGGCCGCAACCGCATCCGCACAACTGGCGAAGGTTTTTCGTCAGCGCACGGCGGCGGTTGATCCATCGCATGGCAAGCGTCGTGTGTGCGTCCTAGATTGAACCTACATCTTTCGATCTGGAGCTTGCCGATGACGTCGCCTGAGAAATTTTCACGGCTGCAATCTGCGATGAGCAAGGCGGTCAAGGCGCATTGGAAGGCCTTTCTGTTCGAAGGCATTTTGCTCGCCGTCCTCGGCATTGCCGCGCTGATCCTGCCACCGCTCGCGAGCCTCGCCGTCACGATCTTCCTCGGCTGGATGTTCCTGATCAGCGGCATCGGCGGATTGATCGCGACCTATTGGGCGCGCGCCACGCCGGGCTTCTGGTGGTCGCTGATCTCTGCGGCACTCGCCGTACTTGCCGGCATGTTACTGCTGGCGCGCCCGATGCAGGCCGTGCTGACGCTGACCATCGTGCTCGGCGCCTATTTCCTCGCCGAGGGCGTCACCACCATCATGTACGCCCTGGAGCACCGCCGCGAGCTGAGCGGGCGCTGGTCGTGGCTGCTGATCTCGGGCCTGGTCGACATCGCGATCGCGTTCATGGTGATCACGGGACTGCCTAGCTCGGCAGAATGGGCCATCGGCGTGCTGGTCGGCATCAATCTTTTGTTCGGCGGCGCCACCCTGATCGGCATGGCGCTGGCGGCGCGCAAGAGCAGCAGCTGAGGCACCTGGCCCATGTGCGCCGATTGGGGGGTGACAACTCGCTGGCGGCGCGCTATATGACCGGCCATGATCACCGTCGCCACCAGCTATTTTTGGTACTTTAGCTACGACAGCTTGCTGGCGGCAGGAGGATCGCGCTCAATCTAAGGTATTGAAGCCAAAGTCCGAACAGCCGCCAGACCTGGCGGCTTTTTTATTGGCCGGCAGGTTCTCGAAACAGACAGGAGCCCGCCGTGCTGAGCACGACCGACGATCTTCGTATCCGCGAACTGAAAGAGCTGAGCACGCCCGAGGACGTGATGCGGGAGGTCCCGCGCACCCTCACAGCCACGCGTGTGGTCATGGCGGCGCGCAACGCCATCCACGCCATCCTGGGCGGCCAGGACGACCGGCTGCTGGTCGTCGTCGGTCCCTGCTCGGTGCACGATCCCAAGGCGGCGCTCGACTACGCCGAGCGCCTCGCTAAGCTGCGCGAAGACCTCGCCGACCAGCTCGAGATCGTGATGCGGGTCTATTTCGAGAAGCCGCGGACGACAGTCGGCTGGAAGGGCCTGATCAACGACCCCGATCTCGACGGCAGCTTCGACATCAACAAGGGCCTGCGCCTCGCGCGCAACGTGCTCTCGGCCGTCAACAATCTCGGCCTCCCCGCCGGCACGGAATTTTTGGACATGACGACGCCGCAATACATCGCCGACCTCGTCTCCTGGGCTGCGATTGGCGCGCGCACGACCGAAAGCCAGATCCATCGCGAGCTGGCCTCGGGTCTGTCCTGCCCGGTTGGGTTCAAGAACGGTACCGATGGCAACGTGCGCATCGCGGCGGACGCGGTGAAGTCGGCCTCGCATCCGCATCACTTCATGGCGGTGACGAAGCTTGGCCGTTCGGCGATCGCCTCGACCGCGGGCAACGAGGACTGCCACATCATCCTGCGCGGCGGCGCCAAGCCGAACTACGACGCGGCAGGCGTTGCGGCAGCGTGCAACGAACTTTCAAAATCAGGCGTCGCGCCGCTGGTGATGGTGGATGCCAGCCACGCCAATTCGAACAAGAAGCCGGAAAACCAGCCGCTGGTCATGGCCGACATCGCGGGCCAAATCTCGGGCGGCGAGAATCGCATCATGGGCGTGATGATCGAGAGCAATCTCGTCGCGGGCCGTCAGGATGTGGTACCGGGCAAGCCGCTCGTGTACGGCCAGAGCATTACCGACGGATGCATTGATTGGGCGACAACGGCCACCGTGCTCGAGCAGCTCGCTGATGCGGTCGAAATCCGCCGCAACACTGCTCGCGCCGGACTGCACGAGCGCTCCGCGTAATCAGGGACAAACGCGGGCGGGGCGACGCTGCTCGCGCCCTGCCCGCTCTTGTTGCTAGCAGCCGCGGCAGATGCTCTTGATCTTCTTGTCGAGCGCCAGGTTTTCCTTGCTCAGGGGATCGTTGGGATCGCTGCTGATATTCTTTTCGTTCGGAACGTCGCCGGCACGGGGCTGTCGATGGCCGACGGGCGCCTGCGGCACCGATCCCGAGCTTGCGCCACCTGACGTCGATCCCTTGGCGGCGGGTTGGGCAATCGCCGCTCCGCCAAGCAAGACCACGAGCGATGCCGCCACCATGATCTTCTTCATATCCGTACCTCCATTCCTCAAACCGCCGTCCCCCTGACCCGCTCACGTTTCGGGTGGATAGAGATGAACATCGCCGCAATAGTCGACGATACGATAGCGCGTTTCCGTCATCGCATCACCAGCATCGACTGCGGTATTTTGTGCCGCCAACACATAATTCGGCCCGATCGGTGATTTGCCGACGCCGCCGGGAATGTCGATCACGTATTCGGGCTGACACAGTCCTGACACCCGTCCGCGCAGCTGCCGCATCAAGTCCTGCCCTTGCGCCAGCGTTGTCCGAAGATGCGCCGTGCCCGGCGCGAGATCGCCGTGATGCAGATAGTAGGGCTTGATCCGGCATTCGACGAAGGCCCGCATCAAATCCGACAAAGCGGCGACGTTGTCATTGACGCCGCGCAAAAGCACGGACTGGCTCACCACGGGAATCCCGGCATCGACCAGGCGCGCGCAGGCGGCGCGGGCCGTATCCGTCAGCTCGCGTGCATGGTTGGCATGCAGCGCGACCCAGGTGGTCGCGCCCTCGACCTTGAGTGCTGCGACCATGTCCTCGCTGATACGCGCAGGGTCGGCCACGGGCACGCGGGTGTGAAGACGGATGATCTTGACGTGATCGATTGCAGCAAGATCAGCCATGATCTCGCTCATGCGACGCGGCGACAGCATCAGGGGGTCGCCGCCGGTCAGGATCACCTCCCAGATCTCGCTATGCGTACGGATGTAGTCGATCGCCGCGCGATAGGCGCTGTCCGAGAGCGCGTTCTCCTTGCCGGGACCGACCATCTCGCGGCGGAAGCAGAAGCGGCAGTAGACCGCGCAGACATGGACGAGCTTGAACAGCACGCGATCGGGATAACGGTGCACGATGCCCGATACGGGCGAATGCGGGTGGTCGCCGATCGGATCGGCATTCTCGCCCGGCTGCATCTGGAGCTCCGCAGCGGCCGGAACGAACTGGCGCGCGATCGGATCATCGGGATCGGCGGGGTCGATCAGATCGACCAGCGCCGGCGTGATCGCAACTGCATAACGCGCGGCCACGCGCTCCAGCGCGGGCAGCGCCGTGACAGGCGCGAGGCCCGCAGCCACGAGTTCGGCCGGCTCGCGCAATGTCTTTGCAAGATTGGTCTTGGTCATCTCTCATCCGCAGGTGGTGTCCATACCACCTGATCAATCCGTGTTGCGCCGCTCGCCAGCATCACCAGCCGGTCGAAGCCGAGCGCGACGCCGCTCGCCTCAGGCATTTGGGCGACGGCGGCCAAAAAGTCCTCGTCCAGCGGATAGGCCTCGCCGTAGCGACGCTGCTTCTCTGCCATCGACTCCGTGAAGCGCTTGCGCTGCTCCTCGGCGTCGGTCAATTCGCCAAAGCCGTTGGCGAGCTCGACGCCGCAGGCATAGACCTCGAACCGTTCTGCGACCCGTGAGTCGTCCGTCTTCACCCGCGCCAGCGCCGCCTCTGGAGACGGGTATTCGAACAGAATGGTCAAACGCCCCCGCCCCAGATGCGGCTCGACATGTTCAACCAGGACCTTGCTGAAGATGTCCGACCAGGTGTCGTCCTCGGCGACCCGGACCTTGCCGTCGGCCGCTTGAGCGAGCGCGGACCGGTTACCGCTGTTACCCGAGATTGTCGATAGCAGGTCGATTCCAGCGAAGCGCTCGAACGCGCCGGCAACTGTCAACAGCTCCGGCTCGGCGAATGGGTCGGAGGTGTGGCCCCGGAAGGCGAAGGTCCCGATTCCGGTCGCCTGGGCCGCACTGGCGATCACGACCACCGTGTCCGCCATGATAGCATCATAGGGCGCCCCCGCCCGGTACCATTCCAGCATGGTGAATTCGGGCAGATGCAGGTCGCCGCGCTCGCGGTCCCGGAATACCCGGGCGAACTCGAAAATCCGTTGCTCGCCGGCGGCCAGCAGCTTCTTGCAGGCGAATTCGGGCGAAGTCCGCAAGTATCGGCTGGCTCGGCTGCCGTCGGCGCGGATGATCTCGGTCCGGGGGGCGTGCAGATGGGTCTCATTGCCCGGGGAGACCTGGAGAACCGAGGTTTCCACCTCGACAAAGCCCTGCTCGGCGAAAAAGCCCCTGACAGACCCGGTAACGGCCGCCCTGGCCTGGAGGAACGGCCGCCGGTCGAGGTGCCGCGAGGGGGTCCAGAACGGCGATATCGGCTTGTCCCCAGCCATCAACCGAACGTCCCCTGGACCAGCAAAGTGCTGGCATCCAACGGCAAAATCAGTATGTTGCGGCCCGAAACGGGCGCCGAGGTCTGATTTGAGGCCCCAAGTCCCCCATCGATTTGACCACGTCCTGGCCTGAGCCGGGCCAAGCAAGCAGGAAATACAGCTTTGAGAGTCATCGCCAGTTCTATTCGCAAGGGCAACGTGATCGAGCAAGACGGCAAGCTCTATGTCGTCGTGAGCGCCGAGAACATCCATCCCGGCAAGGGCACGCCGGTCAGCCAGATCGAAATGCGCCGAATCTCGGACGGGGTAAAGATCTCCGAGCGCTACAAGACCACCGATCAGGTCGAAAAGGCGACGATCGAAGAGCGCAACTACACCTTCCTGTATGAAGATGGCGACGGCTTCCACTTCATGAACCCCGAGACCTTCGATCAGGTCCAGGTTTCCAAGGACGTCGTCGGCGATGCCGCCGCCTATCTCCAGCCAGATATGACCGTCAAGCTGTCCATGCACGACACCAACCCGGTGTCGATCGCGCTGCCGCAGCGCGTGACGCTGGAGGTGGTGGACACGGAGCCCGTGACCAAAGGCCAGACCGCCTCCTCGTCGTACAAGCCGGCGGTGCTGTCCAACGGCGTCCGCACCACCGTACCGCCGCACATCACGGTCGGCACCCGCATCGTGGTGATGACCGAAGACGGCTCCTACTCCGAGCGCGCCAAGGACTAAGCCAGGGGCTGGCCAAGGGATCGGGGATCAGGGCAAGTGCCGCCGGGGGGCGAGACAGTGGTTGGGAAGAGTTTCCGCTTCGTCTCGCTGTTTCTGGCGTCGCTCGCACTCCTCACCGCCACGCCGGTCGCTGCGGACGAGATCCGGAGCCCGTCCCTCACAGCCCTGCGCGTCGATTGGCGCGCAGCGCTGGACCAACTCCGCACCGAGATCAACAGCCGCCCGCAGATCGCGGGCGATTTCATCTTCGTGCCGCGTCGGTCGGTGCCGCGTTTTGATCCGCGGGGGATGCCGGCGCTGGTGCAGCTCAATGCGATCTCCTCGCAATTCTATACCGGCATCGCCCGCAGCTCGGTTCCCGTGCTGCTGCCGTTCGATGCTGCCGCCTATCTCGAGGCGCAACGCAACGGTGCCCCGGCCACATCAGTGCTTTCGCGCTATCAGGCCGATTTCAATCCCGTCGACATGTTCGACGCCGGCCCTGCCGGTTACAGCGCAACGTTTTCACTCGAGCCCGGTGCCGGCGACGGCATGCCGGCCCGCGTGTTCGCAAAGCCGGTCGAGATTCAAATCACGGGATCTGCCCTCGTCTACGACATCGCCGATCCCGCCGGCGGCAAGGGCGAGCCGGTCAAACCGCTGGCATCCATCTATCCGGATCTGCGGAAGTTCATCCGCGAGGGCTATGTGCGCTACGCCTTCACGCGGTTTGGTGTGGCCTATGTGGTGTCCATTCAGTGCCTCGACAGCGTCGCAAAACCGCGGCGGCTGGCGTGCAAGGAGGCCTATCCGGTCGCCGAGCGCTTCCTGAAGGCGCTCCACGTCACAGGCGGCCAGCGCATGCGGCCGCTGATGGACGTTGCCTCCTACGTGATCGATCGCCCCGCCGCGCGCTCGGCGGATTTCGGCTACCGGCCCAGCGGCGACATCATCCCGAACACCGGCTATCGCAAACAGGGGGGCCACCCTGATGTGATGGCCTATGCGCAGATCCGCTTCCCGCTCGAGAAGGCGCCGGCCTTCGTGCATTCGCAATCCTACGCCAAGCGCAACAAGGATGACCGCCCGACCGCCTATCCCTGGCGTGACAATTTCTGCGAGTCCCGCAGCTTCGAGGTCTGGCAATGCGGCGGCGGCTTCGGTCACCAGGGCGAGGACATCCGCGCCGCCGACTGCCCCTCGCCCGGCGATGCCCGCGAGCCCTGCGATCCCAAGCAACGCGGCGTCGTTGCCGTGCGCGACGCCATGGTGATCCGGACCTCCAAGGATCAGGCTGCGACGCTTGAAGTCAACAGCCGCACCGAGCACATCCGCTTTCGCTACATGCACATGAATCCGCAGGCGTTGAACGCCGACGGGGTGATCAACGGCCGCATCGTCGCCGAGGGCGAGAAGATCGGCGTGATCTCGAACTATCTCGATCATCCCGCAGGCACGTCAATGCACCTGCATTTCGACGTGCAGGTGTTCACTCGTGACGGCTGGATCTGGGTCAGCCCCTACGTTACGCTGGTCTCGGCTTATGAGCGCCTGATCCGCGCCCGCGGGCGCGAGATCGGCACGGAGATCGCCGGCACCCCGCAACCGGTCGCGCACGCGCTGCCCGAGGACGTCGTCAAGCCCGACCTGCGCGAGGGATCGAGCAGCGAAGAGAACTGAACGGCCGGCACCCGCCGCCGCGCTTCGATGACCCGTCAATGCCAGCGCCCCGGGCGGCCGGATCGGATTTCGGACCCGCCCCGCACCGCCAGACCTTCCACTGGCCCCAGAATTGCTTTGCTCCCTCCCGGACAAACAGGACGAGGGGAAGCACATGCGTTATCTCACCACGGTGGCTATTCTGGCCACTGCTCTCGCTGCGCCGATACACGCGCAGGAACTGACCGGCACGCTGAAGAAGATCAAGGACACCGGCGCGATCACGCTCGGGATACGCGACAGCGCCGTGCCCTTCAGCTACATCGACGACAAGCAGAAGATCGTCGGCTACGCCGTCGACATCTGCATGAAGATCGTCGACGAGATCAAGACCGAGCTCAGGCTGGACAAGCTCGAGGTCAACGAGAGCATCGTCACGTCATCCACTCGCATCCCGCTGATGGCGAACGGCACGGTCGATCTCGAATGCGGCTCGACGACCAACAACGCCGACCGCCAGAAGCAGGTATGGTTCACCAACACGCATTTCCTCACGGCAAGCCGCTTCGTGTCCAAGAAGGCGCTGAAGCTCGATCAGGTCGACGATCTCAAGGGCAAGGCCGTCGTCTCGGTCGCCGGCACGACCAACATCAACCAGCTCACCAAGGCCAACCTGGCCCGCTCGCTCGGCATCACCGTCATGAGCGCCAAGGATGTCCCCGAGGCGTTCCTGATGGTCGAGACCGACCGCGCCGCGGCTTTCGTCATGGACGATATCCAGCTTGCGACCATGATCGCCTCTTCGAAAGACCCGTCGCTCTACGCCATCAGCAACGGCGCGTTCTCCGATCCGGAGCCGTATGGCATCATGCTGCGCAAGGATGACGTGCCGTTCAAGACGGTGGTCGATCGGGCGACCGCAAACCTCTACAAGAGCCCAGAAATCGAAAAGATCTACAACAGATGGTTCATGGAGCCCGTGCCGCCGCGCGGCCTGAACTTCCACGTCCCGATGCCGGCTTCGCTGAAGAAGTCGTTCGAAAATCCGTCCGACAATCCGGATCCCGCGTCTTACGGAGGCTGAGGATAATTTACGCGGCCCGGATGGCGCGTAACGACATCCGGACTATGGCGGTCAGTCCAGATACGTCGTCAGTTCGGCGCCCTCATCCGCCACGAACACGGCGATCAGTTCGGCAGGCTCCGTGATGCTGGCATTTGCGGAGACCAGATGCGTCGCGCCCGGCGGCTCGAAGAAGGACTGCCCGACGCCGAACGTCTCGACCGGACCGCCACCGAGCCGGGAGCGGATCTCGCCCTTGGTGATGTAAGCGGTCACTGAACCCGCATGCCGGTGCGGCCGCGAAAACCCGCCGGGACCGTAGAACACGCGCACGATAGTGACGCGTTTGCCCGGCACATTGGGCAGCGCGTAGGAGCCGATCGGCTCGACCTTGTCGAGCGGCGAGCTTTCTGCAGCGGTCGCACAGAGCGGCGAAAGCGCGCCTGAGACCGTATCCATCGTCACCGGCAGCGCCTTGCCAATCGCGAATGCACAAGCAAGCCCGCCGACGATGGCCAAAACCATCGATCGCGATTGACGTGGCGCGGCCGCCAAACTCAAAGCCGTCATGGTCATTTCCCTCGCTTGACTCAGGATGCTGCGGCATTGGCCGCGACCTGCCGCTTCGGCGGCGTCCAGCGAAAGGCCGCGCCAAAACGGTTCCAGACATTGATCGAGGCAATGGCCGACGTCAGGTACATCAGTTCGGTCTCGGAGAATTCGCGCTGCACCTCGTCGTAGACCTCGTCGCCGAACCGATCGGGCAGCAGGGTCAGAGCCTCGGCCCAAGCCAGCGCGGCACGCTCGCGCGCGGAATAGATCGGTGCCTCGCGCCAGACGGCGACCAGGTGGAGCTTGTCCGCAGGTATCCCGAGCCGCTCCGAGAGAAGAACATGATGCTGCACACAAAAAGCGCAACCATTGATTTGCGAGGCACGTAACTTGACCAGCTCGAGCAGTTGCTTGTCGAGCCCGGCCTTCGCCGCGACCTGACCGAGTGCCAGCACCAGATCATACGCATCGGGCGCGACCCGCTTGAAATCCTCGTATTCGCTGCGCGCGTGTGACATTGCGGTTCGCCTCGTGATATTGTAAGACTACTTATATCTTATAAGAGCTCGTATATTATGCGCAAGCTGGCCAGCATCACGAAATCGAAACCGGAGCGGAGGGCATCCGGCGAGGAGGTCGCGGTGCGTGTTCCCGCGCCCGGCGAGGGCAAGCGCGGCGAGCAGGGCTATCTTGGCTACCTGCTACGCCAGGCCCACGCTGCCGTCCGGCTGAAGATGGAACGGACACTGGCCGATCTCGGCGTGACCTCGCCGCAATTCGCCGTACTGACCATGCTGAATGCCTATCCGGGCCTGTCAGGCGCCGACGTCGCCCGCCTCACCTTCCTGACGCCGCAGACCGTCGGCGTGATCATCCGAAACCTCGAGCGCGACGGCGCGATTGTGATGACGCCGCATCCCGTCCATGGCCGTATCCAGCAATGGACGCTGACACCGCGCGGATCGACACTCCTGAAGGCTTGCAGAGAGCGCGTGATCGGGTTGGAGAAGCGTCTGGCCGGTAGCCTCGATGCCAAGGCGGAGGCAAGCGTTCGCCGCTGGCTCGCCAATGTCGCGACGGAGCTGCAGGAGGACTAGGCGAGGCTAGTCACAGCGTCCTCCGTCCCCGCCACCATCGAAACCGCCGAAATCACCGCCCGCGGCGCCGTCCCCTTGGATGCCGCGGCCAAAATTCTCGGCGATGATCATCAGGACCACGACCAACAGCCCGGCGCCAAACGGCCAGGGATTGGCATGGATGATGTCGAACAGTTCGCGCATGGACGCATCATGCGCAGACAGAAGCGAACCGAGCGTAAATCGACACGCTTAAAAATGGGGATATCCAGCGCGGCGCAGGCGCGGCCTATCCGCCCTTCAACTCTTTTTTGACCTCACCGTCCGGCCAGTCTTCGCCTGCGGCGATCACGCGGACGCGGCTTTGGTCCGTGCCATTGATCAGCACATGCGAACTCACCCGGTCGCCGCTCTGCTCCAGGCGCAAATCCGTTTCAGGTTTCCAGCTCAGCGTTGTCGCGAGATCGCCAGGGAAAATCCGCCAGCACGATCCGTCGTCGAGCTCGACGACATGGCTCTCCGCATGCGCGCGTATCTGCATTCGACCTCGAATATTCCGATGAACCAACCATCTTCGAAAGGAATGCAAGAGCGCGACCCTTTGTTCCGGAGGAACGGCCGGTTCCGCGCGTTCCAGGAACCGGCTCACAGCAGCCATGTTTCCCGCTAGAATGACGCCATGAAACAAGCTGATTCCTCCGCCAATCGCATCACCAGGCGCGCCCTGCTCCAATCCACGCTTGGCGCAACCGCGCTATTCGCAGCTCCGACGCGTGTCCTCGCATCGCCTCCCGGCTTTGACGAATGGCGCGAAGGCTTTCGTGCGCGCGCCATGGCAAAAGGCATCTCGGCCGCGACGTGGCAACGCGCGATGGCGCGGATCGAACCCGACATGAGCGTGTTCAGGCAAATGCGCAACCAGCCGGAGTTTCACGAGCAGGTCTGGCAATATATCAACCGCCGCGTCTCCGACTGGCGCATCATCAACGGCAAGATCGCGCTGAAGAACAACGAGGCGCTGTTCGCGCGCATCGAACGTGATTTCGGCGTTGAGCGCGGCACGCTGTTGGCGCTGTGGGGCGTCGAGTCCGCTTACGGCGATCCGCTGGTGCAGCAGAACCACATGACGCCGGTGTTTCCCTCGCTTGCTGCGCTTGCCTGGAATGAGCCGCGGCGCAAGGCCTATTGGGAGGCCGAGCTCATCAATGCGCTGCGCATCGTCGACAAGGGCTGGAGCACGCCCGAAGAGATGCGCGGCTCCTGGGCCGGCGCGATGGGAAATTCGCAATGGATGCCGGAGGTCTGGCTCAATGTCGGCATCGACTATGACGGCGACGGCAAGGTCTCGCCGTTCGGCGAGCCCGACGACGCGCTGGGATCGACGGCAAAATATCTCGTCAATCGCGGCAAATGGCGCCGTGGCGAGCATTGGGGTTATGAGGTGCGCGCGTCGGGCGAGATGAGCGGCAGCCGCACCTATGCGGCGTGGCAGGCGGCCGGCGTCACCCGCGCCGATGGCCAGCCGTTCCCGCAGCCAAATGCAACCGCGCAAATGTGGACGCCGGTCGCGGGCGGCCCGACCTTCCTGCTGGGACCGAACTTCTATGCGGTGAAGAGCTACAATCCCTCGATGAACTATGCGCTCGCGATCTGCCATCTCGGCGACCGCTGCCTCGGCGCGCCACCCTTCATCCAGCCCTTCCCCGGCTCCGAGCGCGTGCTGACGCTTGCCGAGGTGCAGGAGATGCAGACGCGGCTGACCAAGGCCGGTTTCGACACCGGCGGCACCGATGGTCGCGTCGGCAACGACACGATGAAGGCGATCAAGGATTTCCAGCTGCGCGCGGGGATCACGCCCGCCGACGGCTACGGGGGGCTGAAGGTGCTGGCGAAGCTGCGGCAGGGATCGTAGTGGCACGTCATTCCGGGGCGCGCGAAGCGCGAACCCGGAATCTCGCGCAACAATCTCCGGATTCCGGGTTCGAGGCTTCGCCTCGCCCCGGAATGACCTCTTTGATTTCAATGCCTGTACTGCGGCTCTTCCGCGTCGAGCTGGCGGCGGATCGCGGCGAGATGCAACCGGGCGGATTCGGAATCGCCCTCGCGCATTTGTTGGTAGGTCGCGGCCGCAATCGCGGGATCGACCGGCAACACCTTGCGTCCCGTCGACATCGCCAGCACCTGTACTTCGGCGGCGCGCTCGAGGTAGTAGAGATCGTCCCACGCCTCCGCGATGGTCGGCGCCAGCACCATCACGCCATGATGCTTCATAAAGACGATGTCGGCATCGCCCACGGCCGACGCGATGCGCGCGCCTTCGCGGTTATCAAGCGCAAGGCCGTTGTAGTCGCGGTCGACGGCCGTGCGCCCGTAGAATTTCAGCGCGGTCTGACCCGCCCAGATCAAGGGATCGCCGTCGGTCATCGACAGCGCGGTCGCATAAGGCATGTGGGTGTGGAACGCGACCTTGGCGCGCGGCAGGCGCTTGTGCATCTCGGCATGAATGTAGAATGCGGTTGCCTCGGGCTCACCTTCACCGTCAAGGACGTGGCCGTGGAAGTCGCAGATCAGAAGCTTTGACGCCGTCAGCTCCCGAAAGGCGTAGCCGTAAGGATTGACGAGGAAAAGATCATCGTGCCCGGGCACCACGGCCGAGAAGTGATTGCAGATGCCTTCCTCAAAGCCGTTACGCGCAGCCATGCGGAAGCATGCGGCGAGATCCTCGCGCGCGGTGCGGATCGCGTCGGTCGCAAGGTCTGGCCGGTTCGAGCGAACGGCAGCAGGTGAGGAGGCGTGAAGGCTGTGCGCCATGGCGAAGGAGACCTCTTTCGAGCGGGAGACGACAGCGTTTTACAGCGCCGACGCCTGCGCGTCAGCCCCTGCGGCCGCCGCCCTGCCCTGCGCCTTTCACGCCCGCCGCGGCACCCCGCCGGCATTCATGCCGCCGTCGATCACGAGCTCGCTGCCAGTGACGTAGCGCGAGGCATCTGACGCCAGATACAGCACACCGGAGGCGATCTCCGCGGCCTGCCCGGCGCGGCCGAGCGGTGTCGCCGCCTTGGCGCGCTCCTCCGGATCAACAGGCGCATTCTGGCCGGCGCCGGTCGCTCCGGTCGGGATCTTGCCCCAGATCGGCGTGTCGATGATCCCGGGATGAACCGAATTGACGCGGATGCCGTCGCCGGCGGCCGCGCACTCCATCGCAATCGATTTAGCGAACAGCCGGACGCCGCCCTTGGTCGCCGAATAGGCCGACAATCCAGGCGCACCGCGCAGCCCCGCCAGCGAGGACATCATGACGATCGAACCGCCGCCATGCTTGCGCATCAAGGGCAGGCAATGCTTCACCGAGAGAAACACGCCGTCGAGATTGATTGCGTTCTGCTTGCGCCAGTCAGAGAGCGTCATGTCAGTGATCGAGGATACGTGGATGCCGATGCCGGCATTGGAGACGAGCACATCGAGCCGGCCGTAGCGCCTGGCGATCTCGGCTGCGATCTCGATCCAGCGCTCCTCGCTGGTGACATCATGCTCCAGGAAGATCGCTTTGCCGCCGGCCCTTGTCACGCGCGTGGCGAGTTCGGGGCCGCGCAATTCGTCAATGTCGGTGATGACGACGGTCGCGCCTTCGTGTGCAAACAGCTCGACGATCGCCTCGCCAATGCCTGAGGCGCCCCCCGTCACCAGCGCTATCTTGCCCTCAACCTGCCCTGCCATGTTCACTCCCTTTTTTGTTGTTCGAGGTTTATTGTTTGAGGCGATTTATTTCTGCGCATGATCTTGCCGGAAAACGGCTTCGCACTTTCCGGACTATGCGCTACCTAATCACGGATGGCCCCTGGTCCGGAAGCGCGACGTCGATGACTCGGAATTGCACGCGCTCGGCGCCCTGGTACCGATCGACTGATAATGACCCCGCGACATGCAGTTGTTGGCCGCGGTTGGCGAGAAGCGCATGGCCCAGCTTCTGCCCGACCGAACGGAACGCGATGCCGTTGACGATCGCGCCGTCGCCGGACTTGAAGCGCAGCCTTAAGTGCGCCTGCCCGACCTCCTCGGCAAAGACGAGCTGATGCGCCGGCAGCGCCAGCACCGGCTCGGGATTGCCGCTCCCAAACGGTCCGGCACGATTAAGCGTGCTCGCAAGCTCCGTTGTCACCGCTCGCGCCGAGACCGCGCCATCGATATAGAGCTCGTTGACGTGGCGTGCTTCGGCGACGTCCTGCGCCAGTGCGTTATCGAGATAGGCGCGGAATTCGGCGAGCTTCTCCTTTCGGAGGGTCACGCCAGCGGCCATCGCGTGGCCGCCGCCCTTCAGCAGAAGGCCGTCAGCTACGGCCTGCCGCACCACCTTGCCAAGATCGACGCCGGCAATCGAGCGTCCCGAGCCGGTGCCGATGCCGCCGGGCTCGAGCGCAATCGCAAAGGCGGGCCGCGAGAACTTCTCCTTGAGGCGCGAGGCCACGAGGCCGACCACGCCGGGATGCCAACCCTCGGACGCCGTGACGATGACGGCGAGCTTGTCCTCCAGCCCGATCGAGGCGAGCGCCTCGGCTTCGGCCTGGGCTTCGGCGGCCTGTTCGATCACCCGACGTTCGCTGTTGAGGCGATCGAGCTCGGCGGCGATCCGCGCGGCCTCAACGCTATCGCCCTCGAGCAGAAGCCGCACACCGAGATCGGCGCGGCCGATCCGGCCGCCGGCGTTGACGCGCGGTCCCAGCTTGAAACCGAGATGCCAGGCTTCGGGCGGGCCGTTGAGCCGCGCCACATCCATCAGCGCGGTGTGGCCGACGTGGTCGCGCCGCCGCATCGCGATCAGCCCCTTGGCGACGAAAGCGCGGTTCAGCCCGATCAACGGCGCCACATCCGCGACGGTGCCGAGCGCGACGTGATGCAGCATGCCGAGCAAATCGGGCTCGGGCATCCCCGCGTTCCAGAAGCCGCGCTGGCGCAGCTCCCTGTTGACCGCGACCAGCGTGACCAGCACGAGGCCGACCGCAGCGAGATGTCCAAGCCCCGAGAGATCGTCGAGCCGGTTCGGATTGACCAGCGCGTCGACCTCCGGCAGCTCCGTGCCGGCCTGATGATGATCGATGACCACCACGGACATGCCCAGCCGTTTTGCTTCAGCGAGCGGCTCGATGCTGGTGGTGCCGCAATCGACCGTGACGAGCAGCGTGGCGCCCTTGGCCGCGAGCCCGCGAACTGCTTCCACGTTGGGGCCATAGCCCTCAAAGATGCGGTCGGGAATGTGGATCAGCGGGTCGAGCCCGCAATGGCGCAGGTGCCAGGCCAGCAGCGCAGCAGAGGTCGCGCCATCGACGTCGTAATCGCCGAAGATCGCGACGGTCTCGCCCTTCGCGGCGGCATCGGCGATGCGCCTTGCGGCCGCCTCCATCTCCGTCACCGTGAACGGGTCCGGCAGCAGCTTTCGGATGGTCGGATCGAGGAAATCAGGAACGGCATCGATGTCGACACCGCGGCCGGCCAGCACCCGCGCCAGCAGTTCCGGCAGCTGGTGCTGCTGCACGATGGCAAGCGCCTTGGCTGCCCCTCTTGCGTCCAGCCGGTCGCGCCAGAGCTTGTCGGTGAGCGAACGCGCCACGCCCAGGAAGGCCTGGGGCATCTCGACGGGCAAGGCGGTGGTGGGCGGCGTCATGGCGAGAGCTGGCTGTTGGGAACTCGGGACCCGGGTGATCACGGAGGCCGGGTACGTCAAGGGATTGGCCGGCAATCCCTGCGGATTTGCAACGGCCCAGCCGCACAAAGCGGTGGATGGCTGCCCAACCGGCCGGCGTGACTACCATTTAGGCACTCCGCCGAACAGCAAATTAAGCAGGCGTTAGGCGGAATCCTCGAAAAAGAATTGTATTCGATCTGTAGTTGATTGTTCCGGGTTCATTGCAGATCAAGACCTCATTGCCAAGGGAAGTCCCCGATGTCTGCTGCGCTGGGTCTGAAAACCAAATCGGTTGCCACCGAACCCGCCGACGACGATTCCGATATCTCCGCGTTGATCAACCGACTGACCGCGGAGGTCAACCAGATCGCGGTCGACAAGACCAAGTCGATCCAGCAGATCACCAACCAGATGAAGATGCTGGCGCTGAACGCGCTGATCGAAAGCTCGCGGGCCGGCGCCCAAGGCGCGGGCTTTGCGGTGGTGGCGCAGGAGGTGCGCGGCGTCGGCCAGCAGGTCGAGACCATCGCGCGCGAGCTCGAGACCCAGCTGACCAGGCGCACCGGCGATCTCGTCGCCTCGATCGAGCGCATGAGCCAGCGCTCGCGCGGCGAGCGCATGATGGATCTGTCGCTGAACGCGATCGAGCTGATCGATCGCAACCTCTATGAGCGGACCTGCGACGTGCGCTGGTGGGCGACCGATTCCGCCATGGTCGATTGCGCCGCCTCGCCCGCCCCTGCTGCGGTCACCCATGCCTCCCAGCGCCTCGGCGTCATCCTCGGCGCCTACACCGTTTACCTCGACCTCTGGCTCTGCGACCTCGACGGCAATGTCATCGCCAATGGCCGCGCGGATCGCTTTCGCGTCGTCGGCCAGAACGTCGCCCACACCAAATGGTTTCGCGAGGCGAAGGCCTTGCGCTCAGGTGACGACTATGTCGCCGGCGACATCGAGAACCAGCCGCTGCTCGGCAACGCCCAGGTCGCAACCTATTGCGCCAGCATCCGCGCCGGCGGAGAGGCCCACGGCGCGCCGCTTGGCGTGCTCGCCATCCATTTCGACTGGGAGCCGCAGGCGCGCGCGATCGTGCAAGGCGTGCGCGTCGGCGACAGCGACAAGGCCCGCGTGCTGCTGGTCGACTCGCATTTCCGCGTCATCGCCGCCTCCGACGGTCAGGGCATCCTGAGCGAGCGCATCCCGCTCTCGCTCGACGGCCAGCGCTCCGGCTTCTACAATGACCGGACAGGCGCGATGATCGCCTTCCACGCAACGCCGGGCTACGAAACCTATCGGGGGCTCGGCTGGTACGGCGTGATCGTCTGCGGGGCGTGAGGTTGGGCCGGTGTCCCCGGCTCCTCGATCCAAACCGTGAAAACAACCCCATGCACAGTAGCGAGAGTGCCGTTTTCGTGGCGCTTGCGCTCGCGGCTTGACACGTCGGGCAAAACACCGCCGACCTCCGATGATCGCAAGGTCTGGAACTCCATTTGCCGCCGGGCCAATACGTAGGTTCCGGCGAGTTTGCGCCTTATCAAAACCCCTCCGATCGTTCCTGCCTAGTTTTCCCGAAAATCAGGGGAGACACCCTATGCTGGTCAGGATCAACGCGGCGCACCGCCGGCCGGTCGATGGGCATTTAGCTGCGGTTGCCGGCGATCGCGCGTTCTGCAGCGAGTTCTGCTATCGCAGAGGCAGCGAGATTTTCGGCGAGGGCGAGGAAGCGGAATACGTCTATCAGATCAACTCCGGAGCGGTGCGCACCTACAAGCTGCTGCCGGACGGTCGGCGCCAAATCAATGCGTTTCATCTGACCGGCGACATGTTCGGTTTCGAGAACAACGAAACGCATCGCTTTACCGCCGAAGCCATCGTCGAGACTGACGTGCGCATCATGACGCAAAGCAATCTCCTGGGCGCGATGCCCGATCGAGCGGCCGGGCCGAAGCACCTGATCGGATTCGTCACACAAAATCTTCAGCACGCCGAGAACCACATGCTGCTCCTGGGGCGGAAGACATCCCTGGAGAGGGTCGCTGCATTCCTGCTCGAAATGGACGACCGGCTGGCACATCCGAGAGTCATGTACCTGCCGATGACGCGTCGCGACATCGCAGACTATCTCGGACTGACGCTCGAGACGGTCTCGCGCGCCCTGTCGATCTTGCGGGACGACCAGATCTTGCGATTTGACGGAACAACCCAGCGACGGGTCGAGGTGCTTGATCGAAACCGGCTTTCGAAGCTCGACGCCTGATGTTGCAGGGGACGTCGCCTTGGCTGGGCCGGGCGAGAGCCGCCTGGATCTCTGCAAGGCCAATGGGAGGAATGGTCATGCTCATCAAGACGCTCACATTGCACTCCCTGACCTACCTGGTGGGGATTAGCAGCTCGGTCGCGGTCTACCAGAATGCCCTTTGGAGCCCCGGAGCAGACCAGACGGACACGCGCCAGATTGTTCTTCGCGCAACCAAGAGCGACAGACTGCCCGTCAAGCTGAGCAGATCTCACGCGCGCGACAAAGCGCCCGCGCAGGCGCCGACAGTCGTCAATCCCAGGATCGAGGACGCTTGCAAGCCGCCGATCGACGTCCGTGGGCGCTGCTTTGCTTCGGTCGGCTTGAGCAGCCAGGCTGCGTAATTCTGCCGGCCGAGCTACCCTTCCAGCTGGGCTCTGGCGACGTCGTCCCCTTCAGCCAGCAAAGTCGCCCCGCCGAGCGTCTGCGACGGGCGCTCCCCGAACATCGCCTGGTAATATTGCGCGAACCGGCCGAGTTCATAAAAGCCCTGCTCCATCGCGACGGCTGATACGGTGACCGAGCCGGGCGCGCTATCGCGCAGGATCGAATGGACCGCGCAGAGCCGCTTGTGGCGGAGGAAGCTGACCGGGCCGAGGCCGAACACCTCCTGAAAGGCGCGGTGCAGAGTGCGCCGCGAGACGCCGAGCGCTGCGCAGATTTCCGACACATGCACCGGGCGATTGCCGGTCGTGTCGAGATGCTCCTCGACCCGACGGATCAGCCGCCTTGCCGACCGCAGCCAACCCTCATCGTCGGGCGGCAGCGACGACATGACATTCGCCGCCATGCAATCGACGATCGATCGTTTCCAGAAATTGGCGGTGGCTGGCGTCAGCGCCCCGCTATGCGTGCGCAAATGCGACATGATGCGAACCAGGCGGCGCGATGCGATCGCGCCGATCTCGGTATCCGCACGGAAATGGCCGCGGCTACGCCAGGTGTCGGGATCGCTCAACCGCGCTTCCCCGCCGAACAGCGGGACGACCTCATTGAGATCGAACCTCATGGCGGCATAAGCGGATGCGCCGTGAAAAACCCCGTCATGCTCCACTTGTGGCGGGATCACAAGCACGTCGTTGAGCTGCATGTCGAACGACCAGTGCGCGACGCGTTCCTCGGCCGACAGCAGCATTCCGATGATCAACTTGTCATCACTCGCGACACGCTGGGTCCGCATGCCGACGTTGAACGAGCCGATGCTCAGCGAGAAATCGCCGATGCCGACATGGGACAAGCTTCCGCGCAATCGCCCGCGACCGAGTTGCATCACGTCGACATGCGAGCCATGGACGGCCTGGTGAAGACCTTCGAAACCGTCCAGCCGCTTCGAATCAACCAGAAGGAATGGCTCCATGCCGTACCCTGTTACTGAAGCGCGACTATTCTGCGGCAGGCGACAAGGGAATACTACCACAACGCGAAGTGGGTGCGACAATCTGACTTCGTGTTGAGACCAACGCTTTCGAGATCGTCTCGTCAAATCCGCCTCATTCGGCTGTACTTTCGCGGATTCTCGAGGGTGGGGCGTTACGTCTTACCCAGCGCTGTCGCGTCGTGGCACAAACTGCACATCACAGCCGGCCGAACTTCGGATACGTTTTTCAACCTTAGCGATATCGATCAAAAGCGCTCTGCGGATGGCTGAGCGCTCCGCCGAAAGATTTTCCGCGTGCTCGAGAGCGTCCGCGCGATGGGAAAGAGATCTTGACGCAATGAGGCGTCGTGCTCTCCCGAACGCCAAAAAAGAGGGAACCAGACAATGCGTCCAACTTGCCGTCGTCGAATCCTGCCAGCGTCTGCGCCGTAGCGTCAGGTGGACTAAGCGTATCGGAATTTCCACCATGCTGCGGGCGGATCCGGATCACTGCGAATGGTTGCCGGATGATGCGAATACCGGCGAGATGGTCTTCATTCCCGGCGCAACCTTTCGCATAGGGTCCGATCATCATTATCCAGAGGAGGCGCCGAGCCACCGCGTCTGCGTTGACGGCTTCTGGATCGACCGCACGCCTGTTACCGTCAGGCAGTTCAAGCAATTCGTCGATGCAACAGGCCATGTCACCGAAGCGGAGATCGTGCCCGATGCGAAGGACTATCCCGGCGCACTGAGAGAGACGCTCTACGCGGGGTCGCTGGTGTTCTCGCCGCTGCCGCGCATCACAGATCTCACCGACTGGAGCCAGTGGTGGTCGTTCGTGCGCGGCGCCAATTGGCGCCACCCCTATGGCCCCGGCAGCAACATCAAAGACTTCGACGATCATCCGGTCGTACACGTCTCCTATAGCGATGCAGCGGCCTTTGCCCGGTGGGCCAGCAAGGACCTGCCGACCGAAGCCGAGTGGGAATTTGCTGCGCGCGGCGGCCTCGAGGGGGAAGAGTTTGCCTGGGGCGATGCGCTGATGCCCGGCGGCAAGCACATGGCCAACCTCTGGCAGGGCAACTTCCCTGTCCAGAATCTCGGCGAGGATGGGTTCGAGCGTACCTCGCCGGTCCTGGCCTTCCCGCCGAACGGCTACGGTCTTCACGACATGATCGGCAACGTCTGGGAATGGACGTCGGACTGGTGGTCGGCGGCGCACGCGGCCGACCCGGCAAAGCCCTGCTGCATTCCCCAAAACCCCAGCGGCGGCCGCGAGGATTCAAGCTACGACCCTCACCTCCCCGACATCAGGATTCCGCGCAAGGTCGTGAAGGGCGGCTCGCATCTCTGCGCGCCCAATTATTGCCGCCGCTACCGTCCCGCTGCCCGCCACGCCGAGCCGGTCGACACCTCGACCAGCCATATCGGCTTCCGCTGCGTGGTGCGGACGCCGCTCACGTCTCGAAGGCCGGCAGCGGCCGCCACGTCTTCACCGGACCGATGCAGATGAAGCCTTGTAGATGAGACCCTCGATCCTCGAGTGAGACCCGGGGCCACGTCATCAGGACGACGTCTGCGTTATCCGCCGCTCTCCACGAAGGCAACCGGCGTGCCTTTCGCGACGCTGGCAGCGACCCGCTCGGCATCCCAATTGGTCAGACGCACGCAGCCATGCGACTGTCCCTTGGAGATATTTTGCGGCGACGGCGTGCCGTGGATGCCGTAGCCGTCGGCGGACAGATTGATCCACATCGTGCCGACCGGATTGTTCGGCCCCGGCATGATCTTGAAAGGTTTATTGGAACGAACGCCCTTGAAGTGATAGGCGGGATTGTAGCGATAGGTCGGATTTGGATCGATCTCGGTGACCTTCAGCGTACCTGACGGTGACGGCTTTTCCTCGCTGCCGACGCTCGCGGGATAGAAGCCGATCAGCGCATTCGACTTGTCGAACAGTTTCACGGTTTGCCTGACCTTGTCGATCTCGACCCTGTCGGCCCTGGCAGGCGCAGTGCCCTCGCTGGTGTCGACGACGGCGATGGTCTCGCCGGCGCGGTCGAAGCGATGCCCTGGATTGAGCGCCGCGAGCAACTGCTCGCTCATGTGAAACCTCTCGGCCAGCTCTTCGCGCGGACTGGTGTAGCCGAGCTTCGGAATGTCCTTCATGTCTTCCATCCTGGACGGAAGCTTGTGCAGGAACGGGCCTGCGACGTCCTTGTCGGTGATGGTGTAGGTCGTCATCGGCGATCGCGCGTCCGCCTGGAGCGCCTTCCAGAGATCTTCCGTCACCGCATCCGAAGCAGGCAGTTGCCGCGCTTCCGCATAGGCGCGAAGCGCCTTCCTGGCATTCTCGCCGAATTTGCCGTCGATCTCGCCGGGCGAGAAATGGGCTCTGTCCAGCAAGACCTGCAGACGCACGCCCGCCGGGGTGGGCTTGTCGTTCGACAGGGTCTTCTTCGAAGGCTCGGCGGAAGCGATGGCGGCCGCATCCATCCCCGCAGCGAGCGCCGGTGTGGCCGCCAGGGCGAAGCATGCGGCGGCGAGCGCCATCTTCATTGCTGGCATGTTCCAGCTCCGACGTGGACACGATGATCGGATCGGCAACTCGGCTCGACGGCGGAAGTTTCCAGTTTTTCCTGAACCGCGAAGGCCGGCCGGCCGACACCCCGCCCGCGCATCGCAGGCGGTGCCGTGCGCGATCGCGCCGCGTGCCGGCCGTTGCTGGCCAGCGTGCTCCCAAACATAGGGGAATAGTTCCTTACCGATTTTGGATTGCGCTGTCCGATGCATTTTTACGCGGGGCAGGCGCAATCCCGGCAAGAACCTTGATCTAGCGCAACGTCTGCGTTGATACCGAGAGCACGGCTTCCATGGGCAGGAAACCGTGGAGCCAATCCATGAACAAGCTGCACATCAGAAACGTTGCAATCGGGGCCTCGACCTTTGTGTGCGCGGCATTTCTTTCATTTAGCTGGTCCGGGTCCGGCGGCCCGGCGCTGTCGATCGATAGCGCTCAAGCGCGCGTCGGCCGTCCGCTGACTCCGGTGAGTGTCGCCGGCGTCGCACGCCGTCAGTATCGGCGAGGCAATTACGGCTATGGCGCCGGTGCCGTTGGGGCCGGGCTCGCAGGCGCAGCCGTGGTCGGAACGGCAGCTGCTGCGGCGGCGACGGGCTGGCCTTACAACAATGGCTATTACGGGCGCGGCGGTACACTTGCGGCCAACGCCTATTATACCGGGCCGGTGGAGACCAGCCCCTTCTACCTCCAGCGCGCCTATTACGGAAACGGCCCCTGGTATGGCTACAACGGCTGGGCCGACTACAAAGCGCGCTATGGCATCGTCTGCGATCCCGGCACGACCTTCAAAGGTAGTGACGGCCTCATGCACGTCTGTCAGTAGCGTCTCAGTCCAGTGACCAGGGCGGCTCAGTCGCTGCCCCCGTTTACTCGCCGCGCCGTCATCTCCGCCGCAAGGAGCACCGCGGCGCGGCTGGCGCCTATCGATGCGACGCCCTGCCCGACGATGTCGTAGGCGGTGCCGTGCGCGGGCGTGCAGATCGGAAACGGGAAGCCGCCGAGCAAGGTGACGCCGCGATCGAAGCCCATCAGCTTCATCGCGATCTGGCCCTGGTCGTGATACATCGTCAGCACCGCATCGAAGGCGCCGGCCTTGGCGCGCAGGAACACGGTGTCGGCAGGAAACGGGCCCTCCACGGCGATGCCGGCGCGCTGGCCGGCTTCCACCACGGGTGCAATGACATCGATCTCCTCGCGGCCGAAATTGCCGCCGTCGCCGGCGTGCGGATTGAGGCCGGCAACCGCAATGCGCGGGCGCGCGAAGCCGGCATTGCGCATGCAGGTGTCGGTCAGCCTCAAGGCGCGCTGGATGCGCTCGCTCGACAGTTTTGCAGCAACATCCCTCAGCGGAATGTGCGAGGTCACGCGTGCATTCCAGAGCTCGCCCAGCACGTTGAATTCGCTGGCCGGCGTCCGCAGGCCAACCACCTCCGCGGAGAAGGCGATCTCGTCGTCATAGTCCGAGTGCGCCAGTCGCATCGCCGCCTTGTTGAAGGGGGTGAAGCAGACGGCATCGACCCGGCCGTCCCTGCCAAATTCGAGCGCCTGCTTGTAGTTGGCGAGCGCAAATTGCCCGCCCTCAAGGCTCGCCACACCCCGCTCGACCCTGATGGGATCGAGGTGGCCGAGATCGAGGAAGAGCGCATCGTCTTTCAACTCATCGAAATCGGCGCCCTGCTCCACCGCGGTCATTTCAGGCGCAACGCCTGCGATCTTCGCACCCTCGTCGAACACCCTGACGTCGCCGATGACCACGAGCCGGCACCGCGCGCGGATATCATCCTGCGCCACGAGTTTTGCCGTCAGCTCCGGGCTGATGCCGGCAGGATCTCCCATCGCCAGCGCAATCAGCGGCTTTCCGGTCATATGATCACCTTTTCCTGGTTGGTCGTTTCCAAACCGGCGGGCTTGCGGAAGATGCGTGCGAACAGCAGCAATACCAGCGGCAACAGCAGCAATGCGACGCCTGATATGACGAGACACGTCACCAGCTTGTTGGCGAAGAAGATCCCGAGGGATCCCTTCGACATCAGCATCGACTGCCGGAACGCATCCTCGGCCTTGTCGCCGATGACGATGGCGAGCACCAGCGGCGCCAGCGGATAGAACAGCTTCTTGAAGAGATAGCCGACGACGCCGAATCCCAGCATCATGACCACGTCGAGATAGGAATTCGAGACCGAATAGGCGCCGACGACGCAGATGATCACGATCAGCGGCGCAATGACCACGAAGGGAATCCGCATCAAGGCGGCGAACACAGGCACGGTCAGCAGCACCAGGGCGACCGCGACGATGTTGCCGACATACATCGAGGCAATCAGGCCCCAGACGAAGTCTTTCTGGTCCACGAACAGCATCGGACCCGGATTGAGACCCCAGATCATCAGCCCGCCCATCATGACGGCGGCGGTCGCCGAGCCGGGAATACCGAGCGAGAGCATCGGCAGCAGGGCGCTGGTGCCGGCGGCATGATCGGCGGTCTCCGGCGAGATGATGCCTTCGACCTCGCCGGTGCCGAAGTAGCGGCCACGGCGGGAGAAGCGGCGGGCGATGCCGTAGCTCATGAATGATGCCGCGGTCGGGCCGCCCGGCGTGATCCCCATCCAGCAGCCGATCGCAGCGCTACGCAGCAACGCAACACTGTGGCGTGGCAGGCGGCCAACCGCCCGAAACACCTCGCGCCAGTCGATCTTCGAGGAGACGGCACGGGCATGAAATTCCTCCTCGACCGCGACCAGCAGCTCGCCAATGCCGAACAGGCCCATCACCGCGACGACGAAATTCACGCCCTTGACGAGTTCGTCGATGCCCATGGTGAGACGGACGCTGCCGGAGACGGTGTCGATGCCGATGGCGGCGATGGCAAAGCCGATCGCAAGCGCCACGACCGTCTTGATCGGCGCCGCGCCGCCCATGCCGACGAAGCTCGCAAAGGCGAGGAAATAGACGGCAAAATATTCCGGAGGCCCAAAGGCGAGCGCGACCTGCGCCACCCAGGATGCCAGGAAGGTGATCAGGATGACGCCAACAAGCGCCCCGAACGCCGCCGAGCCGAACGCGGTGGCGAGCGCCGTGGTCGGCCGTCCGTCGCGCGCCATCGGATAGCCGTCGAACGTGGTGGCGACCGAGGACGGCTCGCCGGGGATGTTGAACAGGATCGAGGTGACGGAGCCGCCGAACAGCGCACCCCAATACATGCTGGAGAGCAGGATGATCGCCGAGACCGGCTGCATGCCGAAGGTCAGCGGCAGCAGCAGCGACACCCCGTTCGGCGCGCCGAGCCCCGGCAGCACGCCGACGAGAATGCCGAGCAGCACGCCTGTCGCCATCAAGGCCAGGTGCGGCACGGTAACCGCGATGGTGAAACCGTGCAGGAGCTCCGAGAGATTATCCATCGCCTGCTCCCTTAGAGCCCGAGCGCGGCGGCGAGCGCGCCGTGCGGAAGGCTGACCTGGAACATGCGTTCGAATACGACGTAAAGCGCGAGCGCCGTTGCCGCTGCCGTGATCGCCGACCACAGCGCCTGTTGATGCCGAGGGATCGCGAGCACCGCGAAGACGTAAGCCGCCGAGGCGATGTACATCCCGAGCAGCGGAATCGCGCCGACGAAGATCGCGGCGGGCACGAACAGGCCCGCCAGCCGCCGCAGCTCAATCGACGTGATGGCGACGGGAACGCTCGCCAGCGAAGCCGCCGGCACCACGCCGCGCGCCAGATTGTAGAGACTGCCGACGACGATGATGATGCCGGTCAGGAACGGGAACGTGCCGGCATCGACACCTTCGCTCGACCAGCCGATGCCGTTGTCCAGGCTCTGGACCACCACCGCAACGCCAAAACTGCCGGTAAGGATGGCGGTCGCAAGTTCGAGGGCGCGGCGTGAGATCATGGAAGGCTCCGGTCAGACCACACACAGCGGCGGTTATGGCCCTCGCTTTTCCCCAATGTCTGGTGTCGTCCCGGCGAAGGCCGGGACCCATACCCCCAGGGAGAAGTTTGACGAAGACTAGACGTCAAATCCACAACGGTACGACGACCGCCGTCGATCGAGAGATCACGCGGTATGGGTCCCGGCCTTCGCCGGGACGACGAGAGAGTGTGTGGCGATCTCCGCCTCACTTGACCAGCCAGCCCTGCTCGCTCGCGACTTGCTTGACGTGCTCGAGGTCCTCCTTGATGAACTTGTCGAACTCGGCGCCGGTCAGGAACGTGTCCACCTGGGAGGTCTTCTCGATGTAGTCCTTCCACTCGGGCGTCGCCTGCACCTTCTTCATGAGATCGACATAGTAGGCCGCCTGCTCCGGCGTGACCTTGCCGGGCAGCCAGACCGTGCGCGGCTGCTCATATTGCTTGATGTCGAGGCCCTGCTCGGTGCAGGTCGGAACGTCGCTCCAGCCTTCGGTGGCGGTGATCTTCGGCGCTTCAGGCAGGCGCTTCGGGCTGAAGACGCAGAGCGGGCGCTGCGTGCCGCCGCGCCATTGGCCGAGGCTCTCGCTGGGATTGTTGACGTGGGAATCGATGTGCCCGCCGGCGAGCTGCACGGCGGCCTCGGCGCCGCTCTTGAAAGGAATGTAGGTCAGCTTGACGTGTCCCGTCTTCTCGATCATGCGGGTCAGGACCTCGTCGGTGTCCTTGGACTGCGCGCCGCCCATCTTGAATTCGCCTGAGGCGGCCGCCTTCAGATAGTCGCCGGCCGTCTTGTACGGCGCGTCCTGCTTGACCCAGAGCAGGAATTCGTCCTGCGCCATGGCCGCGATCGGAGTGAGGTCGGTGTAGTTGAAGGCGACCTTGGAGACGAGCGGCTGCTGCCAGGCGTTCGAGGTGCCGAAGATCACCTTGTAGGGATCGCCGGCAGAGGCCTTGCCGTAGACATAGCCTTCCGCGCCGCTGCCGCCGCCCTTGTTGACGACGACGATCGGCTGCTCCGTCAGCTTGTACTTGGTGATGATGTTCTGCACTGCGCGGGCGAGATTGTCGGTGCCGCCGCCGGGACCTGCGGTCGCCACAAACTCGATTGGCTTTTGCGGCTGCCAGGCCGCGAATGCCGGCATCGGGCCTGCGAGCACGGCCGCACTGACGGACAGCAAAAAGAGAGACATCCCACGCATGATTTCCTCCAACTGATTTTTCTGTTTTTTAGATCAGCCGTCTCGACGTCCGTTCAGGCGACGCTTTCTTGGCGCTGCCTGGATGCCGAGACGATTGCGCCTTCTTGCTCCAGCGCTTCGATTTGCCTCTGGTCGAACCCGTGCTCGGCCAGCACCTCGCGGGTATGTTCGCCATAGACGGGCGCGCCTGATGCGACCTTGCCCGGCGTCTCCGAGAATTTGACCGGCAGCCCGATCGTCTTGACCCGGCCGAGCGTGGAATGCTCGACCTCGACGACCATCTCGCGCGCCAGCGTCTGCGGATCGCTGAGCGCCTCCAGCATGTCGTGCACGGGCCCGCAGGGCACGCCCTTCTCGTCCAGCGCGGCGAGCCAATGCGCGCGCGTATTCGTGCGGAAGCGCTCGCTCAGGACGGCTTCCAGCTCCTTCAGATTGGCCATGCGGTCGGCGCCGGTGACGAAGCGCGGATCGGCGGCGAGCTCGCTGGCCCCGAGCGCTTCCAGCATCAAGAGCCAGTGCTTCTTGTTGGCGCCGCCGACGACGAGCCAGCCGTCCGAGGCCTCGAACGCCTGGTACGGCGCGTTGAGCGGATGGGCCGAGCCCATCGCGCGCGGCGCGCTGCCGGCGGCGAGCGCAATGGTCGACTGCCAATAGGTCTGCACCAGTGCCGCCTCAAAGAGCGAGGTCTCGACCCACTGCCCCTCACCGGTCTTGAGGCGGTGCGTGTAGGCGGCCAGGATGCCCATGCTCGCGAGCAGGCCCGCGGTGATGTCAGACAGCGGCGGGCCGCATTTCACCGGCGGACCATCGGGGCGCTCGCCGGTGAAGCTCATGATGCCGCTCATGGCCTGCGCGACGAGGTCAAAACCGCGGCGGTGCTTGTAGGGACCGGTGCGGCCAAAACCCGACAACGAGCAATAGATCAGCGACGGATAATGCTTGTGCAGCTCCTCGTAGCCAAAGCCCAGGCGCTCCATCGCGCCCGGCGCAAAGTTTTCGACCAGCACGTCGGCGTCCGCGATCAATCGGCGCAGCACCTCCTTGCCGCCGTCGCTCTTCAGGTCCAGCACGATGCCGCGCTTGTTGCGGTTCATCATCAGGAACGAGGCGGCTTCGTCGCCGATCTTCGGCGGCACCGAATGGCGGGTGTCGTCACCACCGGGCCATTTCTCGATCTTGATGACGTCGGCGCCCATGTCGGCGAGCATCAGGGTGCAGGTCGGCCCGGCCATGACATGGGTGAGGTCGATGACCTTGAGGCCGGCGAGCGGTCCCGAACGGCGTGAAAAGGATTGCGATCGATCGCTTTGCATTCGGGGCGTCCTATTGGCCGCGCCACTGCGGGGCGCGCTTGCTGAGGAAAGCATCGAGCCCTTCACGAAAATCCTGGCTCGTGTAGCACATCAGGATGAGGTCTTCGCCCTCCTCCGGCATCAGCCGCCGTTGCAGCCGGGCGACCGCCTGCTTGGTCGCATTCAGCGTCAGCGGCGCGTGGCTGGCAACGAGGCGCGCGACTTCGTCCGTGCGCTTGTCGAGCGCGGTGAGATCGTCGACGACCTCGCCGAGCAGCCCGATGCCGGCGGCTTCGGCGGCATCGACGAGACGTGCGGTGAAGATCAGGTCCTTGACCCGTGCCGCCCCGATCAGCGCGGTGAGACGGCTGACATTGGACATCGACAGGCAATTGCCGAGGGTGCGGGCAATGGGAAAGCCGATCCTGGTGCTGCGCGTGCCGATGCGCAGATCGCAGGCCGCGGCAATGGCCGCACCACCGCCGGTGCAAAAGCCGTTGATCGCCGCGATGGTCGGTACCCGGCATTGCTCCAGCGTCGTCAGCACCCGGTCGATCCGGTTCTCGTAGTCGATGGAGTCCTGCGGCGTCCGGAATGCGCGGAACTGGTTGATGTCGGTGCCCGAGGCAAAGGCCTTGTCGCCGGCGCCCCGCAACACCAGCACCTTGATGGACCTGTCATCGTTGGCCTGCTCGCAGATGGTGGCGAGCCGCTCGTACATGGTGAAAGTGAAGGCGTTGCGCGCCTGCGGGCGGTTGAAGGTGATCCGCCCGATCCCGTCCCTGCATTCAAAAACGAGGTCGTCCGCCGCCACGGCCTGGTCCATTTCCTCGATCTCCGACTGTTTTTTGCATTTTTGAATGCAAAATTTTGGTTTTTCAAGATATAATTACCTGACTTTCGTCTATTGGATCATTTTTGCATTCAAAATAGAGAGTACCCCATGCTGCATGAGGAGGTCGTCGGCCGCATCCGCGAGATTCTGCTCGACGGCGAGATCCCGCCGGGCGCGCGGATTCCCGAGCGCGAGCTGTGCGAGCGGCTGGAAATTTCGCGAACGCCGCTGCGCGAAGCGCTCAAGGTGCTGGCCGCCGAGGGCCTCGTGCAGCTGCTGCCGCATCGCGGCTCGCGCGCAGCGAAGCTCACCGACAAGGACATGCGCGACCTGTTCGAGGTCTGCCAGGGGCTCGAAGCGCTGGCGGGCGAGCTCGCTTGCGAGCGCATCACCGATCACGAGATCGCCGAGATCGCCGCGGCCCATGCAGCCATGGTGCAGCATTATCGCGAGGGCGATCTGATCCAGTATTATCGCGGCAACCGCGCCATCCACGAGGGGATCGTCAACGCCGCCGGCAACCCCGTCCTCACCGGGCTCTACGCATCCGTGACCGCGCGGATTCGCCGTGCCCGCTATGTCACGCCGATGACGCCGCAGCGCTGGGCGCTTGCGGTGACGGAGCACGAGGCGATCCTGAACGCGCTCCAGCGCCGCGACGGCGTCGGCCTCTCCCACGTCCTGCGCGCGCATCTGCGCCACAAGCGTGAGGAGGTCTTGCAGGCGGGATTTGCGGAGACGGAAACGAGCGAGCCTGCGCTGAAGATTGCGTGAGGCGGCGGCTTGCCTAGCAGCCGAGCTTGTCGGCGATGCCGCCGAAATCCTTGGCGACGATGTCCCAATGGCCGGTCGCCTCGAAATCGACCTTCTGGTGCGGCCCGTACTCGGTCGGCCGGGCGACGAACGCGGTCTTCAGGCCGTTCTTCTGCGCAGCGGCGAGATCCCCATTGTGGGCGGCGACCATCATCACCTCTTCCGGCTTGAGGCACAGCAGCTTTGCGGCACCGAGATAGGTTTCGGGATCGGGCTTGTAGTGCTCGAACAGCTCGGCCGACATGATGAGGTCCCAGGGCAGGCCCGCGAACTTCGCCATGTTGGTGAGCAGCGCGACGTTGCCGTTCGACAGCGGCGAGATCACGAATTTCGTCTTCAATCGTGTCAGGCCGGCGACGCTGTCGGGCCAGGGGTTGAGGCGGTGCCAGCCCTTGGTGAGATGATCGAGGTCGGCGTCCGTGAGCCCCTTGATGGCGAATTTCTCGACCAGCTTTTCCAGGGAACGGCGATGCAGATCGTCGAGCATCACATAGCCGCGTTCGGGATGCTCGCGCACGTCCTGCATGGAGGCGACATAGGTGCCGCGCCAGCCGTCGACGAGCGCGGTCCAGTCGGCGCTGATGCCGCGGCCCTTGCCCCACCACATGAAGTCGGTGATCAAGCTGGTGCGCCAGTCCACGACGGTGCCGAACACGTCGAAGATCAGGGCTTTGACGGCGGAGAGATCGGACATGGCGCTTCCCTGGTTGTTATTTTCGTCATTCCGGGGCGCGCGGAGCGCGAACCCGGAATCTCGCGCTACAATCTCCGGATTCCGGGTTCTCGCTTCGCGAGCCCCGGAATGACGCTTCGCGTCAATCCAGATGGAACTTCGCGAGCTCGCGATGCTCGGCCTTGATGTAGCGCACGGTACCGGTGACGGAGCGCATCACCACCGTCTCGGTCTCGATCACGCCGTCCTTGCGGAATTTGACGCCCGACAGCAGTGAACCGGTGGTAACGCCGGTCGCGGCGAACAGGCAGTCGCCGCGCGCCATGTCCTCGATGCCGTAGATCATCTTGGGATCGTTGACGCCCATCTTGGCCGCGCGCTCGATCTTCTCGCCGGAATCGAGGATCAGGCGGCACTGCATCTGGCCGCCGATACAGCGCAGCGCCACGGCCGCGAGCACGCCTTCCGGCGCGCCGCCGGTACCGAGATACATGTCGACGCCGGTGTTGTCGGGGTCGGCGGTGTGGATCACGCCGGCAACGTCGCCGTCGGTGATGAGGCGGACGGCAGCGCCGGTCGAGCGCACGCTCTCGATGATGCTGGCATGGCGCGGACGGTCGAGCACGAGAACGGTGATGCCCTCGGGCTTGACGCCCTTGGCCTTGGCGAGGCGGCGGACATTGTCGGCCGGCGATGCATCGAGCTCGACGACGCCCTTGTCGTAGCCGGGACCGATCGCGAGCTTCTGCATGTAGACGTCGGGGGCGTGCAGCAACGTGCCGCCATCGGCCATTGCCATGGTGGCGATCGAGCCCGGCATGTTCTTGGCACACAGCGTGGTGCCTTCGAGCGGGTCGACCGCGATATCGACCTCGGGGCCGGCGTTGACGCCAACCTTCTCGCCGATGAAGAGCATCGGCGCCTCGTCGCGCTCACCCTCGCCGATCACGATGGTGCCCTGGATCGGCAGCTTGTTGAGCTCGCGGCGCATGGCGTCGACGGCGGCCTGGTCGGCGGCCTTCTCCTGCCCGTGCCCGCGGAGACGCGCCGACGACACCGCCGCCCGCTCCGTCACACGCACGATCTCCAGCGTGAGAATGCGCTCGAGCAATGCTTGCGGCGGCACTGAAATATGGGTCGACATCGGCTAACTCCTTCGAAGCGTTTGGGACGGAAATCTCCGTCCGCATCAACTCGTAACACCCACAGTTCGTTCGAACTGTCTTATCGTTTGAGCATGATCTTTCCGGAAAACCGCTGCACACTTTGGGCTGACGCGGTCCTTCGGGTCCGGATCATGCTCTAGTTCTTCTCAATCCTGATGACTTGCGGCCGCCCGCTGATCACCTTGTCCTTTTGCACGGCCGCGAGCGCGCGGCGCACCGCGTCCTCATGCGTGGCATAGGTGATCAGGATGACGGGCACGGGCACCGCCTTGCCGTCGCTAGGTGCAGCGCCGCCATTAGGGTGGCGCTGCACGATGGACTCGATCGAAATCTTCTGCTCGGCGAGCCGGGTCGCGATTGCAGCCGCGGTGCCCGGGAAATCGCGCGCGAGCAGGCGGATGTAATAGCCGCCTTCGTGGCGCTCCATCGGTGCCTTCTTGGTGTCGTGCAGCTGCGCGATCGGCCTTCCGAACGGATTGGCGCGAATGCCGCGCGCGACGTCGGCGATATCGGCAACGACGGCGGATGCGGTCGCAGCTCCACCCGCCCCCGGGCCGACCAGCGTGATCGGCGGAATGCCCTCGCCATCGATCGTAACCGCATTGGTGACACCCATCACCTGCGCGATCGAGGATGTCTTGGGAACCATGGTCGGATGCACGCGCTGCTCGATGCCCTTGGCGGTGCGAACGGCAACGCCGAGCAGCTTGACGCGGTAACCGAGATCGGCGGCCGCGCGAAGATCTTCCGGCGCGATGGAGGAGATGCCTTCGACATACACCGCGCTTTGAGCAACTTTCGTGCCGAAAGCAAGGCTGGCGAGGATCGCGAGCTTTTGCGCGGTGTCGTGGCCGTCGACGTCGAAGGACGGATCGGCCTCGGCATAGCCGAGCCGCTGCGCATCCTTGAGGCACTCGGCGAACGACAGGCCCTCCTGCTCCATCCGCGTCAGGATGTAATTGCAGGTGCCGTTGAGGATGCCGTAGACGCGATTGATGCCGGTTCCGGCAAGACCTTCACGTAGCGTCTTGATGACGGGGATCGCAGCGCCGACCGCTGCCTCGAAATTCAGCGCACCGCCGTGCTTTTCGGCGGCTTTTGCCAGCTTGATTCCGTGCTTGGCCAGCAGTGCCTTGTTGGCTGTGACAACCGACTTGCCAGTGCTCAGCGCGGCTTCGACCGCCGAGAGCGCGGGATCGCCGGCGCCGCCCATCAGCTCGACGAAGCAGTCGACCTCGGGATGCGTGGCGAGGGCAAGCGGATCCTTGGCCCATTCGACGCCGCGCAGGTCGATGCCGCGCTTCTTGGCCTTCGAACGTGCGGTGACGGCGACGACGCGAATGCCGCGGCCGCTGCGGCCCGCAAGCACGCGCGCCTGCGTTTCGATCAAACGGACAACTTCGGCGCCCACGGTGCCGAGCCCCGCTATGCCCACTTTCAGGGGTGCAACCATGATGCTTGAGTGAACCTGCAGAAGAGAATTAGCGCCGGTTGGCGAGTGGAACGACGTTGTGCAACGTTTCGATGCCGCTTTCAAGGAAGCGGCGCACGCCGCGTGCGGCCTGCCTGATCCGTTGCTCATTTTCCACCATGGCGATGCGGACATATCCTTCACCATGTTCGCCGAAGCCGACGCCGGGCGAGACCGCAACGCCTGATTTCTCCACCATCAACGTCGCGAACTGCATGCTGCCGACACTGCGGAACGCCTCCGGCAGCGGCACCCAGGCGAACATCGAAGCCTCAGGCGGCGGAATCTCCCACCCCGCGCGACCGAAAGATTCCACCAGTGCGTCACGGCGCTTGCGATAGGTGTCGCGCATCTCCTTGATGCAGTCGTCAGGGCCGTTCAGCGCCGCGGTCGCGGCGACCTGCACCGGCGTGAAGGCGCCGTAATCGAGGTAGGATTTGACGCGGGCGAGCGCTGCGATGACGCGGTCATTGCCGACCGCAAAGCCCATGCGCCAACCGGCCATCGAATAGGTCTTCGACATCGAGGTGAACTCGACGGTGACGTCGATCGCGCCGGGTACCTGAAGCACCGAGGGCGGCGGATTGCTCTCGTCGAAATAGACCTCGGCATAGGCAAGATCCGACAGGATCAGGATCTCGTGCTTCTTCGCGAAGGCGACGAGGTCCTTGTAGAAATCGAGGCTCGCGACATAGGCGGTCGGGTTCGAGGGATAGCAGACCACGAGCGCGAGCGGCTTCGGAATCGAATGCACGATCGCCCGCTCCACCGCCTCGAAGAATTGTGGCGTCGGCTCCGAGGGCACCGAACGGATCACGCCGCCCGCCATCAAAAAGCCGAAGGCATGAATCGGATAGCTCGGGTTCGGACAGAGGATCACGTCGCCCGGCGCGGTGATGGCCTGCGCCACGTTGGCAAAGCCCTCCTTGGAGCCCAGCGTCGCCACCACCTGGGTGTCGGGGTTGAGCTTCACGCCGAAGCGGCGGTCGTAATAGGCAGCCTGGGCGCGGCGCAGGCCGGGAATGCCACGCGAGGCCGAATAGCGGTCGGTGCGCGGCTTGCCCAGCGTCTCCTTGAGCTTCTCCAGCACATGCGGCGGGGCCGGCAGGTCCGGATTGCCCATGCCGAGATCGATGATGTCGGCGCCAGCGTTCCGCGCGGCCGCCTTGGCCCGGTTGACCTGCTCGAACACGTAAGGCGGAAGGCGGCGGATGCGGTAAAATTCTTCCATGGGTCTCTGGGCTCCGGGCAACCGGTCAGGGCAGAATCGAGGAGCAATGACACTCCTTCCAGGAGACATCGCCCGGCACGCGAAAATCACTCAAAATCAGATACTTGGAGTAATTTTCGGCGGCAAGGACTGAACTCCTTCGCCCTGACTCTCGGCTGAATTGAAGTCTTTTTAGCACGGAGTGGCGGTGGCGCCAGCGATTACGCGGCCTTATTTGGCATCCTTGGCCGCGACGGCCTGACGGTCGCGCGCGGCCGCAAGCTCGGCCTCGATCTTGGCGCGTTGGTCCGGCGGGATGATGGCCTGATCGCGGTCAGGCGGCAAATCGTGCACCGGCAAATAGCCGGCAGGCTCCTTGGGGTGAGCGGGCGTGTCGGCGGCAGACATATCCGCGAGCTGGCTCGAACAGCCGCCCAGCATGAAAGCTGCGGTCAGCAGCGCACAGCACACGAGCCGCGACTTTTGCAGGTCCCACAACGCCAACACTTGGGAATTCCCCTACTCGTCCCAACGCAAGGCTGCCGGCAACTTAGCCAACAACCCGCCCAAGCTCAAACCATTGCTGCCCACAAATGGCACGAGCGAGAAATCTTCCAAGGCCCACGGCACGAGACGTGCACCGCGATTGTGACAAAAGCAAGAAGCATTGTCGCAGTGCAGCACATCTTCGCGCCTGTTTCGCGCGAAACCGGCGAGCTTCGCGGTGACGAATACGGAATGAATCGTTACTGTTGTCCTCATGAGTACCGTCACGACCGACATGCCCAAGCCTGGCTCGACGTCAGGGTCAAAGTCCGAAACGAAGTTCGATGCGGAAGCCTTCGCGATGAATGTCGCGCGGGCGATGGAGAGCGGCGGCAAGGCGCTCGCCGCGTATCTGAAGCCGCGCGAAAGCGGCGAGGTGCAGGACCGCCCGCCGGCCGAGCTCACCGAGGTCGTCAAGACCTTCACCACGGTCGCCGAATATTGGCTATCGGACCAGTCGCGCTCGTCCGACCTGCAGACCAAGCTCGCCAAGGATTATCTCGATCTCTGGGGCTCAGCGGCACGGCGAATGGCCGGCCAGGAGGCGCAGCCCGCGATCGCGCCCTCGCCGCGCGACAAGCGCTTTGCCGATCCGGAATGGAAGTCGAACCAGTTTTTCGATTTCGTGATGCAGCTCTATCTGCTCTCCAGCAAATGGGCGCAGGAGCTGGTCCGCGACGCCGAGCTTGATCCGGCGACGCGCCGCAAGGCCGAGTTCTACGTCCAGCAGGTCACCAACGCGATCTCGCCGTCGAACTTCGTGCTGACCAATCCGGAGGTGCTGCGCGAGACCGTTGCCAGCAGCGGCGAGAACCTGGCGCGCGGCCTGACCATGCTGGCGGAGGACATCGCCGCCGGCAAGGGCATGTTGAAGATCCGCCAGTCCAACCCGGACAACCTCGTGGTCGGCGTCAACATGGCGACGACGCCTGGCAAGGTGATCTACCAGAACGAGATGATGCAGCTGATCCAGTATTCTCCGACCACGGAGAAGGTGCTGCGCACCCCGCTCCTGATCGTGCCGCCCTGGATCAACAAATTCTACATCCTCGATCTCAAGCCGGAGAAATCCTACATCAAGTGGTGCGTCGACCAGGGCATCACCGTGTTCGTGATCTCATGGGTCAATCCCGACAAGAAGCTCGGTTCCAAGAGCTGGGAAGACTACATGAAGCTAGGCCCGCTCACGGCGATGGACGTGATCGAGAAGATCACCGGCGAGATGAAGGTGCACACCGCCGGCTATTGCGTCGGCGGCACCATGCTCGCGACCACGCTGGCCTGGCTCGCCGAGAAGCGGCGTCAGCGCGTGACCTCGGCGACGTTCTTTGCCGCGCAGGTCGACTTCACCCATGCCGGCGATCTTCTCGTCTTCGTCGACGAAGACCAGATCGCCTCGCTCGAGCAGGACATGAAGGCCTCTGGCGTGCTCGAGGGCTCCAAGATGGCGATGGCCTTCAACATGCTGCGCTCCAACGACCTGATCTGGTCCTACGTCGTCAGCAATTACCTCAAGGGCCAGCAGCCGAGCGCGTTCGACCTGCTGCACTGGAATTCCGACGCGACGCGGATGACCCAGGCCAACCATTCCTACTATCTGCGCAACTGCTACCTGGAGAACCGCTTGTCGACCGGCACCATGGTGCTCGACAACACGCTGCTCGATCTCTCCAAGGTCAGGGTGCCGGTCTACAACCTCGCCACGCGCGAGGACCACATCGCGCCGGCGGAATCGGTGCTCTACGGCTCGCAATTCTTCGGCGGGCCGGTGAAGTATGTCCTGTCAGGCTCCGGCCACATCGCCGGCGTCGTCAATCCGCCGGCCTCGGGCAAGTACCAGTACTGGACCAACGACAACATCAAGGCCGCCAACGTCGCGGAGTGGATGAAGGGCGCGGTGGAGCACAAGGGCTCGTGGTGGCCGGACTGGCGCGAATGGCTGGGCGGGCTCGATCCGGAGGAAGTGCCGGCGCGCAGCGTCGGGAGCGAGGCCTTCCCGCCCATCGAGGACGCGCCCGGCAGCTATGTCAGGGTGCGCGCATAGCGCAAGGCTGCGCGTTTTCGTATAAGCTCACGACATCGAGTTGAGAGGGGACCGGGTTATGACGCGCGAATTGTTCTGGCTGACCTGTACGGTGATCCTGACCGGGATCCTCTGGATCCCCTACACCATCAACCGCTGCCAGGTTCGCGGCCTCAGCGGCGCCATGGCCAACCCCACGCGCGGCGACAAGCCGCAAGCCGAATGGGCGAACCGTTTGATGTTCGCGCATGACAATGCGGTCGAGAACCTCGTGCTGTTCGCGCCGCTGGTGCTGATCCTCAATGCGATCGACTATTCCACGAAATGGACGGTGCTCGCCTGCGTCGTCTATTTCTGGGCGCGCGTTGCGCATCTGATCGTCTATGCGCTGGGCATTCCGGTGTTTCGCACCCTCGCCTTCACCGTCGGCTTCCTGGCACAGGCCGTGCTGGCGCTGGCGATCTTCAAGGTGTTTTGAGGCTCTCTCCACCGTCATTGCGAGGAGCGCGCGACAAAATCGCGAAGCAATTTTGCGCTGATGCGACGAAGCAATCCAGACCGTCTTCGCGGTGAGAGGTCCTGGATTGCTTCGCGGAGCCTGTCATCGGGCCGCGCTGCGCGCGGACCCGGTGGCTCGCAGTGACGACGGATAGGCTGTCGCCTTATTCCTCTGGCAGGCCCAGCATCAGCCGCATGTTCTGCACGGCTGCGCCCGAAGCGCCCTTGCCGAGATTGTCCAGCCGCGCGACCAGCACCGCCTGGTGATACTTGTCGCTGGCGAAGACATAGAGCTCGAGCATGTTGGTCTCGTTGAGAGCCTCGGGCTCGAGCCGGCCGCCCTTGCTCGCCTCGTTCTGGAGCGGCATCGCCTTGACGTATTTCGAACCGGCATAGCGCTTCGCCAGCGCGGACTGAAGGTCCGCGCCGCTGGGCTTGCCCGGTAGCGTGTCGAGCTGCAGCGGGATCGAGACCAGCATGCCCTGCCGGTAATTGCCGACCGAGGGGATGAAGATCGGCCGACGCGTCAGGTTCGAATAGAGCTGCAGCTCCGGCAGATGCTTGTGCTCGAAGCCGAGGCCGTAGAGCTCGAAGGACGGCGCGCTGCCGTCTTCGAAACTCGCGATCATCGACTTGCCGCCGCCGGAATAGCCGCTCACCGCGTTGACGCAGATCGGATAGTCGGCCGGCAACAGGCCGGCATCGACGACCGGCCGCAGCAGCGCGATGCCGCCGGTCGGATAGCAGCCGGGATTGGAGACTTTCTTCGCGGCCTTGATCTTGCCGGCCTGGTCCGGCGCCAGCTCCGGAAAACCGTAGGCCCAATCGGGCGCGACCCGGTAGGCGGTCGAGGCGTCCAGCACGTTCGGCCCCGAGGGACCCATGCTATCGATCAGCGCCACCGTCTCCCTGGCGGCATCGTCGGGCAGGCAGAGGATGACGAGATCCACCTCCGCGATCAGCGCCTTCTTGGCCGCAGGATCCTTGCGCTTGTCGTCGGGAAGCGTCTTCACCACGACATCGTTCTGGAGCTTCAGCCGCTCGTTGATGCCGAGCCCGGTGGTGCCGGAGCCGCCATCGACGAAGACGGTGGCAGGCTTCCTTGCTGCGCCCGAGGTCGGGGCTTTCGTCGTCTCGGTGAGGCTCATGGTGCCGTCCTTTCGAGCGTGTTGGTTTCGTTCGCGAAGGCCTCAGGCCTTACGTCCTGCATCAGTTGCGCGATCTCTCTCGCGTCGGCATCGGCTTGCGCGCCGAGCGCATTGGCAATCGCCGTGTAATCGGCGTCCGATTTGTGCTGGTTGAGCTTGAAGCTGCCTTCGACATCCTCAACCGTCATGACCAGACCCACGATCCCTTTCTTCAGTGCCGCGAGCCGGCCCGCCGTCATCTTACCCGACGTCCACGGCTTCTTCGGCAGGAGCCGCTTCTCGAACTTCTCGCTGAGAGTGTCGACCTGCACCGACAGTTCGTCGTCGGACAACACCCGTACCGGCCCGCTCAGATGCACGGACTGATAGAGCCAGGTCGGCACCTGATCCGGGGACACGTACCAGTCCGCGGAGACATAGGCATCAGGACCGGTCACCGCGAGCAGCCAGGACGCCGTGCCGTCTGCCAGCTTTACCATCGGATTGTGACGGGCGACGTGAAAGGCGACCTGCGGCGTGCCGTCGACGGCATAGGTCAAATAGAACGGCAGCGGGGAAGCGATCGGCTTCCTGCCGTCGAAAGCACACATGATGCCGAAACCGCGTTCGCCTGCGAATTTCAGGCTCGCGGCGCGATCCGGCTTGAAATGGGGTGGCGTGTACATCGTAGTCTCCTGCTGGGCCTCCTCGGGGGCCGCCGGATCAGATCGCGCTGACAGGAGAGAGAATGCCGCGGATCGGGTCCAGCGGCAAAGACGATGATCTCAAACGCGATCGACCGCCCAAACCGCAAGAGTGCGGCGGCGGCGACGGGCGAACAGGATGGTCGCGGCGTTGATCATGGCGCGCGGCTATAAGGCCAGATGCAGTTCCCGTCAAGGTGATGGTTGTCATTCCGGGGCGATGCGAAAGCATCGAACCCGGAATCTCGCGACACAATTTCGAGATTCCGGGTTCGCTCGCTTTGCGAGCGCCCCGGAATGACGGGAATTAAATCAGCCGCCAGATCCATTCCATGATCCTGGCGATCACATCGCCGAACAGCAGAAGCGCCGCGGCCCAGACCAGTGCCGAGACGAAATTGGCCGCCTGGAAGCTCCAATACGGCATTTCGAAAATGCCGGCCGCGAGCGGCACGGAGGCGCGCAAGGGACCGAAGAAGCGGCCGATGAAGATGCTGGGCACGCCCCAGCTGCGTACGAAGGCCTCGCCCCTCGGCAGGATTTCCGGATAGCGCGAGAGCGGCCATATCTGCGCGACGTGCTCCTTGTAGCGATAGCCGAACCAGTAGGAGACCCAGTCGCCGAGGGCGGCGCCGATCGCACCGGCAATCCAGATCGGATAGAAGCTGATGCCACTCACCCCGATCAGCGCGCCGATGGCGACCAGCGCCCCCCAGGCCGGGATCAGGAGTGAGATGAAAGCCAGCGATTCCCCGAACGCCAGCAGGAACACGATCGGAGCAGCCCAGGCCTGATGGAGGCGCACGAAATCGGCCAGTGCATGCGCAAACTGCTCCATTCAAAAAATAGCCTTCCCGCCCCGCCTTGAGGTCCTGCCAGATAGGAAAGACTGGTAAGCCAAGGACTTGTGTGACATCAAGTCACAAAGACCAGGCTGGAACCGACCGAGGCGTCAAATTGCCGGGACTTGGCCAGCTTGCGGCGTAAAATTGCCGGCATTAACTCCCACCCACAGCGCCGGGTCTGCCCAACAGTGACCTTTGGGAGCCAGAAGTGGCATAGTCAGGCCAACCGATTCGCCGCCTCCGCGGCCCTCAAAACACATCAAGATATATGTCCAAACAGTTGAAAACGAAAGCCAAAGACGATTTGTTCGAGGGCAATGAGCCAAAGGGGCGCGCAAACGCCGCGAAGGCCGCCCCGCGCGCCAGTGGCGGCGAGGCCGATTACACGGCCGCTGACATCGAGGTGCTCGAGGGCCTGGAACCGGTGCGGCGCCGGCCTGGCATGTATATCGGCGGCACCGACGAAAAGGCGTTGCATCATTTGTTCGCCGAAGTCATCGACAACTCGATGGACGAGGCGCTGGCGGGGCACGCAACCTTCATTGGCGTGGAACTCTCCGCTGACGGGTTCCTCACCGTCACCGACAACGGCCGCGGCATCCCGGTCGATCCGCATCCGAAGTTCCCGAAGAAGTCGGCACTGGAAGTCATCATGTGCACGCTGCATTCGGGCGGCAAGTTCGACAGCAAGGTCTACGAGACCTCCGGCGGCCTGCACGGCGTCGGCATCTCCGTGGTGAACGCCCTCTCCTCGCGTCTCGAGGTGGAGGTCGCGCGCAGCCAGAAGCTCTACCGCATGAGCTTCGAGCGCGGCCACCCCAAGGGCAAGCTCGAGGATCTCGGCAAGATCAACAACCGCCGCGGCACGCGCGTTCGCTTCAAGCCGGACACGGACATCTTCGGGCCTAAGGCCGCGTTCAAGCCGCAGCGCCTGTTCAAGATGACGCGCTCGAAGGCCTATCTGTTCGGCGGCGTCGAGATCCGCTGGAATTGCGCGCCCGAGCTGCTCAAGGGCGTCGAGGACGTGCCGGCGGAAGCAACCTTCCATTTCCCCGGCGGCCTCAAGGATTATCTGGCCGCGGCGATCCACGCCGACACGCTGGTGCATCCCGATATCTTCTCCGGCAAGTCAGGCCGCAACGGCGCGCACGGCGCCTGCGAATGGGCCGTGGCCTGGACCGCTGATGCCGACGGCTTCCTGTCGTCCTACACCAACACCGTGCCGACGCCCGATGGCGGCACGCATGAATCGGGCCTGCGCAGCGCGCTGCTGCGTGGCCTGAAGGATCACGCCGAGCGCGTCGGCCAGGGCAAGCGTGCCTCGTCCATCACCTCGGAAGACGTGATGGTGGGCGCCGCTGTGATGCTCTCGGTGTTCGTGCGCGAGCCTGAATTCCAGGGCCAGACCAAGGATCGTCTCGCCACTGCCGAAGCGCAGCGCATCGTCGAACAGGCGATGAAGGATCCGTTCGACCATTGGCTGTCGGGCAATCCGAACATGGCCAACCGGCTGCTCGACTTCGTCATCGACCGCGCCGAGGAGCGGCTGCGTCGCCGTCAGGAAAAGGAGACGGCGCGCAAGACGGCGGGCAAGAAGCTGCGCCTGCCCGGCAAGCTCGCCGACTGCACCGATGCCGGCACCGAAGGCTCCGAGCTCTTCATCGTCGAGGGTGACTCGGCCGGTGGCAGCGCCAAGCAGGCGCGCGACCGCAAGACCCAAGCCGTACTGCCCTTGCGCGGAAAAATCCTCAACGTGGCCTCCGCCGGCAAGGACAAGCTCACCGCGAACGCCCAGCTCTCCGATCTCGTGCAGGCAATCGGCTGCGGACAGCTTCTGCACTATCGGGAAGAGGATCTGCGCTATCAGCGCATCATCATCATGACCGACGCCGACGTCGACGGCGCGCATATCGCCTCGCTGCTGATCACCTTCTTCTACCGGCAGATGCCGAAGCTGATCGACGAAGGCCACCTCTTCCTCGCGGTGCCGCCGCTCTACAAGCTGACCCACGGCAACAAGTCGGTTTACGCGCGCGACGACAAGCACAAGGACGAGCTGATCAAGACCGCCTTCAACGCCAACGCCAAGGTCGAGGTGAACCGCTTCAAAGGCCTCGGCGAGATGATGCCGGCGCAGCTGAAGGAAACCACCATGGATCCGAGCAAGCGGACGCTGCTCAAGGTGGTCCTGCTGCCTGATGACCGCGACACCACGGCGGATTCGGTCGAGCGCCTCATGGGCACCAAGGCCGAAGCGCGGTTTGCCTTCATCTCCGACAAGGCCGAGTTCGCCAGCGACGAGCTGCTCGACGTATGACCCTACGATTCCCTCTCAAAAGCCCCGGCCTCAGGCCGGGGCTTTTTCATTTTGGGGGCGCTGCACCGGCCCTTCCCGGTTATTCAACCACGGCGATCCGTCTCCCGAGAGTGCGACTCAGCCGGCGACTCATAGGGGCCAGGCAGCGCCACGGTTGAGGCAGGATTGCCTGCATTTCGGACAAAGGCGAACTCCTAACGAAAACCTACCCCGGGCCACGAATCTCAAAACACATGCAATGATATGAAATCACTCACATTTTCTGGATTCCTATGACGACGTCATGCAACCCGGGCGACCGGCGTTTTCCGGCGACTGTGCCTGCCCTGCAACAGCATTTCGGCGAGAACCGTCTATAGTCCGGGCATCAGATCACACGGACTTCAGTGCGCTCGCGCCTGCCAAGGTTGGGGATTTAATCATGAAGAAGATTGCACTCGCTCTGACGGCGGTTGCGGCGATGACCGGTTCGGCTTCCGCTGCCGACCTGGCTGCCCGTCCCTACGTGAAGGCCCCGATGGCTGCTCCGGTTGCCAACTGGACCGGCTTCTACGTCTTCGGCGGCGCCGGCGGCGGTCTCTCGAACTCCGACCAGAGCATCGTCTCGACGACGACCGGCACCCCCCTCACCATCACCCAGCGTCAGGGTGGCTCGGGCTGGTTCGGCACCGTCGGTCTCGGCTACGACTGGCAGTTCAACAGCACCTGGGTCGCCGGCGTGTTCGCTGACGGTCAGTTCGGCAGCATCCGCGGCACGGTGCAGGATCCGATCCTCGGCCTCACCGGCCGCCAGAAGCTGGAAGACTCCTGGGCCGCCGGCGTTCGCCTCGGCTGGCTGGTCGCGCCGAACGTTCTGTCCTACGTCAACGGCGGTTACTCGGGCGCCCACTTCGGCAGCACCAGCTTCACCAACCTGGCTGGCGGCCCGACCGGCCTCCACCTCAACGGCTACAACCGCAACGGCTGGTTCGTCGGCGGCGGCGTCGAGAACAGCCTGAACATCTTCGGCATCTCCTCGCCCGGCTGGTTCATGAAGACCGAATACCGCTCGGCCTTCTACGACGCGAAGACCCGGGACGAAATCGTCGACGCAACCAACCTGCCGACCGGCGTGAACAGCATCCGCGCCAACAGCTGGAACCAGACCATCTCGACCTCGCTGGTCTACCGCTTCAACTGGACCGGTCCGGTCGTCGCCAAGTACTGATCCGATCTCACGATCGAGCGTCAAAGCCCCGGCATCGCCGGGGCTTTTTCGTTGTGGGCCTTGCTAGTGCGCAACGCTCGCCTTCAACGATTGGTAGGCGTCCACGAGCTTGGTTTCGATCGCGACCCAATCGGCTTCGGTGATAGCTTCGCCCTTTGCATCGCGGAACGCCATGGCGTCTGCCCGCGTGACCCCAAAGTGCCTGATCCCTGCGTCGTCGACGCTCTTGCCATAGGTCAGCGCGGCCACGCGTGCGATGGTCAGGCCGTAGTCACGGGGACCGACCGCCTCCCGCCGAGCCTGCCACCAATCGAGCTCGAGCCGGGCTGCCTGCTCCACGTCAAACGCCACGGGCGCGGCCGCCGCGTAATCGCGATAGTAGGCCACGAGAGCCGGCAGCGCCGCATTGGCTTCCTGTCGTGAGTGCGTCGGCTGGAACATCTTGGCCGCCTCGGCGGCACTGAACGCGATATGCAGGCTCCTAAGCAGAGAAAAGCCGAACTGCGTCCGCGTCGAGGCGTAGAGATGGTAGAACAGCGCGGCATAGCGCTTGTCGTAATAGTCGCGCCACATCGCGGTCTCGAGCCGGGCCATTTCGGCCGGATCGAAAGCCCGCAGATCCGCTTGGCGCGGAATACCGGCATAAGCAGCGACAAGGACGGCCGCAGCAGCCGTGCCCAAAATCACCCTGCGCCTCGAGATCAGCTTGCGCACGGACATCCTCCCCGCGGTCTCGCGTCCGCGGCCATTGTATCCGAACTGAAGCTACGGCTAGTCTTGCGGGAAGTTTTCGTGACCGGCGGCGATCGTTCCTGCCGGGGGTCGCGACAGAATCAGACCGACAGGGAGGAATCCATGCGCAGAATTCTGCTAGTCGCAGGCCTGTTTGCCCTCGCTGTCGGGCTGCTCTGGATCGGACAGGGTACGGGCACCCTCGCCTGGCCGCGATCGAGCTTCATGATCAACCAGCTGCAATGGGCTGGCTACGGCGCGGCCATGGCCGGCTTCGGGCTGGTCCTGATCTGGCAGAGCAACCAATAAAAGAAACCAGGAAGCAAAAGCATGACATCCAACCGGTTCGATCTCCGCGGCAAGGTCGCGATCGTCACAGGAGGTAATGGTGGCATCGGGCTCGGCCTTGCGCATGGGCTCGCCGACGCCGGCGCCGACATCGCCGTGGTCGGACGCAACGAAGCCAAATCGACCGCGGCCGTCGCCGATCTCAAGGCGCGCGGCGTGAAGGCGATATCAGTCACCACCGACGTGACCGACAAGGCCGCGGTCGCGGCGATGATCGACCGCGTCGTCAGAGATCTCGGCCGCATCGACATCCTGATCAACAATGCCGGCATGAGCATCCGCAAGCCGCCGCACGAGCTCGAGCTCGACGAGTGGAACAAGGTGATCGACACCAACCTCACCAGCGCTTTCGTCTGCTCGAAGCTGGCCTATCCGGCCCTGAAGGCATCGGGCAACGGCAAGGTCATCAACATCGGCTCGATGATGTCGATCTTCGGCGCGAGCTTCGCGACCGCCTATGCGGCAAGCAAGGGCGGCATCGTGCAGTACACGCGCGCCTGCGCCAACGCCTGGGCGCCCGACAACATCCAGGTCAACGCGATCCTGCCGGGCTGGATCGACACCGATCTCACGCGCGGTGCGCGACAGCAGGTCTCAGGGCTGCACGAGCGCGTGCTCGCGCGCACCCCCGCGGGACGCTGGGGCGACATCGACGACTTCGCGGGCATCGCCGTGTTCCTCGCCTCATCAGCCTCGAATTTCGTCACCGGCACGGCGATCCCGGTCGATGGCGGCTTCTCGGTGATGGCGTAACGAACGTTCTCACGACAAAAGCCCCGGCATCAGCCGGGGCTTCGTAGGCAGCGCAACTCCGGAGAGACTAGTACCTTGCGACCACCGGGCCGCCGAAACGATAATTGACGCCGATCTTGCCCGTGTGAACGCCTGGGTCGGAGTTGCTGTTGGTGTACACGGTCCCAACGCCGCCTCCAGCGGTGAGGACGCCGGACTGGGTATATGTCTTTTGCGTACCGAGATAGAGATACTCGCCCTTGATGGACCAATTGGTGTTGAAGGCATACTCGACACCAGCTCCGACCGCGTAGGTCACCTGCGTGTCACTGTGGCGGGTGATGAGCGCGCCACCGCCGCAGCCGGGCGGGCCAGCGCCGACACAGGAATCATTGAAGCTGTAGGAGTTGGCGACGAAAGCGACGCCACCTTTGACATAGAGCAATGCCTGGTTGACGGCCCACCCGGCGCGCCCTGCGATCACCCCATAGGCATCGCCGATGCGGGTGGTATTCACACTATCGGGAAGCGCGAGGCCAAACGCAGCGGCGTTGACGTCCTGCCTTGACCCATTCAGGTGAAGATAGCCGGCCTCGCCTTCGATACCGAGCACGAAGTTGGTGCCGGGCCTCTGCCAGTTGTAGCCGATCGTGCCGCCGCCGATGAAGCTCGCGCCGAGGCTATAGGGGGTGTTGAGCCCCGTCCCGTTGTAGAAGAAACCGGCGGCATTGGCCGGCTCGCTCGCGGATGCGTCGCGGTCTGCGACCGCACCGCCGACGAAGCCCCCGATGTAGAAACCGGTCCAGTTGAACACCGGCGGCGGAACCATCGGCGGTGCTTTGACCGCCATGTCGGCGGCGGACGCCGCGCCCGAAATCGCAAGCAGAATTGACATTCCTGCTGTCAAAGCAAATGTCTTTTTCATCCATGCCCCCCTGGAAGAACTGCAAGAGCGAACGCTCCGTTGAGTCGATTTATACAAAGCGCATCTCGGGCAGCGAGGCACAATCTGCAGTTCCCGCTCGCTCGCATGCACTATCCGCGAAACAGTGACCTTTTCCGCACGCAAAGGTCAGACATACCGACCTATACACGCAAAAGGATCATAGTCCTGTTGGCGTCAATCCCACGAGGTAGGGCGCGACGTCTCTTCTTCGCTTCGGGAAAAAAGATCGCACGCGTCAGCCGATCCCGGGTCCCGGGGATTGCGCTTAATTTCGCAAAAGAAAGAAGCCCCGGGCGACGCCCGGGGCTTTGAAGTCTGGCACTGACCGTTTTCTTTTTCGGTTTCAGTAGCGCGCGATCACAGGTGCGTCGAACTTGTAGCTGGCGCGGACGACCGCCCACTGGATGTCGCGCGGCTTGGCGTCGAAGGTGTAGTTTCCGGACAGGCCGCCGAGCTGATAGGTCTGGCTGCCGAAGGCCGCGTAATTGTACTCGAGGCCGACGATCCAGTTGCGGGTGATGCCGTATTCCCAGCCGGCGCCGACAGTCCAGCCGTTGGCCCAGTGAGTCTGGCCGCCCGAGCCCTGAGCCACGCCGACGGTGTCGCTGACGTTGAGACGGTTGTTCACGCCGGCATAGCCGCCCTTGACGTAGAACAGGTTGTTCTGAACGGCGAAGCCGGCGCGGCCGACGACGGTCGCGAGAACGTTCGTACGCCAGGTGAAGACGTCATCGCCCGCACCGAACGCGGTGTTCACGACGGTGCCCTTGTTGTCGAGGCCGGAGATCGTGCCCTCCATGCCGAACACGTAGTTATTGGCCTGCCAGTTGTAGCCGATCTGGGCGCCGCCCATGATGCCGGCGCCGCGCTGGCGATAGCCCTGGCCCGGAACGAGGTCGCCGAACGGCGCGCCGGTCCCGTTGTTGATGAACTGCTCGTTGGTCCAGGCGCCACCGATGTGGCCACCGACATAGAAGCCGGTCCAGTTGAACAACGGCTCGATGTAAGCAGGCGCCTTGGTGTAAGGACGCGCGGCGAGATCGGCGGCGGAAGCAGCGCCGGTCGAAACCAGAGCGGTCGTGCAGGCGAAGGCGGCAATCAATTTGTTACGCATGGTACATCCCGTGTCCTTTGATGGGCGCACGCTCACACGCAAGTTCTTACTCAAATTTGAATCAACAAAGTTAAGGCGCCGGATTGGCATTTGGCGGTCTTTGAATCCCGGACCGCTGTTGCTGGCGCGCAACGCGGACGCCGCAATTTAACGCGGCGTTATCCCTATCAAATCGCTGCGTCAGGATGCCGGCGAATGCACGTGCTCGGGCCGCACACCGATGGCGATGAAGCGCGCGGGAATGCCCTGGAGCCACGGCCAAGCGGAGATCAGGCGCAGGATCAGCGGCACCTTGAACGGCCGACCTGTGCCTTTCAGCGCGCTGCTGACGATGTTGTTCTGCACGACCACCTGCATCGCCTGGGTCATCTTCACCGGGAATTCGCGGCGACGCCTGACGGCATCGAGCTCAGCCTCGGATGGGCAGCCCCGCATCAGCTTCTCGGCGAGCAGGTTTGCGGTCGCGACCGCATCCTGCACGGCCAGATTGACGCCGACGCCGCCGACTGGCGACATCGCATGCGCGGCGTCACCGATGCAAAGCAGCCCGGGTCGCGTCCAGTGGCTCAGACGGTTGATCGCGACCGTCAGCAGCTTCACGTCATCGAAGCTCTTGACGTCGGCGATGCCGTGCCTGAGGACCGGCGCCATGCGCACCACATCGTCGAGCAGCGCCCCCAGTCCCCTCGCCTTCACCGCATCATACTGTCCCTTGGCGATGACATAGGCGCATTGCCAATAATCGCCGCGGTCGAAGGTGACCATCATCTTGCCGGGCTCGATGCGCGCAAACAGGTTCTCGGTCTCGTCCGGCCTGCGGCCCGCGCGGAACCAGAGCACGTCCATCGGCGCCCCGATCTCCTCGACGGCAAGGCCTGCGCGCTCGCGCACCGTCGAGTGCCGGCCGTCGCAGGCGATGGTGAGATCGGCCTCGATGTCGACGTCACCGTCTGGCGTCGTTGCGCGGACGCCGGCGATGGTCTCGCCCCGCCGGATCAGGTCGACAGCCTCCGTGCTCATCAGCACTTCGAGCGAGGAGAAACGCTTGCCGGCCTCGCGCAGGAAATTGAGAAAGTCCCATTGCGGCATGAAGGCGATGAAAGGGTATTTCGTGTTCAGCCGGCTGAGATCGGCGATCCGCACCTTGGTGCCACCGAACAGGCCGTCCATCTTCTGCAAGCGCTGATGCGGCAGCTTGAGGAAGCCGTCGATGAGGCCGAGCTCGTCCATCACCTGAAGTGTCGAGGGATGCACGGTGTCGCCGCGAAAGTCGCGGAAGAAATCAGCATGTTTCTCCAGCACCACGACGTCGATGCCGGCGCGTCCCAAGAGATAGCCGAGCATCATGCCCGCAGGTCCGCCGCCAACGATGCAGCAACGGACTTTTATGGAACGTGATGCGGATTGATCCGAGGTCGCTGCCGCCATGATCCTGACCTCACTGGCAAGTGGATCCGTAAACAGGATAACAGCACCACTTTACTTCGCTACCCGCGTTCATTGGCTCACCGTGCCGGAACCAAGATGACGGGTCACCAGATCGAGGAACTCGCTGGCCATCGGTGAAATGCTCAAGGACCGGTGCCGAACGACGCCCACGGTCCGCTTGATCTCGGGCGCAGCGATCGGAATGGCCCGGATGTTGGAGCCGGAGCTTGTCGGCAGCGCCGTCGCCGGCAGGATCGCGCAGCCGACACCCGCTTCCAGCAATCCGAGGATGCAGGAGACGTGTTCGACTTCGTAAAACCATCGCAGCTTCAGGGCGGCATTTCCGAGCAATACCTCCAGCAGGAGACGGTTGCCGCTGTCGCGCCCGCCGATGACGAGCCGAACCTTTGCCGTAGCCTGAAGCTCTTGCAGCGTGATCTCCTGGCGAGCGGCGAGCGTGTCATCCTTGTGCATGGCCAGAACGAAGCGATCAGCCAGCAACGGCGTGAACGTGAGATCCGGATCTTCCCCGGGGTCAACGCCGATCCCGAATTCGGCCAAGCCCGACAATACGTGGCGAACGACAAAGTCCTGATTGCCGTCGAAGACCTGCACACCGACGTTTGGATGACGCCCGCTGAACGTCTTCAGCAAGGACGGAAAGGCCTGGCAGACCACGGTAGGGATGCTGGCCACCCGTATCTTGCCAAAGCGCTTCTCAGCGACCTCGCGGATCGAATCCAGCATTCCGTTCAGGTTGTTGATCTGCTGGCGAGCCATTGGAAGGAAGTGGCGTCCGGCCCCGGTGAGGACCACCGACCTCGTGGTGCGGCTGAACAGTTCGACACCCAGCGTCTGCTCCAGCTTCTGGATCCGGCGCGACAGACCGGGCTGGGTGAGATGAAGCTTCTCGGCGGCGCGCTGGAAATTCAGCAGCTCTGCCGCGATCACGAAGGCCTCGAGTTCAGCGTTCTCGACTTTCATGCGGCGCTCTCATCAGTCGCAAGCGAACCCGCATTGGACCTCAATGATGACGGTTCCTACGATCCCCGGGATAGCCGAACCAAAGGGAACAGGTAGCACCGATGCCCACCCAGCAGCAACTTGCCTCGTCAATGCCGATTGTGGCGGCCGCATCATCCGATGTGACCGAGGCCGATGCCACATATCGGAAGATCGTGCTTCGTATCGTTCCGTTCATTCTGGTCTGTTATTTCTTTGGCTATCTGGACCGGGTGAACGTCGGATTTGCCAAGCTCGGCATGGTCCACGACCTCAGTCTGAGCGAGGCCGCCTATGGCCTCGGTGCAGGCTTGTTCTTCATCGGATATCTCCTGCTCCAGGTGCCCGCGGGCTATCTGGTTCAGCTCCACGGCCCCAGGAAGTGCATCGCGGGATCGATGATCGCATGGGGGCTCGTCTCCGTGGCGACGCTGCTGACCCGAGACGAGGCCAGCTTCTACGCGCTTCGATTCCTGCTCGGTGTCACGGAGGCCGCCTTCTTCCCGGCCGTGATCGCCTGCTTCAGCCTCTGGTTTCCCTCCTACAGGCTGAGCAAGGTGATGTCCCTGCTGTTCCTCGCCCTGCCGCTCGGGGTGATCGTCGGCGGCCCGATGTCGGGTTGGATCATGGATGCGACCCACGGCGGCTACGGCCTGACGGGTTGGCAATGGATGTTCCTGCTCGAAGGGCTGCCGGCGATATTGCTCGGGCTGTTCGCGACCAAATCGATTGTCGAACGACCGGACGGTGTCGAATGGTTGACACCCGGCGAGAAGGCTTTGGTGCTGCGGGAGCTCACCCAGGAATCCCGGGACAAACAAACGAGCTTGTTACCTGCATTGCGTGAGCCGACGCTCTGGATTCTGTTCGCGACAACGTTTCTCTACAACCTCGGCAATTACGGCCTCGTGTTCTGGATGCCGAGCATGATCAAGTCCATCGGCGGGCTGACGAACTTCCAGATCGGCGTCGTAACTGCCCTACCCTATTTCGTCGCCGCCTGCGCGATGCTGATCAATTCGTTCCACTCGGTCAAGACCGGCGAGAGGCTCTGGCATACCGCGCTGCCGCTGATCGCTGGCGGAGTCGCCCTGGTCGCAAGTGTGACAATGCGAGACGTGCCGGCGCTCTCCCTCTTGTGCCTGACCGTCGGCATCTCCGGCATCCAGTGCACGCTCGCCATGTTCTGGAGCCTGCCATCGCGCGTGCTTGCCGGGACCGCTGCGGCCAGTGGTGCGGGGCTCGTCAATATCGGAGCGGCCATTGCCGGATTTGCCGGTCCGACGATCCTGGGCCTTCTCGGTCAACTGACCGGCAGCAATACGGCCGGCGTTTCGCTGCTGGCGATCGGGCTATTCGCCGCGGCCGGACTGATCTTTGCGATTCCGCGGCACCTGATGGCCCGGCCTGTCGTCTCGGCCTAGGAGGTGTCGTAGTGCTCTACAAGGCTCCAATTCCCCGTCTTCCCGACCCTCGCCCGCGCAAGCCATTTCGGATCGCTGTCGCCGGATTTCATATTGAGTCCGTGAGTTTTCTGCCGGTCGCCTCGACCTGGGACGATTTCGAGCAAGTGGCCCTGCGCGGGAATCGCATCGTCGAAGAGCTCCGAGGTACGAACACGGTGATGGGAGGCTTCATCGACGTCTGCGAACAGGACAGCGTGGAGTTGGTCCCCCTCGTCCACACCGCCCTCGGCGCCGTCGGACCTGCGACCGACGAGGCGGTCAGACGCTATGCGGACGAGATGGCAGTCAGTATCCGCGCACTCCCGGACCTGGATGGCGTGCTGCTCTTCCTCCACGGCGCGTGCTGGACGGCATCCTATCCAGACCCTGAGCGCTTCATCATCGACACGGTGCGTGGCGTCTTAGGGAAAGACAAACCCTTGATCGTCGCCCTGGACTACCATGGCAACATCGACGCGGACACGTTGAAGAACGCGACCGCGGCGTTCGCCTATCGGAAATCGCCGCACACGGACACGGGTGACACGGGACGCCGGGCCGCCCTCTGCATGCTGCGCACGCTGCGGGGAGAGATTTCGCCGGCATGGGCAATCGCTAAGCCGGGCGTGCTCGTTCCGTCGATCTTCAGTGCGACCGCGCTGCGCCCCCTGGCGGACATTATCGAGGAAGGACAACGGATCGAACACGACAGCCAGCATTACACCGACATTTCGCTGATGGCGGGCTTTTCCTATGCGGACGCGCACAATGCAGGCTTCTCGGCGCTGTGCGTCACGGACGGCGACCCCGCGCGCGCTCAGAGGATCGCGGACCATCTGTCAGACCGGGTCTGGCGCGAACGGCACGCGCTTTACAGGCCCTTCGACGTCTACACCGCGGAGTCAGCGGTCTCCCGGGCGTGCGCAGGCCTCACACGGCGCGACGCAAAGGGACGTCCATACGTCCTGGTCGAGCACGCGGACCGAATGAACGATTCCACGTACTTGCTGGCGGAGCTGCTGAAGCGTCGCGTCGCAAGGTCTGCCGTGCCATTCCTCTGGGATGCGGCCGCGGCGCAGAGGGCGTTCGATGCCGGTGTTGGCGCGATGGTGAAGCTTCAGCTTGGCGGCCACAGCTCGGAGAAGGCGGGACCGACCTTGGACGTGATCGCACGCGTGCTGTGGGCTGGCCCCAAGTCATACCGCGTGTCGGGGTCCTACATGCATGGCATGCCCGTCGACCTCGGAATGACGGCCTTGCTCGACGTCGATGGCGTATCGGTGAGCGTCGTTAGCGCCTTTGCGTTCGCGGTCGATGGTGATGCATTCGGCGTGTTCGGGTTGCGCCCTGAAGACTTCGACATCATCGTGCTTCGTTCCAAGACCCATTTCCGCGCCTTCTACGAAGGTTTGGCGGAGGAAATCCTGATCGTGGATACGCCCGACCACGGCGGCGCCGACCTCCGGCTCCTGCCCTACGAGCGCCTGGATACGCTTCGCGTATTTCCTCTCGCTCCCGAAACTTCAACGCACCGTGCGGCAGAGGATCGGCAGAAATCAAAGCCGCCTCACCGCGCAAACCGAACCGCTTAATTGTTGCTGCGGTTCGCCGTGCGGAAACTCTTGACCTCCGACACGCTGCCGTCACGGTAGGTCAATTCGACCGACATGAACTGCGTCGCGGGCGGCAGTTTCTCATAGAGCAGCATGCCGGCGGTGATGGCCGAGGGATCGCGGAGATCGCAAGGCGGCAGCTTGAGCACCCTGTCCGGCACCGCCGTGTCGATGCCGATGCGCGCCTCGCGGATCGCGCAGCGGTACGACACCAGGTGGGAATAATAAACCAGGAGCCCATTGAACTGCCGGAACGACAGCCAGCTCGTCGCGGTCATGTCGAGGATCTTGCGCTGGTCGCGGATCAGCGCCGCCTCGGGATCGAACTTGATCGGGAACGGCCCCTGCATCTCGCCGGAAGCATCGACGTAGCGGACCTCGATGGTGCCGGCCTGCGCATCCGTCGGCAGCTCGATCGAGGGGTTCGGCATCCGCTTGCGGGTACGAGGGTCGAGCGTATCGATAAAGCCGGTCTCGCGGAAATCCCCGTTGCCGGCCATGCGCCATGAAATTCCAATGGTGGGATCGGCGAAGGAGAACGTCACGCTCCAGCCGCCATTGTGCCGGGAGAAGCTCGCGATCGGCGCATTGGTGCTTTCTTCCTTCGGCACGCGCGGCACCGACACCGGCGGCAGCGAGGCGAGTTTTTGCGGTGGCGGATCGGCGGGCCGCGCCGCGGCCGCCGCATCCTTCGCCGCGCCGCTGAGGAAGACGTCGTCGACCATCTGGTCGAAATAGACAGGCACCTGCTTGTGCCTGACGGTGTCGGCCATCTCGCTGACCAGACGGCGCGTGTGCTGCGCGACCTGCACGAGGTTCTCGCCGGGCTGGAGCAGCTCCTTGGCGAAGGTGCGCGTGAACACCGAGTTGGGATTGGCATCGTCGTTGGAGAGACGATCGAGCGCGGTCTGGCGCGGGCCGGCCGAGAACACCGAGAACACGCCTTCAGGCAGCTGCGTCATCGGCGCGAGCCCCCCGCCGCCGGCCACCGCGCGCGTGCCTGCGCGCTCGAACGGATTGTTGCGGCAGGCGTCGAACACCAGGATCGAGGTGCGCGCCTTCTTGTTCTGGAGACGCTCGACGACACGGTCGGCGAGAATGGAGGCGTCGCGCACCAGCTCTTCCTGGCCCTCGGTCGCCGCCGGCACGTCGGTCGGCAACAGATAGTTCTGGCCCGCGATCTCGAATCCGTGGCCGGCATAGAAGAAGAACGCGGTGTCGCCCGGCTCGATCGCCCGGTCGAAGGCGAGCAGCGTCTCGGTGAATTGCTGACGGTTCTGGTTCTCGGCGACCATCACCTGGAAGCCGAGCTGCTTCAGCGTGTCGCCCATGGTGCGGGCGTCGTTGACGGCCTTCACGAGCTTCGGCACGTTCTTGTAGTCGTTGTTGCCGATCACGAGCGCGACGCGCTTTTCGGCATGTGCAACGCTTGCCACCCCTGTGAGGCTCGCCGCCACACCAAGGGCCACCAGAATTCTCAGAAGCCGACGCGTCATGTTAACATTCCCCTTGCAGCATGGCTCCGGTCGGGCCCCTTGCGCCTTTGCTCTGATAGTCGGTCCAGCCACGGCCGCGGTTCAACCAGTCCATCGGCGCGGTCCCATCCTCTGGCCTATGGCAGATTCTGCTGGAATCTGCTTCTTCTTGGCAATTGCGCGCGTGTGAGGGCTGCCGTGTATCGCTGGTGTACCGACGAAGTCGAACCTCAGGACCGCTTCGACTATTGGCGCGAGGTGCGCGCAAAAGGTCTGTTCGGAGTCACCGCTGAGCTCGAGCGCGAGCAGCGCACGGGGTTTTACGGGGAATTCTCGCTGAGCCAGGTCGGCCCCGGCGGCCTCGTCGAGCTGAAGGCCTCGTCCTATGCGGTCGAACGGAGCCCGTCCGACATCAACAACGCGCCGAGCGACAGCATCTGCGTCTACCAGCAGCTTGGCGGCGGCGGCTGGTTCGGCGGCATGCGCTCGAGCGATTTCGCCATTGCCAATGGCAGCTTTGCCACCAGCCACACCGACCTGCCCTACCGCACCCGGCCGCTGGGCGTTTCAGGCTTTCATCTGCGCATCCTGAAGATCCCCGTCAGCGGCCTTGCGACACAGGACAGGCGCATGCGCGAGCTTGCGCCCAAGACCTTCAACGATGCCACGCTGGCGCCCCTGCTCGATGCCTGTTTTGCCGATCTCGGCGAGGCGGCCGCGATTGAGGGCTCGGCCGACGCCGCCCCGCTGGTGCAGGCGCTCGGGCATCTGGCACTGATCGAGCGCGGCATCGTCAGGCCGGGCAGCCGGCGCGGACAGGCGGCGCTCCGGACCGCCCGCCTGTCGCTGGCGCGGCGCCTGATCGCGCGCCATTTGCAGGACCCGGATCTGGCGCCTTCACGGGTGGCCGACCTGCTCGGCGTCTCGGTGCGCCATCTGCATATGCTGTTCGAGGTTGCCGAGCGCAGCTTCTGGCAGACCGTGACTGAGGAACGGCTGAAAAGAAGCCGCCAGCTGATGCGCGAAGCGCCGGACCGGCTGATCGCCGACATCGCCGCCGCCTGTGGTTTCGAGAGCCTGGCAACCTATTACCGCGTCTTCAACGCCGCCTATGGCATGGCGCCCGGTGATTTCCGCGCCCGGCCACAGGAGGCCGTTAACCACCCCGTCGGCTGCCGCAGCCGAAAAGCCGAGCCGCGCCCGCTATTTGGGCAAAAACCTTAGGGTTTTTAGGACCTTCCCGCGCCTGCTCCATTGACTTTGGTCGATTCCGCCCTATGTTCCGAGGCGACGCGGCTCAGATCGAAGAGCGATTCCTGAGCCTGGCGCTTTGTTCGCGTGAGTCAGCACCCCCAGCTTCTTTGAGAGCGCGCCGTTTCGGGGTGGAACGCGACAGCCTTTTTACCCTCGATTCCGAACGGCGGTTTCGACCAGAGGCTCAATGTCCTTTTCCAATCTCGGACTGTCCGAAAAAGTCCTCGCCGCAGTGGCGGCCACCGGTTACACCACCCCCACCCCCATCCAGGAACAGGCGATCCCCCACGTCCTCGCACGCAAGGACGTGCTGGGCATCGCCCAGACCGGCACCGGCAAGACCGCAGCTTTCGTGCTGCCGATGCTCACCATCCTCGAAAAGGGCAGAGCCCGTGCCCGCATGCCGCGCACGCTGATCCTGGAGCCGACCCGCGAGCTCGCGGCGCAGGTGAAGGAAAACTTCGACCGCTACGGTGCCGGCCAGAAACTCAACGTCGCCCTGCTGATCGGCGGCGTCTCGTTCGGCGACCAGGATGCCAAGCTGACGCGCGGCGTCGACGTCCTGATCGCCACACCGGGCCGGCTGCTCGACCATACCGAGCGCGGCGGCCTGTTGCTCACCGGCGTCGAGCTGCTCGTGATCGACGAAGCCGACCGCATGCTGGACATGGGCTTCATTCCCGATATCGAGCGCATCTGCAAGCTGGTCCCCTTCACGCGGCAGACCCTGTTCTTCACCGCGACCATGCCGCCGGAAATCCGGCGCATCACCGAGGCCTTCCTGCACAATCCGCAGAAGGTTGAAGTCTCCAAGCCCGCGACCACCGCCGTCACCGTCACGCAGTCCCAGGTCCCGGCCGGTCGCGAGGCGCATGAGAAGCGCGAGCTGCTCCGTCGCCTCTTGCGCGAGGCCAAGGATCTCAAGAACGCGATCATCTTCTGCAATCGCAAGCGCGAGGTCGCGATCGTCCACAAATCGCTTCAGAAGCACGGCTTCAGCGTCGGCGCCCTGCATGGCGACATGGACCAGCCGGCCCGCATGGCCGCGCTCGACCAGTTCCGCAAGGGCGAGCTTCCCCTCCTCGTCGCCTCCGACGTCGCCGCCCGCGGCCTCGACATTCCCGAGGTCAGCCACGTCTTCAATTTCGACGTTCCCCACCACGCCGACGACTACGTTCACCGCATCGGCCGTACCGGACGCGCCGGCCGCACCGGCACCGCGATCTCGATCGTCACGCCGCTCGACCAGAAGTCGATGGTCGCGATCGAGAAGCTGATCGGCCAGAGCATTCCGCGCGCCGAAGGCGACTACGAGGTGCACGCCAACAGCGGCGAAAGTGATCGCCCGCGCGAGGAGCGTGGACGCGAGCGTTCCCGCGGCGGACGCGGCAAGCCGCAGCGCGGCGGTCGCGATCGTGAGCGCAGCCACGAGCCGCGCGGCGAGGCCAGACATCAGGCGGAAGCACGGCCCGCCGGCGAGCGGCCGGCACGCGAGGCACGACCGCAGCGCGAAGCAAGGCCGTCGTCCGAGGGGCGCCATGGCTCGCGCCAACAGGCCAACAATTCCCACGTACCGTCGATCGGCCGCCCCGAGCCGCGGCGGCAGCGGGAAGCCGACACCGAGCCAGGCGATCACTCGCATCTCCCAGCGTTTCTGTTGCGTCCGGTCCGCTCTCCCGCCGGAGCCTGACCCCGCGATACACGCGTGAGTTGAGCGGTCGAACGTTTACCGACCGTTCATCATCGTCCGTTAGCCTACGAACATAATTTAAGCATTGCCGTGGTCGATGGGCGCACCGACCGCTGTGGGGTATGTTCCGTGGTCAAAATGCTCGACGAACACGAACGCACGATGGCGTTCGCCGAGGTTGCGCTCGGTCAGATCCGATCGCTGAAGCAAGCCGCAATTCCCCGCAATTACGAGATCTGGTACGTCTACGCGACCGGCTATAACGCGCCGCTCAACAAGATCATCAACGAGACGCTGGCCCGCAACGGCAAGCTGTCCGAAGCCGATCTCGAGCAGATCTACGACACCTACCTCTCCCACATCAAAACGACCGATCGTATCGACAAGGTCGGCGCGCGCGTCATCGGTGAGATCGACAACGTGGTGAAGGTGTTGGGCGATGCGCTCGGCATGACTGGCTCCTATGACGCCAGCCTGTCGGACGCGACGGCGCAGCTATCCTCGGCCAAGAGCCGCGAGGAGATCAAGACCATCGTCGAAAAGCTGCTGCACTCGACCAGCGAGATGCGCGATACCAACAAGGCGCTGGAAGACCGGTTGACGCTCTCGAAGAATGAGATCAGCAATCTCCAGCAGAGCCTGGAGGCAATCCGCGCCGAAAGCCTCACCGATCCGCTGACGGGCCTCGGCAACCGCAAATATTTCGACCGCATGATCGGCACGGCGGTGCAGAGCGCGCTTGCGAGCGGCGAGCCGCTGTCGCTGCTGCTGTTCGATATCGATCATTTCAAGTCGTTCAACGATTCCTACGGCCATCTCACCGGCGACCAGGTGCTCCGGCTGGTCGGCCTGTCGTTGAAGCAGACCATCAAGGGCCAGGACATCACCGCGCGCTATGGCGGCGAGGAATTCGCGGTGGTGCTGCCCAACACGGCGCTGCGCCAGGCTCTCACCGTCGCCGATCACATCCGCCGCGCCGTGATGGCGAAGGAATTGAAGAAGAAGTCCACGGGCGAAATTCTCGGCCGCGTGACCATTTCGGTCGGCGTCTCCCTGCTGAAGCAGGGCGACGACACCGACGCGCTGATCGAGCGCGCGGACGCCTGTCTCTATGCGGCCAAACGCAACGGCCGCAATCGCGTGATCTGCGAAGTCGATCCGGAGTTTGCGGTCGAGCAGCACGGCCGGGTGGCCTGATACGGGCTGCGAGGTCCGGCTCCGCTTGACATTCCAATCCGACGACCAACATCTTCCTCGCCGCATCAAAGTAAGTGATCGCGAGGACCCGTCGCTTGCCCAATCCCCGTGATTTTCACACGCCGCAACCGTCCTACACCAAGGACGAGCTTCTGAGATCGAGCGAAGGCGGTTATTTCGGCCCGGGCAATGCGCAATTGCCGGCCCCGCCGATGTTGATGATGGACCGCATCACCGAGATCAGCCTGGATGGGGGCGAATACGGCAAGGGCCATATCGTCGGCGAGCTCGATATTGTGCCTGAGCGCTGGTTCTTCGATTGCCACTATCGCGGTGACGCGATGATGCCGCCCACTCTCGGGCTCGACGCCATGTGGCAGATGATCGGCTATTGGCTCGGCTGGTCGGGTTCGCCGGGCAAGGGCCGCGCCATCGGCGTCGGCGAAGTCGAGGTGACGGGAGCCATCACGCCGCAGACGCGATCCGTGCGCTACGAAGTCACCATGCGCATGGTCCGCCGCGGCAAGCTGGTGCTCGGCATTGCGGATGGGCGCGTGATCACCGACGGCACCTGCGTGTTCGTGGCGAAGGACATGCGGGTAGGTTTGACGAGGGCTGTCGATTGAGCAAATGGTCTCGTAGGGTGGGCAAAGGCGCTTTGCGCCGTGCCCACCATCCTTGCGTCGTGGGCACGCTGCGCTTTGCCCGCCCTACCGCACCGTCTTCTTGGCTAATTTTCTGGCCGATTTCTTCTTCGTCGCGATTTTCTTCGTCGGCTTGTTTGCCGCCTTCTTCGTCGCCCTCTTCCCCCTCGGCCGCTTCTTGACCTTGGCGCGCTGGGCGGCGGCGAGCGCCGCCCTCGCCCATTGCGCCAGCTCCTCGGAATCGTCGAACAGCCGTGCCGGCAGCTCCCAGTAGGAGTTCACCAGCACGGTCTTGGCGCGGGTCGAATACTGAAACGGCTTCGAGCCCTCGGCTTCAAAATCCGGGATGGTCACCTCGTCGGCGCGGAAGAACAGGCCGGCTCGCAAGGCGAGCGCGAAATTGATGCCGTCGGCGGAGATGCCGTAGCCGGAGAACATTTTTCGGATGGCGACAGGGCCGAAATCGGCGAACAGGTCGATCAGAAATTCGCGATCCATGGTTGGCTTCCCGAGGCAAGCAAGCCAGCCTTGATACCACCGCCGTCATTGCGAGCGAAGCGAAGCAATCCAGACTGTCGCCGCAGAGACAGTCTGGATTGCTTCGTCGCAAGTGCTCCTCACAATGACGAAAGAGGCTTACCCGTCGATCTTGGCCGGACGCAGCTCGACGGACTCGCCGCAGCCGCAGGCGGAGATCTGGTTGGGGTTGTTGAAGACGAACTGGGCCTGCATCTTGTCGGCCTTGTAGTCCATCTCGGTGCCGAGCAGGAACAGCACGGCCTTGGGATCGACCAGGATCTTGACGCCCTTGTCCTCGACGACCTCGTCGGTCGGGCGGATCTCGTGGGCGTATTCGACCGTGTAGGACTGGCCGGCGCAGCCCCCGTTCTTCACGCCAACGCGCAAACCCACGATCTCGGAATCGGCGCGCTGGGTCAGCTCGCTGATGCGCTGGGCAGCAGCGTCCGTCAGCCGCATCACCTGCGGGCGCGGGCGCCGGGGCTTTGGTGTCGAAGCTGGAGTTGCCTGGGTCATGTTGTTTATGTGGTCCGTTGCAGAACGAAATTCAATGCGCGTTGAGACCGTCACCACATGTTGAGCACGAGGCGGGCCTCGTCGCTCATGCGTTCCGGCGTCCAGGCCGGCTCCCAGACCACCTTGACGTTGACCACGCCGACGCCGGGCACGCTGGCGACCGCGTTCTCAACCATGGTCGGCAGCTCGCCTGCGGCCGGGCAGTTCGGCGTTGTCAGCGTCATCTGCACGTCGACGGAACGGTCATCCTTGATCTCGACCTTGTAGATCAGGCCGAGCTCATAGATGTCGGCGGGAATTTCCGGGTCGAACACGGTCTTGAGCCCGGCAATGATCTCGCGGGTCAGACGCTCGGTCTCCTCCGGCGGCAACGCCGAATGCGTCTCCATCGGACTAGCTTTGATTTCGGCCGTGTCACTCATGCGAACAAATCCCGCGCTTTGAGCAGCGCCTGTGCCAGATGATCGACTTCTTCCCGCGTATTATACATGCCGAACGAGGCCCGGCAGGTGGCCGTGACGTTGAACCGCTCTAAAAGCGGCATGACGCAATGGGTGCCGGCGCGCACCGCGATGCCCTGGCGGTCGATCACGGTGGCGACGTCATGGGCGTGCGCGCCCTTGAGCTCGAAGGAGATCACCGGGCCCTTGCCCCTCGCCGTGCCGATCAGCCGCAGCGAGTTGATCTCGCGCAGGCGCTCCTGGGCGTAGGCCGTGAGGTCGGCCTCGTACGCGGCGATGCGCTCCTTGCCGATCGAATTGACGTAGTCGATCGCAGCGCCAAGGCCGACGGCCTCGACGATCGCCGGCGTTCCCGCCTCGAACTTGTGCGGGGGATCGCCATAGGTGACGATCTCGCGCGAGACCTCGCGGATCATCTCGCCGCCGCCGTTGAAGGGACGCATCGCGACGAGATGGTCGTACTTGGCCCAGAGCACGCCGATGCCGGTGGGACCATAAACCTTGTGGCCGGTGAAGACGTAGAAGTCGCAGCCGATGTCCTGGACGTCGACCGGCAGATGCACCGCGCCCTGGCTGCCGTCGACCAGCACCGGAATGCCGCGGCCGTGCGCGATCTTCACGACGTTCTTGACCGGCACGATGGTGCCGAGCGCGTTCGACATCTGCGTGATCGCGACCAGCTTGGTCTTCGGGCCCAGCAGCTTCTCGAACTCGTCGATGAGGAAATTGCCCTCGTCGTCAACGGGCGCCCACTTGATCACCGCACCCTGGCGTTCCCTGAGGAAGTGCCAGGGAACGATGTTGGAGTGGTGCTCCATGATCGAGATGACGATCTCGTCGCCTTCTCCGATGTTCGGCCCGCCCCAGGACGATGCGACGAGATTGATCGCCTCTGTGGCATTGCGGGTGAAGATCACCTCTTCAGTGCGGGGCGCGTTGATGAACTGCGCAACCTTGGTGCGGCCGCCCTCATAGGCTTCCGTCGCCGCGTTGGCGAGGTAATGCAGCCCGCGATGCACGTTGGCATATTCGCTCGTATAGGCCTGCGTCATGCGGTCGAGCACGGCGCTCGGCTTCTGCGCGGACGCCGCGTTGTCGAGATAGACCAGCTTCTTGCCGTAGACCTGCATGGCGAGCGCCGGAAAATCCTGGCGCACGCGCGCCACGTCATAGGCGCCGTTCTTGACTGCGGGATGCGTCGTCATGACCGCCGCTCCAGCCAGCGCTCGGCAATGCCGATCACGTGCTCGCGCAAGACATCATCAGCGATCTGCTCGATCGCCTCGCCCACAAACGCCTGGATCAGCAGCGCCTGGGCCTGCTTCTCCGGCAGGCCGCGGGCCTTCAGGTAGAACAAGAGGCTGTCGTCCAGCGCGCCGGCGGTGGCGCCGTGGCCGCAGGAGACGTCGTCGGCAAAGATTTCCAGCTCGGGCTTGTTGTCGGCCTCGGCTTCGTCCGAGAGCAGGAGCGCCCGGGTCATCATCTTGCCGTCGGTCTTCTGCGCGTCGGGACGGACGATGATGCGGCCCTGGAACACCGAATGAGCGCGGTCGTCGATCACGGCGCGGAAGGTTTCCCGGCTGACGCAGTTCGGCACGGCATGGTCGACCACCAGCGTGGTGTCGCCGTGCTCGGTTTTCTGCAGCAGGTTGACGCCATTGGCCGAGAGCTCGCTGCCCTCGCCTGAGAGCGTGATGAAGCCCTGCAAGCGGCTGACCGCAGCGCCGGTCGTCATGTTGAAGAAGTTGAACTTCACGGCGGCGCCGACGGTGACGAAGTGCGAGGAGACGTTCACCGCATCAGGCGCGTCGTCCATCAGGCGGATATGCGCGACGTCGGCATCGTCACCGATCCAGAGGATCACCGCGTCGTTGACCTGGTAGCCGCTCGCCTTCCCGGCCGCGACGAAGGTCTCTACGAGAGTAGCACGCACGCCTTTGCCAATTCGCAGATGCGAGCGGGTGAACGCGGACGCGCCGGCCGCCGTCGCGATATGGATAAGCTGGATCGGCGCCGACAAATGAGTGCCGTCGGCCACCGAAACCACGACGCCGTCCGTCGCCAGGGCCGCATTGAGCGAGATGACCGCATCGGTCGAGGCGGTCCGGAGGAGATCGCCGGCGGCAGGGTTGGCCTCATTCGCGAGAACCTCACGCAGCGTCTTGACGCTGACCTCGGACGCAAGTGCCTTGACGTCCGACAGGTCGGCCGCGAACACGCCGTCGACCAGCACCAGCTTGCGGGCGCCCGCAATCGCATGCGCCTTCACCGCCTCCGCGGCGCGCTTCAGCGCGGCGGCATCGGGCGCGGCTGCGAGCGGCAGCACCTCGCCGACCAGTGCGCGCAAATCGGTGTATTTCCATTCCTCGATCCGGCGGTGCGGCAGGCCGAGACGCTCATAGGTCTCGAACGCCTCGCGGCGCAGTGCTGCCACACCAGGCGAACCCGGCAAGCGGCCTTCGGCGCTGGCGAAGAGATCGCTCACCGCGCGGCCGTTCCCGGTCTTTGCCACAGCAACGTTCATCGCAAAATTCCTTACGCGGCATCCTCGAACTGGGCGTAGCCGGATGCTTCGAGCTCCAGTGCCAGATCCTTGCCGCCGCTCTTCACGACACGGCCCCTCGACATCACGTGCACCACGTCGGGCACGATGTAGTTGAGCAGCCGCTGATAGTGGGTGATGACGACCATCGCGCGCTTCGGCGAACGCAGCGCGTTGACGCCGTCGGCCGCGATGCGCAGCGCGTCGATGTCGAGACCGGAATCCATCTCGTCGAGGATGCACAGGCTCGGCTCGAACAGCGCCATCTGCAGCACCTCGTTGCGCTTCTTCTCGCCGCCGGAGAAGCCGACATTGACGCCGCGTTTGAGCATGTCCTGCGGGATATTCAGCGACTTCGAGACTTCACGGACTTTCTTCAGGAAGTCCGGCGTCGAATACTCGCTCTCGCCGCGGGCCTTGCGCTGCGCGTTCAGCGCGGTGCGCAGGAAGGTCATGGTGGCGACGCCGGGAATCTCGACCGGATACTGGAACGCCAGGAACACGCCCTTGGCGGCGCGCTCGTCGGGTGACATCTCCAAGAGGTCCTCGCCCTTGAAAAGAATCTGGCCGTCGGTGACCTCGTAGCCGGGCTTGCCGGCGATGACGTGCGAGAGCGTCGATTTGCCGGAGCCGTTCGGCCCCATAATCGCGTGCACCTCGCCCTCGTTCACGGTCAGCGTCAGCCCATGGAGGATCTCGCGCTCCTCGACACGAACCTTGAGGTCTTTCACTTCAAGCAAAGCCATTTTGGTGTCCAGTTTATTCAATTCATGTTGGAGCGCGTGAGCGCACCGCTGGGGTCGGCAATCAGCCGACTGACCCTTCGAGCGAGATCGAGATCAGCTTCTGCGCTTCCACCGCGAACTCCATCGGCAGTTGCTGCAGCACGTCCTTGACGAAGCCGTTGACGACGAGGCCGACCGCCTCTTCCTGGCTGAGGCCGCGCTGGATGCAGTAGAACAGCACGTCCTCGGAGATCTTCGAGGTCGTCGCCTCGTGCTCGAACGTCGCCGAGGAGTTCTTCGCTTCGATGTACGGCACGGTGTGCGCGCCGCATTTGTCGCCGATCAGCAGCGAATCGCAGGCGGTGAAGTTGCGCGCGCCGGAGGCTTTCCGGTGCGCGGTGACGAGACCGCGATAGGTGTTCTGCGATTTGCCCGCGGCGATGCCCTTGGAGATGATCCGGCTCGACGTGTTCTTGCCGAGATGGATCATCTTGGTGCCGCTATCGACCTGCTGGAAGCCGTTCGAGATCGCGATCGAGTAGAATTCGCCGCGCGAATTATCGCCGCGCAGGATGCAGCTCGGATATTTCCAGGTGATCGCAGATCCCGTTTCGACCTGGGTCCAGGAGATCTTGGAATTGGCGCCGCGGCAGTCGCCACGCTTGGTGACGAAATTGTAGATGCCGCCCTTGCCTTCCGAATTGCCGGGGTACCAGTTCTGCACCGTCGAGTACTTGATCTCGGCGTCATCGAGCGCGACGAGCTCGACCACGGCGGCGTGCAGCTGGTTCTCGTCGCGCTGCGGCGCGGTGCAGCCTTCGAGATAGGAGACGTAGGAACCCTTGTCGGCGATGATCAGCGTGCGCTCGAACTGGCCGGTGTTGCGCTCGTTGATGCGGAAATAGGTCGACAGCTCCATCGGGCAGCGCACGCCCGGCGGCACGTAGACGAACGAGCCGTCGGAGAACACCGCCGAGTTCAGCGTCGCGTAGAAATTGTCCGAGGTCGGCACCACCGAGCCCAGATATTTCTGCACCAGTTCAGGATGCTCGCGGATCGCTTCCGAGATCGGCATGAAGATCACGCCGGCCTTCTTCAGCTCCGCCTTGAACGTGGTCGCAACCGAGACCGAATCGAACACCGCATCGACCGCGATCTTGCGCCTGGCCGGATCTTCCTCGCCCACCTTGGGCTCGACGCCTTCCAGCATGGCGACTTCCCGCAACGGGATGCCGAGCTTCTCGTAGGTCTTCAGAATCTCCGGGTCGATCTCGTCGAGCGAGGTCACCGTCTTCTTCGGCTTCGGCGCCGCGTAATAATAGAGGTCCTGGAAGTCGATCTTCGGGTAATCGACGCGGGCCCAGGTCGGCTCCTGCATGGTCAGCCAACGGCGATAGGCCTCCAGCCGCCACTGCAGCATCCAGGCGGGTTCATTCTTCTTCTGAGAGATGAACTTGACGATCTCTTCCGACAGCCCCTTGGGGGCCTTCTCGGACTCGATCAGGGTCTCAAACCCATAACGATACTGGTCGACGTCGATGCGCTTGACGCGCTCGACCGTCTCTTGAACGGCTGGCATTCCATCCTCCGCTCGTGGTTTCAAGGACCACGGTGGATCAAACTCGAACGACTATTACGATGTTTCTGTGCGGAAAGCACGGGCTTAGAACGGTTCAAGCCGTGTTTCGTCGCTTAGCCTCTAAGTAGGGTATTACCGAGCTTTCGCCAAGCCTCTAACGCCCTATTGATGTCCTCAGGTCCCGTGGACCAGCCCAGACTAAGGCGCACCGCTCCCTGGGCCACGGTGGCATCATACCCCATCGCCGAAAGTACATGGGACGGCTGGACCTTTCCCGAGGAACAGGCGGAACCCGAGGATACGGCAATGCCCTCGAGGTCAAAGCCGATGACGGCGGTCTCGGCCTTCAGCCCGGGCGCAGTGAACAAGACGGTATTGGGCAACCTCTTCACATCTTCGGCGAAGACCGTCGCTCCGGCAATTTCGTGAAGACCATTTCCCAAGCGATCTCTGAGGCTTGCCATCCGCTCCCCATCCTCAGGCAGAGCCTGAAGGACGGCTTTCACCGCCGCGCCGAAGCCCGCGATCCCCGCGACATTCTCGGTTCCAGCCCGCCGGCCGAGCTCCTGCCCGCCGCCGCGCAGGACCGGTTCCAATCCGGCAAGCCCCTCGGCCACGACCAGGGCACCGACGCCCTTGGGCCCGCCGATCTTGTGCGCAGAAAAGGCCGCAAGGTCGGCGCCTACCGCGTTAAGATTGAATGCAATTTTGCCCAGCGCCTGGATCGCATCGACATGCAGAAGACCGCCGGCCTCGTGGACCAGCCCTGCCGCCTCGGCCACCGGCTGAAGCGCACCAGTCTCGTTGTTGGCCGCCATGATCGAGACGAGCGCTGGGGGGCCAACATTCAGCAATTCTCGGAGGTGATCGAGATCAACGACGCCGGATCGCGTGACCCTGATCTGGCCGACGCTCTCAGCCGGAAACCGGCCGCCCGCCAGCACTGAGGCATGCTCGACGGCAGAGATCAGAAGCCGCCGCACCGGCTCGCCCGATCGGCCGCGTAGGCCGGGCGACAGCGCCAGAGCATTGGCCTCGGTTCCAGCCGACGTAAAGATCACATTCCGCGGCAGCGCGCCCACCGCCGTCGCCAGCGCGGCTCGCGCCTCCTCGACCAGCCGCCGCGCTTCCCGCCCCTCGGCATGGACCGAGGACGGATTGCCGATCAGCTCATAGGCGGCCAGCATCGCTGCGCGCGCTTCGGTGCGCAGCGGTGTGGTCGCATTCCAGTCGAGATAGACACGGCTCGGCATGGCGCCCTCTTAGCACCTTTTGTCCGCTCGCCAATCGGGCGCTGCCGCACATCAGGCCGGCTGCTGTCGCGCGATCCCGGCGACGGAACGCGGCTCCATCCGCAGACCGAACAACGGACGCAGCCAGCCGATGCGCCGCGCGAACTCGTAGCTCGCCGCACAGGCGAGCGCCGTGCCTGCTATCACGATGGCGGCCTCGCTTGCCGCAGACAGCCGGCTGCCTCGCAGCGCGTGTGCGATCATGATGATCGCGGTTTGATGGACGATGTAATAGGGAAAAATCGCATCGGTCAGGTAGCGGCGCACCGGGCCATCAGCGGTCAAATGGCGGCGCGCAAAGCCGAGCACGGCGATCATCGCGATCCATTGGTAGCTGCCATAGGCCGAACCGGCGATCCACTGGAGCATCGGCGAGCGCGGGAACAAGCCGGCGTAAGCGAGAACAAAGACGGTGAAGCAAACGGCTGCTAGCGACAGCGCCACCCATCGTTGCCGCTCGATGTCGCGCCAGATGCCGCCCTCGCGTGCGAGCAGGAAGCCGATCAAGAACGCGGTCGCATGGTCGGCGTGGTTGTACCAGTCGCCGAACAGGGCATGCGTCGAGGGGAAAATCGGCGACAGGAACAGCCGCCAGGCCGCGAACAGCAGGCACGGCAGCACCAGCAACCATGGCCCGGCGAGCAGGGCCGCGAGCCTCTGGCCGATCCAATCGGCGGCCGCCGGCCACAGCGCCAGCACGCCAGCCAGGGACATGGTGTAGACCCAGAGATAGACCACGAACCAGAGGTGGTTCCAGGTCGGCTGCACGATGCAGGGGTTCGGACAGAACTGCGCGCTGAACGCCAGATAGTGATGGAGGTAGTAGTCGGCGAACCCCTCGGGGTAACCGAAGCTCTCGGCGATCTGGAGATACGACTGCGGCGGCACGATCACGACCATGCCAAAGATCAGCGGGATCAAGAGCCGCACCGACCGGGCCCGGGCGAACGCCGCGAGCCTGACCTTGCTCAGCATAAAGCGGCTGGCGACCCCGGAGACGAGGAACAAGAGCGACAGCCGCCAGGGATTGAGGACCAGCATGGCCGGCTCGAGAAAGGTCAGCCGGTGCTCGCTCTTGATGTGAAATCCCCAGGACACGTAGAGCATGCCGACATGGTAGAAGATCAACAGCCCAAAGGCTAAAATCCGTACCCAGTCCAGATCGATGCGTCGTTCCGAACCTGATGCCTGCTGTGATGTTGACATGGATCTCTGCTCCCTAGGCTCTCGATATCAGTGGGTTTGGGGCCATGGCTGACGGCCAAAATGCGCCGGAAGCGGAGCGCGTCGAGGCGGTTTGGGATCAGAACCGAACGCGAGGGGACGAAGCGTCGTCCTCAGGGACGAGCGGTTGGCGCGCCGGGATCAGCGGCGACTGGGCGACGTTCGCTGCGATCGCCGCCATCGCGCTCATCGTCGGAATCGTCAATGCGCTCTCCGGCGCACAGGACGCGGCTTGGCGCGGCGACAGCGCCGATATCGGCCGGCGCCTGTTCTGGGAGATGACGAGCATCGTCGTCATCTTGGCCCTGGTGCCGATTCTGATGCTGTCGGTCCGGCGCATGCGCCGGACAACGAGCATCGCGGCGCGGATCGGAATCGCGGCAGTCGCCTTGCTCGGCTTCTCGGCGCTCCACGTCGCCGGCATGGTGGGCTTGCGGAAGTTCCTGCTCTGGCTCGCGGGCGGCGCTTACGAGTTCCATTTCTCGCCGGCGTTCGTCCTCTACGAGTTCCGCAAGGATGCTGTGACAGCATTGCTGATTGGGGCAACGCTCTGGCTGTTCGAAAGCCGCCGCGAACTGCGCAAGGCCGCGCAGGAACCCCAGTCCAATCCGGCCGCTTCGCTGGAGCAACCGTCGTCGAACCTGATCTGGCTGCGGGACGGTACCAGCCGGATTCGAGTCGCGCCGCGCGACATCCTGTGGGTGGCCTCCGCCGGCAATTACATCGAATACAGCCTTGCCAACGGCACCCAGCACCTGATCCGGGGGACCCTTGCCGCGACAGAAAGCGAGCTGGCCCGTTTCGCCATCGTGCGCGTTCACCGCACCCGGCTTGCCAATCTCGACCGCGTCAGCGGCGTGGACTTCAAGCCGTCGGGGGATTTCGAACTCACCTTCGACAACGGCAGGACGCTTGGCGGCAGCCGCCGCTACCGGCCCGCCGTCGCCGCACTCGGAAGCCGTGCCGCGCCCGTGTGAATCGCCGCTCGGATCGGCCGGCAGCCGATAAAACGATCGTGATTCCAAATGCTTGCCGCCTCAATGCCAACCTCCGCAATCTGCCTGCTCGATCCCGACCATGCCGGACGTCGCATTGCCATGACCCGCTAAGGTCTTGAGCAGATTGGCAGATGTCGAAGATGCTTGCTTTTTGCCCCGCTGCCTATGTTAGAACGCGCACCGTCAAGTCACCGCGCGCCATCTGCGCATCACCGCAAGGCGCACGGCCTTCTCGTCCTTCCATTCGCGCTTTCGTCGGCATCCGCCGATGAGGCCACAATCGGTTGATTGCCAAGGACCCGCTTTCCAGCAAGTCAATCCAGAGATCATCAATGCCCGAAGTCATTTTTGCCGGCCCCGCTGGCCGTCTCGAAGGCCGCTATCACCCGGCCAAGCAGAAGAACGCGCCGATCGCGATGATCCTGCATCCGCATCCGCAGTTTCACGGCACGATGAACCATCAGATCGTGTACCAGTGCTACTACGCCTTTGCGCATCGCGGCTTCTCGGTGCTCCGCTTCAACTTTCGCGGCGTCGGCCGCAGCCAGGGCTCGTTCGACCATGGCACCGGCGAATTGTCGGATGCGGCGGCAGCGCTCGACTGGGCGCAGACCATCAATCCTGAGGCGCGCGCCTGCTGGGTCGCGGGCTTCTCCTTCGGCGCCTGGATCGGCATGCAACTGCTGATGCGCCGTCCCGAGGTCGAGGGCTTCATCTCGATCGCGCCGCCGGCCAATCTCTACGACTTCTCGTTCCTCGCGCCCTGCCCCTCATCGGGGCTGATCGTGCATGGCGAGAAGGACGCCGTGGTGCCGCCGAAGGACGTCAACACGCTGGTCGAGAAACTGAAGACGCAGAAGGGCATCGTGATCGACCAGCAGGTCATTCCCGGTGCCAACCACTTCTTCGACGCCAAGCTCGAGCCGCTGATGGAAACCATCACGGCCTATCTCGACATGCGCCTCGCCAACGTGCGGTAAGACTCTTGTTGAGCATGATCTATTCGGAAAACCGCTTCACACTTTTCCGGATCATGCTCTGACATGACCGCGTTTGTAGCCCTGCTGCGCGCGGTCAATGTCGGAGGCACCGGCAAGCTGCCGATGACCGAGCTCAAGGCGATGTGCGAAGAGCTCGGCTTTGGCGCCGTGCGCACCTACATCGCCAGCGGCAACGTGGTCTTCACCAGCCGTAAATCGGAATCCGCCATCAAGGCCGCGCTGGAAAAGCGTCTGCACGCTTACGCCGGCGCGCCGGTCGGCGTGCTCGTGCGCAGCGCTGCCGAGATGGCAGACGTCCTGGCCAATAATCCCTTTCCAAAGATGGCGCCGAACCGCACAGTCGCGATCTTCCTCGACAAGGCGCCGCCCGCCGACACGCTCGCCGGCATTCGCAGTCAGAAGGACGAAGAGGTCAGGCTTGGCGGCCGCGAGATCTACGTGCATTACGGCGCCGGCATGGGGACGTCAAAACTCGTGATCCCCGCCGCCAAGGCCGGCACCGCGCGCAACATGAACACCGTCGCAACGCTAGCGAAGATGGCCGCGGAGCTCTAGGCCAGCTTCAGCGCGGCAATCCCCGTCAGGAACAGCACGATACCGACAAGCTTCATCGCGCTGAGCGCCTCGCCGAACAGCACCACACCCATCAGGAACGTGCCGGCGGCGCCGATCCCGGTCCACACCGAATAGGCGACGCCGACCTCGAGCACCTTCAAGGCACGTCCGAGCAGAAAGACAAAAGCCGCAAGCAGCACGAGCGAAGCAAGGCTCCAGCCCACGCGCGTGTAGCCTTCCGCGTACTTCATCGAGATCGCCCAGCCGACATCGAGCGCGCCAGCGATCACCAGCATCAGCCAGGCCAGCGATTGCGACATGTGCTCAGGCCGCGAGCTTGAGCAGATGAGCATCGTGCCGAACAAGGAAGGCGCGCAGCAATTGCGGATAGTCCGCGCCGACGGCGCCACCTACGCTTGGACGTTTTGCAAGCTCCGCTCGCCACGCCCGCACCTTCGGCACATCGTTGAAGATGCCGTGCTCGGTCAGTTCGTCGAACAGATCGAAATAGCGGAAGACCGGCGCGAACACCGCATCGACCAGACTAAACGCTTCGCCGGCAAAGAACGGTCCTGTGCCAAGCGCGGCCTCCACACGCGCGAATTTCGCGGCGAGTGCCTGGCGCTTGCTCTCGAATGTCGCGGGATCCGTCGTGGTCTCCAGCCCCCAGAGGTCGCCAAGGATCGCCGAGCCGAACTCCATCCAGGCGCGGTGCTTGGCGCGTTTCAGCGGATCGGCCGGATGCAGCTTCGCGCCGCCTTGCGTCTCCTCGATGTATTCGCAGATCACGTTGCTCTCGAACAGCGCGACCTCGCCCTTGTCCGTCGTCACCACCAGCACCGGCACCTTGCCGAGCGGCGATATCTTCAAGAACCAGTCGGGCTTGTTGGCGAGATCGATGTCGATCCGCTCGAACGGCACGCCCTTCTCTTTCAACGCGATCACCGCGCGCTGCACGTAAGGACAAAGCTTGTGGCTGATCAGCTTGAGTGAGGCGGACATGGTGCGATCCCGACGGTTCGATGCAACTGCATCCAATATAGATGCACTTGCATTTATCCGTCAAGATCGATGCTGTTGCATCAATCACCCGTGATCTCACGGCCGCGCGATCACCCCGCCGGTCATCGGCATCGGCACGCCTGTGGTGGCCGGATAGGACAGCGGCAGACCTTTCAGGCCGCGTGCGGCGAGGAAGCCGAAGGCCTGGGCTTCGATGGCATCAGACGCCCAGCCGAGCGTCTCGGCGGCCTCGACGGTGGCGGGCGCCAGCCGCTCGCGGAGGATCCGGAGCATGGTGAGGTTGCGGGCACCGCCACCGGCAACGATCCAGCTTTTCGGCGGCTTGGGCAGCAGCGGCACGACCCGCGCGATCGCCGCAGCGGTGAAGGCAGTGAGCGTCGCAGCACCATCGGCAGGCAGCACATCGCCAAGCTTCAACGCCACGAAATCGTTGCGATCGAGCGATTTCGGCGGCGGCAGCGTGAAGAACGGCAGCTCCAGCGCGCGCGCGATCCAGGCTTCATCCGCCTTGCCGAGCGCCGCGAACTTGCCCTCCGCATCGAACGCCTGGTTCATGATGCGGTACATGAAATCGTCGAGCAGCGCGTTGCCGGGCCCGGTGTCGCAGGCGATCAGCGTGTCGTTGCCGTCGATATAGGTGATGTTGGAGACACCGCCGATATTGACCACGACGATCGGCCCCTCGCGCGCCAACGATTGCGTCAGCGCCCGGTGATAGACCGGCACGAGCGGCGCCCCCTGCCCGCCAGCCTCGACGTCGGCGGCACGGAAGTCGTGCATGACGGGGATATGGATGGCCTTGGCCAGCGCCGGCGCATCGCCGATCTGCACCGTCAGCCGCTTCTCGGGCCGGTGCAGCACGGTCTGGCCGTGGAAGCCGACGATGTCGATGTCCTCAGGCCTCATCCGGTTCTGAGCGACGAAGGCGGCGACCGCCTCGGCATGGGCGCGCGTCACCACCCGCTCGGCCTGGGGCAGAATACCCGGCCGGGCATCGCGTTGCGGCAGGTTCACCGCCTCGCTCAGCGCCTGGCGCAGCAAATTACGCTCTGCCGGGTTGTAGGGCCGGTAGCCGGAGGGCCCGAACGCCTTCACCTGCCTTCCATCGGTTTCGATCAGCGCGACGTCCACCCCATCCAGCGAGGTGCCGCTCATCAAACCGAGTGCCGTCAACATCATGGGATCAGCGTCCTCAAACATCCCCTCCGGGATGCCGATCTTGTGCCAGAGGGGCACATCTTATAATGCCACAGCGCCAAGTGGCGGGCAGCAATCGAGTTCCCAGGTAGACCCTTAAATTGCTCCCAAAACAGTAAACCAAGAATTGTTGGGCATGCCGACAGATGACTGCATTTAAATCGGATTTCCTCAATACCCTGCAGGAACGTGGATTCATCCACCAATGCTCCGATTTCGAGGGGCTGGACGCGCTCGCCGCCAAGGGCGAGGCGACCGCCTATGTCGGCTACGATTGCACCGCCCCCTCGCTGCACATCGGCAACTACCTGACCATGATGATGCTGCACTGGCTGCAGCAGTCCGGCAACAAGCCGATCACGCTGATGGGCGGCGGCACCACCATGGTCGGCGATCCCTCCGGCAAGGACGAGACCCGCGCGATCCGCACCATTGCCGAGATCGAGGCCAACAAGGAATCGATCCGCGGCGTATTCGCAAAGGTGCTGAAATACGGCGATGGCAAGAGCGACGCCATCATGCTCGACAATGCAGAGTGGCTGACCAAGCTGAACTGGATCGAGATGCTGCGCGACGTCGGCCGGCATTTCTCGGTCAACCGCATGCTGACCATGGACTCCGTGCGCCTGCGCCTCGAGCGCGAGCAGGAGATGAGCTTCATCGAGTTCAATTACATGGTCTGCCAGGCCTATGACTTCGTCGAGCTCGCCAAGCGGACGGGATGCAAATTGCAGATGGGCGGCTCGGATCAGTGGGGCAACATCATCATGGGCGTCGATCTCGGCCGCCGCATGGGCACGCATCAGCTGTTCGCGTTGACCACTCCGCTGCTGACCACCGCGTCGGGCGCCAAGATGGGCAAGACCGCGCAAGGCGCGGTGTGGCTCAACGCCGACCAGTTCTCGCCCTATGACTTCTGGCAGTACTGGCGCAATACAGAGGATGCCGACGTCGGCAAATTCCTCAAGCTGTTCACGACACTGCCGATGGCCGAGATCAAGAAGCTCGAGGCGCTCGGCGGCTCCGAGGTCAATGAGGCCAAGAAGGTGCTCGCGACCGAAGCGACCGCGCTGCTGCACGGCCGCGATGCCGCCAATGAAGCGGCCGAAACCGCGCGCCGCACCTTCGAGGAAGGCACACTCGCCGAAAGCCTGCCGACGGTGGAAATTCCGCGTGGTGAGCTGGAGTCCGGCCTCGGTGTGCTCAACGCCTTCGTCAAGGCAGGGCTCGTTGCTTCCAATGGCGAAGCGCGGCGCCAGATCAAGGGGGGTGGCCTGCGCGTCAACGACGTCGCAGTCACCGACGAAAAAATGACGCTGTTGGCAGGCAATCTGACGCCTGAAGGCGTGATCAAGCTGTCCTTCGGCAAGAAGAAGCACGTCCTCCTCAGGCCTGCATAGGCGTATGAGCTTTTGATGCTTGTCAGGGCGCGCGGATGCGCGCTCCCTGATGGCAATGGATCAGAAGGCGCCCAAGGAAACGTCGGCGAAGGCGAGCAAGGGTTGCGTCGCGGCGGCGCCGGAAGGCGCCGTGCGCATCGCACTCACCGTGCTGGCGCTCTGCTTCACGCTGGCCGTCCTCGGGCGCGGGCTCGGCGACAGTTTTACGGTGTTCCTCAAGCCGATCTCGGAGAGCTTTGGCTGGGATCGCGCGCAGATCGTTTCGGTCTATTCCCTCACCTGGCTCGCCAGCGGCCTCACCGCCCCCTTCGTCGGACGGCTGTTCGATCACTCGGGACCACGCATCGTCTATGCGCTCGGACTTCTGCTGCTCGGCGCGGCGTTCCTGATCGCGGCGCACGCCCAGCATCTCTGGCAATTCCAGCTCTCGATCGGCCTCTGCGTCGGCATTGGCGTTGCTTTCATCGGCATCGTGCCGAACTCGATCCTGCTCGGCCGCTGGTTTGGACCACGGCTGCCGACCGCGATGTCCGTGGTGTATTCGGCGATGGGCGGCGGCGTGCTGGCGCTGTTGCCGGCCTCGCAGCTCCTGATCGATCACATCGGCTGGCGCGACACCTACCAGCTGTTCGGCTTTGCGGCATTGGGGCTGCTGGTGCCGCTGCTGCTGCTGCCATGGCGGCTGTTCGCCGCGGGCTCGCCGCATGTCGTGAAGAGGACCGATCCCGATTTCGTCGACAACGGCTGGACACTCCTCGGCGCGATGCGCCACCACGCTTTCTGGGGCTGTTCTCGACCTTCTTCTTCACCGCCGTCGGCATGTACGCGATCGCGGCCCAGATCGTGGCCTATCTGATCGACGCCGGCTTCCCGCCGCTGCAGGCCGCGACCGCCTGGGGCTTCTCCGGCGTCGTGCTGGTGTTCGGCATGCTGGGTGTCTCCGCGCTCGACGGCCTGATCGGGCGCCGGCCGTCCGTGCTGCTGAGCTACGCGATCTCGATCCTCGGCATCATCCTGCTCTGGCTGTTGCAGTATTCGCCGAACATCTTCCTGCTCACCGGCTTCGTCGTCTGCTTCGGCAGCATGATGGGCTCGCGCGGCCCACTGATCAGCGCGACTGCGATGCGGATCTTCCAGGGCAAACGGGTCGGCACCATCTACGGCACCATCTCGATCGGCAGCGGGCTCGGATCGGCCTTCGGCTCCTGGAGCGGCGGCCTGATCCACGACGCCACCCATGGCTACAACGCGCTGCTCGTTTTCGCACTTGCGAGCGTCGTGCTGGGGATGATTCCATTTCTGATTGTGCCGGCCTTGCGGCGCTAGGTTTCCCGACGGTAACCTGCACTCATTCGTGTCACCGGGGAACTACGGGCGGCCGTGCGCGTAGACGCCAAGAAAATGCAGGCACCTCGCGGCTGAAACCCCAGCCTGCGGTGTTTTGTCCGTCATGACGAAAATGTCAGCGTGAATTGACCTGGCGCAGCTTGCGAGGCGGTACCGAATGCGGTCCTAGTCGCAGCATTGGATGGAGGGCACAAACCAATGAACTTTCCTTATCTCTCTCGCTATCAACCGGTTCTCTTGAGCCTGTTTCGCTTCATCACCGGACTGCTGTTGTTCCAGTACGGCATGACCAAGCTCTTCCACATCCCGCAGGTGGCCATGTTCGCCAATCCGCCGCCGCTGATCTGGACGGCCGGCCTGATTGAGCTCGTGCTTGGCGCAGCCCTGATGATCGGACTGTTCACCCGCCTCTCGGCCTTCATCCTCTCCGGTGAAATGGCCTTCGCCTATTTCCTCGGTCACGTCTTCCACATCTCGAAGGAAGGCCCGCCGGTGTTCCTGCCGCTGCTCAACGGCGGTACCGCGGCGATTCTGTTCTGCTTCGCTTGCCTCTACCTCGCGGCCGCCGGTGGCGGCGTGGTCAGCGTCGATGCGCTGGTGGGCAAAGAGAGCGAGGCGACCGGCGGCGCCTTCGCGCGACGCTAAGGCGTCCTCGATCAAAGAAAAGAGGCGGCGCCCACGACAATCGCGGCGCCGCTTTTTTATCGCGTGCCCAGCACGTTCCAGATCAGGACCAGCACTGCCACGAGCAGCGCGAACATGATGATGCGGTGAACGAAGCGGCTCATTGCTGATCGCGCCAGGGCTGCGGCAGTCAGGTTTCGCGCTAAAGCGCGATGAGATTAGGATGAATCGTCATCGCGCTTTAGGTCATTTTTGAGCATGATCTTTTTCGGAAAACCGCTTCGCACTTTTCCGGATCATGCGCTAACGCCGCGCGAGGCTGCAACCGCTCGACAGTGGCCGCGATGATCCCGTCGGGCTGTCGCCCGCCTGCGCCGCCGGCAGCTGATCGTCGAACGGCGAGTTCTGCTTACCGGTATTGAACTCCATGATCTTCCGAGTCACGCCGGGAAATATTGCCGAGATCGGGTTGACGCGCATCACGGGCGCAGCCGGGGTGCCGATGACCTCGTAGGTCACGCCGATCAGTCCCTCGTTGTTGCCACCACCCAGGAACAACCCGAGTACCGGAATCTGTCCGAACATGTTGTTCAACCCGTACATCGGCACAAAGGTACCACTCATGCAAACCTGGTTGCCGGGATAGTCGATCGAGCCTTCGATCGTGGCGCCGATCATCGGCCCCTTGACCACGCCGTCACGAACCGTGAGCGCGCCGTTCTGCCGCGTGAACTCGGCGCGCAATGCACTGAAGGAAACGCCGTTCCCGGTCCCGTTGGGCGAACCAGCCGCAACCCGCTCGAGCTGCGCCTCGCCCTTCACCGTGAAGTCGCGCACGTTGATAAGGCCCTCGCGCGAGGTATTGGGCTCCGATGTCGGCGGCTCCATCGCTACCACCATCTGGCCGCCGACCGCCTTGGTGTAGGTGTCAGTGAACTTCAGTAGCGATCCCGCATCATTGGTCTGCAGATAGATCACCTCGCGGCTGCCTTGCGCGCGCCCGCCGCGCAGATCCGCTGCCACCGGGGTGTTTTGGCCGATCCGGCCGCTCAGCGTGAATGCCTTGATCGCCCCGGCGCGCTTCGACATCTTGGCATCGACGCTGCGCATCGTCTCGCCGTTGAACCCGGCGACCGTGCCAAGCTTCACATCGATGTCGTAGTCGATGTTCTTCAGCTTGCTCTTGCCGTCGTCCTTGGAAGTGCCCGAGATCGCCGACTTCAGGAAGCCGCGGCCGTCGAACACATCGCCGCGCATGGTGCCCCTGACCACGCCGTCCTGACCGCGCTCCACCTTGAGCGACGTCTTGTCGCCGTCGGATGGCGAGTAGACCGGGAAGTTCGCATTCATGAGGTCGCCGTTGGGGTCGACTTCGAGCGAGCCCTTGATCGAGGCGCCGCCGCCCTCGATCACGATGTCCTCGAGCCGCGTCGATTGCGCCGTCGGCACCACCTTGAACGTGGCCTTGCTCGCCTTACCCGGCAGCTTGACCCAGCCTGGGAGGATGTTGTCGAGCTTGACCGAGGTGAGGTCGGCCTCGATGCCGAGCTTGGTCGTTGCGTCGGGACTGCCGGCAATCTTGCCCGACACCTTGACCGGCACCGAGCCGCTGACGGCAGGACTGAGGTCGAAGCCGAGGCGTGCGCGGCTGGCATCGTCCAGCGTCGTCTGCAGCTTGACGTCGGCATCGCCATCGGTCGCCTTGCGATAATCGAGCGCGGCCGCCTGCCCGTTGATCTTGACGTCGCCCTTGACCTGGTACCCCCCGTTGTTGGCGACGATCCTGAGATTGTTGGCCTCGAGCTTCTGGTTCATCACCAGCTTTTCGGCGCTGAAGCCGTTGAGATCGGCGGTGACGGCGTAGGTGGTGTCCGCCTTGGTCAGCTCGCCCTTGACCGGCAGGCCGAGCTGGATATTCGCCGTGAACGTGCCCTTGCTGGTGTTGGGGTCGACGACGGTCGACGACAGATCGCTCAGCCGGTCATTGGACAGCATTTCGGCCGCCGCCGGCACCGGACCTTCGACGCGGAAGCGCGTCCGCGAGGGCGACGGTTTTGGCGCCATGTCAGGCACCTCGAAGGTGAAATCGGAGATCGTGATCTTGCGGCCCGCGGGCGTGTCGGCAATGCCCTGGCCGATATTCACCGTGGCCGTGCGTCCGGTCACATGCGCCCTGAGGTCGGCGTCGTGCACGACGGGCATGCCGTCGACAGGCCGGACCGCGACGCCGCTGGCCACGATGTTGACCGAGAGGCCGTCATCGGGAATCGGCGGTCCCTTGCGCGGCAGGTTACGTGTCGGCGAGTTGACGCCGACCTCGATGCGCTGGAGCGTGCCGCGCTCGATCCGCTCGATCACCCATTGGCGCAATTCAGGCACGACCAGCGTCGGCCACATCCGCTTCAAGGCGGAGGCCGACATCGGCGTTCCCGCAAAGCCGAGCGTCAGGCGCGGCTCGCCGGAATAGTCGATCGCACCGGTGCCGGCGACGCCGATCTCGCCGTTGCTGATATCGGCCTGCATCAGCAGCATGCGCTTGTGGTCGGTATCGAAGCGGAAGCCGATCGCGATGCGGTTGAAGACGAGCGGCGGCTCGTTGTCGATGCCGCCGAGCAGGATCGAACCGCCGCTGAAGCCGAGCTGCCAATCGTTCACGGTGCCGTTGGGCGGCTCAAGATGGGCCAGCAGTGTCAGACGGTTCGCGCCCGAAAGGATCTTGAACGGCGCGACCAGCACCCGTCGATTGGCATCCCATTCGATGTTGATCTCGGCCTGGTCGATCGCCATCGGATAATCGGGCGTGTCGGTGTCGATGATGTTGCCCGCGCCGATGCTGACCTTGCCGCGGAAGAATGTCGGCACGCCGTCGCGGCCGAGCTCGCCTTTCAGCTCGCCAGTCAGCGGCAGGTCGGCCGTATAGGTCAGGTCCTTGACGCGCAGCGCGAGCAGGATGTTCGAGGTCGAGACCTTGTCGGCGCGGATATCGACCGAACGCACCCCATTCTCGCTGGGTCCGATCGTGGCGCGCAGCGACCACGGATGCGCGCCCTCTTCGCCGAGGCTGAGCGCCACACCGCCCTGGCTCGGCCGGCGCAGGCTGAGCGTGATGTTCTCAAACGTCCATTTGCCGCCGCGCTGCTGGTCGTCGACGATCAGATTGCCGTTCTTGAGACCGATCTCGTTGAGGTTCTGGCCGTCGAGGCCGGTCATGCTCAGGCTGTCGAGCCAGTCGAGCCCCTGAAGAATGCCGCTTTGCGCGGCGGGTTGGGGCGCGGCCTGGGATGCATCCGGCGTTGCAGGCGCCATCCCGAAAGGCGGCGGCGGCACGCCGTTGCGGGGGAAGGTCGGCGGCAGCCCCGCTTCCTTCTTGGACGCGACGCCGGTCGCGAGCGGCTTGGCGGTGTCGCCGGCGGAGACCGTGACGGTGCCGTCGGGCGCGATCCGGATCGCGAGTTCTGCATCGACCAGGTTGAGGCTTTCGGCGCGCAGGCGACCGGTGAGAAGAGCTGTTCCCGACAGCCTCACTTCGGCCTTCGGCGCGCTGGCGACGATGGCATGGTCATGATCACGAACGATGATGTCGCGGATGCGCACGGCGATCCCGACGCGCCCGGTCCGTTCGATCTGGGTGCCGCCGACCTCCACGGTGTTGCCGTGGCCGATATTGTCCTCGATTGCGGCGGCGAGCCATGGCGTTGCCACGTCGAGATTGATGGGGCCGGCGCCAAGCCGCCACCACAGCGCGCCAAAGCAGCCGACGAAGATGACGATCAAGGAGCCGAGGACGACGGACATCCGGCGAAGCCAGCGTCCGCTCGGCAGTGTCCGGCGAAACGCCGAGGCGCCGTTACCGATCTGGAAGCGCGAGTTGGAACGCGACAACAGGCGGCGTGCGCGGTGGCCCGCCTCCTCCTCCTGGTCCTGATCCCAGTCGGCCTCGTCCCAATCCGGCTGCTCGTGATGGCCGGCGTGTCGATCGAAGTCCCGATTGTGATCCTGGGTGTGATCCTGGGGCGACGTATTCCTTGCCATTGCCTCTCGATACAGGCGCCCGTCGTAGGATTGAGCGCCGCCGGGACCGCAGCCATCGACGGGGATAGACGCTCCCCGCCCCGGCATTGCCGCCATACCTCTGATGTTCCTGCTGTTCGTCATTTCGCCCCGGGAGCGCGTTCAACGAGCAGTGGGGTGGTGCGTGGAATTCCTTGTAACCATACTCCGGCGCCGCCAAAATTGCCCAGCCGAGGGCGCGAATCCGGCACACCGGACGAGAGCTGCAATACCGCTTTGGTTGACCCGCCGAAAGCGACGAAAGGAAGGCGTATGTCCAAGAAATCCCGAAAGAAATCGTCCAAAACGCCCTCCGGCAGTTTGACCGCTAAAAAGAAGCCCGTGAAAACGCGGGCAACGACTCAAACGCGCAGCGCAAAGACACAGCCGGTATCGGCCGGCACATCAACCAGGACGGGCGCAAAATCAGCATCGCATAAGGCCGCATCGAAACGGTTAAAATCTTCTGAAAAGGCCTCCAAGCCCGCGGCTACGGCGCCCGGCGCCAAATCCGCTTTGGCCGAGGGCCAGAAGGCCCCGGCGTTCCGCCTCCCTCGCGACGGTGGCAACGTCGTCACACTGTCGGACTACGCCGACCAGAAGCTTGTCCTGTTCTTCTACCCCCGCGCCGACACGCCGGGCTGCACCCGCGAGGCGATCGACTTCACACGGCTCAAGGGTGACTTCGCGGCCGCCGGCACCGCGGTGCTGGGCATTTCGGCCGATCCGCTAAAGGCCCAGGAGAAATTCCGCGACAAGCACGGTCTCGGTATCCCGCTGATCTCGGACGAACACCATGAGATGCTGCAGGCCTATGGCGCCTGGGGCGAAAAGTCCATGTATGGCAAGACCTTCCTCGGGATTCTTCGCACCACGGTGCTGATCGGGAGCGACGGCAAAGTGGCCAGGATCTGGCGCAATGTGCGGGTCGACGGCCATGCCGACGAGGTGCTGGCTGCAGCAAGAAGTCTTTAACCAGCCCGTTAAAATCGAGCACTCCCGTTTCCGGAAAATTAACCATGACCGGCCCAGATTGCTCGGCAATTTGAGGCCGCAAGGAACCGTTCCGACCGGCGCGGGAGTGCCGATGTCGAAAAGTTCTGCCCAATATTCGCAGTACCCCCAGCATCATCCGCACGACCACGGACGGTCCTTTCACCGCCGCCCTGCTCCGGCAGTAGCTGCAGCGATTCCCCTCTCCGATACCGACGACGCCTACACCATCCAACATCACGGCAAGCAGGTTCGCCTCGGGCCCGTGGTGTTTTGGATCGTGGTCGGCACCGTCGTTCTGCTCGGGCTCTGGTCGGCGGCAACCGCCACCTATTTCGCTTTTCGCGACGACGTGCTGACACGGCTGATCGCCCGCCAGGCCGAGATGCAGTACGCCTATGAAGACCGCATCGCCGAGCTGCGCGCCAAGGTCGATCGCGCCACCAGCCGGCAACTGCTCGACCAGGAACAGTTCGACCAGAAGCTCGACCAGATCATGAAGCGCCAGACGGCGCTGGAGTCCCGGGCCACGGCGCTCGGCGCCATGCCCGACGTGACCGGATCGATCCCCCGCGCGGCGCCGCAGCGTGGCGAGGCGAACCAGACGACCCAGGGCACGCCCAAACCGTCGCCGATCAGCGACACCGTGATCTTCGTGGCGCCGCCTGACCGAGAGGCGCGACTCGAATCGCGCGCACCTGCCGTGATCGCCCCGCCGGTCAATCAATTCGCCAAGAACCAGGGTTTTGACAATGTCCTGGTCCGGCTCACGAACGCGCTCGATCAGGTCGAGCGCCGCCAGGTCGCGGCGCTCAACGCCGTCGAGGAAGGCATGGATTCGCGGATGCGGCGGATGCGCGGCGTTGTCAGCGACCTCGGCCTGAACCTCGCCAGCCTCGAGGCCGCGGTGCCGCGCGCGCCGATGGGCGGTCCGTTCGTGCCGGTGAAGCTCACGGCGAACGCCGGCCCCTTCGAGAAGCAGCTCTATCGCATCAACGTCACCCGCGCCGAATTGGACCGGCTCAATCGCACGCTGGCGCAGGTGCCCTATCGCAAGCCGGTCGTCGGCGAGGTCGAATTCACGTCCGGCTTCGGCGTGCGCAGCGACCCCTTCCTCGGCCGGCCGGCGATGCACACCGGTCTCGACTTCCGCGCCGCGACCGGCGATCCCGCGCGCGTCACCGCCAACGGCAAGGTGGTCTCGGCCGGCTGGTCCGGTGGTTACGGCCGCATGGTCGAGGTCGATCACGGCAACGGTCTGTCGACCCGTTACGGCCACCTCTCCGAGATCAACGTCAAGGTCGGCGAGATCGTGAGGATCGGCCAGGTCATCGGCCTCGTCGGCTCGACCGGTCGTTCAACCGGTCCGCATCTGCACTACGAGACCCGCATCGACGGCGAAGCCGTCGATCCGCAGAAGTTTTTGCGTGCCGGCGTGCGGCTCAGCGCCGGCTAGGCCCCGCACGTCGGCCCTTCGCGCCGCCAGCTCTGATTACTGGCTGTGCTCGTGGCCGACCTCGCCGGTGATGACGTCGCCGAACAGCTCCCAGGCCTGTCCGTTGAAGCGCATCAGCTGCATCTGCTCGATCGGGAAATAGTCATCAGGTGAGGTGTTGACCATGATGCCCGGCAGCATCAGGTCGGTGTGAAAGTTCTTCAGGCTGGCCGCTTGCTTCATGACGTTGTCGCGCGTGAGATTGTCGCCGCACTGCCTCAGGACCTGCGCCATCGCCTCGGCCTGCACGTAGCCATAGAGGTTGTTGGCGTTGGTCTTGTCGCCATCAGGATAATACTTGTCCATGAACCCCCGCCACGCGATCACCGCCGGATCCTTGTCCCAGGTCGGATCGGTCGGATCTTTCAGATAGGCCGTCGAGATGATGTCCTTGGCATATTCGAGCCCGGCGGGCTTGAGCACCGAGGCGATCGACGTTGCGGTGTTGGCCAGGAAGAATTTGGGCTTCCAGCCGAGCTCACCGACTTTACGGATCGCCTGGGCCGAGCCCTTCGGCGCGGCCCATGAGAAGAAGATGTCGGCGCCCGAATCGTGCAGCGCGACAATCTGCGAGTCGATCGAGGGATCGCTGACCTCATAGGATTTGTCGGCGATGATCATGCCAGCCTTGTCGCCAAGGCCATCTTTCAAGCCCTTGAACTGATCCTTGCCGGCGTCGTCGTTCTGCCAGAACACCGCAATCTTGCCATCAGGGAAATTGTCGAGGATGTATTTTGCGTAGATCCGCCCCTCGCTCTGGTAGTTGGGCTGGAATCCCATCGTCCACGGAAAATTCTTCGGGTCGCCAAACTTGGTGCCGCCGGAGGCAACGAAGAGCTGCGGCACTTTCTTGGCGTTCATGTACTTCATGATCGCAGAGTTCGAGGGCGTGCCGAGCGCCTGGAAGATCAGCAGCGCCTCGTCGCTCTCGACCAGCTTGCGCGCCTGCTCGATCGCCTTCGGCGGCGAATAGGCATCGTCATAGCTGATGAAGTTGATCTTGCGCCCGTTGATGCCGCCCTGATCGTTGATCATCCGGAAGAACGCCGCCTCGGTCCTGCCGATCACGCCATAGGACGACGCCGGCCCGCTGTAGGGCATGATGTTGCCGATCTTGATTTCGGTGTCGCTGGCGCCGGGACCGTATGTCTTCTGCGCCAAAGCCGGCGTCGCGACGAGTACGCCGGCAACGAGCATGGCGAGGGCAGCGAGGTGTTCGCGACGACCCGGCATTGGTCTCTCCCTGGATTTTATCGTTCTTGTTTTGGGAGAGTGTCGCAAGGTGGCCGGCTGCTGGCAAGCGGCAGGATTTTCCGCGAAGTGAAACGATCGGACTGGGAACTTACCCGACGCGCTGCAACACTCGCAGAGCCCGTCCGTCGATCACGATCAAGGCGCTGCCGATGATGATTGCGCCGCCTATCTCGTGCATGGACATCGGCTCACCCAGCACGAGCCATCCCAGCAGGATGGCGGTGACGGGGATGAGCAGCGTCACCAGCATGACGTTTGTTGCGCCTGAGCGTCGTATGATCTGAAAGAAGACGATGTAGGCAAGCGCGGTCGAGAGCGCGGCGAGGCCGAGCACCGCTAGCCAAGTCGCAAGGCCCGGCATCGGGTGCCGCCAGGGCTGCTCCACGACACCTGCGACGATCGCCATCATCACCGTTGACGCCATCAGTTGAAATGCCGCCGTGCCGAGCGGGGCTGAGTCCTTCAGCAGCCTGCGCGCGGCAAGCGCCGCAAAGCCATAGCTCAGCGCGCCCCCAAGACAGAGCAGGATGCCGATCCCTTGCCCGCTTCGCGTCTCGATTCCCGATCCCCGCAGGATGATCACGCCGGCGATGCCCAGCGCCACGCCAGCCACCCGCCGCGCCTGCAAGGTTTCTTCGCCCGCAGCGGCCATCACCAGCACCGTGAACAGCGGCGTGGTCGCATTCAGGATCGACGCCAGCCCGCTCGGAACGAGGGTCTGCCCGATCGCGATCAACGAGAACGGGATGACGTTGTTGAGCAACCCGATCGCGACAAACGGTGTCCAGCCGGCGACGCCCTTGGGAAAGCCGATCCCCTGCATGCGCAGAAGCGGCAGCAGCATGGCCGCGCCGAGGACGACACGCAGGAACACCAGCGTCAGAGGCGGCAATTCTCGCAGCGCGGCGCCGTTGAAGAAGAACGAGCCACCCCAGAGGATCGAGAGGACGGCAAGCAGCGACCAGTCCCGCGCGTCGATCCGGTGGTCGTTCGGAGACATAGGTTTCACCTCGGCGGGGCGAGCTTGCTCGCCTAGGACAACATCCTGCCACCCGATTTCCGTTGAAGTCTGCAATTCCAAGTCATCAGCGGCAAACGCAACTGGTCTGCGCCAGCGTTAAGACGGCTGCTTCGGCCGCGATACCAGCTCGATCATCCTGCCTTCGTCGTCGTCGGGCATTGCGGCCTTCGCCTGCGCGTAAGCATCGACCGCAGCCCGCGAGACCAGTGGCTTGCCCGCGAGCAAGCTCTCGGCCAGCTTCACGGCATAGGCGGCATCCTTGTGCCGCAGCGCGGTCGTGAACGTCGCGCCGCTGAAATCGCGGGCGACCATGCGCTTGGAGTGGCGCTGAACCTGCGGGCTCGCGGCAACGCCCGCCTGGATCGACTCCAGCACCAGCGTCATATCGAGCCCGGCCTGCTCGGCGATGGCGAGGCCCTCGGCAAGGCCGGCGATCTGGATCGCGCCCATCAGATTGTTGATCAGCTTGTAGACCGTGCCGGAGCCGACCGCACCGAAATGCCTGACGGTCGAGCCGATCGGTTCGAGGAAGGGCCGCGCGCGCTCGAGGTCGGCCGGGTCGGCGCCAACCAGCAGTGTCAGCTTTCCGGCCGCTGCCGCATCCGGCAATCCCGTCACGGGACAATCGATATAGATCAGGCCACGCGCATCGAGCTCACGGCCCATCTCGCGCGCGTGGTCATAGGAAACGGTGGAGCACTCGATGGCGATGGTGCCCGCCTTCGCGGCCTTGGCGGCGCCATTGGGGCCGAGCCAGACCGCGCGCGAGGCTTCGTCGTCGGCGACCATGGTCACCACGGCATCGGCGTCGATCGCGGCATCCTCAGGCGAGGTCGCCCACTTTGCGCCGCGCGCGATCAGGTCTTCCGCTTTGGCCTTGCTGCGGTTCCACAGCGTGACCGTGAAGCCGGCGTCGAGATAGCGGCCGGCCATGCCATGGCCCATCCGCCCAAGCCCGATGAAGGCCACGCGGGTCATCGCTAATCCACGTCCTCGACATCGCCTGCAGTGGTGCCGAAGGCGCGCTGCGCCAGCGTCGCGGCCATGAACTCGTCGAGCTCGCCATTGAGCACGCCCGACGTGTCGGAGGTCTGCACCCCGGTGCGCAGATCCTTCACCATCTGGTAGGGCTGCAGCACATAGGAGCGGATCTGATGGCCCCAGCCGATGTCGGTCTTGGCGGCCTGGTCGGCCGCGGCCTTCTCCTCGCGCTTCTTCAGCTCGATCTCGTAGAGGCGCGCGCGCAGCATGTCCCAGGCCTGCGCCCGGTTCTTGTGCTGGGAGCGGCCGGCCTGGCAGACCACCGCGACGCCGGTCGGGATATGCGTCAGGCGCACCGCGGATTCGGTCTTGTTGACGTGCTGGCCGCCGGCGCCGCCCGACCGCATCGTGTCCGTGCGGACGTCGGATTCCTTGATGTCGATCTTGATGCTGTCATCGATGACGGGGAAGACCTGCACGCTCGAAAACGAGGTGTGGCGCCGCGCGTTGGAATCGAACGGCGAGATACGCACGAGGCGATGCACGCCGGCTTCCGTCTTCAACCAGCCATAGGCATTGTGGCCGGAGACCTGGATGGTCGCGGACTTGATGCCGGCCTCTTCGCCTTCGGACTCTTCGAGATACTCGACCTTGAAGCCGTGATTCTCGGCCCAGCGCGTATACATGCGCAGCAGCATCTGCGCCCAGTCCTGGCTCTCGGTGCCACCGGCCCCGGCATGGACTTCGAGATAGGAATCGAAGCGGTCGGCCTCGCCCGAGAGCAACGCTTCGAGCTCGCGCCGCGCGACTTCCTTCTTCAGGTTCTTCAGCGCAGCTTCGGCTTCGGCCACGACGCCGTCATCGCCCTCGGCCTCGCCGAGCTCGATCATGCCGATATCGTCTTCGAGCTCCTGCTCGACCTTGCCGATGCCCGAGAGCGAGTCCTCCAGCGAGGTCCGCTCCTGCATCAATTTCTGGGCTTTCTGGGGATCGTTCCAGAGGTTGGGATCTTCTGCGAGCTTGTTCAGCTCAGCGAGGCGCGCCGTCGATTTCTCGACGTCAAAGATGCCTCCTCAGCAGCCCGACTGACTGCTTGATCTCTTCTACCAACCGCTCGATTTCGGGGCGCATGTCGTTCTCTGGTTTCGCGGAACTGGTTCCGCGCACAATTGAGACCGGGATGTAGCGGCGGCGGCTGCAAAGCGCAACCGCCGGAGCTGCGATCGTCCGTCTTATCCGCTGGCCTAGTAGAGCCCGCCGGTGCCGGGCCGCATGAAGAAGCCGGAATCCGGCGCCTGCTGCGGCGGCGACACGCCACCACGCCCGTCGGCGTCGGCAACGCCGATAACGGAGTAATTATCCGGCGGCGCCGTGCCCGGCTTGAAGGCCTCCAGGATGGTTCCACCGGTCTCGCCGGGACCGGCGCGCATGCCGGTCTTGGCAACGACGCGGACCAGCTTGATGCCCGCCGGCACCTTGAACGGCACCGCCGGCTTGTCGGCGAGCGCGAGCTTGAAGAAATCGCGCGCGATCGGCGCCGAGAGATGGCCGCCGGTCGCCGCATTGCCTCGGCCGAGCGGACGCGGCTTGTCGTAGCCCATGTAGATAGCGACAGCGACATCGGGCGAGAAGCCGACGAACCAAGCGTCCTTGGCCTCGTTGGTGGTTCCGGTCTTGCCGGCGATCGGCTTGCCGACCTCCCGGACGACTGTCGCGGTACCGGCCTGCACCACGCCTTCCATCAGCTCGGTGATCTGATAGGCGGTCATGGCATCGAGCACCTGCTCGCGACGGTCGATCAGCTGCGGCTCGGGCTGATTCTTCCAGCCGCTGGGCGCATCGCAGCCGCGGCATTCGCGCTGGTCGTGCTTGAAGATGGTGTGGCCGTAGCGGTCCTGGATGCGGTCGATCAACGTCGGCTTCACACGACGGCCGCCATTGGCGAGCATCGAATAGGCCGTGACCATGCGCATCGCCGTGGTTTCACCGGCGCCCAGTGAGTAGGACAGGTAATTGGGCAACTCGTCATAGACGCCGAAGCGTCGGGCATATTCGCCAATCAAGGGCATGCCGATGTCCTGGGCAAGCCGCACCGTCACCGTGTTGCGCGACAGCCGCAGCGCATTGCGCAAGGTCATCGGCCCCATATACTTGCCGGCATCGAAGTTTTCAGGCCGCCAGACACCTGCGCCCTGGCCCTGGTCGATTTCGATCGGCGCATCGAGCACGACCGTCGACGGTGTATAGCCGTTGTCGAGCGCGGCCGAATAGACGATCGGCTTGAACGACGAGCCGGGCTGCCGGTAGGCCTGGGTGGCGCGGTTGAACTGGCTCTGGTCGAACGAGAAGCCGCCGACCATCGCGAGCACGCGGCCGGTCCAGGGGTCCATCACCACCATCGCGCCCGAGACTTCGGGAATCTGTCGCAGGCGATACTGGCCTTCGACCGGTTGTCCTTCCTTGCTGTAGAGCGGATCGGCATAGATCACATCGCCAGGCTGAAGCACCTGCGCTACTGACGTCGGCGTCTTGCCCTTGAAGTTGCCCTGGGTCGGCCTCGCCCAGCGCACGCCGTCGACCGTAATGAGTCCAGTCTCGCGCTGCTTGCTGACGGCGCCGCCAAGCTCGCGGTTCGGCTGGAAGCCGATGCGCGCCGACTGGTCGCTGGTTTCCAGCACCACCGCCATACGCCATGGCGAGATGTCGGAGAGCGACTTGATCTCGGCGAGCTTCACGCCCCAATCGCCCGAAATATCGAGCTTGCTGATGGCGCCGCGATAGCCCTGCTGCTCGTCATAGTTCACGAGGCCGGCGACCATGGTCTTGCGCGCCATGACCTGGATCTTCGGATCGAGCGTGGTTCGAACCGAGAGGCCGCCCTCGTACAGCTTCTTCTCGCCATAGCGCTCGAAGATGTCGCGGCGGACTTCCTCGGCGAAATATTCGCCGGCGAAGGTGTGGGCACCGTTGGAACGGCTGGTGACGACCAAGGGCTCCTTGCGCGCCTTGTCGGCGTCAGCCTGCTTGATCCAGCCGTTCTCCTGGAGACGGTCGATCACGTAGTTGCGGCGCTCGATGGCGCGATCGCGGTTGCGCACCGGATGCAGCGTCGCCGGCATCTTCGGCAGCGCCGCGAGGTAGGAGGCCTCAGCCACGGTGAGCTCATTCACCGACTTGTCGAAATACACCAGCGAGGCGGCGGCAATGCCGTAGGCGCCGAGGCCGAGATAGATTTCATTCAGATAGAGCTCGAGGATCTTGTCCTTCGAATAGGTCTTCTCGATGCGCATCGCGAGCAAGGCTTCCTTGATCTTGCGCGAGAACGAGACCTCGTTGGTCAGCAGGAAATTCTTGGCGACCTGCTGGGTGATCGTGGAGGCACCCTGCGGACGGCGGTTGGAGCCGAAGTTCTGGAGATAGAGCACGCCGGCGCGCGCCATGCCGGTGTAGTCGATGCCGCCATGCTCGTAGAAATTCTTGTCTTCGGCGGCGAGGAACGCGTTGATCACGAGCTTCGGCACTGCCTGGATCGGCAGGTACAATCGCCGCTCCTTGGCGTATTCGCCGAGCAGCGAGCCGTCGACCGCGTGCACGCGGGTCATCACCGGCGGCTCATAATCCTGGAGCTGAGAGTAATCGGGCAAGTCCTTGGAGAAATGCCAGATCAGGCCTGCCACGGCGCCGACACCGACAAGGAACACCACCGTTCCCGCGGCGAACAGGAAGCCCATGAACCGCACAAGCAAGCGCATTATGTGTTTATCCGTTTAATCCCAGGATCAGCCCAAGCCGCCTAAACAAGGCGCCCCAAACGGGCGCCGTCCTCACGTCGCGAATTCACCGGCCTACCCAATACCATCGATGCCGGACCGAAAGACGCTCGCCGAACGGGATTCTCGTCGATTCCGGAACCCCCTGCCTCGTTTTTATAAGGCGCCCGCTGTGGCCAAACTAGGGCTTAACAGCTGACTCGGCATTCTCTTCTTAATTGCTGGCCCCCGCCGTCGCCATCCGCTTGGCCAGGAACGTGTCGATCGCCTGGGCCATCGAGCCGACGGCTTTGGACCGCCAGCCCTCGGAGACGAGATGCTCGAGATCGCCCTTGTTGGAGACGTAGCCGATCTCGACCAGCACCGAGGGCACGTCGGGCGCCTTCAGCACCCGAAAGCCGGCCGACTTCAGGGGATGCTTGTGCATCCGCATGGTCGTCTTCATTTCGCTCATCAGCAGATGGGCAAAACGGCTTGAAAAGGTACGGGTTTCCCGCTGCGTCAGGTCGATCAGGATATCGGCAACGTCGGTCGGCTCTTCCGCCAGGTTGAAGCCGGCGATCGCGTCGGCGCGGTTTTCGGCATCGGCCAGGCGCTGCGCTTCGGCGTCGGAGGCCTTGTCCGACAGCGTGTAAATGGTGGCGCCCTGGGCGTCGCCCTCGGCCTTCGGCAGCGCATCGGCGTGGATCGAGACGAACAGCGCGGCATTCAGATTGCGGGCGACCTTGGACCGGTCATTCAGCGGAATGAAGGTGTCGTCGTCTCGCGTCATCACCACCCGGTATTTGCCTGATTTTTCCAGCCGGTCGCGCAAGGCGAGGCCAAAGGCCAGCACCAGATTCTTCTCGCTCTCACCGCTCGACTGGGTGCCGTTGTCGATGCCGCCATGGCCGGGATCGATCACGACGACCGGGCGGCCGTCCGAAGGTGCACCCGGCTTCTGCTGCGCCGGTTCGGGCGCGGCGGGAAGGGTTGCCGGGGGAACGACGGCGATCGTCGGCCGCAGCTCGGAGCGATTTTCCGGCGGGGGAGTTTGCACGAAGGCGGCGCGGTCGACCTCCTCGAGTTCCAGCACCAGCCGGGCTGGCTGGCCATTGGCCGCATCGAGCACGTAGGAATTGGCGATCTTGGCCGGCCCGGTCAGGTCGAACACGATTCGGGAGCCGCCGGGCATCACCAGCCCGTACCGGAAGGCCTTGACCAGCCCTCGCCCGGCCCCTGTGCCCGGCGCCAGCTGAAAATTGACCTGGGGAACATCGACCACCACCCGGTAGGGATCGGCGAGCGTCGTGGCGCGGAAGGTCACGGTCTGGTCGAGATCGAGAATGAAGCGAGTCTGCTTGCCGTCACCGGCCAGGCGCGCAGCTGAGGCGACAGGAAAATTTGCTGCCGCTACAGAGGGCCGCGAGGGGCTTTCCGCCGCGTTGAGGCGCGAGGAATCGGCGCATGGCAAGGCTGAGGCGCATAGAAGCGCAAATCCCAGCAAAACCCGTTGATTTGTGCGGCTCGCCACCGAATCCGTGCCTCCGAGCAGCCCTCTTTAACGCAATAGAACCACAGGGTTAATCGGTCCTTAATGACGGAAACGCAAAACTCCCGGACTGTGACCGGCGTGCGACGCTCCCTTGCACGGATGGCCCATTCCTCGTATGTACGGAATGCTGACGGCCAATGATTTCCGGTTGTGTCGCATTCAGCCTCCCGGTGCAGCGCCGGAGCTCCCAAGGTTCGGGAATTCCAGCGTTTTTCTGTTCCCCTCAACGACCAGCGCGGTGCGCGGCAGCGAGGCGAACGGGGCAAGCCCCGGCGGCGGACGGTTTCCGGTTACCACACTGTTTCCGGAACAGTTTTGACAGCGACGCGGCCAGTTACCCACTCCCTTAATCCAGAGGGGGCGGTTCTTGATCCAGGGCGAGCGCGCACGCGCCATGCCTGGCCAGCAGCAACTGATTAGGGGCGGCCCCGCCGTCCAACGTTTCATACGGGCCGACGCTTGATGCGCCAGACTGTGCCGACGAATTCTGAAGGACCTTTCGCGACGCGGCGGAGTGAAAATCCCGCGCGCCGCTTCGGTTCTGAAGCTTCCGATTCGGCAAGGCGCGAGAGACGGCGTTTCGGCCTTCCCCTCACCCCCGAATCAGGTGGACCGTCGCGTCACCCGGCAGCGCTCTTCGCGCCCACGGTGAACCGCGCCCGCCGCCGCCAAGAGTTAAGACATGCCCAACAAGATGTTGATCGACGCCACCCACCCGGAAGAGACCCGGGTCGTCGTGGTCCGCGGCAATCGCGTCGAGGAGTTTGACTTCGAGACCGCGCAACGCAAGCAACTGCGCGGAAATATCTACCTCGCCAAGGTCACCAGGGTCGAACCCTCGCTCCAGGCCGCCTTCGTCGAATATGGCGGCAACCGCCACGGCTTCCTCGCCTTCAGCGAAATCCATCCCGACTATTACCAGATCCCGGTTGCCGACCGGCAGGCGCTGATCGAGGCCGAAGAGCAGGCTCATCGCGAAGCCGAGGAGGAGAGCGAGAACCGTTCGCACGGCCGCCGCCGCTCGCGGCACCGCAATGCCCGCCGCCGCGGTCACGGCGAGCGTGTCCGCAGCGACATCGTCGAGGGTCTCGACGCAGGCGCCGATCCCGCCGCCCAACCGGTCGAAGGTCAGTCCCTGCCCGAGCACGCCGAAGGCGCGCTGCAGGAGGGCGAGCACCTGCACGCTGATGCCGAGCATCACGGCGAGCACCACGAGGATCAAGATCACGACCATGATCACGACGATCACGGGCATGACGATCATGAGCATGATGATCACGGCCATCACGATCATCCTCACGCCCATGATGACGCGCATGCGCACGATCATGACGATCATGGTCATGACCACGAGCATGATCATGACGAGCACGAACATCACGCCGACGAGACGCCCGCGCCTGTCGCGGCTGTGGGCGCCGAGCCCGCGGTTGCGGCCGAAACGGTTGCCGAGCCTGAGCGGGCTCCTGCCGTCGAAGCCCATGGCGAAACGTTTGCGGAAGTCGTGACCTCGGTCACCGAGCCGGCCGATGCCGTTTACGCCGCCGGCGAAGCGGCGGAGGCGCCGCATGGCGAGGCTGCGGAAACCGAAGAAGACGAAGAGGACGACGAGGACGGCGAAGAAGCCGAAGAGGAAGTGGTTGAATCCGTCGGCGGTGACGACGTGCTCGAGGAAGTGCCGGAGCGCACCTTCCGTCCGCGCCGCCAGTACAAGATCCAGGAAGTCATCAAGCGCCGCCAGGTGATGCTGGTGCAGGTGGTCAAGGAAGAGCGCGGCAACAAGGGTGCGGCGCTGACGACCTATCTGTCGCTCGCCGGCCGTTATGCCGTGTTGATGCCGAACACCGCCCGTGGCGGCGGCATCAGCCGCAAGATCACCTCGGCGCAGGATCGCTCGCGCCTGAAGGAAGTGGTGCAGGATCTCGACGTGCCCGAGGGCATGGGCATTATCCTGCGCACCGCGGGTGCCGCCCGCACCAAGCCCGAGATCAAGCGCGACTTCGAGTACCTGATCCGGATGTGGGAGACGGTGCGCGATTTGACGCTGAAGTCGCAGGCCCCGACGCTGGTCTACGAGGAAGGCTCGCTGATCAAGCGCTCGCTGCGCGACCTCTACAACAAGGAGATCGACGAGATTCAGGTCGCCGGTGAAGCCGGCTACCGCGAAGCCCGCGACTTCATGAAGATGCTGATGCCCGCCAATGTCAGTGCGGTGAAACAGTATCGCGACGGCCAGCCGCTGTTCTCGCGGATGGGCGTCGAGAGCCAGCTCGATGCGATGTTCTCGCCGACCGTGCAGTTGCGCTCGGGCGGCTACATCGTCATCAACCAGACCGAGGCGCTGGTCTCGATCGACGTCAACTCCGGACGATCGACCCGCGAGCACCATATCGAGGACACCGCGCTCAAGACCAATCTGGAAGCGGCCGAAGAGGTCGCCCGCCAGCTTCGCCTGCGCGACCTCGCCGGCCTGATCGTCATCGACTTCATCGACATGGACGAGAAGCGCAACAACCGCGCGGTCGAGCGCAAGCTGTCCGATTGCCTCAGGCAGGACCGCGCGCGCATCCAGGTCGGCCGCATCTCGCATTTCGGCCTGCTCGAGATGTCGCGTCAGCGCATCCGCGCCAGCGTGCTGGAGTCTTCGACCGATCCCTGCCCGCATTGCGGCGGCACCGGCCATGTCCGTTCGGTGTCCTCGGTGGCGCTGCAGCTGCTGCGCGGCCTCGAAGAGATCCTGATGAAGGGCGCGACCCACAATCTCGTGGTCCGCACCCGCACCGACGTCGCGCTCTACGTGCTGAACCACAAGCGCGGTCATCTCCGCGATCTCGAGAACGGCTTCAAGGTCACGCTGTCGGTGATCGCCGATCCCAGCGTCTCAGGACCGCAGGCTTATGTGATCGACCGCGGTGAGCAGGTGCATACGCTCGAAGCCGCCAAGGCGCTGCTGGCCGCACAGGCGGCCGCAAGCCCGCCGCCCCTGCCCGAAGAGGCCTATGACGACGAGGACGGTTTCGACCTCGAGACCGAATCAGAGGTCGAGACCGACGAGACCGAAGGTCTCAGCGAGGAGCAGGCGTCCGGTGAAGCCGGGTCCGAAGGAGACGGCCAGCGCCGCAAACGCCGCCGCCGTCGCCGCGGTCGCGGCGGTCAGCGCGACGGCGAGCTTCGGGAAGATAGTCCGGCCACGCTTCCAGAGCCGGCCCTGGCCGCCGGCGAAGGCGAAGAGGATGGCGACACCGAGCAGGACGGCGAGGACGGTGAGGAGCAGGCCGCCCGTGGCGAGCAGCAGGGCAGCGGCGAGCGCCGGCGCCGGCGCGGCCGTCGGGGTGGACGTCGTCGGCGCGGCGGCAACGAGGACGGTCTCGCCGGATCCATCGGCGACGAACTCGGCGGCAATCCGCCGCCGGAAGCAACCAACGCTGTGGCCGATTTCGACAGCGCCGACAGCGAGGCCGCTCCGTCGATTGCGCATTCAGGGCAGATCGCCCCTGATGAGCACGAGACGTCCCAGCCCGAGCCCCAATACCACCAGGCCCCGGTTGAAGCGCCGGTCCAGGCCGCACCGGCTGCTGCTGTGGCCGAGGAAGAGCCGGTCGTCGACGGCGACGGGAAGGCGGCACGTCGCCGGTCGACTGTCCGCGAGAAGGTGAGCTTCCTGTCGAGCAGCCCGAGCGAGCCGGCAACCCCGGTTGCTTCAGCTCCGGAGCCGGTTGCTCCGCCCGCCCCTGCACCCGCGCCGGAAGCGGCGACCGAGACGCCGGCGGCCCCGCGCCGCGCCGGCTGGTGGTCGCGCCGTTTCGGCGGCGGCCAATAAAGCCGAACACCCCCAATGCAAAACGCCCGGCCAAAAGCCGGGCGTTTTCGTTTTCATGCCCCGCCAATCCGCTACGGCGGCAGTTCGCCATCACCTGATGAGGCCACATCTCGCGATGCGATCTGGCGAAGCTGGTCGTAGAGATCGGGCGCCTCGCTGGTGCAGAGACAGACGCCCTTGGCAGACGCTCCCTCGCCGGCATTGAGGTAGGCGTGGCCCATGGTGCTGTCGAGATAGATGCCGTCGCCCTCGCCCAGGATCTCAGGTGCGTAGAACTCGGTGTGGACGGCCACGCGCCCGCTCGTCACCAGAAAATACTCTTCGCCGGCGTGACGCAGCAGTGGCCCGAATTCGTCCAACGAGCGCGCGCGGACCTCGGCGACGATCGGCACCATGCGTTTGCCGATCAGGTCGGTGCATTGATAGGTGTAGGTGTAGAATTTCGTGTTGATCAATTGCCCCTGCCCGGCCCGGCTGATGCTTCGGCGCGCGGTGACCGGCCGGCCCTGTGCAGGCGTCGCGACCGCGGGATTGAACAGCTCCGCGATCTCCATCTTCAGACCTGAGGTCAGCTGGAGCAGCTTGTCGTAGGTCAGCGACATCAGGCCGTTCTCGACCTTCGACAAGGTCGACAGCGCCATCCCGGTCCGTTCCGCTACCTGCTTGAGCGTCAGACCGCGCGCCTGACGGGCGGCCTTGAGACATTGGCCGAGCTGGGAGTTGGCACCCTCTGACGTCGTGATCTCGCTCATGGAGCATCTCTACCATGGACCCGAGAAAAAATATTGGCTGATCGGCCTAATCTTTTCGACGCCATGCACTCTCGGATACCTCTCTTGGTTGCCGGCTGGGCATGCCGGCCAGGATTTGTGCACGAATGGGCCGGTTTTGACGAATATTGGTGCGTCGGAGCTCATTTCCGATATGCTAAATCGTTTTCATAATCTGAAAGGGATTGGTCTTGCCCGACCTGTGCGATTCCAGCGCCGTTGAGTTACGCCGCCTGCTGGCCAGCAAGGCGATCTCGCCTGTCGAACTGCTCGACGCCTGCCTGTCACGCATCGCCGCCGTCAATCCCGCTGTCAACGCCGTCGTCACTCTGGACGAGCCGGGCGCTCGCGCCGCCGCAAAGACCGCCGAGACCGCCATCCGGTGCGGTGAGGATCGAGGCCCGCTGCACGGGCTCCCCGTTCTGATCAAGGACACGCAAGACACCGCCGGGATGCGCTCGACCTATGGCAGCCCGCTGCTCCGCGACAACGTGCCGGCTGCTGACCAGGGCTCGGTCGCGCGCTTGCGCGCCGCCGGCGCCATCATCTTCGGCAAGACCAACACGCCGGAATGGGCGGCAGGCGGCAACACCCGCAATCCCGTATTCGGCGCGACCGGCAATCCCTTCGATCCCATGCGCTCGGCGGCCGGCTCCTCCGGCGGCTCCGCGGTCGCGCTCGCCTGTGGCATGGCGCCGCTCGCCTCGGGCTCCGACACCGGCGGCTCCCTGCGCAATCCGGCGGGCTTCTCCGGCATCGTCGGGATGCGCCCCTCCTATGGCCTGGTGCCGAGCGAGAAGCGCATCTTCGGCTGGTCCAACCTGTCGACCGATGGACCGATGGCGCGCAACGTTGCCGACACCGCATTGATGCTGTCGGCAATGGCGAGCGACGATCCCCGCGATCCACTCGCCTACACCCTGCCCGGCGAGCCCTTGCGCGGACGCGCCGAGCGCTGGGCGGCGCCGCGCCCAACAGACCTCGGCAAGCTGCGCCTTGCCTTCACCGAGGATTTCGGATTCGCGCCGACCGAGCAGGCGATCCGCCGCGTGTTCCGCCAGCGCGTGAGCAAGCTCGCGCCGCTGTTCGCCGAGAGCTGCGAGGCGACACCCGACTGCACCGGCGCCGACGATGCTTTCGCCGTGCTGCGCGCGGGCCTGTTCCTGGCGACCCATGGCAAGACCTACAAAGAGCGGCCCGAGATGCTCGGCCCCAACGTCCGCGCCAACGTCGAGGAAGGCCTCCGCTATACGCTCGAAGACCACGCCCGCGCTTGCACGACGCAGACACGGATTTATCGCGCCTATCAAAGCTTCTTCGAAACCTGCGACGTGCTGATCAGCCCGACCATCACGCTGAGCCCGCGGCCCTGGTCGGAGCTCTATCCCGCCGAGATCGACGGCGTGCCGACGAAATCCTACTTCCACTGGCTCGCGCTGGCCTACGCCGTCACGCTTGCCGGCCACCCCGCGATCAGCATTCCGCTCGGCCTTGATGAAGCCGGCCTGCCGTTCGGCCTCCAGATCGTCGGCCCGCGTGGTGGCGATGCCATCGTCCTCTCGGTCGCCGCGAGCATCGAGGCTGCGTTCGCGAACGATCCGGAAATGTGCCGGCCGGTGCCCGACCTCGCACGGCTCGCCGCCGCGCCGCCGCTGTCGGCCGCGCCCGGCTTTCTCACCTGGGAATAGAGCCGGCGCATAAACCAAACAGGCATGACCGCCGGCTCGCCGGCATCGAGGAGATCAGCATGGCCGAATTGTCGAACCGAAAGACCGGAATCGTCGCCTTCGTCCTGCTCTATCTCGCCTATTGCATCTCCTATATCGACCGCGCCGCGATCTCGCTGGCGCTGGCGCAGATCGGCAAGGATTTCAATCTGCAGGCTGCCGATCTCGGCATCGTCATCAGCGCATTCTTCCTGGGGTATGCAGCCATGCAGGTGCCCGGCGGATGGCTCTCCGACCGCTTCGGCTCGAAATATGTCGTCATCGTCACCATCGTGATGTGGTCGCTGTTCACCGCGTTCACGAGCCTTGCCTGGTCGCTGACCTCGCTGATCGCGATCCGCTTCATCTTCGGCATCGCCGAAGGCGGCTTTCCGCCGGCAAGCATTCGCGCCATCGCGGAGCTCTTCAAGAAGGACAGCCGGCCCAAAATGTCGTCGCTGCTGCTGTCTTCGAATTATGCCGGCAGCATGATCGCACCGCTGATCATGGCGCCGCTGATCGTCTGGCTGGGCTGGCGCCACGCCTTCAATACGATCGGCATCGCCGGCATCGTCTTCGCGGTGATCTACTTCGTCTTTGTTCCGCATCTGGCGCGTATCGGCGTCGGACCGGTGACGGCAAAGCCCCGCGCGCCGATGCGCGAGCTGATGAAGAATCCGCTGCTGTGGCAGCTCATGGTGGTGTGGTTCGGCCTGAGCTGCGTCAACAAGGGCCTGGATTCCTGGATGCCGCTCTATCTGCTGCAGCAGCGCGGGCTCGACCTCAAGACCGTCGGCGTGGTGGCGCCGATCCCGTTCGTGATGGCGACATTTGCAACCGCAATCGGCGGCTGGGTGATGACCACCTTCTTTGCCGAGCGCGAAAAATATCTCTTGATCGGCAGTTCCGCGTTAACGGGCATCTTCCTCTACGCCATGTACAAGGCGGAGACGATCACCGCCTTGATCGTCTATCAATCGGTGGTCTACTTCTTCAAATCCTTCGTCCTGGCCTCCGTGATTGCGCTGCCGACCAAGCTGCTGCGTGACGACCAGATCGGATCGGGCATCGGCATGGTCAACCTGGGCGGCCAGAGCGCGGGCTTCGTTGCACCCGCCATCATGGGGTTCATCGTGACGGGGTCAGGATCATTCGACGCGGCCTTCGGCTTCCTGGTGACGATGACGGCGATGTCGGTCGTCGTCGCCGCGACCATCAACACGGCGCAGCCGAAGTTGGCGCCGAAGCCGGCCTGACGGGAGTTCTGCAGATGCGAAGCGCAATCATTCTCGGCGGCGGCATGGTGGGGGTCGGCGCCGCCGTGCATCTGCGCCAGCGCGGCTGGACGGTGACACTGGTCGACCGCCGGGAGCCCGGCCGCGAGACCAGCTACGGCAATGCCGGCATGATCCAGGCCGAAGCGGTGCGGCCCTATCCGATGCCGCGCGACCTCTCTTCGCTGCTGAACATCGCGACCGGCCGCACCAACGACGTGCGCTACAGTTTTTCCTCGCTGCATCGTCACGTCGAGCCGCTGTTGCGTTATTGGTGGCATTCGGCGCCGAAGCGCCATCGCGAAGCGATCGCGGCCTGGGCGCGCCTGATCGCTTATGCGACGCCCGAGCACGACGTCCTGATCCGCGAGGCCCACGCCGACAATCTGATCCGCCGCGCCGGCTATCGCGCGGTGTTTCGCGATGCCGCGGCGCTCGACCACTCGATCAAGGAGGCGGAAGCAGACCGCCGCGAGTTCGGCGTGAATTTCCGCGTGCTGTCGGGCAGTGAGTTGACAAAAGCCGAGCCGATCCTGCGCAACGATCTTCCCGGCGCGATCCACTGGCTCGATACCTGGACCGTGTCCGATCCCGGCGCACTCGTGACGGCCTATGCCGAGCTGTTCGAGCGCCTTGGCGGTCAGATCGTGCTCGGCGATGCGCAGTCGCTGCAACAGACCGCAACCGGATGGTCGGTGAACACCGACAACGGCCGCATCGATGCCGCCAACGCCGTCGTGACACTGGGGCCGTGGTCGCCGGATCTCTTGCACAAATTCGGCTACCGGATTCCGCTGGTGCGCAAGCGCGGCTATCACATGCACTACACCGGCGGCGCCACGCTCGATCTGCCGCTGGTCGACAAGGGCCAGGGCTACGCCATGGGTCCGATGGCCAAGGGCATCCGCATTACCACAGGCGCGGAGCTGACGGGCCCTGATGCACTGGCGACGCCGGTGCAGCTCGCCAGTGCCGAAGCCTCCGCGCGCGAACTGATCGATCTCGGCAAGCGCGCCGAGCCCGAGCCGTGGTTCGGCACCCGCCCCTGCACGCCTGACATGGTGCCGGTGCTCGGGCGCGCCCCGCGCCACGGCGGCCTCTGGATGAATTTTGGCCACGGCCACCAGGGCTTTACGCTGGGACCCGCCACCGGTCGCCTGCTCGCGGAGATGATGAACGGCGAAACGCCGTCGATTGATCCGACACCATACCGTCCGGAGCGGTTCTAGCCGTCAGATCGCGCGACGAGCACTTTCCTGATGCGCTGGGCATCGTCCGGCGTCGCCGGGTTGTAGACGACCATGCCGAGATCGGGCCGGCCGTCGACCGCGAAGGCCGAATATTCGAACGCCATCTGGCCGAGCACCGGATGGCGCAGATGCTTGACGCCCTCGCTATAGGAGCGGACGTCATTGTCGGCCCACAGCTTGGCGAAGTCCGGGCTGAGACGGCACATCTCATCGACGAAGTCAGCGACATGCGAGACCGCGCCGGCGCGCGCCACGTCGGCACGAAACGCTGCGACTACGAAACGGGCCACGCTCTCCCAATCATATTGGGCGGCGCGAACCCGCGGCTCGCAGAAGATCAGGCGCAGGATGTTGCGCTGTTCGGGCAGCAGCTTTGAATAGTCGGTCAGCACGATCGTGGCCGCCCGATTCCAGGCGACGACGTCCCAGGTCACTGTCCTGATGATGGCGGGGCTCGTCTCCAGCGCATCGAGCACGCGCTGAAGCCGTGGCGAGACGCCTTCGCTCGCCCGGTAGCGCACCTCTGGCGGACGGCCCAGCCCGATCAGAAACAAGTGCTCGCGCTCGACGTCGGTCAGCATCAGCGCACGCGCGATGCGGTCGAGCACGTCGGCCGACGGCGCGCCGCCCCGGCCCTGCTCCAGCCAGGTGTACCAGGTCGGGCTGATATTGGCGCGCTGCGCCACCTCCTCGCGGCGGAGCCCGGGCGTGCGCCTGCGAGGGCCGCTGAAGCCGAACGCCGCCGCATCGAGCCTGACACGGCGGTCCTTCAGGTAGGTCCCGAGCAGGTTGTCGCTGGTCGTCTCGCTCATCCTGTTAGCTATTATACCCTGATAACGTCACTACTTTACCGGGATAATCCTAGCGCAGATGCTGGCTCCAACCAACTGGAGACCTGCTCATGCGTGTATTCGTCACTGGCGCCACCGGCTTCGTCGGCTCCGCCGTCGTTGCGGACCTGATCGCCGCCGGCCACAGCGTCACGGGCCTTGCGAGGTCCGACGCCGGCGCGGCCGCCCTCACCGCGATGGGCGCCAAAGTCCATCGCGGCTCGCTGGAGGACCACGCCTCCTTGCGCAGCGGCGCGGCCTCTTCCGACGGAGTCCTGCACCTCGGCTTCAACCACGACTTCTCGAAGTTTCTGGACAATTGCGAGCTGGACCGCCGCGCCATCCTCGCCCTCGGCGAGGAGCTCAAGGGCTCCGACCGTCCGCTCATCGTCACGTCGGGCGTGGCTCTGCTGGCGCCGGGGCGGCTTGCAACGGAAGACGACGAGGCCGCGCACCGCTTTCCGCGGGTATCGGAATCCACCGCGCTGTCGCTGGAAGGTGTCCGCGCCGCGGTGGTTCGACTGCCGCCGACGACCCATGGCGAGGGCGACCATGGCTTCGTGCCGATCCTGATCAACCTCGCGCGCCAGAAAGGCGTGGCGGCGTATATTGGCGATGGCATGAACCGTTGGCCGGCCGGGCACCGCTGCGATGCCGCTCGCGTCTATCGCCTCGCACTCGAGCAAGGCGCAACGGCACCGCGCTATCACGCCATCGCCGAGGAAGGCATCCCGTTCAAGACGATTACGGAGGTGATCGGCAAAAGGCTGGGCCTGCCCGTGGTCTCGAAATCGCTGGACGAAGCGACCGAGCATTTCGGCTGGTTCGCACAATTCGCCGGTGCCGATGTGCCGACGTCCAGCGCCAAGACGCGCGCCCTGCTCGGCTGGCAGCCCAAAGAAAAAGGGCTGATCGAGGATCTCGACCAGCCCTATTACTTCAAGGTCTAACGGCGCAACGCGCCGTTAGATCCTGATCAGTCCGTCGTGACGGCGGTTTCCATGTCGGTCGGATCGATCTGCTGGCTCAGCCGCGCGTTGAGCTTGTCGCGATCGAGCTCGCCCTCCCACCAGGCGACGATCACGCAGGCGACGCCGTTGCCGCAGAGATTGGTCAGCGCACGGCACTCGCTCATGAACTTGTCGATGCCGAGCACGATCGCCATGCCCGGCACGAGGCGCGGATCGACCACCGCAAGCGTCGCCGCCAGCGTGATAAAGCCCGCGCCGGTGATGCCGGACGCGCCCTTCGAGGTCAGCATCGCCACGACCAGGATCGTGAGCTGCTGGCTGAAGGTGAGGTCGTAGCCGAGCGCCTGCGCGATGAACAGCGTCGCCAGCGTCATGTAGATGTTGGTGCCGTCGAGATTGAACGAATAGCCCGTGGGCACCACGAGGCCGACCACCGACTTCGAGCAGCCGAGCCGCTCCAGCTTCTCCATCAAGGACGGCAGCGCGCTTTCGGAGGACGAGGTGCCGAGCACGATCAACAGTTCGTCCTTGATGTAGGCCAGGAACTTGAAGATCGAGAAAACCGCGATCCGCGCGATGATGCCGAGCACGACGAACACGAACAGCGCGGCGGTCAGGTAGAACGTCGCAATCAGGCCCATCAGGTTGAGGATCGCGCCGGTGCCGAACTTGCCGATGGTGTAGGCCATCGCGCCGAAGGCGCCGAGCGGCGCCGCGCGCATCACGATGGAGATGACGCCGAACACCGCGTGCGCGGCATCGTCGATGAAGCTGCGGATCACATGGCCGCGCTCGCCGAGGCCCATGATGGCGAAGCCGAACAGTACCGAGAACAGCAGCACTTGCAGGATCTCGCCTTGCGCGAAGGCGCCGACCACGGTGTCGGGAATGATATGCAGGATGAAGTCGACCGACTTCTGCGCTTCGGCCTGCTTGGCAAAGTTGGCAACGGCATTCGCATTGGCTGCCGCACTGCCGAAGCCTGCGCCCGGCTTCACGACATTGCCGATGATCAGGCCGATGATCAGCGCGAATGTCGAGACCACCTCGAAATAGACCAGCGCCTTGACACCGATGCGGCCGACCTTCTTGGCGTCCTGGATGTGGGCAATGCCTGACACCACGGTGCAGAAGATGATCGGGGCGATCACCATCTTGATCAGCTTGATGAAGCCGTCGCCGAGCGCCTTGATCCAGTCGTTGGTGGCAACCGTCGGCCACAACCAGCCGACGATCGCGCCAAGCACGATCGCGATTAGCACCTGGACATAGAGAATTTTATACCACGGCTTGGCGGTAGCAGGTGCAGCCGGCGCGCCAGCCATCGTTGTCGTTGTCATTGTTACCTCCCCCTCGAAACTCTGAGCCAGCCAAGATCAACTTGGCCGGCCCTGTCAATTGGAACCGTTCGCCGTGGTAAGCTCTAGCAGCGGTGGTCGACGATCCGGCGCACCGCCGGCAGCAGCGCAGCCCCGAGCGCGTTCTTGATGACCGAAGCCGCGATGAACGGCGCGACGCCGACCGCCCAGGCCTTGTCCGCACCAACGCCGATTCCGTAGGCCAACCAGCCGAAGCCGGCGATGAAAATGACGACATGACCGGCGGCCATGGCCGCAAACAGCAATACGACGTTGCGATCCCAGCCGCGCTCGGCGAGCCAGCCGGTGATGAAGGCAGCGGCCACGAAGCCGAAGAGATAGCCGGCGGTCGGGCCGACCAGCGGTGCAATTCCACCGACGGGGCCGGCGAACACCGGCAGCCCCATCGCGCCCTCGGCGAGGTAGGCGATCATGGTTGCGCTGCCAAGGCGCCAGCCATAAGCCGCGCCGATCATCAACACGACCAGCGTCTGCAGTGTCATGGGCACGTAAGGCAGCGGCAAATTGACTTTGGCCGACAGCGCCATCAGCGCGGAGCCGAGCGCAACAAGCACCACAGCACGCAAGTGCCCGACGGCTTCGCCCGGTCGGGTCGGCCACATCACGGCGGCAAGAGGAGAACGCGACGGGACGGCGGACTGGACGGTTCGGTCAGACAAGATGCACTCCGGCAGTAGCAAAAACTGGCGGCTATTTAAGCCAGTGAGCGATCCGGTCAACTGCCTCCTGCATCTCTTGAAGCGAGCGCGCATAAGAGAATCGAATGAACGAACGGCCATGAATCGGATCGAAATCGACGCCGGGCGTGGCCGCAACATGGGCCTTCTCCAGCATCTGCTTGGCGAACTCCAAACTGTCGGAGGTGAAATCCGAGACGTCGGCATAGAGGTAGAACGCGCCATCCGCCGGCAGGAACTTCGCCAAGCCCGCCCTGGGCAATCCCTCGATCAGGATGCGCCGGTTTTCCTGATAGCCATGCTTGATCTCCTCCATCTCGACGGCGCCGTCGAAGGCGGCCTCCGCCGCGATCTGCGAGAGCGAGGGCACCGAGATCGAGAGATTCTGCTGCAGCCGCTCGATCGGACGCACCAGAATATCAGGCACGACCATCCAGCCGACGCGCCAGCCCGTCATGCAAAAATACTTCGAGAACGAGTTGATCACGAGCGCATGGTCGGACAGCGCGGCCGCCGTCACGGCGGGAAACGCATAATCGAGCCCGTGATAGATCTCGTCGGAGATGAAGCGAATGCCGGCATCTTCCGCGGCTGCAATCAGGCCGGCGAGCGCCTCTCGGGACATCATCGTTCCCGTTGGATTGGCGGGGCTGCCGACCAGCACGCCCTTCAGCGGCGCCTTGCGATGGGCGGCGAGCAGCGCCTCGCCGGTGAGCGCGTGGCGGGTGTCATGGGTGGTCTCGATCAACACCGGCTCGCAGCCGAGCGCGGTGAGGATGTGACGATACGGCGGATAGCCAGGCACCGTGACGGCGACGCGATCGCCGGGCTCGAACATCGACAGGAAAGCCAGGATGAAACCACCGGAGGAGCCCGTGGTCACCACGATCCTGTCCGGACTGACGGTGCAGCCATAGGCGTCGCGATAATGCCGCGCAATGCGCTCACGCAGGCTGGGAATGCCGAGCGCCGAGGTGTAATCGATCCGCGCCGTCGCAAGCGCCGCCTGAGCAGCCGCAATCGCCGTCTTCGGCGCACCTGCCGCGGGCTGGCCGACCTCCATGTGAATGACATGGCCGCCAGCGGCCTCCATGCGGGCCGCTGCCGCCATCACGTCCATCACCATGAACGGGGGAACATCGCTGCGGCGGGAGGGCTCGAGCCACTGCCCCACCCGGTTCCTTAGTGTCGCATCGTGCATTGATTTCTGCTATTTCGCTGGCAAAACAGGGCGCTTGCGCCCCAGACTAGCCGCATTATACGGCTCATAAGGGCATATCGCGTATCCGGTCCGCCGCCAATCGCCAAAACCAATCACAAAACTGCATCCAAATCCGTTTGCAAGCCCGTTTGATGTCGCTCCAGATCGTATTGCGCAAGAAGGCCACCGCCCTCACCGCCCTCGTTACCGCGACTGCAATCGCGCTGCTGCCGGTCCCGGCAGCGCAGGCGCAGGAAGGCCGCGGGCCGCCGACCTTGCGCGACTCGGAAACCGAGCAGCTGCTCCGCGAATATACGCGCCCGATTCTGCGCGCCGCCGGTCTGGAGAAGCAGAACATCCAGATGGTGATCATCAACGACAACTCGTTCAACGCGTTCGTCGCCGATGGCCGTCGCATCTTCGTCAATTACGGCGCAATCCTGCAGTCGGAGACGCCGAACCAGCTGATCGGCGTGCTTGCGCACGAGACCGGGCATCTGGCCGGCGGCCATCTGGCCAAGATGCGCGAGCAGCTCGCCAGCGCCCAGACGCAGATGATCATCGCCATGCTGCTCGGCGCCGGCGCCATCGCGGCCGGTGCCCGCGGCGGTGGCAATAGTGGGCTCGCCAACGCCGGCGCGGCCGCGGTTGCCGGCCCGCAGGAGATGATCCGCCGCTCGCTGCTGTCCTATCAGCGCCAGCAGGAGGAGAACGCCGACCGCGCCGGCGTGAAGTTCCTGACCGCGACGCAGCAGTCGCCGAAGGGCATGTACGAGACCTTCAAGCGCTTCACCAGCGAAAGCCTGTTCGCGGCGCGCGGCTCGGATCCCTATCTGCAGTCGCACCCGATGCCCGCCGACCGCGTAGCAGCGCTCCAGGAATTTGCCAGCACCAGTCCCTATTGGGACAAGAAGGACGATCCCGCACTCCAGCTGCGCCATGACATGGTGCGCGCCAAGATCTCCGCCTTCATGGAGCGGCAGGAGGTGGTCTATCGCCGCTACCCCCTGACCAATGACAGCCTGCCGGCGCGCTATGCCCGCGCCATCAGCACCTATCTGCATGGTGACTTGCGCAGTGCCCTCGCCCAGATCGATGCCCTGATTGCGGTGCAGCCCAACAACCCGTACTTCTACGAGGTGCGCGGCCAGGCCCTTCTGGAGAGTGGCAAGCCCGCCGATGCGATTGCCCCCCTGCGCAAGGCCGTCGCACTCTCGAACAATTCGGCCCTCATCGAGATGTTACTTGGGCAGGCTCTGGTTGGAACCGATAATAAGGCCTACACGGACGACGCCATCAAGATTCTCCGTGAAGCGGTGGCGCGCGAGCCCGAGGCGCCGATCGGCTACACCCAGCTTGCGATGGCCTATGGCCGGAAGGCAGACTATGCCGAGGCGGATCTCGCCTCTGCCCAGGCCGCTTATCTGCGCGGCGACAACAAGACCGCTCGCGAGCTTGCCACGCGCGCGAAAACCCGTTTCGCCGTCGGCACGCCCGGATGGGTCAAGGCCGACGACATCGTGGCGTCGAAATCGCCGCGCAACTAAAGCGTTTTCAAGCGAAGTGGATACCGGTTCGCGCCAGGAAAACGCGTCAAAACAAAAAGCTGGAGCCCCGTTCCGACCTCGTCGGATCGGGGCTCCAGACCGAAGCCTGAACTGCTCATTTGACGTCACGACACCACGACTAGGTCCGCCGGGACGTTGTTTCAAAACCTGCTCTGGATAAGAGGATTTGCCAATGCCATCGCTGCGCCTGCTTGCTTCCGCGCTCATTGCGCTCGCCTTCGTCGGCGCAACGGGACCGGCTTCGGCCGAGAGCTTCTCGGATGCCCAGCGCACCGACATCGAGGCCATCATCAAGAACTACCTCGTCAGCCATCCTGAGGTGCTCGAGGAGGCGATGACGGAGCTCAGCAAGCGGCAGGCCGCGGCAGAGACCGAGAAGCACGAAGCCAGCATCGCGCAGAACTCGGATGCGATCTTCAACTCGCCGCGTCAGGTCGTGCTCGGCAACAAGGACGGCGACGTCACCTTCGTCGAGTTCTTCGATTACAATTGTGGCTATTGCAAACGCGCGATGAGCGACATGCTCGACCTGATGAAGTCCGATTCCAAGCTGAAGGTGGTGCTGAAGGAGTTTCCGGTGCTGAGCCAGGGCTCGGTCGAGGCCGCCCAGGTCGCGGTCGCAGTGCGCATGCAGGATCCCTCCGGCAAGAAATATCTCGACTTCCACCAGAAGCTGCTCGGCGGTCGCGGCGCGGCCGACAAGGCGCGCGCCATGCAGGCGGCCAAGGAAGCCGGCCTCGACACCGCGAGGATCGAGAAGGACATCGCCAGCCCCGAGGTGCGCTCCACCATCGAGGAGAATTTCAAGCTCGCCGAGGCGATGGGCATGAACGGCACGCCGAGCTACGTGATCGGCAAGCAGATCGTGGTCGGCGCCATTGGCCTCGAGGGCCTCAAGGAAAAGATCGGCGTGGCGCGCTGCGGCAAGGCGACTTGCTAGCGAGACGATTCACCACTTGCGGACGGAACGAGGCCGGCTGAAAAGCCGGCCTTTTTCGTATGCCGAGAACCGGCGCGAATCCGGCGCGGATGTTCATCTCGCGTTTAAGAAACAAATGCCGGGGAACAGCAGATGTTCCGGAACAAGTGACACCTCCTCTCGTTGTCGGCGCGGGCAATGACGCAAAGAAACACGTGAGGAGAATACGCATGTTGAACCGCTTTATGATCTCGGTTGCCGCACTCGCGCTGATCGCGGGCGCCGGTCTGGCGAACGCACAAGGCACGATGAAGAATGACAGCGGCGCCGGTGCGCAGCCGATGGAGCACTCGCAGTCTTCGGGCGGCGCCACCGAGCGCGGCAAGGAATCCGCAAGTCCGCAGAAGGGCACGGTGGGTCAGGCCGGTGGCTCCATGAAGCAAGGCGAAGAGAAGTCGTCTGGCGCGATGGAGAAGTCCGGGACCGCGGAGAAATCCGGCGGCGCGATGAACAAGAACGCGGCTGAGGAGAAGGCCGGCGCGGCGAAGGGTGAACACGCCCAGAGCGCGCAGGACAAGTCCACGCAGGACAAGTCCAAGAACATGAGCCAGGACACCAGCAAGTCCGGCGCCCAGAAGGACATGAAGGCTGAGGGCAGCAAGAGCGGCACCTCGACCAACAATGCCGAGAACCAGAAGGGCACCACGAGCACCAACCAGAAGGCCCAGGGTCAGACCAGCCCCAGCACCAACCAGAACGCCCAGGGCCAGACCAGCCCCGGCACTAACCAGAACGCGCAGGGCCAGGGCAGCACCAACACGACGGTCGGCCAGGCCGGCGCCGGTGCCAAGCTCTCGACCGAGCAGCGCACCCAGATCACCTCGGCGATCCGCGAGGAGCACATCGCTCCCGTGAGCAACGTGAACTTCTCGATCTCCGTCGGTACCCGCATTCCGCGCGAGGGCATCGAGCTGCACGCCCTGCCGTCGCGGGTCGTGACGGTCTATCCGGAGTGGCGGACCTACAAGTACGTCCTGGTGAAGGATGAGATCGTGATCATCAATCCGGACACCTACGAGATCGTGGCTGTCCTGAACGTCTAAGGCCGGAAGACGGCAACCTCAGGGGCGGGCAGCGATGCCCGCCCCTTTTGCATTGGGCCGGCAGCCATGCTTGGAACTGGTTAGCAAGCAATTTCCGTAGTTTCCGCACAGGTTTTTGCATGCTGGATGAGGTGCCTGAACCGGCCCGGGAAGCCCTTGAAGGCTTCCCCTCACGCACTTTGTTACCTATAACCCCGCCACGCCGAAACACCTTTCCGGGACAGAATGGCCGAACCAGCGACCGACACGATCCTCGTTCTCAACGGGCCGAACCTCAATATGTTGGGGACGCGGGAGCCGGAGAAGTATGGCCATGTCACGCTGGCCGACGTCGAGAAATTGTGCCGGGAGACCGCGGCGAGCTTCGGCATCAAGGCCGACTGCCGGCAGTCCAACCGCGAAGGCGAGCTGATCGACTTCATCCACGAGGCACATGGGCGCAAGACGAAGGGCATCATCATCAACGCCGGTGGCTATTCGCACGGCTCGATCGCACTGCACGACGCGCTGCTCGCCGCGCAGATCCCGACGGTCGAAGTGCAGGTGACCAACATCCACGCCCGCGAGAGCTTCCGTCACCACTCCTACACCGCGCGCGCGGCCTTGGCCTCGCTCTGCGGCTTCGGCATCGAGGGCTACCGCCTCGCTATCCAGGGGCTTGCCGCCAAGCTCGGCACCAGGCCCAAAGCCTGACGCTCTCTCTCTTCACCCAGAACATTCGGATCAAAGAACATGGCGCGCCAGCCAGACGACAAAGCAGCCGCAAAGTTTTCCAGCGACGATTCCGCGCTCATCCGCGAGCTCGCTCTGCTGCTCGATGAGACCAGCCTCACCGAGATCGAGATCGAGCGCGCCGGCCTGCGCCTGCGCGTCGCCCGCAACATCAGCGTCGCCGCGACCATGCCGATGCCGGTTGCTGCCGCAGCCCCCGGGGTCGTCGCAGCTCCCGCTGCCGCGCCTGCGACCTCAGGCGTCGCAGACGTCTCCAAGCATCCAGGCGCGGTGACCTCGCCGATGGTGGGGACCGCCTATTGGGCGCCGGAGCCCGGCGCCAAGCCGTTCGTCGAGGTCGGCTCCAAGGTCTCGGTCGGCCAGACCCTGCTGATCATCGAGGCGATGAAGACCATGAACCAGATCCCCTCGACCCGATCAGGCACCGTGACGCAGATCCTGGTCGAAGACGGCCAGCCGGTCGAGTTCGGTGAGCCGTTGGTCATCATAGAATAACGCAAATGGCGAGTAGCGAAGGGCGAATGGCGTCAGCCTTCCCTATTCGCCATTCGCCACTCGCCATTCGCTGCAGGACAACATGTTCGACAAGATCCTCATAGCCAATCGCGGCGAGATCGCCCTTCGCATCCTGCGGGCCTGCAAGGAGCTCGGGATTGCGACCGTCGCCGTGCACTCCACCGCCGATGCCGACGCCATGCATGTGCGCCTGTCGGACGAGAGCGTCTGCATCGGGCCGCCGCCGTCGAAGGACAGCTATCTCAACATTCCCGCGCTGCTTGCGGCCTGCGAGATCACAGGCGCCGACGCCGTGCATCCCGGCTACGGCTTCCTGTCGGAGAACGCGCGCTTCGCCGAGATCCTTGCCGAGCACAATCTGCAATTCATCGGTCCCAAGGCCGAGCATATCCGCCTGATGGGCGACAAGATCGAGGCCAAGAAGACCGCCAAGCGGCTCGGCATTCCCGTGGTGCCCGGCTCCGACGGCGCGGTCGGTCCCAACGATGACGCGATGGCGATCGCCAGGAAGATCGGCTTCCCCGTGCTGGTGAAGGCGGCGGCCGGCGGCGGCGGCCGCGGCATGAAGGTCGCGCAGAGCGAAGCGGATCTGCAGATTGCGCTGTCGACGGCGGCCAACGAAGCGAAATCCGCGTTCGGCGACGCCTCGGTCTACCTGGAAAAATACCTGCAGAAACCGCGCCACATCGAGATCCAGATTCTCGGCGACGGCCGCGGCGGCGCAATCCATCTCGGCGAGCGCGACTGCTCGCTGCAGCGCCGTCACCAGAAGGTCTGGGAAGAAGGCCCCTCGCCCGTGCTGGCTGCGGCTGCGCGCGCCAGGATCGGTGAGACCTGCGCCAAGGCGATGCGCGAGATGAAATATCTCGGCGTCGGCACCATCGAGTTCCTCTACGAGGACGGCGAGTTCTACTTCATCGAGATGAACACGCGCATCCAGGTCGAGCATCCCGTCACCGAGAGCATCACCGACATCGACCTGGTGCTGGAGCAGATCCGCATCGCCGCCGGCGGCGAGCTGCCGGCCCGGCAGGACGAGATCCAGATCATCGGCCACGCCATCGAATGCCGCATCAATGCGGAGAACCCGCAGACCTTCCGCCCTTCGCCCGGCCGGATTCTCCAGTATCACCCTCCCGGCGGCCTCGGCGTGCGCATCGATTCGGCGGTCTATCAGGGCTACCAGATCCCGCCTTATTACGATTCCCTCGTCGGCAAGCTGATCGTCCATGGCAAGACCCGCGCCGAATGCCTGATGCGCCTGCGCCGCGCGCTGGACGAGATGGTGGTCGAGGGCATCGAGACCACGCTGCCGCTGTTCCGCGATCTGGTCCGCCAGGATGACATCATCAACGGCGACTACCACATCCACTGGCTGGAACAGTACCTCGCCGCCAAGTCGGAACCATCAGCGAAATAATCGTCACCCTGGTCGGGAACCCCTTGGCCCCCATTGCGTTTTGGACGGTGGGCAGTTCCAAGGGGGCGTTTTGACTTCCAGATATGATCGAGCGAGTTCGTCGTGACCGCCGAGGGGCAGCGACGTCGCGCATTTTGGCAGATCCTGCTGTTCGCAGCCGGCCTCGTCGTGCTGACCGCGATCAGCGCAGGCTCGGTCTATCTGGTCAACGAGGCGCGCAACGACAGCAAATGGGTGGTTCACACCATCGAGGTGGAGAACCAGGTCAATGCATTGCTGCTCGAGGTCCGCCGTGCCGAGAGCGGCGCGCGTGGCTACCTGCTGACGCGGGAGGCGGGTTTCCGGACCGATCACGAAAAGGCCGTCGCCGCGATCATCCCTGCGCTCGACAGGCTGACGCGCCTGATCGGCGACAATCCGGCACAACGCCAGAATATCGAGCAGCTCAGTGCCGCGATCGAAACCCGCCTCGGCCAGTTCGCGCGCGAGATCGATTTCGTGGGCCAGGGTCAGCCGGAGAAGGCCACGGCGCTCGTCAGCGAAGCCGCTAGCGCCGGCACCACGATTGCCATCGGCAGTGCCGGCAGCGCGATGATCCGCGAGGAGGAGCGGCTGTTCCAGCTCCGCACGGCCAACGCCGACCGCAGCCAGACGCTGGCTGCCTCCCTCACCGGTATCGGTTCCGGCCTCGTGGTGGTCCTCGCCCTGATCTCGATCTGGCTGGTGCGGCGTTCGGCGCGCATCCGCGACGAGGCCGAGGCACAGCTGCGCGATGCCAACGTCAACCTGGAGGCCACCGTCGACGAACGCACGGCAGACCTGCGTGAAGCCAACGACGAGATCCAGCGCTTTGCCTATATCGTCAGCCATGACCTGCGCTCGCCGCTGGTCAACATCATGGGCTTCACCAGCGAGCTCGAAGAATTGGGCAACGACATCTTCCGACGGATCGGAGGGCTTACGCGTGTGCCGGCCGGCGGTCCACCGGTCGATGCCGCAGAGATTCCGCTCGATGACGCCGACAAGCAGCTGTCGGCGGATTTTTCCGAAGCGCTCGGCTTCATTAAATCTTCGATCGCCCGGATGGACCGGCTGATCTCGGCGATCCTCAACCTCACCCGCGAGGGCCGGCGCGAGTTTCAGCCGGAGCGGATCGACACCCGCGACTTCATCGAGGCCATCGTCTCCTCGCTGGCGCACCAGGCGGCCGAAGCGCAGGCCGAGATCCACATCGAGCCGTTGCCGAATATTGTCAGCGACCGCCTTGCACTGGAGCAGATTTTCTCCAATCTGATCGATAACGCGATCAAGTACCTCAAGACCGGGGTCCCCGGCGAGATCAGAATTCGCGGGCGCACCAAGCTTGGCTACGCTATCTTCGACATCAGCGATAATGGCCGTGGTATCGATCCCAGGGATCATCAGCGGATTTTCGACCTGTTCCGGCGTGCTGGAACCCAGGACAAGCCCGGTCAGGGCATCGGTCTTGCCCATGTACGTGCACTTGTGCGCCGCCTCGGCGGCACCATGTCGGTATCATCGGAACTGAATGCAGGCAGCACGTTCACGATCACGCTGCCCATCAATTGGAACGCCAGCAACCGGAATGCGGACCGATGACAATGCCCGTCACCATCATCATGATCGAGGACGACGAGGGCCACGCCAGGCTGATCGAGCGCAATATCCGCCGTTCCGGCGTCAACAACGAGATCCTCTCCTTCACCAACGGCAACTCGGCGATGAAGCATCTGTTCGGCCCGGACGGAACCGGGCTCGCTCAGAAGGGCAACGCGCTGCTGATCCTGCTCGACCTCAACCTGCCCGACATGAGCGGCATCGACATCCTGAAACAGATCAAGGAAAACAAATATCTCAAGGCCTCACCCGTGGTGGTGCTCACCACCACCGACGACAGCCAGGAGATCAAGCGCTGCTACGAGCTCGGCTGCAACGTCTACATCACCAAGCCCGTCAATTACGAGAATTTCGCCAATGCCATCCGGCAGCTCGGCCTGTTCTTCTCGGTCATCCAGGTCCCGCCCGCCGCCTCATGACCCAACAGCGCACCCCGACACTGCTCTATATCGATGACGACGACGCACTGGCGCGCCTGGTCGATCGCGGCCTCACTCGGCGCGGCTACAAGGTCGTCCATGCCGCCAGCGGCGAGGAAGGCCTCGAGCGGATCCGCAACGCCAGCACTCAGGGCTGCATCGATGTCGTGGCGCTCGACCAGTACATGCCGGGTCTCGACGGGCTCGAGACGCTCGAGCAGATCATGGCGATCCCGGACGCCCCGCCCGTGGTCTTCGTCACCGCCTCGCAGGATTCCAGCATCGCCGTCACCGCGCTGAAAGCTGGCGCGGCCGACTATCTGGTCAAGGACGTCAAGGGCGACTTCATCCCGCTGCTGCATGTCGCGGCCGAAGGCGCGCTGCGCCAGGCCGAGCTGCAGCGCGCGCGTGACGAAGCCGAGGCCGAGATCCACGCCTCGCGCGACCGCTACGCCGCGCTTGCCGCCGAACGCGAGCTGCTCTTGCGCGAGGTCAATCACCGCGTCGGCAATTCGCTCCAGATCATTGCTTCGCTGCTGCACCTGCAGGCGAGCTCCGCCGCACAGGACGAGGTCAAGGCCGCCCTCACCAACGCGATGGGCCGCGTTGCCGCCGTCGCCCAGGTGCACCGCCGCCTCTACACCTCGCAGGATCTGAAGAGCGTGATGCTCAACCAGTATCTCGACTCCTTGCTCGAGGACCTCCGCCGCTCCGCCGAAGGCAACCGGATGTCGCGCCTGACGGTGAAGGCCGAGCCGATCGAGATCGACCCCGACCGCGCCGTCGCCGTCGGTATCATCGTCAACGAGCTGGTGATGAACGCTGTGAAATACGCCTATCCCGATGGCGCCGGGCCCATTCACGTCGAGCTGACCTCGCAAGGCGAGGATCTCCTGCTGTCCATCACCGACGACGGCGTCGGCGACAACGTCAAGGCCGATCCGCGCTCCACCGGCATGGGCCAGCGCATCGTCGCGGCCATGGCTTCCAAGCTCGATGCCACCGTCGAGCGCGATCCGAACCATTCCGGGACCCGCATCCTCCTCCGGTTCCGCCGCACCCCCGCCGTATCAGGCCAGGCGAACAGCGCCGCGGCGGCGAGCTGATCCCGGCCCCGCCCCATCGCACCGGCATCGCGATCCTGCTATTGTAGCGATCATGACTTCGCGCGACTCCGCCTCATCTGAAATCACACCCGCCGTGCTGCTGCGCGCCTATGCCTGCGGCATCTTTCCGATGGCCGAGAGCGCGGACGACCCGACCCTATTCTGGGTCGAGCCGGAAATGCGCGGCGTGATCCCGCTCGATGGCTTTCGCGTCGCCTCGCGCCTGGCGCGCACCGTGCGCGCGGACGCGTTCCGCGTCACCGTCAACACCGCGTTCAAGGCAACCATCGCCGGCTGCGCGGCGCCGCAGGCAGGGCGCGAGGACACCTGGATCAACAAGCGCATCCGCGACCTCTATGGCGGCCTCTACGAGCTCGGCCATTGCCACAGCGTCGAGGCCTGGCAGGGCGACGATCTCGTCGGCGGCCTCTACGGCGTGAGCCTCGGGCGCGCCTTCTTCGGCGAGAGCATGTTCCACACCGCGCGCGATGCCTCCAAGGTCGCGCTGGTGCATCTGGTCGCGCGGCTGATCCACGGCGGCTTCGAGCTGCTCGACACCCAATATGTCACCGAGCATCTGAAGAATTTTGGTGCGACCGAAATCTCGCGGCGGCGCTACACCGCTCTGCTCGACAAGGCGCTCACCGGCGAGCCCGGCGATTTCCTGCGACTGTCGTCAGGCGATGCGATCCCGGGCGCACGCGCGCTCGAGATCATCGCTTCGCGGCAGTAGATCAGCCTTACCGGCTGCCAAGGGATTTGGCCTAGCGGCCAAACCCGGGAATACCGAACAGACCGGGCCGCTGCTCCGGCGGCGGAGGTGGCGGCGGGGCCGCCTGCGGCGGTGGCGGCAGAGGCTGCGGCGGACGCTGCTGCACGGCCTGCTTGGGCGCGGCCTTCTTCTGCGCCGCTGGCGGTGGTGGGGGCGCGGCCGGCTTGGTTGCCGGATCCGGCGCTGCGGTCGCAATGGTCTGCTGCGGCTCTTTGCAATCGGTCAGCCAGATATCGTAGATCGGGTGCTCGACGCCGTGCAGGCCGGGGCTTGCGGCATACATCCAGCCGGAGAAGATCCGCTTCACCTCGCCCTGCAAGGTGATCTCGTCGACCTCGACGAACGCGTCGGTGTTGGCGGCCTCGGTCGCGGGGCGCGTGTAGCAGGCATCGGTCTTCACCCGCAGCGCGCCGAATTGCACGGTCTCGCCGATATCCTCGTCGAAATTGATGATGCGGCCGGTGATCTTGTCGAGGCCGGAGAAGGTCGCCTTCTTGTTCACGATCTTCTGGGCCGGCGGCTCGGTGACGACCTCGTCGCCCGGCTGCAGGCTCGCCGGTGCCTGCGGCACGGCGCCCTGCTGGGTCCCGCCCTTCTGCTGCGGCTGGCGCTGACCAGGAACAGCACCGGGAGCTGCGCCCGGCTGGGCCGGCCCGCCCGGGGGCGCAACCGCCACGGCCGGCGGCTGGTTCTGCGGCGCGATGGTGGTGCCCGGCGGCGGCGCCAGCGGCTGGGTTTCGACCGGTCCGGGCATGGCATTGCCCTGGCGCGGCATCGGGCGCGACGGCAGCACACGGCCCTGCGGCGGCAGCTCAGGCACCTCTTCGTCGTCGTCGGGGGTCGGGGCCGGCTGCGGCTGTCCGCCACGGGGAATGGTCCCCGGCGGGCGCAGCGGCGGCGGATCGGAGAAGATCGTGCCGATCTGCGCCTGCACCGGCGTTGCAACCGTCAGCGCGCTGGCAGCCAGCAGCGCCGCAAGGCCTGTCAGGGTAAAGGTTTTGAACATCTCGCGCGGCTTCAACAGCGAATCGGGCTTGTTGGACATTCTACAGGGGATACCGCCGCTCGCAGGCCAACCGGTTAACACGGCGAATACGGCGGGGAAAGGGCGGCATTCCTGGCCTGCCGGCCACCCGCTGGCCATCCCGGCCCCTGGATGGGATAGTTGGAGGCCTCTCCCCGGGGCCCGAAGCGGGCATTGCCCCCGTCCAACGATAACCAGAAACCACCGAGGTCGCCCCCATGCCCGTCGTGCTCGATCCCGATGCCGCCGCCGTCTACCGCACCTTCCAGGAGGCTGGCCGCCCTCCCTATGAGACGCTGCCCCCTGCGGAAGCGCGCGACGATTACCTCCGGGCCCGGTTTGCCACCAACCCCGAGCCGCCCGAGCTGGCCCGCGTCGCGCCGCTGTCGATCCCTGCACCCCACGGCGCAATCCCGGCACGGATCTATGTGCCGAAACAACCGCGCCTCAAGGATGGGCTGGCGCCCGCGCTGGTGTTCTTCCACGGCGGCGGCTGGGTGATCGGTGATCTCGACAGCCACGACGTCGTCTGCCGACAACTCGCCGACGCAGGCGCGCTGATCGTGATCGCGATCGACTACCGCCGCGCGCCCGACCATAAGTTCCCCGCCGCAACCGATGATGCGATTGCCGCGACCAGATGGGTGGCTGCGAATGCGCGCGAGCTCGGCATCGACCCTGCGCGCCTTTCGATCGGTGGCGACAGCGCCGGCGGCAATCTCGCGGCCGTCGTTGCGCTGGCCGCGCGTGATGGCGACGGCCCCAAGCTCGCGGGCCAGGTGCTGATCTATCCCGCCGTCGACTTCGCCATGACGCACGGCTCGCACAGCGAGCCAGAGACCAGCGTGCTGCTGACGCATGCGGTGGTCCGCTGGTTTCGCGACCATTATCTCAACGGCGCCGCCGATATCCATGACTGGCGCGCCTCGCCGGCCCGTGCGACCACGCTCATCGGCCTGCCGCCGGCCTATGTGCTCACCGCCGGGGCCGATCCCCCGCGCGACGAGGGCGAGGAATACGCCGCACGGCTGAAGCAGGTCGGCGTGCCGGTCACCACCAAGCATTATCCCGGCCAATTCCACGGCTTCTTCACCATGGGCAAACTGCTGCAACAGGCCAATGTTGCCGTGAGCGAGATCGGCGCCTGGCTGAAGACGTTGGGCTGACAACGCCACCATCCTGATGTCATCAGCGCTTCAATCCCTCTTCGCCCTTCCGCTGCGCGGCCTGACCTGGCTCGGCAGCCAGGGCACGCGCGCGGTGGCGGCTGTCGTATTCATCGCCGCAGCCGTGCCTCCGCTCGGCGCGTTGCTGCGTCCCTACGTCACCGAGGCGATCCTCGTTCTACTCTGCATCTCTTTCATGCGGGTCGATCTCGTGGCGCTCTATGGCCATCTGCGTCGGCCTGCGCTGGTGGCGACCGCCACGGCCTGGACCACGATCGGCGTGCCCGTCATCGTTGGCTTGATCGCGCATGCGACCGGGCTCACCGAGCACGCGCCCGGCCTGTCGCTGGCTCTGATGCTGCAGAGCATGGCCTCGCCGATGATGGCCTCTCCGGCGCTCGCCGCCCTGATGGGCCTCGATGCGACCCTGGTGCTGGTCACCCTGGTGACCGCAACCGCGATCGTGCCGTTCACCGCCTCGCTGTTCGCAAGCCTGTTTCTCGGCGGCATGCTCAGCATTTCCCCACTCACGCTTGGCCTGAAACTGCTCGGCATCCTGGCGGCATCGCTGCTGGCCGCGACCGTCATCCGTCGGCTGTTCGGCACCGAGACGATCCAGCGCTACAAGCAGCCGATCGACGGCTTCAACATCATCATCCTCTTCATCTTCGCGGCCGCCGTGATGGGCGACGTGATCAGCGACCTGATGGCGCGGCCGATCTTCACCATCGGCCTCGCGGCTCTGTCCTTCACGATCTATTTTGCGCTGCTTGCCATCACGACCTTGCTGTTCCGCCGCATCGGCACCGAGCGCGCGCTCGCACTTGGGCTGATGGTGTCACAGCGCAATCTCGGCCTGATGCTGGCCGCGACATCAGGCGCGCTGCCGCCGACGACCTGGATCTATTTCGCGATGACGCAGTTTCCGATTCATCTGGCGCCGTACTTGCTGACACCGATCGCGCGGCGGCTGACGGCGCGGGCGGAAACGTCCAGCCCGGTGGCTCCAAGCAGCGCAACTTAAAAGCTGCCGTCTGGAGGGCGCGGAAGCCCTTATGGATTGCGCGACTTCTTTTTCTTGCACTCCGCCAAGATCCAGTCGTGGAACGCCTTCATCGCATGCGAGAGCCTCTTGGATTTGAGCGACGTGAGCCAATAGGATCCCAGAAAGACTTGGTCGTCATAGGGGCAAACCAGCCGCTTGCGCGACAGATCGTCCGAAAACAACGCGACCGGCAGGAGCGCGACCCCGGCGCCTTGAGCCGCGGCATGCGCCAGGGAGACCGACGAGTCGAAGGTGGGGCCGGTCATCCGCGGTTGCCTGCATTTGACCGCCTCGAACCATTGCGCCCACTCGCCCGGCCGGTACGACCGCAACAACACCTCCTTATGGAGGTCGACTGGATCTTTCAGGCGCTTGGCGACATCAGGCGCGCACATCGGTGTGAAATGGGCCTCGACCAGCCGCTCGGCGTTCGTTCCATGCCACGCGCCGTCGCCAAATCGAATGGCGTAGTCCAACCCTTCGCCGCCGAGGTCCACACGGTTTTGTTCGCAAAGATTCTGACATCGATGTTCGGATGATCAGAGGTGAAGCTCCTGAGACGCGGAAGGAGCCAGCCGGATGCGAACGTTCCGACGACGCCAACTGTCAGCATTTCGCGCATTCGACCGTTCTCGAACCGGTCCAGCACCTGATTGATTCGGCCGAACGCATCCGAGATTGCAGGCTGCAGCGCCTCGCCTTCTTCCGTGAGAGCGAGCCCGCGGGTCAATCGCCGGAAAAGCTTGACGCGCAGGCTCTCTTCCAGAACCCGCACCTGCTGGCTCACGGCCGCCTGCGACACCCGCAGTTCGAGACCGGCCTTGGTGAAGCTGAGATGGCGCGCGGCCGCTTCGAATGAGCGGAGCGCGTTCAGGGGCAGATTGGAAATATTGGCAGGGCGACGGGCCAAGTCCGGATCCAAGTTTTTTCCGATCCAAGTTTTACTTATGGATGGCCTTACGAACCATCGTTTGTCAATCGCCCGGGCGCGACGCAAAACCTTGCCGCATTCAGGGGAGTTCTCGATGCTCACACGACGTCAATTCAGCTCATCCGCATTTGCGATCGTCGGAAGTCTGTTCCTGCCAGATGTTTCGGTTGCCGCGTCAGGTGGAACTGCACCGCTCATCGAGGCGATCAAGCAGCTGGAACAGAAGAGCGGAGGCCGACTCGGCGTTTCCGTGCTCGACACGAATTCCGGCGTTCCGATCCATCACAGGGGAGACGAACGCTTTCCCATGTGCAGCACATTCAAGGTCCTGGCAGCGGCAGCAATATTGAAAGACGTGGGCAGCAAGCTGGAAGGCCTTGAACGGCGCGTTCGTATCGAGCAGGCCGATCTCGTCGAGTACTCGCCGGTCACGAGCAAGCATGTCGGCGGAGAGGGAATGTCGCTTCGCGAACTTTGCGAGGCTGCCATCACCCTGAGCGACAACACGGCCGGCAACGCACTTCTGAAAAACATTGGCGGTCCCGCCGGCTTGACCAGCTTTGCGCGCAGCCTGGGCGACGAGACGACCAGGCTCGACCGGATTGAAACCGAACTGAACGAAGCCGCGCCGGGCGATCCCCGCGACACCACCACGCCGAATGCGATGGCCGCAAATTTCCGGCGTCTGCTGCTCGGTGATGCCCTCGTTCCTGAAGGGCGCGATCAACTGATCAAATGGCTTGTGGCCAACAAGACCGGCGACAGCCGTTTGCGCGCGGGCCTGCCGCAAGGCTGGCGTGTCGGCGACAAGACCGGTTCGGGTCAACGCGAGACGGCCAACGACGTCGCCATCGTGTGGCCGCCTGCGCGTTCGCCGATCATCATCGCGGTCTATCTCACCGGCGCATCGCTCGATCCCAACGGACGAAACGATGTGATCGCATCCGTCGGTCGGGAGGTCGGCAAGGCCTTTGGCTGACGATCGTGTGCCCGCCCTCCCCGTGCCGCTGTCGATCCCGGCCCCTACGGCGCGGAGATGTGCGGGGCTACTCCGGCAAGCCAGCGGCTCGCAAGGCCGATGCGATCTGCTTGCGCACGTCGTTTGAGCGGAAAGGAACAGCCTGTCGGCCACGCGAAGCGTGGTAGTCCGGCTGAAGTTTCAACAATTGCGCCGCCGCTTCGCGGGCTTCGAAAGCATGTCCAGCTCGGACCGAGTTCGCAATATAGGCTTCGAGCATATTTGTATCGGCGGTGAACTGGAATGCCTTCACCGCCAAGGCGCATCCTTCCTCGAATCGTCCCTGACAAAAGTGTGCAAACGAGATCCCCAACCAAGCAGTTGCTCGTAACGGATCAAAAGGACTTAACCTGATCATTCGGTCGAAACTCTCAATGGCGCGTTCTGGTTCACCACACATCAGCGACACCCATCCCCGGGAGTACCAGGCGATGGCGAGATTTGGGTTGAGAGCGACAGCCTGCTCGACCATCAACAATCCACGATCATATTCCTGCCCAAAGTACGTCAGCACATGGCCGCACCTGGCCAATGTGAAAGCGTCGAAATTTGCCGCTCTTGCACCCAAGCGAGCAAACTGAACCGCATCCGCTCGCATTTCCTCCGTCAGAGGCAAGCCGCTGGTCACTTGCTGCACGAGAAATGTCCACGCAGCCATGGCAAATGCTGCGGCGTATTCTTCGTCTCGTTCAAACGCTTCCTTAAAGAAGGCCCGCGCTAGAGGTTGCGCCCTCCGACTTGTCCCCAGCGCCATACCCCGCAAGAAGAAATCGTAGCTGTCCAGCTTTTCGGTAGGTTTCCGTCTCGATCGTTCGATTTCCGCCTGCTCGAGTTTCGGAGCAATCAGCCCAACGACCTTTGCTGTGATTTGGTCTTGCAGACCAAAAACGTCCTCGAGCGCACCATCAAAATGGTCAGCCCACAAATGTCGATCCGTCACAGCCTCTAGAAGCTGCCCGGTAATGCGAACCTTGCTTCCGGCTTTTCTAACGCTTCCCTCTAATACGTAGCGGACGCCGAGTTCTCTACCGACCTGCTTTGCGCTGACAACGCGCCCCTTGTAGGTGAAGCTCGTGTTGCGACCAATGACGAACAGCGATTTGAACCGGGACAGTGCAGTCGTGATCTCTTCAGTCATGCCATCGGCAAAATACTGCTGCTCGGGATCACCGCTCATATTCTCGAACGGCAGCACCGCGATGGACGGTCTATCGGGAAGCGCGAGAGTGGGTGCTTCCGGTCCTGGCCTGCTCCCAGGGCCCATCGGCTCTCTGGTCTCACTCTCCGCCACGGTTCCGATGAACCGGACGCCCTTGCGCGGCAGGGTCTTGATGAGGCGCTGCTCTTCACCGGAGTCGCCGATCGCAATTCGGGCGGCATTCAGGCGGGTCGTCAGCGCAGCGTCGGACACGATGCGGCCCTTCCAAACGGCGTTCACCAGGTCATCCTTGCTGACGACCCGATCCCTGTTTCTGATCAGGTAGTCGAGCAGGTCAAATACCTGGGGTGCGATCGCGATGAGGCTATCCCCGCGATGCAGCTCGCGCCGGTCGGTGTCGAATGCGTACTCTTCGAACAGATAGCGCAAATTCTGATCCGTTGAGTGAGCCGGCCGACCGGAGGTTGGTCCCGGCGAAAACCGCAAGAATAAGCTGCTGAAAAGGAAAATGTAAGCTGCCGGTCAAGCGCGGCTGGATCTCCCCTGGCAATCTCGTGCGGGTGCAGATCTTCCAGAGGAGACAGGGCAATGAGCACGATCTACAGCACCAGCTGGCTCGAAAGAACCTCCGCATCAACGCGGTGTGTCTGCAGCCTTTTCTGGGAGTGCTGGGATGCCTTCCAAGAATGGAGTGATAGGCAGAAATTACACGCTACGTTGTCTAACTTGAGTGATAGGGAGTTGATGGACATCGGCGCTTCGCGCGGCGAGATCGACTACGTCGTCTCAAACAGCGACATCGGCCCGCGAGGCATCCGGAGCCGCGTCCATCCTCTCGTCTGAGGCGCACCGGCCTCCATTGGACCGCCTATCCCGCCCGTGCCGCGCGCCGCAACGCCTGCGGCGGCTGGCCGAAGGCGCGGATGAAGGCGCGGCGCATGCGCTCGGGGTCGCCGAAGCCGGTTGTTTCGGCGACGCGCTCGATCGCCTCGCGCGAGGACTGCACGCGCTCGCGGGCGACCTCTATCCTTAAGCGCTCGATCGCTTTCGATGGTGTCGTGCCGGTCTCGGCGGCAAAGGCGCGGGCGAAATGTCGCGCGCTCATGCCGGCGCGATCGGCGAGGTCTTCCACGGTCAACCTCGCGTCGAGATTTTCCCGCGCCCACGACAACAGCCCACCGAAGCGGCCGTTCGGCGTCTTCAACTCGAGCAGCGACGAGAACTGCGACTGGCCGCCGCTGCGGCGATGGTAGAGCACGAGCTGGCGCGCGGTCGCTTGCGCGATCTCCTCGCCGTGGTCCTCGGTGACCATCGCGAGCGCGAGATCGATGCCGGCGCTGATGCCCGCCGACGTCCAGACGTTGCCGTCCCGGGTGAAAATCTGGTCCGGCTCGAACTTCACCTTGGGATAGCGCGCGACGAATTCGCGGGTGCGGCCCCAATGCGTGGTGGCGCGGCGGCCGTCGAGCAGGCCGGCCTCCGCAAGCACATAGGCGCCGGAGCAGACACTGGCGATGCGCACACCGCGCCTGGCCAGCCGCTGCACGAAGGCGAGCGTCGCAGGACAGCCCGCCGGAGCCGACACGCCCGCGCCGCCGGCCACGACCAGCGTCGTGATCGCGTTCGCAGATTTGAAATCGCGCGCCATCATCTCGACGCCGGAGGACGAGCGCACGGCGCCCGCATTCAGCGCCAGCACCCGCAGCGCCAGCGGCTTGCCGCTGGCGCGTGCCGCGATCTCGAACACCGAGATGGGACCGGCCGCATCGAGCAGCTGGAAGTCCGGGAAGATCAGGATGCCGATCATGGTCATGTCCGAAAGTGAGGGAAGTACGCCATTTTGGACAGGAGGGCACCATGCCATTTTGCGCCCGTCAAGTTCTTCTTCGGAGGCTCTCATGTCGGCACCGCTCCAGATCGGACTTCTGGTATTCCCGCGCGTCACCCAGCTCGACTTCACCGGCCCGCTGCAGGTGTTCTCATCCCTCCCCGGCGCGACCGTGCACCTGATCTGGAAGACGCTTGATCCGGTGCCGAGCGATTCCGTGCTGATGCTGACACCATCAGTGACATTCGCCGACTGTCCGCAACTGGATGTGATCTGCATTCCCGGCGGGTTCGGCACCGATGCGCTCCTGAATGATGAGGAGACGCTCGACTTCGTGCGCAAGCAGGCAACAAGCGCCAAATTCGTCACCTCGGTCTGCACGGGATCGCTGGTGCTGGGCGCGGCCGGGCTTCTGAAGGGCTACAATGCCGCGACCCATTGGAGCGCAATGGAGATGCTGAATTTGTTCGGTGCGACACCGACAAAGACACGCGTCTGCGTCGATCGCAACCGCGTCACCGGCGGCGGCGTCACGGCGGGGATCGATTTCGCATTGACGCTGGTCTCGCTGCTGGTCGACCGCACCACTGCCGAGGCCATCCAGCTCCGCCTCGAATACAACCCCGCGCCGCCCTTCAATTCGGGCTCGCCGGAGACCGCGCCAGACGAGGTGCTCGCGCTCATGAAGGAGCGGATCGCGCCATTCCAGGCGCGGCGCTTGGATGCGGCCAAGCGGGCGGCCGAGCGGCTGATGTAGTGTGTCCCAACGCTGCGCTCGCAATGACAGAGCCCGCGGCCCCGCTCTTCTCCCCCCAACCCAACAGAAAAAGGCCGCTCGGTTTCCCAAGCGGCCTTTCCTGTCTCACGGCGGCGCACATTCTCATCGGGCGATGTCGGAGCTTCCAGACCGGGGGCCTATCTCCCGATCGAGTCCTTCCTCGGCAGCCGCTGCATTTCGGGACAGTCGCGAACTGTTGCCCGAACCGAACGCGATGGTTTCCCATCTCCGTAAGATGGGTTCATTGAGCCGCATTGCTCGTGCGGACGCAACGGCCCGGCAATCAGCATCCCCGCTGATCCCGTTGTCCACAGCGACGTCATCAGGATGCGCGTGCATCCAATCCGGAAGATGAAGAAGGCTGGAGCTAACCAGGCGTCCAGGGCTGGTAGTCGCCGGTCGCCTTCGGCCGCCTGCCGCTGGCCAGGGTCGAGCCCGCGGGCCGGTAGGCCTTCGGCGTGCCGGTCAGATTCGGCTGGTGCGGCTTTTCCCACTCGCGCGGCTGGTAATTGATCTCCGTCGGCGGGGTGTCGACGACGTGATGGATCCAGCCGTGCCATTCCGGCGGAATGCGGCTGGCCTCCGCATAGCCGTTATAGATCACCCAGCGCCGCTCGAAGCCGAGCGTTGGGTCGATCTTGCCGCCGGCGGTGCGGTAGTAACGGTTGCCCTGCTCGTCCTGGCCAACCAGCTCCCCGAACCTGGAGGTCCAGAGTTGGGTGCCAAAGGTCTGGCCGTTCCACCAGGTGAAGAGCTTCAGGAAGAATTGTTTCATGCGGCAAGGGCCCTGCTTCGTGGGGTCCTGATGCCATCCGGACGGCCAAATGTCCAGTTCGGCGGGCGCGGCCATGCCCGGCCCAAATGCGGTGACGGGGCCGCCAGAACGACCACAAAGAGAACGCCGCGCCTCGGACGCCATCCGTTCACGCTGGGTACAGCAGCCCGGTGGGAATCTGCGGTCCATGCGCAAACCGGCGTGATCCCAGGAACTGGTGCCCTCTCAAGGGATTTGCTTTTCGGGAAAAGGAGTTTGAACATGAACAGTCTGAGAGTTTTGGGTGCGGCCGCAACGCTGGCACTCGTTCTGCCGATGGCGACGCCGAGCTTCGCCCAGGGCCACGGCGGCCATTTCGGCGGCGGTGGCGGTGCTCACTTCAGCGGAGGTGGTGCTCACTTCAGTGGTGGCGGTGCTCACTTCGGCGGCGGCAGCTTTGGCGCCGCCCGCCCCGCCGGTGGCAATTTCGCTGCCAGCGCAGCCGTACGGCCGTCCGGAGGAGCGACCGGCTTTACGGGCCGCAACTTTGCAGCAGCCGGAGGCCAATGGAATGGCGGCGGCGGCCACTGGAACGGCGGTAATTGGCACGGCGGCTGGCATCACCATGGCGGCTTCTGGCCGGGTTTCGCGGCGGGCGCAGCGATCGGCGGACTCGGCTCATACGCCTATTATGGCGGCCCGTATTACGGCGATGGCTACTACGACGACGGCTATTATGACGACAGCGCGACCGTCGCCGTGGTGCCCGACACAGGTGGCGATTCGTCGGCCTATTGCGCCCAGCGCTACCGGTCCTACGACCCGGCCTCGGGCACCTATCTCGGCTATGACGGCTTGCGTCATCCCTGCCCGTAGGACGGGGTGACGATCATCGTTCAAGGGCGGCGCCGATGACAGGCGCCGCTCTTTGCTTGACCGAGCCTTCGCCAATTGGGCCCATCACCTCAACCTGTCATTGTAATCCGATGAAATTCAGCTGCGGCACCCACGCCGGCATCGGGAACTCGCAGGGCGCTATGCATTGCTCCGTGCATATCTTTCGGTCCAATCCAAAATTGACCCGACGTACGATTCGCCTATATCACCAGTCGCTGTGGGGACTTCGATCTACTGGGAAAGGTCATGCCGCGTATTCTCGTGGTCGATGACGATCCGATGGTCGGCGCGACCATCGAGGTCCTCCTCCAGCGCCAGGGCTTCGACGTCACGTTGACTGACGGTGGCGAAACGGGACTTGCTGCGCTGGAAGCGCAGACGTTTGACGTGATGTTGGTTGATATCTTCATGCCGCATATGCGCGGCTTTGAATCGATCCGTATCTTCCACGAACGCGCGCCGGCGATTCCGTTGATCGCCATGTCGGGCTACGCCTTCGCCTCATCCGCCTCGCCCTCCCCGGACTTCCTGCGCATGGCGCTGGAGCTCGGGGCGACGCGCTGCCTACGCAAGCCATTCACGCCCGAAGCGCTGCTGGCCACGATCCGGGAATGCCTCGGCGAGAGCGCGCCGCCAAAGGACCAGAAAGAGGCCCCTTGATCCCCTCGCAGCGCGTCATTCTCGGTGCTGGACTTGCCGTTCTCCTGCTCATCACCGCCGCCTCGATCGGTCTCGATGTCAAGTCGCGGTCGGACGCCGCCCAGGTCAACCGTACCGTCGAGGTGCTGAAGAAGGTCTCGGATCTGCGTATCCTGCTCCGCCGTGCCGAAAGCGCCGCGCGCGGCTACGAGATCTACCGGAGTTCAAGCTTCAACGACGAATTCCAGACGGTGCGTGCCCGGATCGCGCCTGCCCTTGCCGACCTCAAGCGCAACAGGCGCGACAATCCGGATCAGCTCGCGCTGCTCGAGAGCACCGAGCCGCTAGCGCTGCGCCGGCTCGACATCGCCGCGGAGGCCATGCGCCTGCGCACCGCCAATGACAGCGACGGCATCGCCGCGCTCCAGAGCAAGGGCGAAGGCCGCAGCCTGATGGACATGGTGATGGGCAATCTCGACCGCCTGAGTTCAGGGGAAGAACGGTTGCTCAACGAGCGATCGCAGGCTTCGCGCCGCACCGGCACCGTGCTGCTCGGCATCGACGTCGCCGGCGCCCTGGTGATCCTGTTGCTGGTCGTGATGGTGATGCGCGAAAGCCAGCGTGCCACCGTACAACTTCAAAGCTCGCTCGATCAGACGCAAGCGGCCAAGGAGGCGCTCGAGGCCGCCGTTGCCGAACGCACCGAGCACCTCGTCATCGCTCACGACGAATTGCGTCTGTCGGTCAACGTGCTGCAGAGCACGTTCCGCAGCATGGCGGAGGCGGTGCTGGTGATCGACAAGGAAGGCACCGTGCTGCTGTCCAATCCGGCGGCCGAGCGCATGCTGCTGCATCGGGCCGGCACGAACCTCGGCAATCTGCGCGCGCTGTCCGACGTGTTCCACGGCGACGGCGTCACGCCGCTGAAGTCCGACGAGCTGCCATCGGTGCGCGTGCTGCGCGGCGAGGAGTTCGAAGATCTCGAGATGATCGTCCGCCCGCACAGCGGCAACGGCACGCGCCACCTGATGATCAGCGGCCGGCCGATGCGCGACGGCCAAGGCAACATCTCCGGCGCGGTGCTGGTCTATCACGATGCGACCGCCTCGCGCGAAACCGAGCGGCAGCTGTATCAGTCGCAGAAGCTCGATTCGATCGGCAAGCTGACCGGCGGCGTCGCGCACGACTTCAACAACATGCTGACCGTGATCTCGGGCAATACCGAGACGCTGGTGACAGGGCTGAAGGATCAGCCCGAGCTGCAGCGCACCGCGCGCCTGATCGACGATGCCGCCGCGCGCTGCGCCGACCTGATCCAGCATTTGCTGGCCTTCGCGCGCAAGCAGCCGCTGCAGCCGCGCGATGTCGAGATCAACGCCGCCATCACCGACATCGCAAAATTGCTGCGCCCGACCCTCGGCGAGCAGATCCAGATCGAGACCGTGCTCGAAAAGGGACCGATGACCTCGCACATCGATCCGTCCCGCCTCACCAATGCCGTGCTCAACATGGCGATCAACGCCCGCGACGCCATGCCGAACGGCGGCAAGCTGCTGCTCGAGACCCATCACGTCGTGCTGGACGAGGCCTATGCGCAGGCCAATGCGGACGTCACGCCCGGCCCCTACGTCATGCTCGCCGTCAGCGACACCGGCACCGGCATGCCGCAGAGCGTGCAGGACAACGCGTTCGAGCCGTTCTTCACCACCAAGGAGATCGGCAAGGGCTCCGGCCTCGGCCTCTCCATGGTCTACGGTTTCGTCAAGCAGTCCGGCGGCCACATCAAGATCTACAGCGAGGAAGGCCACGGCACCACGATCAAGCTCTATCTGCCGCCTGGCCAGGGCATCGCAGAAGCGGCCGGCGTGAGCGTGCCGCAGGCTGAAGGCGGCGCCGAGACCATCTTTGTCGTCGAGGACGACAATCTGGTGCGCACCTTCGTCACCGCCCAGCTCCAGAGCCTCGGCTACAAGACCGTCGCCGCCGCCGACGGCAAGGCGGCGCTGGAGCTGATCGACGCCGGCCAGGCCTTCGACCTGCTCTTTACCGACGTCGTCATCCCCGGCGGCATGAGCGGCCGCGAACTTGCCGACGAAGTGGCCAGACGTCGGCCTGGTGTGAGGGTGCTCTACACCTCCGGCTACACCGACAACGCCATCGTCCATCACGGCAAGTTGGATGACGGCGTGATGCTGCTGACCAAGCCCTATCGGCGCAACCAGCTCGCGGAGATGATCCGGAAGGCGCTGGGAGCATGATCCGGAAAAGTGTGCAGCGGTTTTCCCTCGCGACATCAGCGGAACGCGTTTGCGCGGAGATCATGCTCGAACAAAAAGCCTAGCGCGTCGCCAGCAGCACCGCGGCGAGCGTGAAGATCAGCCCGGCGATCTGCCCTGATCCGAGCGGCTCGTGCAGCGCGATCGCCGACGCCACCACGCCGATCACAGGCACCGCCATCGTCCCGATCGCCGCCACCGAGGCCGGCAGGCGCGCCAGCGCTGCGAACCAGCTGACATAGGCGATGCAGAACTGCACCACGGTCGAATAGACCAGCAGCCACCAGCCAACCGGCGTCACCTTGTCCAGATGCGAGGTCTCGACGAGTAAGCCGATGATCGAGATCGGCAGGCAGCCGATGCCGATCTGCCAGGCCGCAGCCGTGATCGGCGGCAAATGGATCGGGTACTTCTTCGAGAACACCGTGCCGATTGCAAAGCCGAGCGCGCCTGACAGCGCCATGATGATGCCGGGCAGCTTCTCGGCGCTGGCGGCAATGCCGTTGCCGCCCATGATCGAGGCAAGGCCGGCAAAGGCCATCACCAGCCCCAGCGTGCGCAGCAATGTCGGCCGCTCGCCGAGCACGGGCCAGGCGATCAGCGAGGCCCAGACCGGCATGGTGTAGGCGATCAGCGCCGCCTCGCTGGCCGGCAGCCAGAGCAGCGCCAGCCCCATCAGCACCATCCAGCCGGTGACGTTGAGGAGCGCGGCCGTCAGCAGCCGTGGCCAGATCGCGGGCGCGACCTTCAGGCTGTCGCCGCGCACCAGCGCCAGCAGCGCCAGCAGCGCGGCGCCGAGCACGCCGGTGACGCCGCGCAAGGTGAGCGGCGGCAGCTCGCCGATCAGGAATTTGGTAACAGGCCAATTGAATCCCCAGCCGATCGAGGTGATGGCGAGGAACATCAGGCCGGCCGGGGCGATGCGCGGTCGCGCATCCCGGCGAGTCGAATCAAGCATGTGGGCAGTCCGGCAAATCAGCGCTCAGCTTGGCGCGGATTCGCGGCCGCGACCACCACCGCGGCGGGCATGCCTGCCCTCAGCTTCCGTACCACTACGTGAGTCCCGCTGACGCAATCCCGGTCCCGAAAAATATACCTGCCCTGTGAACAGCGGGATGAAGGGTCCGGATCAGCGCGGGATGCAAATTTTTTCGGTTGGGAATCCCTGAGGACTCACCGATACTTGCCTCCACAACAGGCACGGGCCTGCCCCCTGTTATCCCCCGCAATCCACCATATTTAGTATTTGATTCAGGAACTCGCACTAGTTCTTGACGGGCGCTTTGGAGAGTCCTAGCTTTCGGACCGTTCGGCGCGAGTGAGTTTGCGTCCCGCCGGCACTCCCCCAAAGGGTCCGCACAACTGCACTCCGCCAAGCCAGACGAAGGCAGCGGGATGAGGGCTTGTCTGCCCTTGGAAGGCGGATTTTCGGGCGCCAGAACGGGCCGGCAACAGGCTCGGATGGCATCAGTAGACGTTGTGACGTTGTGGGGCGTTTGAACGCATGTCGGGCTCATCCCTTTGGGGCGGATGGGCCTGGGCATGCCGGCGGATGATCGGTGCGCGCATCGAGGAGTCACGTCGGGAGAAACTGGGCCGGATCCACCGGCTGAACTGCGGTGCCCAAGGGCCGATGCGGCCCTGAAGGAAACGCGAAATGAAATGTCGAGCCGGCCGCCTTCAACGAGAGGCGGATCCGGCTCAAGATTAAGGACGGGGCAAGACCATGCGGATTGAGCGGCGCCACACCATCTCGGGACAGTCACCTTATGCGGGAATCGAATTCCGCCTCACCACGTCGGAGATCCGGAATCCCGACGGCTCGGTCGTGTTCAAAATGGACGGCGTCGAGGTCCCGGCCGCATGGTCGCAGGTCGCCTCCGACGTGCTCGCCCAGAAGTATTTCCGCAAAGCCGGCGTTGCCGCCCGCCTGAAGAAGGTCGAGGAGGAATCCGTCCCCTCCTTCCTGTGGCGCTCCGTGCCCGACACCGAGGCGCTGGCGTCTCTCCCCGAGAAGGAGCGCTATGTCAGCGAGCTCTCGTCAAAGCAGGTGTTCGACCGCCTCGCCGGCTGCTGGACCTATTGGGGCTGGAAGGGCGGCTATTTCTCCTCCGACGAAGACGCGCAGGCCTTCTACGACGAGCTCCGCTACATGCTCGCCATGCAGATGGTGGCGCCGAACTCGCCGCAATGGTTCAACACCGGTCTGCATTGGGCCTATGGCATCGACGGCCCCGGCCAGGGCCATTATTACGTCGACCCCTTCACGGCTAAGCTGACCAAGTCCAAGTCCGCCTACGAGCATCCGCAGCCGCACGCCTGCTTCATCCAGGGCGTCGGTGACGACCTCGTCAACGAGGGCGGCATCATGGACCTCTGGGTCCGCGAAGCCCGCCTGTTCAAATATGGCTCCGGCACCGGCTCCAACTTCTCGCGCCTGCGCGGCGAAGGCGAAAAGCTGTCCGGCGGCGGCCGCTCGTCCGGCCTGATGAGCTTCCTCAAGATCGGCGACCGCGCCGCCGGCGCCATCAAGAGCGGCGGCACCACGCGCAGAGCCGCCAAGATGGTCGTGGTCGACGTCGACCACCCCGACATCGAGACCTATATCGACTGGAAGGTGAAGGAGGAGCAGAAGGTTGCTGCGCTGGTCACCGGCTCCAAGATTAACCAGAAGCACCTCAAGGCGGTGCTGAAGGCCTGCGTCAACTGCGAAGGCTCGGGCGACGATTGCTTCGACCCCGAGAAGAACCCTGCCCTGCGCCGCGAGATTAAATTGGCTCGCCGCTCGCTGGTGCCTGACAATTACATCAAGCGCGTCATCCAGTTCGCCAAGCAAGGCTACAAGGACATCCAGTTCGACACCTACGACACCGACTGGGACAGCGAAGCCTACCTCACGGTGTCGGGCCAGAACTCCAACAACTCGGTCTCGCTGAAGGACGATTTCCTGCGCGCCGTCGAGACCGACGGCGACTGGAATCTCAACGCCCGCACCTCGAAGAAGGTGACGAAGACGCTGAAGGCACGCGACCTCTGGGAAAAGATCGGCTACGCCGCCTGGGCGTCGGCCGACCCGGGCCTGCACTTCAACACCACCATGAACGACTGGCACACCTGCAAGGCGTCAGGCGACATCCGCGCGTCGAACCCGTGCTCGGAATACATGTTCCTGGACGACACCGCCTGTAACCTGGCGTCCGCCAACCTCTTGACCTTCTACAACACGACGACAAAACAGTTCGACGTGAAGGGCTACGAGCACCTCTGCCAGCTCTGGACCATCGTGCTCGAAATCTCCGTGATGATGGCGCAGTTCCCGTCGAAGGCGATCGCCGAGCTCTCCTACGAGTTCCGCACGCTCGGCCTCGGCTATGCCAATATCGGCGGCCTCTTGATGACCATGGGCCTGTCCTATGACAGCAAGGAAGGCCGTGCGCTCTGCGGCGCGCTGACCGCCGTGATGACCGGCATCACCTATAAGACCTCAGCCGAGATGGCGGCCGAGCTCGGCACCTTCCCCGGCTACAAGAAGAACGCCGCGCACATGCTGCGCGTGATCCGCAACCACCGCCGCGCCGCGCATGGTGAGGCCAGCGGCTATGAGGCGCTCAGCGTCAACCCGGTGCCGCTCGACCACGCTTCGTGCCCGCAGGCAGACATCGTCGCCCATGCCAAGGCGGCCTGGGATGCGGCGCTCGAGCTCGGCGAAATCAACGGCTATCGCAACGCCCAGACCACTGTGATCGCGCCGACAGGCACGATCGGCCTCGTCATGGATTGCGACACCACCGGCATCGAGCCCGACTTCGCGCTGGTGAAATTCAAGAAGCTCGCCGGCGGCGGCTACTTCAAGATCATCAACCGTGCAGTGCCCGCGGCGCTGCGCGCGCTCGGCTATCGCGAGAGCGAGATCGCGGAGATCGAAGCCTACGCCGTCGGCCATGGCTCGCTGTCCAATTCGCCCGGCATCAACGCCTCGACCCTCAAGGCAAAGGGCTTCACCGATGAAGCCATCGCCAAGGTCGAGAAGGCGCTGCCGACCGCCTTCGACATCAAGTTCGCCTTCAACAAGTGGACCTTTGGCGAGGATTTCATCCGTGACCAGCTCGGCATCGGTGCTGAAGCCATTGCGGCCCCCGGCTTCGACCTGCTCCAGGCCGTCGGCTTCACCAAGCGCGAGATCGAGGCGGCCAACGTCCACATCTGCGGCGCGATGACGGTCGAAGGTGCTCCGCACCTCAAGGCCGAGCACTATCCGGTGTTCGACTGCGCCAATCCCTGTGGCAAGATCGGCAAGCGCTATCTGTCGGTCGAGAGCCACATCCGCATGATGGCGGCGGCGCAGCCCTTCATCTCGGGTGCGATCTCCAAGACCATCAACATGCCGAACGACGCCACGGTGGAGGACTGCAAGTCCGCCTACATGCTGTCGTGGAAGCTCGCACTTAAAGCCAACGCGCTCTATCGCGACGGCTCCAAGCTCAGCCAGCCGCTCAACTCGCAGCTCATCAGCGACGACGAGGACGAGGACGATGCGGTCGACCATCTCTACGAGAAGCCGATGGCGGCGCGCGCCGCCCAGGTCTCGGAAAAGATCGTCGAGAAGCTGGTCGAGCGCATCATCGTGATGCGCGAGCGCGAGAAGATGCCGGACCGCCGCAAGGGTTACACCCAGAAGGCTGTCGTCGGCGGCCACAAGGTGTACTTGCGCACCGGCGAATATGACGACGGCCGTCTCGGCGAGATCTTCATCGACATGCACAAGGAAGGCGCCGCGCTCCGCTCCTTCATCAACAATTTTGCGATCGCGGTCTCCCTCGGTCTGCAATATGGCGTGCCGCTCGATGAATATGTCGACGCCTTCACCTTCACCCGCTTCGAGCCGGCGGGCCCCGTGCAGGGCAACGACAGCATCAAATACGCGACCTCGATCCTCGACTACGTCTTCCGCGAGCTCGCGGTGAGCTACCTTTCTCGCTTCGACCTCGCCCATGTCGATCCCAACGAGACCGGCTTTGACGCGCTCGGCAAGGGCGTCGAGGAAGGCAAGGAGCCCGACGAGGACGGCGGCCACCACGCCACCAAGCTGGTGTCGCGCGGCCTCACCCGCTCGCGGACCGACAACCTCGTCGTGATGCGCGGCGGCAGCGCCGCGATCGCCCAAGGCAACGACAGCGCTCCGTCAGGCGGCAGCAAGATCACGGCGCTGGCCCACGGCGCCTCCCGCGTCGGCGACGCCATCGAAGGCGCCGTCGCCCTGAAGCAGGAAGCCAGCCACGACCTCTCGCCCACCGAGAAGCTCGAGGCCCTGCAATGGAGCAAGGCCGGCAGCGCCGCGACCGCCGCCCCCACCAAGGCCGAGCGCCGTGCCGAAGCCAAGGCCAAGGGCTACGAGGGCGAGATGTGCTCAGAGTGCGGCAACTTCACGCTGGTGCGGAATGGGACCTGTATGAAGTGCGATACGTGCGGAAGTACGACGGGGTGTTCGTGAGGGGAGCTCGCGCTCGCTAGGATCGCTGAGCCCGACTTTGCTCAAGCATCTCAAAGGGCGGTCGCGAGACCGCCCTTTCTTCATTCTCGTACTGCAACTTATAGTTTTCCATCGTCAACTATTTTGAACGAGGACCAAAATGAGCTTCGGGACACTTGGAGCGCGTGGAGGCGGTGGATCGAGGAATGTATTGGCCGTGACAAAATATGCATTTGTTGATGGAGGCTTTATCGACGCAATGATTCGGAAGACTTCCGAATATTTCGCAATGGACCTCAGTCGCAACAAAATCGACTACCGCGCAATCGCCGGCGGACATCAAAGAACCTTTTACTACGATGCTCTGCCAGCCCAAAAGGAAAATGAATCTGATGAGGAATACGAACGACGAGTAAGACGCAAGCGAGAACAATTCGAGCTGGTCAATCGCACGCCATTTATGCACGTTCGAGAGGGTCTGACGCGGGGGCAAAATAAGACGCTACGTCAAAAAGGCGTCGACATCTTACTCGCAATTGACGTTTTCAAACATGCGACGTCAGGGCACATGTCCGAAGCCCACATCATGACCAAGGACCTGGACTTCTTTCCGCTTTTTGAAGCGTTGCGCGATACGCCGGTAGCCGTGCATTTGCACTGCTATCCAGCCGAGACATCCAGCGAACTAATGGCACTGGCTGATGTCGTAGTACCGGTCAATCCATTCAAGATATTGCAGTGGATGCACCACCAATCAAGGGATAGCTACGTCGAGTGGAACATCGCTTGGACCGACGTGAATCCTCAGAAGCTATTCATAGTCGGCAACTACGAAGGGCTAGACTTCCATATTTACCAGGACGACGATAAGCCGTTCGTCGGTCGCGCCATGGCACACAATCCTCTGAGCTTGATGCGCTCCGACCGATGGGAACATATCGTTGCTGACTTTGAGGCCCGCGTCGGTAAGCGTGTCTACTTGGATCAATTGAACCGATAACCCACAGGAACACGGTGACAGCCCGTAGGGTGGGTTAGCGCAGCGTAACCCACCTCTTTGCTTTCCGAGCGGATCAAAGTTGGTGGGTTACGCCTTCGGCTAACTCACCCTACGCGCTACAGTTCGCCGTTGGGCCTCGATCCACCCCGACCCACCTCCACCCCGACCCACCTCCGCCCGGCCATAATTTCTCCTTTGCCCGCGCGTTGTGTTGGACGACGGCGAGGCCTATCCTTGCAGCGATCGGACTGCCGCACTCCCATTGACCCGACTGGATGGAGCGCGCATCGGTGCCTGAAGCGAACGACCCCAAGCCTGACAGCGAAAAAACTGAGACCCAAAAGCCTGACGCCCCCAAGCCGAACGAGGCGCGGGCCGATGGGCTGGCGCGGGCCCTTGATCAGATCAAGAGCGCCGGGGAAGATCTTGCGCGGCTGGACCGGCTGGTTTCGGGAATGGAACACGACGGTCCGCGAGCCTCGCCGGTAAGTGCCGGTGCGAAAGCGGCCGAGACTTCCCAGTACGTGGCTCCCAAGTACGGGGCGACCGACAGCAACGTTCGCGCGCGCGGCCTGAAGGGAGATCGGCCGATGCTGCGTGCTTTGGTTGGCCTCGTGCTCGCGATCGGCATCCTCGGTGCCGCCTTCGCTTCGCAGTATCGCGATGAGGCCAAATCGATCAGCAAGTCGATCGTGGCGCGGTGGGTTCCGCCAGCCACAAGCCAGCCCCAGCAGGCAGCCGCGGTTGAAAGTCCGGCGCAGCCGCCGGCCGTGCTACTGGCTGCTGCGGATCATCCGACTTCGATCCCCGCGCCGCCAGTCGGCAAGGAAACGGAAAGCGCTTCAAGACCTGAAGCTCAAAGTCCTGACGCTTCAAAAACCGGCACCACAGCGCCTGACCAGTCGTCGTCCGATCTCGGGCAATCGCTCAAGACCATCACAGGCGAGCTTGCGAGCATCAATGGAAAGCTCGAGCAACTGAGGAGCCGCAACGAGCAGGCGCTGCGCGAGCAGGCCGACACCATTCAGCCGCTCAAGGCGGCGCAGGAGAAGGACGCGGCTGAAAATGCGCGCCTCGCTGCGCAGGTCCAGGCGCTACAAACGCAGCTGCAAACGCAAGTGACGTCTTCATCCGCATCTGCACCCACGAAACCCGCCATGCGGAGCGTGATGAACAACGAGGCGGCTGCACCTGCACGTCCGCACGTGCAAGCTGCGCCACCCCGGCGGCCGAGGCCTCCGCCGCGAGGACCCTGGATGCCCCCGCCCTATATGGACTACGGCGATCCGTATTGGTGAGCCCGCAGGGCGCGTGATTGCGCACGGCGGCGAGAACGCCGTACAGCCCGGATGTCGCTCACGCTCCACCCGGGCTTTCTGCTCCTCACCCCTCATCATTCGCCACCACATCTCGACGCGCCTGTCGTGCAGCTTGCCTCGCCGCTCTCCTCGCAACCCAGCGCGCGCGAAACTGCTTTGCGGCACGAAAGGTCCGCGGGGCCACGACCTGAAAGGCCAAAGAGGCTATTCCGGCGACCACTCCTTTGACCACGTCGAAAGCGAAATCGGGTCCAAAATACTGCCACATGACCCTGCCTCCTTCTCGCGAAGGCTCCGCCGGGCGGACGTGGGCAAATTGCAAATATGAAAAAGCCCCGTCCGTCACCGGCGGGGCCCTCGGGAAAATCTCTGTGCGCTCTGTTCAGCGCACGCGAAATCTCTCGGTACACCCGCTCATGGTGGACTCGATGAACCAGTTGCAAAGCATGGCCGTGCGATAAAAAACGCCCATGGCGATCACCCCAAAATTTCGAAATGCGATGGCGTCAGGTGCGCAATGCCAAATGCGCGCATGAGAGGCCTGTTGGCGGCAGATAAACAGACCGGACGGCCGCCGTCTGTGGCGTAATTCACATCTGCGGTGCGACTTTTTTGCGGCGCGGTTGAGCGAAGCGGCTCCCGTCGGCGCGATGCGACACTCTCTCCTATTTCGCAGCCCCAACCGCGTCCATCAGCGGCATATCGCGATGAGATTCGCAGAACCGCGCGAGCTTGTTGCCGTTTCGCTCCACGGCCTGCACGTCGACGACCGGGTTGTTCTGGCGACCCGCGTCGAAGCCGGCCAGCCAGACGTTCACGGTCCGCGTATGGGTGATGCGCTGGGTGAGATATTGATCGCAGCTGATCTTGGAAACATCGATCGTCACCTGGGCATCGGCCTGCGCGACCATCAGGACCACGGTTGGAATTGCGGCGAAGGTCGCTTTTGACAAAAACATGATCTCTCCTCTCGACTGATGCCGCGAGGTTCACGTCCTGTCCCGCCATCGTCTTGATTCAGATCAACGAGCCATCCTTCAGCGAAGCGCGTAGGGTGGCTTACCCCTGCAGATGCGCGCAGCGCTTCTGCTCGGCGTAACCCACCTCTTTATTCCCCGCAGAGACAAGATCGGTGGGTTACGCCGCGCGATCTGCGCTTCGCGCAATCGCACGGCTAACCCCACCCTACGCGCTGTCACCTTCATGCGCACGAAGTTCGCGCGTGCTATTCCGGCATCCCCGCCTCTCGAAAAGCCTTTGCGACGGCACGTTTCACCTCTACAACTCCCATCCCACCGGATTTGCAACGGAACCGGTCAGACGCGCGGAGGAGAAGCTATGTCCAAGCCGGAAAGCTTCCCGATCGAGAAGATCTTCGTTCCGACGAAGCGGAAGAAAGAGATCAAGCCCGAGGTCGTCGCAGAGATCGCGGAAAGCATGTTGGACATCGGGCAGCAGGCCCCCATCTCCGTCCGGACCGAGGGAGACCGCCTCGTCCTGGTCGAGGGATTGCATCGGCTGGAGGCCTGCAAGGCGCTCGGCGAGACCACCATCCTCGGTGTCGTGGTTCCCCCCGAGCTGGCGCAACACAGAAAGCTGTTGTCCGAACGACCCGAAGTCGAGGCAGAACGCCTCAAGATGGCGCGATTGAAGCAGCTGCGCCTCGAGCGGGAGGCTGCGGAAGCGTCGAAGCGCGTCCATGAAACGAAAGCGCCGCGCGCCCGTCCGACCAACGGCGTCCGGGATACTGCGAAAGCACCCAGCCGGACTGCGAAATCACCACCGAAAACATTGTCGGACTGGATCACGCAGCAAAAGAGCAGCGGCGGCCGCTATTGATGGCCGGCCGCCCGCTCATGTCAGCCAATTCATCCAGTGCCGTAGGGTGGGCAAAGGCGCAAAGCGCCGTGCCCACGATCTCTCTCGGTCACATCAAATTCGTGGGCACGCGGAGCCTGTCATCGGGCGCGCATTCGCGCGCCCCGGTGGCTTTGCCCACCCTACGAGACTGTTCGCGCGGCGGCCTACCACCAATACGGCCAACGCCATCCCTCATAGCGAACATAGGACGGCACAAACGGCGGACCATACGGATCGACCTTGTCGTCTTCGGGCCGATAGCGATAGCGCGGCACGACATTGTAGTCCCACGGCGTCGGCCTCAGCACGGGCGCCGTCACGATGAGCCGTTCCTGCGGAACGGCGACGACCTTCCGTGTGCGGGCTTCCGCGCCGGACGCCCCAAGCAGCACCAGCGCCGTTCCGAGCGCACATGCGACAGTCACGATCTTCATGCGTTGATCTCCTTTGCTGCGGAGAGTGCGCAAGGACGCCAGCCAAGGCAAGTCAATTCATCGCGGCTGAACGAAGTGCCGTAGGGTGGGCAAAGGCGCCCTCGCGCCGTGCCCACGATCTCCCTCGGTCACATCAAATGCGCGGGCACGCCTCCGCCTGCGCTCTGCGAGCTTCGGCGGACGCTTTGCCCACCCTATTCGCAGCTCGGCCAGACCCTCGCCTTCCCTCAAGCCGCGCGGGTTTGCGGGCTGGCATTGATCTCCTTCAGGCACGGATCGCTCTGATGGATGGCGAGAATGTTGATGCCGAGCGTCATCAGCTGGTAGCCGACGTCCACGAGCCATTGCTCGAGCTGCTTCAGATCCGTCTTGATCTTCTCGATCAGCAGGATCGGGCGATAGCTCTTGATCGTCTCGCGCGCCCCGGCGAGCGCCTCCATCTCCATGCCCTCGATGTCGATCTTGATGAAATCGACCCGCGGCAAATTGAGCTCGTCCAGCGACATCTTGCGCACCAGGACCGTGTTATTGGTGTAGTCGATCGGCTGACCGATGAATTCATTGCTGGGGCGCGGGCGCAGCTCCAGGCTGCCGAAGCTCGACGGCGTGAAATAGTTCGGGTTCGGCACCTGCATCGTGCCTGCCTCCGACGACACCGCCGCGTGCACCGCCAGCGCATTGAAGCAGTTGTTGATGGCGATGTTGCCGGCCAGCGCATAGTAGATCCGCTCCTGCGCCTCGATCGCGATCACCGAGCCCCAGCCGGTCATGGCGGATGCCCATTCGATCGTGTGCACGCCGATATTGGCGCCGCAGTCGATGGCGATGAGGCCGTCGCCATGGTGCTTGCGCCGCAACGCCAAAAGCTCCAGCGCGATCTTGACCTCGCCGGGATCGAACGCCGCCGCTTCCAGGATCTGATAGCCGACGCCGTAACCGCGGTCAGGGCCGACCATGCGATAGTCGAAGCGGTTGACGATCATGGTGCCGTGGTTGGACGAGGCCATGACAAAGGCCAGCTTTTGCCCCGCGATCGGCATTTGCAGAATCTCCTCAAGATGAGTGCGGATGCCGTTATTGCAAGGAGTGCTTATGCCAGGCTTGCCCCGATAGCAGTTGCGGGCGTAGTGCCGTAGGGTGGGCAAAGGCGCAACGCGCCGTGCCCACGAACTCTCTCGGTCACATCAAATGCGTGGGCACGCCGCGCTTTGCCCACCCTACGAAGCCCGCGCAAGACCAGGAATCACCTCATGACGGTCCTCCGCATCTCCGCCTTCTCCGACGGCATCAGGGGCGGCAATCCCGCCGGCGTCTGGATCGGCGACGCCCTGCCCGATGCCGCTGCCATGCAGGCGATCGCGGCCGAAATCGGCTTCTCCGAGACGGCCTTTGCCGCGCCCGAAGGCGAAGCCTGGCGCGTCCGATATTTCTCGCCTGTCATGGAGGTGCCGTTCTGCGGCCACGCCACCATCGCGCTCGGCGCCGCGCTCGCCCATCGCTTCGGTGACCGGACGTTCGAATTGCATCTGAATGCTTCAGTGATCTCCGTGTCGGGCCGGCGCGACGGCAACACCATCGCGGCCGCGCTGCAATCGCCGCCGACGCGCAGCGCGCCGCTCGATCCCGGCTTGCGCGATGAATTGCTCGACCTGTTCGGCTATGCCAGCCCTGATCTCGACCCAAAGCTTCCGCCGGCAAAAATTCACGGCGGCGCCGATCATGTTCTGCTGGCCCTGCGATCGCGCCAAGCGCTGGCGCGCATGGCCTATGATTTCGAGCGCGGCCGCGCGCTGATGGCGCGGGAAGGCCTCATCACCATCGCGCTGGTGAACGTGGAGACGCCGCGCCTGTTCCACGTGCGCAATGCCTTTGCCGTCGGCGGCGTGGTCGAGGATCCCGCCACGGGCGCGGCCGCCGCCGCGTTCGCCGGCTATCTGCGCGACATCGGCTGGCCGCATGGCGGCGCCATCGACATCATCCAGGGCGAAGACATGGGCGCGCGCTCGCTGATCCGCGCCGAGATCGGCCCGGCCAAAGGCAGCTCGATCCTGATATCGGGCACGGCGCGGTTCATGGAGGGCTGATAGAAAAAACTCTTCGCCATCAGGCGCGTCAATTGCGTTTCAGGCTCAAGATGTACTCGGAGAGCACGTCGGCCTGATCGGGCGCGATCACCAGGTTCGGCATGTCGTGGTGGCTGGTGCGCCAGAACACCTTGAGCGAAAGCGCGGTGGTGCCGTGGCGGTCGGCGACGGCCTGGAAGCTCGGCGCCAGGTCGAAGAACCCGGACATGTCAGGCTCGATGGCGTGGCACGTCTGGCACCAGGCCTGCGCGAGGCGATGTCCTTCGGCAACTTTGCGCGGGGAAAGGGCGTATGCGCCAGCCGCGGTGTGGACGACGCCAAGGAGAAACAGCACCGACAAAGCGATCAGGACGGCAAGACCAACGTAAATTCGAACGCTGCGCGACATCGCTCCGGCCTCGCCTTCGCTGCGGTGATTTCATCAGCGTAAGGCGGCCCGCGCGCAGGACATTTGATCTGCCTCAACTGGTGATCTGCCTCAACTGGCCGGGGCCATGCCCGCAGGAAGAGATGGGCTGCGCGCAATCCGGGCTACCGGGCGCCGCGCCGTCGCACCTGCCCATTCTGCCATCCTACGCCTGTTTTGCCCGACGGATCAACAAATATTCTGCATTACCGAAATCGGAAAAGTCGCAGTCGTTTCTACTGTGCATGGGGTTGTTTTCGCGAAAATTGACCTGCATCAAGACATCAGACCCGATTCCCCGCCAAGAGCCCGCCCATGACCTCCTCGACACACTGCCCCGCCTGCCGCTCCGAACACGCCTATCAGGATCGCGATCTCTGGATCTGCCCGGAGTGCGGCCATGAATGGAGCGCGCTTCCCGGCGCCACCGCGGATGCGCCTGTCGAGGCCGGCGTGCGCGACGCCCATGGCAATGTTCTGGCCGATGGCGACAGCGTCATCGTGATGAAGGACCTCAAGGTCAAGGGCTCGTCCTCGGTCGTCAAGGGCGGCACCAAGGTCCGCAACATCCGTCTGCAGGACGCCACCGACGGCCACAACATCGCCTGCAAGATCGACGGCATCGGCGCCATGAACCTGAAGTCGGAGTTCGTGAAGAAGGCCTGAGGCGGAGCTCGCCCGCCCCGCTGCCGTTCTCGGCCGGCGGATTTGATGCTAAGCTCCGCCCGGCTGGCGGAGGAGCGCATCATGACAATCTTTCGACGAATCCTGCTGACATCTGCGGCACAAGTGCTGCTGCTTGGCGCGGTCACTGCAGCCAGCGCCGACGGCCTCTGCGGTCCCGGCTGCCACACCAGCATGTTCGGCGCCTGCGTCGCCGATGGCTGGGAGACCGGCGCGCGGGTCCGGAATGAATGTCCTGTCACGACGCGCCCACGCCCGCCCTGCGGCGGTCCGGACTATGTCTGGAGTCCGCGCAAGCAGGCCTGCTTTCCCCGGGTGAAAGACTGGCTCTGACGCGCCTGTCGTCGACTGCGCTCAGAAGAAGCCGGGGCTGAGATCGAGCCCGTAGGTCAGGCTGAGCACGAACACGAACAGCGCGGCAGCTGCGAACATCGCGAGATGCCGGACAATGAACTCACGCGGCGAGGTGGCGGCAGCAACGACTTTCTGCGCAACGGGCATGACGGCTCCACTATGAAAAATGATTCTTGGCCGCCAATATGCGGCGCGCGCATCAAGCGCCGCGATCAGCAAAACAACTATTAAGCAGATCACACTCGTTTTGAACCGCGGTACACACGTCGCGCGCGATCAGGCATTTTTGCGCGGAGGAATTCTCAGTCAGCGCATCGAGACGCAACGCCCCGGCGCCACGGGAACCTCGGGGAACCCGAGTTGCATTTGCGCAACACCGGCTTGAAAAGCCCGATTTGGGAGATTTGCGCCATTGCGCTGCCACATCATCTCTCAAACAATTGACCCGCCGCGTACTTGGCTATGCAATCTGGTTCGTTCGCGAACCTCGGAGGCAGGGATCATGAATGATCGGCAGTCTCTTCTTGTGGCTGTTGCGTGCCCCTCGGCCGTGATGGTCGGCTGGCTGGCGCTCTCCCTTTCTGCTTATGCCCCCGCCTTGATCGAGAACAGCGGCGCCAATGCAGCCGCCGTCTCCCGCGCCAAAGATCTCACCCGTCTCGAGCTTGCCGACATCCCGCGTGCCGCAACCATCGACGATGGTATCGCGCTGACCGCCGACATCGCCGCGGCTGCCACACCACCCCTGGCGATCGTCGAACCGCCACCGCCCGAAGCATCCGCCCCCGCCGTCCAACTCGCCTCGGCCGATCCGACCGAGGTCTTGCCTGCGGCCTCGCCCGCGCCGCAGATCGCGCCCGAACCAGCCCCCGTCGCCAACGAAGCTGCGGCCGTCATCAACGAAACTGCGGCCGTCACCAACGATGCCGCGTCCGCCGCGAATGAGTCTGCACCCGCGGCCGAGCCCGCAATCAAGCTCGCCTCTGCCGATCCCGGCGACGTCGTGCCGCAGGAGACGCTGTCGCCCGCCGCCATCGCGAGCGGGCCCGTGCCCGAGAGCAAGGCCTCGCCGTCTGCCGACACGGTGGCCGTGCTCGACGAATGCTTCTCGATGGATGCCTGCATCGACCGCTATCTCTGGGCGCTTTACCAGCGCACGCCGAAGGAAGACTCGATCAAGGTCGAGGACCGCCGTGCCGTCACCATCAAGCGCAGGGGCAAGATGGTCACCGTGATGCGCAGCTTCACGAAGCTCGTCGACGAGGATTTTACCTGGAAGGATCCGAAGGCGGCCGAGCACGCCAAGATGCCGCTGATGGATTACGTCATCGGCGGCATGGACAAGAGCTTCAAGCAGAAGCTGTTCCGCATGCTACTTGCTGCGGAAGCTGCCGGTCTGTCGCCCGGCATCACCAGCGCGTTCCGTGACGATTACCGCCAGGAGATTGCGAGCGGCCTGAAGGCGGCGTCCAACCGCTCCTATCACGGCGGCAGCCTTCGCGGTGGCTACGGCCACGGCCTCGCAGCAGACATCGTCAGCACCAAGGGCAACAACCGCGCGCAGCGTTGGACCTCGACGGAAGTACTGTGGAAATGGGTCGACGCCAACGGCAAGGCGCTCGGCATCGGTCGGCCCTATCTCGACCACGATCCGCCGCATGTCGGCCCGATCGATGGCCCGGAATATATCTCCAAGCGCGGCATCGCGACCGACCGCAAGGAGGCCGCCAACACCAAATCGAAAAAGGCGCGCGTTGTGGCGAGCGCCAAGCGCTCCAAGGCGCAGGCTGCACGCGAGCAGAGGGCTTCTGCAAAATCGCAAAAATCGGCGCAATCGGCCGGGAAGCGGACGACTTGATCCGGACCTTAAGTGCCTGATGCGGGCAGCGGCACGAGACGCATCTCCGCCGATCCTGCCGCTTGCGTACGAACGAGCACGGCAAAAATAGTTTCGACCGCAAGCCGCACCGCCGCCTTGATCGCCGTGCCCTTGGCAAGACGCGCCGCGATCAGGCCGGTCAGGAGATCGCCGGTGCCATAGGGGCGGATCGGCAGGCGCGGCGTTGCAAAGCGCGACAATTGCCCGTCAGCCCACAGGATCGTCTCCACCTGCCCCGCTTGCGTGTCCGCCAGCGTGCAGCCGGTGGCGACGACGTCGATCCGGCGTTGCCCCGCCAGCGCGGCCGCTGCGGCGCGCAGGCCCTCGGTATCAGCAATCTTGACGCCGGAGAGCAGCTCGAGCTCGAACTGGTTCGGCGTGATCAGGTGCGCCGCCGGCACCAGGCGGTGCCGTACCACATCGAGGATTCCGTCGGCGACATAAACGCGATCGTCGTCGCCGATCACGGGATCGCAGAGATAGACCAGCCTGGAATTGCGCGCCAGCGCCCGCTCGACGAAATCGGCGATGACGACGGCGTTGTCGGGTGAGCCGAGATAGCCGGTGACGAGCACGGCGGCCTCATCGACGAGGCCTCGTTCCTCGACGCCCCTCAGCAGATCGGCGACCAGCTCTGCGTCGAGCACCCGTCCGCGCAAGGTCGGGTAACGCGGATGGTTCGACAGCAGCGTCGTTGGCACCGCGGCGACGTTCACGCCCTCGGCCTGCATGGCGTGAACCGCCGCGCTGTTGCCGACATGGCCGTGGACGACCTGGCTTTGAATCGAAATGACGAGCATGCAAGAGCTCCGTAAGATCAAAAGCCTGAGGTGGCAAGTGCACCCACGGATGTCAGGAATGACCTCCGCGGTGCGCCAGCTCGTTGAGGTAGGCGCAGAACATGTCGGCCAGCCCGTCGGCGTGACGGATGATCTCCGCCTCGCTGCGCGATGTCTCCGAGAAGCGCTTGCCAATTTCAGTCAGCGTCGTCTTGATCAGCTCCCCGGCGAGCTCGCGCGTTGCCTCCGGCGCGTTTGGCAGCGCGTCGCGCATGAAGGCCGCGACGATGCCCTTGCCCGCCGCGCGTGCTTCCTGCGCCTCGGGCGCATCGCGATAGAGTGGCGCGGCATCGCTGAGCGCGCCGCGGATCGCGGCCTCCTCGCATTCCGAGCGAATGAAGGCGTGCACCAGCGCGCGCAACCGCGCCGGTGGCGGCCTCGTCCCATCAGCCAAAATGCCGCGCAGAAGCTCGCTCGTGCTGCGCCATTCGTCGCTTTGCAGGCGGAACAGGATCGCCGCCTTGTTGGGAAAATATTGATAGAGCGAGCCAACGCTCACCCCGGCCCTGTCAGCCACCCGCGCGGTGGTGAAGCGCTGTGCGCCCTCCTTCGCCAGAACCTGAACCGCGGCATCGAGAATCGCCGCAACGAGCTCGTTGGAGCGCGCCTGTTGCGGCTGTTTTCGTGAGGAAACTGAACGGCTTCGACGATCGGCCATAACGCTTCCAGGGGAATGCGAATAGGAAATGCGATGCATTAGTCGTATTTCCATTCGCACGCAAGCATGCGCTCTGCCCTGAACCTGGAGATACCAAATGACCACCCCGACAATCACATCGCTGGCACCGCTGCTGGATCGTCTGTTCGACCAGGACGAAGCAGCGCGCGGCGACCTGCGAGCCGCCTTCGCCGGTGTGACTGACGCCGAACGCGTCAAGATGACGCGAAGCAAGACGGGTTACCGCGACCTCTACGCCCGCCTGAAGGACGCACCACTCGCCGTCTCGCGCGAGACGGGCAGCCTGCTGTACATGCTGGCGCGCAGCGCGCGCGCCAGCACGATCATCGAATTCGGCACCTCGTTCGGCATCTCGGCCCTGCATTTGGCTGCAGCCTTGCGCGACAATGGTGGCGGACGCCTCATCACCAGCGAATTCGAACCATCCAAGGCCACGCGGGCCCGCGATAATCTCAGCGACGGCGGGCTGATTGATCTGGTCGAAATCCGCGAAGGTGATGCGCTGAAGACGCTGAGCGTCGATCTACCCGATCAGATCGATCTCGTGCTGCTCGACGGCGCCAAGGCGCTCTATCCAGAAATCCTCGATCTGGTCGAGGATCGCTTGAGGCCGGGCGCGATCATCGTGGCGGACAATGCCGACGACAGCCCCGATTATCTGGCGCGCGTGCGCGCGCCCGGCAGCGGCTACATGTCCACACCCTTCGCAGAGGATGTCGAGCTCTCCGTGCGGATCATTTAGAACCGCATCGAACATATCGCGCATCCCGGAGCCGCCGTACGATTCGTCGCGCGGTGGCTTGGTGTCGTCGGCCGGGGAGGTCTTCAGGTTCGCCTTGTCGCAGGCTCGTCATTCACACGTGATAGCTGCTCTCGACACAAAAGCCATGTTGCGCGTGCTGAACATACCTATCGCGCGATATCTTTGCCGCGCACGCTCGAGATCGCAATGACCTCCGCTTTCACCTCCTATGCTGCGCTTGCCCTCGCTATCGTGTTCGAAGTGACGGCATCGGCCTTTTTGCAGCAGTCCGCGCAGTTCACGCGGTCGTGGCCGACACTGGCAATGGTGCTGTTCTACGTCGCCTCGTTCTACGCGCTGTCGGTCGCGATCCGGGTGATCCCCTTGAGCATTGCCTATGCGATCTGGGGTGGGGTCGGCATCATCCTGACCGCCACCGTCTCGTTCGTGCTGTTCCGCCAGATGCTGGACGCTGCAGCCTTCGTCGGCATCGCCCTGATCGTCTCAGGCGTCGTCGTCATCAACCTGTTCTCCCAGACCACGGCGCATTGATGCCGGCGAATCAAAATGGTGAAACGACCCACCGATCTGCGCGCCGTGCACGACCGCCTGATCGCACAGACCTATCGCCGCCAGTAGTCAGGCGACTATTGGCCCTGCACAGCAGGCTTGGGCGGACGCGGTTTGGATTTTGCTGACTTGGATCCGGGCTTCGCCGCAGGGCCAGGAGGCGGCGTGTCGACTGATACCAGATAGGCCGCGAGCGCCTTCGCCGTATCCGGGCCGGCCGAATAATGATCTTGAAGGAACCAGGACAGCGTCAGGGTGTAGCGCCCCTTGGCAAGCCCGCGGGGACTGCGATGGCAGGCTGCACAGCCGTCGGCGAACAGCTTTTCGGGCGATTTGCCGGCGTCGAGATTTTGCGCGGAGACAAACGGCGTCGTCAGCACCGCGGCAGCCGCGGCAAAGATTCCAAGAATCATCAGAGGCGCGATGACCTCGCGCCCCGGTCGAAATAGCAATCTCAATGTCGTCCCCAGCCCGTGCTGCGGTCAAGCCGCCAGCAATCGATCGAACTCCGGCGGAGCGTAGGCCTTGCCGTCCTGATCGGTGATGACAACGCGCCACCCTTCGCTTGCCCAAACCTTCGCCTTTGCCACGATGAGCAATCGGCTCTCGCGGGCAAAACTGTACTTCTCATTGTCGCGTTCTGCGATCATTTTATAGGCCAATGTACATCCCCTAGCGTTGCCCCGCACCCGATCTCGTCGTGGCAGCCGCCTTTGGCGGCATTTCGCCGGGAGCGTGGCAATTTGGTGCCATCCGCGGCAGCATTGTGAGCCGCCCTGCTCGAGCCGAGCGAAGGCGCCTCGTGATGTGCTGCATCGTGAATGTGATTCTGCCTGCCAGAAGCTGGTTCGAAGGCTCGCCTGCGGACGCGCAGGTGCCAAGCCGCCAGCCGGGCTCCGGCCCATCGCCGCCGCGACAGAACCGATAGCACCCGGGCTCCGCCTTAGTGGACGCGGATCACATGTGGCCGGCCGAGATCTATCAGACCCTGCACAGCCGATAGACGGTCGTCCAGGGCCGCAATGGTGAGCAGCAAATTGTTGCGACGCTCGTCGAGCATACCCATCTGCGCGCTGGAGAGTTTTGCGCTCGCCCGTTCCTTGTGGATGCCGTCGAGGGATTCGCGCAAGCCTGCAATCAAGCCGGCCAGCTGCTTGGCCTCTCTCGTCATCGACCGCTTCGCGACACTTTGGCGGCGCGACTCCGCCTGGTTTTGTCTCATCGTCATCATCCTCCCGTAGCCCCGCTGCCCCGAGTGGACGCTTACAGCTTTGAATAGAGATATTACGATCAATGAAATCTGTGCGCGAAGAACTTTCTTAAATTGTACGCGGCCGGAACCCGCGCCGCGCCAAAAAGAAAGCCCGGCACGAAGGCCGGGCTTTCGTTCGCGGATCCTAGTGTTTCTCGTGGCCGCCCGGCGCGCCGCCACCGTGTGGAGCGGGAGCGGCATTGACGTGCGGAGCAGCGCCACCACCGCCGCCGGGATGCGCCATCGCAGGCGCAGGTGCGGCCGCTCGCGGCGCCGGCATCTGCGCGTGCGCATTCATCGGCGCGCCATGGCTGACATTCGGCTGAGCGACGTGCGGCATCGTAGGCCGCGCCGCCGGTGCAGCTGCCACGCGCGGCGCTTCATGTGCACGCGCCGTTTCATGTGGACGCGACATGGGCTGCGCACGCACCGCGGCACGACTCGCCGCCTGTTCGTGCATCATGCGTGCCTGCGCGTCGCGGGGATTGCGCGCCTGCACGGCGGCGCGCTCATTGACGATACGCTGGCTTCGTTCGGTACGATTCCGGTCGATCCCAACCGCAGCTTCGCGCTTGGCGATGGTCGCATCATGCCGCGCCGTCACGGCGTCGCGCCCGGAGACCGCGACATTGCCCTTGACGTGCGCATCGCGGCCCAGCGCGATCGCAGCATCGCGCGTCGCCGCACGGCCGATGCGGGCGGCGCGCGGATCGATCGTCATCCGTGTCGCGAAGCGCTCATGCGACGTCCAGTAGCCATCCCAGTAAGCATGACGGCGATACCAAGGACGTCCTTCGTAGTAGCTCGACCAGTACGAGCTCAGCACGAAGGGAACGACCGGCACGTCGACCTCGTCGGCATAATCAGGGAGATAGACGTAATGATTGCGATAGAGATATTCGAGATATTGCGACGACACCCAGCCGCGGTCGTCGGAGAAGCTCACGTCACACCAGGCATGGCCGCGCAGGCAACCATGGATGTTGACACGGGCGCCCTCGGGGATGCGATCGACCAGCGGAAAGCCCGCACCCGGACCGGCGCGCAAGCCCGTCGAGACGGTGACGATCCCAGGCGCGGCCAATACAGCGGTCGGGGCAAGCAGCAATGCGGCAACTAAAGCGGTTTTCAGTCCCATGGCGAAGTCCTCCTCTGGGAGGCGGAACGCGCAAGCGGAATAAAGCGTTCCGCTCGCGAGCGTCGCATCAGCCAAAAGATTGAGATCCGCGCTGGGCTTGGTTCAATATTCATCCGCCATTCATCAGCGGAGCAAAACCTCAGTTCGCTTGCAGCATAAAGCCGTCGAAATACCCGGCGAGCCCGGCAAAATCATTGAGCGGCAGCACCTGCGCGACGTACTGGTCCGGCCGCACCACGATCATGCAGCCGGCCTTTCGGTCGATGCCACGCATGGCGAAAATGTCGTGGCCACTCTTGAGGTCAGGACAGAACATCTTTTCGTAGTCGAGCAGACCGTAGCGTCCTTTGCGCGGGAGGAGCAGCGCGGGCATTGCCTCGATCGCAAGCTCGCGATGGCCTTGCTGAAACACTGCGCGCAGGTCGATGACACTGTCGATGTCGGAGCCCACGGGAGTGTATCTCCGGATCGGAGATTCCCGGGACCCCGCAAGAAAATTACACAGGGCATGAATCGCCGACCCCGTCATTGCAGGGTTCTCAGCCGGAGAAAATGCATAGAGGCGGAAGCGGCCATCGGCCTGCGCCGCGTGGCCGAGATGAACGGGCTTGGCGTCCCCGAGCCGAATCACTGGAGCCGAGTGGAAGCGCTTGCCGATGACGAAGCCTTTCGCGAGATGCTGATGCGCGGCCGTGCCGGTGAGGATCGACGGCGCGTAGTGCGTCGCCGTGCCAGCCGTGTAGCGGCCATGCCTGACAAAATAATCCTGCGTCTTCGCCGCATCGGCCCCGCCGGCCTTCGCCGCCGAGGCCAAAATCCCGGCCCATTCACGATCGAAATCGATCAGCTCCTTTGCCACCGCTTGCCGCTCGGCCGAATAGGAATGCAGCAGGCTTGGTGCGCTCTGCTTCCGCAGCACCGCAGCAAGCTTCCAGCCGAGATTGAAGGCGTCCTGCATCGAGACGTTCATGCCTTGCCCGGCCTTCGGACTATGGGTGTGGCAGGCATCGCCGGCAATGAAGATGCGCGGCAGCCGCGTCGCGGTTTCTGCGTCCGGTACGTCATCGAACTTGTCGGTCAGGCGCTGGCCGATCTCGTAGACCGACCACCAGGCGATCTCCTTCACGTCGAGCGTGTGCGGCTTCAATATCCGCTGCGCCTTCGCAATGACGTCGTCAGCCGTGATGTTGCGGCTTGCGACGCGCTCGCCGACATCGAGTTTTGCCAGCTCGACATAGATGCGAACCATATAACCGCCCTCGCGCGGAATGATGAGAAGGCTGCCGTCCTTCGCCGACTGGATCAGGGTCTTGAAGCGGATATCGGGGAAATCGGTGACCGCCAGCACATCCATCACGCCCCAGGCGTGGTTGGCGGAATCGCCATGCAGCTCGCGGCCAATCGATCTGCGCACCGTGCTGCGCGCGCCGTCGCAGCCGACGACGTAGCGTGCCTTGATGGTCTCGACCTTGCCTTCGTTCGCCGCATCGCCACGTTCAAGGCGCACGGTCACCGCATGATCGGCGGGACCTGCGGCCGGATCGACCTGCAGGTCGAGCAGGCGCCTGCTGTAATAGGGTTCGAGCTTGGCCCGAGATTTGCGCATGACGTCGAGAAATCCGTCATGAACGCGCGCCTGGTTGAGGATGACGTGCGGGAATTCCGACAGCCGGTCCTCGACGTCCTGCACACGGCCGCTGCGGACGATCTTCTCGGGGCTGTGCTCGTCCGGCTTCCAGAACGTCGTCTCGTTCACCCAATAGGCTTCCTTGAGCACGCGCTCGCTGAAGCCAAAGGCGTGGAACATCTCCATGGTGCGGCAGGCGATGCCGTCGGCCTGGCCGACGGTGAGCCGGCCCGGCTTCTGTTCGACGATGCAGGTCTTGATATCGGCGAACTGCGCGAGCTGCGCTGCAAGCGTCAGGCCGGCAGGGCCACAGCCGACGATGAGGACATCGACCTCGCCTGGCACGGCGCCCTCGGCACCTCCGGCCTGCACGCGCTCGGCGGGATCGGCGATTTCAGGGTCGCCCGGCTGGAATCCATTGAGATGGAATTGCATGCACACCTCTCCCGTCGACGACTTGTTCAATATTGATCAGTATACTGACTATCAGTATACTCGTCAATCATCCGCGACCGTCCCTGCCCTCACGGAGAATTCGGTGAAAGACAACAACGACATGCCCGGCCATTTGGCGCGGCGATTTCAGCAGATCGCGGTGGCGGTATTCTTGGCCGAGGTCGGCGAAGCCGGGTTCGACCTCACGCCGGTGCAGTACGCGGCGCTTGCGACCATCAAGGCCAATCCGGGACTCGACCAGGTCACGCTCGCCGGCCTGATCGCCTATGACCGCACCACCATCACCGGCGTCGTCGATCGCCTGGTGCAGAAGGGCCTTGTCGAGCGCCGCGCCAGTCCCCGCGACCGCCGCGCCCGCGCGCTGGAGATCACCGACGAGGGCCGGCGCACGCTGCGCAAGATCACGCCGGCGGTTGAATCCGCCCAAGCGATCATGCTGCGCGGCCTCAGCGCCAGGGAAGGAGAGGAACTGATGCGGCTGCTGCGCAAGGCCATCGCCGCCGGCAATGAGCTTAGCCGCGCCCCGTTGCGTGAGGTCGATCTCAAGGCGTGACCAGTTCCCGGAATACGTAGATGCCGCAGAGCGGCGAAACCTGGAACTAACTTTCGGCTGCTACCGTCGCTGCCAATTCGGCGCTTAACGCGCGATTAACTTTGCCGTTTGGAGTTTCGGATGTCCAGGTTCGTCATTGCGACCGCAATCATCGTGCTGTCCGCCGGCCATGCGCTCGCGAACGGGCACGGCGGCGGCGAAGCCCCTCCTCCGCCGAAGACCGAGGCGACGACGGCGCCCGCGAGGGTGGTCCTGACCAAGCAGGGCCCCAAGCTCGTCGATCTCAAGGGGATGACGCTCTACACTTACGAGCGCGACACCAACGGAAAGACGTCGAACTGCAACGGCAAGTGCACCGAAAATTGGGTGCCGCTCGCCGCCACCGCCGAAGCCAAGCCCATCGGCGATTTCACCGTGATCGATCGTGCAGACGGCAGCAAGATGTGGGCGTACCGCTATCGCCCACTCTACACGTCACCGGCCGACAAGGCGCCGGGCGATGTCAACGGCAACGCCACGACGCTGCAATGGCGCATAGCGCGGCCTGACAATTAAGGCGCGAACGGCGCGCGTTCGCCAGCGTTCGGCGCGCCCGCAAGCTTGGCGTGAGCCGTGGCATCGACCGCGGCGTAATTCACCTCGGGCGTCCAATTCAACGCCGCGTAAAGCACCAGTCCGGCCAGGATCGATCCGTAGAAACCGAGCGCGGCCCAACGCCAACTGCGTACGATGCGGCGATCGTTCTCGTCAAATTGCTCAATGAAATTCTGCATGATGCCTCCAATGGCAACGAGCCATGGAGGCATAGCGCACCTGCAGCAAAACGCCTGTGAAGCAATTCACCCTTGCGGCAGTCACCTCGCCCGGCGGGCCATCAAGCTTCGGTGATGCCGACCGACGTGACAGGTCAGATCGGTTGCCTTATCCGTGCCAGCTCGGCCCCGACTCGATCTGCGCGCTCTGGCCCGGCGGCAGTACCACGACGGTCGCGTTGAGCTTCACCCGGTCGAACAGATCGATCACGTCCTCGTTGCGCATCCGGATACAGCCCGACGAGATCGCCTGCCCGATATATTCCGGCTGGTTGGTGCCGTGGATGCGATAGAGCGTGTCCTTGTTGCCGACATAGAGATAGATGCCACGTGCACCCAGCGGATTGGCGGGACCGCCGGGCACGCGCGCCGGATAGGGCCCTAATCGCGCTTGGATCTCGGGGGTCGGCACCCAGTCCGGCCATTCCGCCAGCCGGCCGACGCGCGCAACGCCCGAGAAGGCCATCGCCTCCTCGCCGACCGCGACGCCATAGCGGATCGCCTTGCCGTCGGGCAGCACGTAGTAGAGGTAGCGCGCATTGGTATCGACCAGGATGGTGCCCGGCTGCTCCTTGCGCGGATAGTCGACGATGTGACGGAGATATTGCTCGGGCACGTTTGCCTGGGCGTAAGGCGTGTGTGCGAGCAACTGACGGTCGCGCGCGGTCATGCTCGCATCCGTCGATGGCGAGAGAGTCGTCTGCATGCAGCCGCCGAGCGGCAGCAGCGCAATGGCGAACAAAACGAGGAGAGATCTTGGCACCGCCGGCCCCCCGATTAGCGGATAGCACCCCCAGCAGCCTCAGATGCTGCCCAAATCGTGCTGAAAACAAGGCAACGCGGAACAATTGGCCGTGTTCGGCATATCAGGTTCCATCACCACATCTGGCAGAAGACGGTCGCGATGTCTCCATCGCCTCGCCTTGCTTTGGTCAAACCCGGCTGGACTCGTGGGGCTCGGAGCTCGGATGGGCTCATGCAACAGATCGGCTCGCGCCAATGCGGACGACCAAGGGGTCAAAGGAGCTGCGATGCTCGCGACGTTGAACAGCCGCCAGATCGTCGATGAGATCGTCAAGGACACGGTCAAGGACACGGTCAAGGACAACGATCCGCATGATGCAGTACAGATTTCGCCCGATGTGATCAGGGCATCGCGCGTGAACAGCCAGGCGCCCACGCTGGCACCGGAGTTCACGGCTCGCCCCGAGCCGAAATTCGCGCTGGACCGGAAATTGACGATCGAGCCGAAGTTCAGCCCCGTTTCGGAGCCGCCGGCAGTGGCGCCCCAAGCAGCTGCACCTTCGGTCGACACCGCAGTCCGCGTCACCGCATCAGATGATCACATCAGGCCGAAGCGATCGGCGGCTGGCAAATGGCTGCGCGGCGCGTTCGTGACGTTTCTGTTTGCGGGCGGCAGCGCCGCCGCGACCATCGCCTGGGAGAGGCACGGCGACACTGCGACGCAGATGCTCGCCGAATGGACACCGGCCCTGATGTCGCTGCTCCCTTCGACCTCGCAGACAGCACCGGTCGCAGCCGCGCAGACAGCACCGGTCGCAGCCCCGCAGGCGACGCCATCCGCCGCGCAGGATCAGGCTACCAATCAAGCCGCTGCACCGCCAGTCGCGACGGCCGCTGCCGCACCGGCGGCAAGTGCCGCACCAGCAGCAACACCAACCGATGCCGCGTCTTCGGTGGAATCGATGACGCGCGACATCGCCGCGATGGCGCAGCAGATCGAGCAGCTGAAGGCCAACATCGCCGAGTTGAAGGCAGGTCAGGAACAGATGGTGCGCGAGATGGCGAAGCCGCCAGCGCCCAAGCCGATCACTGAGGCGAAACCACCGGTCACCTCGCCCGCGCGCGTGTCGGCGCTGCCGCCGCGCGCTCCGGCGCCGATGCCGCCTGTTCGCAAACCGAAGCCCGTGATATCGCACACCTACGCGCCGGCTTATGCGCCCGCGCCATCAGCACCACCGCCGCCTTCACAGGCTGCCGCGCTGCCGCCGCCACCGATGGCACCGCCGGTCGCGACGACGCAAGCTGTCGCCGATGACGACGGACCCGTCGTACGTCCGCCGATGCCGCTGCGCTAAAGCATGATGATGACGATTCATCCTGATCTCATCGCGCTTGAGAGCCTCAACCAATCGAACGACGCAAGCTGTCCTGTTCGATGTGATGATGTGATGATGTGATGATGTGAGTCCGTGCAACTACGGGGATGCGCGACTCAACAAAAAGAGAAAAGGCCGTCGGGATCTATGCCGCCGGCCTTCTCTTGCAGCTGCCGGTTCCCGGAGCCCGGTTCTGCTGCAATTCCATGCCTTATGATCATGTGGACATATTTAATAAAATCTTAAAGCGCTCGAACGTTGCACATCATTTCTGCGCCATACGCACAGAGATTGCGCGCTCCGTTCTCGGTTAGAGATCGACTCAGTGCTATGATCCAGCCTGTGTCGAAGACTTCCGTTGAAGCCTTCTTGGTGAAGATTTGGGTCGTCACACCGGGGAATTCGGATGCCGTACTACTCCTTCGATCTCGTTGACGGTGAAGAGTTCAAGAACCAGGGCGGAATCATCCTCGAAGATATCGAGGTCGCCTCCGATCGCGCCGTTCAACTCGCAAGCGAGCTGTCGCAGGTGAAGCCTGAGCTGCAGCGGAAAGGTTGCTCGGTGCGCGTCACCGATCGCGATCACAAAGAGGTCTATCGCACCCCGCTCGATCCCGTGCCGGCCTGGCGGCGCTAAGCGTCTGCACCGCACGCGCACGCGACAATCGCGCCCCGCCACCATTGCGGAGCGGCCCGCAGGACGCTAGCCTCCCCGGAAAACGAGGAGGACCAGGGATGCGCGCCCCTTTGCTGTTGGCAGGCCTGTTGCTCATCGCAGCTCCAGCCCGGGCAGCTGATGATCACACTCGCTCGAACTATGTGACGATGGTCTTGCAGGCCTTCGCCGCCAAGGTCGAGTGCCCTGGTACTGATGTCGTCTATCAGGATCTGGTGCAAAAGGCCCAGCAGATGCAGCTGCCCGACGGCACCACCGAGCAGGTGCGCAAGGCGATTGCCTGGATGCACACCGGCGGCAAGATGGGCGAGAAGCAGGCCGACGACATCATGGCGGAGGTCGCGGTCGCAACCCAGATGACCGACCTCGACCAGCGTCGGCTCGGCATGAGCAATTGGTGCGAAAAGCAGAAGACCAACCTCGCCGGTGTGATCCGCAGCAAGGGCGGCTAGGCCCTATTGCGCCGTTAACGACACTGGGATCGAGCTGCCGGCGCGGCAAATAATCGTCACATTCCTCGGCAGCATGCGGCGTCTTCGAGCAGGAGATCCCCATGCGAATTGCCCATGTTGTTTTCGCAAGTGCTCTCGCGATCGGCGCCGCGCTGACCGCCCCAGCCGTCGCGAAGAATGCCGACGCCCAGAAGGGCGAGGACAAACCGACTTCTTCGTCCTGCAGCGCCTATCAGCAGGCAGCGAACGGATCGTGGGAGCCGCTTCCGTGCAAGGAAACCGGCGAGCGGGCGCAGCCGCAGACCCAGCACAAGCCGGCGCCGCAGGGCGCTGAGCAAGGCGAACGCTGAGCCGCGGATCATGCGAGCCGCGTCCTCGACATAAGGATGGAACCTGAAGGAGCTGACGCTGCTCAGCTGTGCGCCGGGCCGCGCATGATCTTCATGGCATCGGCGATGTGACGCCATTCCCTGGCCTCGTCAGCCTCCCCACGCCCCTCGCAGGCTTGGGCCTGTTCGGCAGCCTTGGCGATCGCCGAGAAACCATGCTTCTCTAGCATTTGCCGGGCGATGGTATGGACCTGGACCTCGGACATCATGGGTGCTCTCCCGTCATGAGGACACCGCGGCGCGCGGCTCGGCGCTCCGCGGGCTTGCTGACAACGATCGAATAGCGCGTCTCGTTCCCGCTCATGCGAACGACAAAGGCGGCCCGCTGTGCCCAGCGGACCGCCTTTGCACCCACCCCAAATGGGAGCGGCGTCGGCCGGGCACCCCTACCCGACCGCCACTTTCTTGCGCTCGAAATCGTTGGGCACCTCGATATCGACCTCCAACGTCGAGACCTCGTCGCCGCGTTCGAGCCGTACGATCACCTTGGTCGGATCCAGCATCACATGCTTGGAGACGACGGCCAGAATTTCCTCACGCAGCACGCCGAGCAGATCAGGCTGGCCGCGTAGTCCGCGTTCATGGGCCAGCAGAATCTGCAGCCGTTCGCGCGCGACGGGTGCGGATGCCTTGTTGCCGCGGAGAAGCCGGAGCAGACCCATGCTCATGCAGCCCTCCGTCGCAGCAGTCGATCCATGAAACCCTTGCGCTCGGTCGGCACCTGCATGGCGACCGTTTCGCCGCACAGCCGCCTCGCCGCATCGATATAGGCCCGCGCGGGTGCGCCTTCCGCGTTCGACAGCGTCACCGGCGTGCCGACGTTGGAGGCCTTCAGCACGTCCTGGCTCTCGGGGATGATGCCGAGCAAGGGCGTTGCGAGGATTTCCAGGATGTCGTCGATGGTCAGCATCTCGCCGCGCGCGGCACGCGAGGGATCGTAGCGCGTGATGAGAATATGCTTCTCGACGCGCTCGCCCTTCTCGGCCCGCACCGTCTTGGAATCGAGCATGCCGATGATGCGATCGGAATCGCGCACCGAGGAGACTTCCGGATTGGTGACGATGACGGCCTCATCGGCAAAGCGCATCGCCATGGAGGCGCCGCGCTCGATGCCGGCGGGGCTGTCGCAGATCACCCAGTCGAACCGGCTGCGCAAATCGGCGATGACCTTGCCGACGCCCTCTTCCGTCAGCGCGTCCTTGTCGCGGGTTTGCGAGGCGGGCAGCAGCCAGAGATTCTCCAGCCGCTTGTCCTTGATCAGCGCCTGCGGGAGCTTTGCCACCCCCTGCACCACGTTGATGAGGTCGAACACCACGCGGCGTTCGGCGCCCATCACGAGGTCGAGGTTGCGCAAGCCCACGTCGAAATCGACGACGACGACCTTGTCGCCGCGTTGCGCCAGCGCCGCCCCCAATGCGGCGGTCGTGGTCGTCTTGCCGACGCCGCCCTTGCCTGATGTCACGACCAGTACTTTGGCCATTTCAAATCTCTCCTTCTGGTCAGTTCAGCGCAGTAATTCGCATGGTGTTGCCTTGCAGCCAGGCCTGGGCCGGCTTGCCGCGCAAGGCGCTGTCGATGTCGTCCGCAGTCTGATAAAATCCATCGATCGCAAGCAGTTCGGCCTCGATCTTCTGGCAATAGATGCGCGCGCTCGTGTGTCCGTTCACGCCCGCCATGGCGCGGCCGCGCAGCGCGCCATAGATGTGGATGGAGCCGCCGGCAACGACCTCGGCGCCGGAGCCGACCGAGCCCAGAATGGTGACGTCGCCTTCGGGGAAGATCACGGTTTGGCCCGAGCGCACGGGGCTCTCGAGCAGCAGTGAGGTCGGCTTGGTCTCGACCTTGGCTTGCGGCTTTTTCGGCGCGGTCGGCTCGATCACGCAGCTCCGCCCGCCCGACAGCAACGGCGGCATCGACGGGGTCAACCGGCTCTCCTCCACGCCCTCGATGCCGAGCACGCGGATGTTGCGGTCCTGAAGGCTGGTGAGCAGATGACCGATGCCGGACTGGCTGAGATCGACCGAGGACAGATCGATGACGACGGGCCGGCCGGCGAAGAACCCTGGCGAGCGCGCGATGGTGGTGTCGATTTCCTGGAGCCAGTCCTGGATCGGAACCGTCGGCACGAAGACGAAGGCCACGTAGGAGCGCCCGCGCAGGCGCACCATTTGGCGTTGGACTTTTGCTGCAGCCTCCATGGTGGCCGACTCGTTCCCCGTTATTGAATGGTTAACGATGCAGCCAATGTGGTTAATGTCCGGTTAATTTCTCCGTGGGGTTACGTTGGATGAGGCGTGAAGGAGCGCCCGGGCCAGGCGCTCGAAACCCGTGGGGTGGGCAAAGCGAAGCGTGCCCACCTTCCGCGTGCGATCGGAGAGAGATCGTGGGCACGGCGCTTTGCGCCTTTGCCCACCCTACGAGAGCGAGGGCGTAGCCCCGTGGGCTACATCCGGGCATCGAAGACCGCGAAGGCAACGCTCAGAGCAGCTTCGCGCTCACGAACAAGGCGCGCACGGCATTGGTCGCCTGGACCGCGAGCATGGCGTTGCCGGCAGCGCCCTCCAGCGCCGCGATGGCCTCTTCATGCAGCGAGCGGAATTCCATCCACTCGACCGATTTGAAGTTGGTGAGGAATTGATAGGCCTGGCCGACGGTCGCGATCGCCAGCGTGTCACCGTTCAGCTTGATCTTGAACGTCGTGCGCAGCGGGGTCTCGGAGCTCTGTGGATCACTCATGGGCTGCTTCTGAACGACAACGGCTTAATGAAGGGAAAACGGCAGGCCGGCCGCACCTGACAAATGTCAGGAGTCGGTGCTGGCGCGCTGCGAGGCGGTGGTCGCACCGCTCAGGCTCGGCACCACGACCAGGCGGTTGAACTCGCCATTGTCGTAAGCCTTGAGGAAGCGATCATAGTCCTTGATCGAGACGCAGCCATTGGAATCGCCGCGCGGGCCGAGCATGTAGGTGTGGGTGAGCAGGCCGACGCGGCCGAGCGCGCTGGTGCCGTCGGTCGGCGTCATGCGCAGCGCCCGCACGCCGTGGAACAGTTTTTCGCGCGGCTTGAGGTCGTAAGTCGCAGGCGGGGTTGCACCGACCATGCGCTGGTCGACATGGTCAGGATCGTCCATCAGCGCGCCCATGCCCGAATGGGCCTCGATCGCGACGCCGCTCGGCAAATAGAGCGCCTTGGCCTTGATGTCGTAGACCGCCGTCTTCGAATCGTAGCCGAGCGCGGCGAGATCCGGCGCCCTGCCCAACAGGCCGTCCCCGGGGTTCAGCGAGGCCAGCCTGATCTTGTCGGTGAACTTCTCGAAGAAGTTGCGGTTGTCGACCCGGGGTTTGGCCTCGGCATAGGCCTGACTCGAGGCGATCTGCGCGCTGAAGTCCGCCTGGACCGGCCGCGAGCGCGGCACCGGCACGGCATCGGCGCGCTGCGGGGGCTTTGCGGTCTCTTCGGTTGCGGGCTCGATCAAGGTCGAACGCCAGTCGTCGCCCTGGAGCTTCTGGGCCAGCATCGCCTTGGCATCGCGCAGCTTGAGCTGGACCGCATTCAGGGCGGAGCGCTCCATGGTCTGCAGGCCAAGTTCGCGCGTCGGCGGATTGTTGCCGGACAGCGAGGCGAAACGATCATTGAACGAAGGAGAATTGGCCGGCGGCAGTGCGGCGGTCACCAGCGCGCTGGAGTTGGCCGAATCCGAAACGCCGATATCCGCGACCCACGCGGCGGCACCCAGCGCCAGCGCGATCGCAGCCATGGACAGCAGTACCGTCTCGGCTCGCCCAATACGGCGGCGCGACAACGGCCTGTCGGCGCGTACGCGGTCGGAAACCATCAGATCCCCAAATCGACACCCCCGGGGGACCCAACCCCCACCCGGAGACTCTCTATACCAGCTACCACATTGGGAGCCAAAAGTTAGGCATAATCGCGGCCGGCAAGTCCTCTGGAGGTATCTTATGACCGATCCTTTCGATCTAGAGCGCTTCCTGAAGGCCCAAGAGCCGGTTTTTCGCGCCGTTTTGGCGGAGCTGGGCCAGGGCCGGAAGCAAAGCCACTGGATGTGGTTCGTTTTTCCGCAAATCGCCGGCCTCGGCTTCAGCGCCATGTCGCAGCGTTACGCGATCGGGTCGCGGGCGGAGGCCGAGGCCTATCTCGCCCATCCCGTCCTCGGTCCACGCCTGATCGAATGCACCCGCCTCGTCCTCGCCGTGCAGGGACGAACCATCAACGCGATTCTCGGCGCGCCTGACGATGCCAAATTCCGCTCGTCGATGACCTTGTTCGGCGCCGTGTCCGACGAGCCCGTCTTCGACGAAGCGCTCGCCCGATATTTCGCGGGCAAGCGCGATGATGCGACGCTGGAGATCCTGGCGGCTGTCGATCGAAAGGCCTAACCGGCGCACCTGCCGGCGCAAGTGGCAACGTAAACCCGCGGTTAACAGGCTCCCCCTATTTTGCGCGGAGAAAAACATTCTCTCCCGCGCCCATTGCCGGACCAATCATGAAAATCGGTACGCTGCTGACCACCGCCATTGTCTCGCTCTCGACCGTCGGCGGCGGCCTTGCCGTCTATGTCGCCGTGACGAAGTACCAGACGATGGGGCGGATCACCGAGGCACAGGGCCGGCTCGCGATCGTCCGCGCCGTCAGCGACATCCCGCGCTATCTCAATCCCGAGCGCGGCTTTTCCACCAACATCCTCTACGGGCCCGCGACCATCGATCCCGCGCTGCTCGCCGAGCAGGACAAGCTGCGCAAGCAGACCGACGGCGCCCGCGACAGGATGAATGCGCTGCGCAGGGAGCTGCCTGCGTCCTTCGACGACGGCACCACCATCGGCAGCAACATCGACGGTATCAATGCGAAGTTCATGTCGCTCCGCGAGGCCATCGACAAGGCGCTGAGCGGTCCGGCCGATGCGCGCAAGGACGCGGCCAAGCAGATCGTCGCCGACAACGCCGTGCTCAACTCTGGCGTGACCGTGCTGCTCAACGAGCAGGTCCGCCGCATGGCGATCCTCAACGGCGACGCCTACCGGCAGGCGAGCTACGCCAACATCGCCATGACATTGCGCGACGTCGGCGGCTTCAACTCCAGCCTGCACAAGAACCTCGTCGGCGGCAAGAAGCCGGCGACCGACGCCGAGAAGGCCGACATCGCCCGCTCGCAGGGCCGCAACGACCAGATCGTGATGTCGCTGCAGGAACTGCGCGGCAACCCGGCCACCCCGGCCAACGTCGCCGCTGCGCTGGAGAAGTTCAATGCGGTCTATGTCGAGGAGTTCGGCCGCGAGCTCAAGCTCGTGAAGGACGGTGCAGTCACCGGCAAGTACGAACACGACATGGAGACCTACTTCGCCTCCACGCAGCGCGGTCTCGCCACCATCATCGAGGTCCGCGACGCCTTCTACGACAACGCCGAGCAGGTTCTGGCCGGCGCGTCTACCGCCGCCCGCACCAGCTTCACCATCGCCCTCGTCGGCCTGCTCGCCGTGCTGATCGCCAGCGCAGGCCTCATCGTGACTGTCCGCCGCCGCGTCTGCGCCCCGATCGTCAACCTGACGAGCCGGATGTCGCGGCTGGCTGACGGCGATGTTGCCGAGGAGATCCCCGGCGCCGAGCGCTCCGACGAGATCGGCGCGATGGCCGCCGCCGTCCAGGTCTTCAAGGACAACATGATCCGCGCCGACCGGCTCGCCGCCGAGAAGCAGGCCGAGAACGACGGCAAGATGCGCCGTGCCCAGGCGCTTGACGAATTGACCCGCGCCTTCGAGGCCAAGGTCAGCGAGCTGGTCGGCGGCCTATCGCAGGCCTCCTCCACCATGGAGAGCACCGCGCAGTCGATGACATCGACGGCGGCCCAGACCAACAGCCAGGCCGCGGTCGTCGCCGCCGCCTCCGAGCAGACCTCGACCAACGTGCAGACGGTCGCCAGCGCGACCGAGGAGCTGACCTCCTCGATCGCCGAGATCGGCCGCCAGGTCGCGCAATCGACCGAGATTGCAGCCCGCGCCGTCGACAACGCCCGCCGCACCGGCGACACCGCACGTGCGCTTGCCGAGGGCGCGCAGAAGATCGGCGACGTCGTCACCCTGATCCAGAGCATCGCCGAGCAGACCAATCTGCTGGCGCTCAACGCCACCATCGAGGCCGCGCGCGCCGGCGATGCTGGCCGCGGCTTTGCGGTGGTCGCATCCGAAGTAAAATCGCTGGCCGGCCAGACCGCCAAGGCCACCACCGAGATCTCCGAGCAGATCACCGCGATCCAGACCGCCAGCGACGAGACCGTGGCCGCGATCCGCAACGTCGCCGACGTCATCGCCGAGATCGACCAGATCGGCACCGCGATTGCGGCCGCGATCGAGGAACAGGGCTCGGCGACCAAGGAGATCGCCCGCAGCGTCCAGGAGGCGGCGCGCGGCACCCAGGAGGTCAACGCCAACATATCGGGCGTGCAGCGCGCCGCCGGTGATACAGGCAGCGCTGCGAGGGACGTTCTCGGCGCCGCCGAGCAGCTCTCGACGCAGTCGCGCGACCTCGCCGGTCAGTTCGACCGCTTCCTCGCTGAAGTCAGGTCTGCCTGAAGCAGCCCATCCGTCAGGCGCTCTTTTGCCACCATCCGTCGCCCTCCCAACTCGATGAAGGGCACCTCGATAAAGCGCCACATCAGCCATGCCGCCGGCGTTGTGATCAATAAGGCGACCACGGCCAGGGCCGCTGCGCGGATGGTCGGCGGCAGGTCGAACGGCAACAGGCGAACAGCGATCGCAAGTCCGATCGCGTGAAGAAGATAGAAGCTGTACGATATTCGCCCGTACAACCGGACGACATCGAAGTCGAACGGCCGCAGCGCTGCGAGCTTGTCGGGGCCGAAGGCCGAAAAGCAGACGAGCGCAGACGCGCAGAGCGTCTCGGCCGCGATCGTTACGGCGGTCTGCTTCCGGACCGCGACAACAAGCATCATGACCAAAGCGGTGGCGACGACGACATTTGCCCGAGACGGTTGCACTCGTCCGACAAGCAAGTTCCCGCCCGATCGCGTGAGCAAGCCGACGACGAAGGCATAGAGTGGCGCAAGATTGGTGAAGTCACCCAATAAGTGAACATAAGGTCCCCAGAACGAGATCGCGACGAGAAAGCCGACCACCATCCAAACCGGCGTCGCGCCATGACGCCTCAGCAGCGCATGCGAGATCAGGATCACGGGAATTGCGACGCATTCGACGGTCAGGGACCACATCACCCCGTTGATGTCGCTCCTGATGAGAAGCGCATTAAGGACAATGTTGAGCGGGTCGAACGAGGGCAGGAAGCCCACGTAGAAGCCGCTGCTTCGATACGCCAGCGTCAGCAGCAGCACGGTCACAATTGCCGCCGGCAGCAGCCTGAACAGCCGGTGACGGACGAATGTGAGGGGATCAGGATCGCGATCCAGAGATCGCGAGAGCAGGAAACCACTGAGCACGAAGAAGACAACGACCGGCGCCATTCCGGTTGCAATCGTCTCCCAGGACTGCATGCAGGCGTGGAACGCGAGCACTGATACGGCCGCAAACCCGCGCATAGCTTCAAGTCGCGGCAGAAATGCAGTATCGCGATACGCGGCCATTGTGCGGAACGATTAGCCCAGCGGATCGCTGACGGCAACCGCGCCCGGCGCCGGGACGTCCTAATAAGGCGGCGCCTTGCGCGCGCGCTGCGCCTTGGCCGCCTCGATCCACCACAGCAAATCATCGGCAAAGCGCGGGAACGAGCGTTCCAGCGCCTTGCCGCCCTCACCGATCGGCTCGCTTTCGGCAGACAGCGTCTGCGCGATCGGGCCGACGCCGATGGTGCTCGAGATCACCACCATGCCCATCTCCGACAGCGTGCCGTGCCACGCGGTCGAGGCGCGCGCGCCCGATAGGCGCCCGGCGGAGTAGCTCACGATCGCGGCCGGTCGCCAGAACCACTCCTCCAGGAAATGATCGGTGAGGTTCTTCAAGCCGGGCTGGATGCCCCAATTATATTCGCCGGTCACAAAGACGAAGCCGTCCGCACCGCGGATCTGGCCGGCCAGCTTTTCCAGCGCCTCCGGCGCCGTGCCTTTGGGGTACTCCTTGTACATGCGATCGAGCATCGGCAGGCCGATGGCCTTGGCGTCGATCAACTCGACGTCCTCGCCGCGACCGCGCAGGCGATCGATGACGAAATTCGCCAGGCGGATGCCCATGCGGTCGGACCGGTAGGAGCCGTAGAGGACGAGGATGCGGTTGCTCATCGCGGCATGCTAGCACGAATCCGGGGGCCATCCCCAGCCGCTTTATCGTGCTATCGCCCGCGTCCGCGCTCCAGCGTTTCCGACGGCGTCTCGCCGAACTGGTCGCGATAGCTGCGGGAGAAATCTGACAGATGCCAGAAGCCGAAGGCCAGCGCGACGGTCTTCACGCTCTCGGCGCCGGCGAGGAGCTGCCGGCGGACCAGCCACAGGCGGTGGACCCGCAAGTAGCGATGCAGGCTCATGCCGCGATAGCGGCGGACGACGTCATGCATCGTGCGGACGGAGAAACCGAGCTTGCGTGCGATCTCCTCGCTATAGATCGGCTGCGACAGATCATCGGACAGAAGCGCGCGGATATCCTGGAAGATCTTGAAGTTGCGCTCATCGTTCGGACGCAGGATCCATCGTGCCGGGACCAGGTTTTCGAACACCTGGTCGACGGCGCCGAGCAGAGATTCCCTCATCGCCGCCGCCTTCAACGGCATCGCCGCGGCTTCAACCGGCTCCGTCGCAACAGCCAGAACCTCCCGGACCACATCACGCAGCCGGTTCAAGCTGGCTGCGGTCGTCTCGTAGATCCTGAAGGTCGATGTCGTGCCCGGCCAGCCGCGGCCCGTCACCTGCGGCCTGAACATCACCGAAGCAATCTGCCGCTGCACTTCCTCGATCGTGGTGTAGGCAGCGCCGTTGCTGCCAATGACGATGGCCGGACGGACGCGGTGCGAACCGTTGAAGCGAATGGGCACGTCGAGGTCGTCCATCGTGAAGCCGACCGCCGTGCAATCTTCGACCAGTTGTGCGTCGACAACGCGCGGGAACGCGCGCGTCACGTTCACGTCGCAGCCCGGCAATGACAGGATCGTCTGCTCGGACGAAATGTGCCTGACGAAAGGCGTAAACTCGAAATTCAGGCCCCGTATGGCGCTTCGAAATTGATCGACATCAGAGAAGCGAAATGTCTTGAGAGCCAACGCGGGCGCATCATCAATACTGTTCATGGTAATTTGAAACGTCGCATCCAAACCGACGCCCGTCCGGCGGCGGTGCCGGCTCGATCCTCCCCTTTGAGCTATCCGGTTAGCCCGAAAGACTCATTCTGACCTATTCGGCCAGTTGGCGAGCGTCACAAGCCGGCCCGTCAAAGCTCGCCAAATTTCGATATCGTTTCCTACCTCCGAGGTGGTGCAGGAATACCCGCACAACCGAAGCATAAATCTAAATTAACATCTTTGGATTGCAATGGACCCTGTTTGATATTTTTAAGCCTTTTTTGAGTTCAGGCTCCTGCCATGACGGCAAATTCGCCTGCCGATATTCTGGTTGAGTTGGAAGAAGCGGTCGCCGCCTGCCCGCAGGAGCGCTGCGCCCGTATCCTTGCAGGGATTGTTCGCCTGCTCGCATCCGGTCGCGACAGGCCGCAGGAATTGCTGGTCAACGTGGTCGACGGCGTCTTGCTCCGGCTGACCGGGCGCGTCGCGCCTGCCGCGCTGATGGAGCTGAGTGAGGCACTTGCGAGGCTGCAAGTTGCACCGCAAGAAACGCTGCGACATCTGGCATCGCATGATGATCCAGCCATCGCATGCCCGCTCCTGCGAAAGTCGCAGGCCCTCTCGACCGCCGACCTTGCGGCGATCGCGACATCATGCAGCGAAGCCCATCAACTCGCGATCTCGACCCGTGATGGGATCGAAGAGGCTGTAGCCGAAGCGCTCGTCGCGCATTGCACGCGCGCAGTTCGCCTCGCCCTGATCAAGAATGCTGGAGCCAGATTTTCCGAAGCGGTCTACACCCTGCTCGTCGAGACCAGTGCAGCGGACGACGAGATCACGAAGCTTCTGGCGCTCCGACCAGGCACGCCTGACCACGTCTTGCGCAAGCTGCTCTCGGCTTCGCCCGGACCGAAAGCTGCGGCCAAGCCCAATGCCTCCGCCGGGCCACCGGCACAGATCCCCGCGCCTGTTGCGCTGAAGCTACCCACGGCAGACGACTATGCGAAAGCAAGACCCGAGATCGTCGCCCTCAACCGCGTCGGAAGGCTCAACGATTCAACGGTGAACCGTTTTGCGATCCGCGGCGAGACCGCCAATCTGGTCACGGCCTTGTCGGTGCTGTCAGGCGCCCCCATCGAGATCGTCGAGCATGTCATGAGAGACGAAGATTGCGAGGGCCTCGTAATGGCTTGTCGGGCCTCGCGCCTGAACTGGGCGACCACGCTGGCAATCCTGAGTAACCGCGGCGGCACGCGACTCTCATTCGCCCAGCGGGAGCGCGCGCAACATATTTTCGAGACACTTCTTCTGTCGACCAGCCAATGGACGGTGCGCTGGGGCGAAATCGCAGCAAGCGCAAGCACACGCGATCCCGGACATCGCGGCGCCGGAATGGGGAGATAGCCGATGAGATTAGATGGCCGCAAGAACGCTCGCGTGAAAATGGACCACCGACAACCCGTCAACTTGATGGGCTCGGACGGTACCTGGCGGCGCAGTTGCGTGCTGCTCGACGTGTCGCAAACCGGCGCCAAGCTCGAGGTCGAGGGCACGCTCGATGTATTGCAAGCCAAGGAATTCTTCCTGGTGCTGTCTTCCACGGGGCTGGCCTATCGGCGCTGCGAGCTGGTGTGGATCGACGGCACCACCGCCGGCGTTCACTTCGTCACTGCGGGCGCCAAGAGGAAAGCGGCGAACGCGACGGCCGCCATAGCGCAAAGCAAGTAGGCAGCAAAGGCTCAAGACATCATCAGGCTCGCTCAACCCCAGTATAGTTCAGATCTTCCGTGCAGAACGCGCGAACCATGACCGGCTACGTCAAAGGCGACCGCCATCGAGCAGCAGCATCGGCACGTCCTTTCGTGCATGTGCTGGCCGATTGCTCCGACAAACTGTCCCGCATCTGCGCGGTGCTCGAACAGCGGTTCGCCGTTGCTGGCGAGCGGCTCGACGCGGAAGCCAAGCTGTCGCAGGTGCCTTACGCCATCGTGATCCGCGCGGAGCTGCGTGACGTCGACAACATCGCGGCGATCAAGAAGCGAAGCGCCAGGCTTGCAAAGGCCACCAAGCGCATCTTCCTCGTCGAGCAACCCTCGCACGTCTGCGTCTCGCAGGCCTACGCGCTCGGCGCGACCCTCGTCCTTCCCGGCCCGCTCAACAAGATCAGGCTGCTGGCCGCGCTGGCTGAGCCAGCCGAGCCGGCAGCGGATTCAGCCAGCTGCTCGACGCAGCCGGACAACGCGGTCGAGACCGCGGCGACCGCTATCGCGTCGATGTTCACGGCCGTCACCATGGGCGAGCCGCTCGACGTCGACGGCACCAAGGACGCCGGGCGCAGGATTGCCGATCGCATCACCGAGCATGGCTTGTCCGAATGGCTCACGACCGTGCGGCGCCACCATGAGGGAACCTACCAGCATTGCCTGCTGGTCACGGGCGTGGCCATCGACTTCGGGCTGAGCCTCGGCGTCGGACGAGCCGACCTGGAGCGGCTGTATTCGGCCGCCATGTTCCATGACATCGGCAAGGCCCGGATCCCGCTCGCCATTTTGGACAAGCCGGGCCGGCTCGACGACGCCGAGCGCGCCGTGATCGAGACGCATCCGGTAGCCGGTTACGACTTTCTCAAGGACCATGGGAAGATCTCGCCGGAGATTCTCGACGCGGTCCGCCACCATCACGAATATCTCGACGGTAGCGGCTATCCCGACGCACTGGCGGGGCACAGCATCAACGATATCGTGCGCATTCTCACGATCTCGGACGTCTTCGCCGCACTGATCGAGCACCGGCATTACAAGCCGACGATGCCGCGCAACGAGGCCTATGACATTCTCTGCGGGATGACGGGAAAGCTCGAGAAGGCGCTGGTGGCCTGCTTCAAGGAGGTCGCACTCACGAGATAACCCGCGCGCGATCGTCGACCCGGAATGACGTCGCGGGTTGTCGCGTTCTAGTGCGTCGCCCGGAATTTGATGCGGCGCGGGATCGAGCGACAGGCCAGTCCCTCGGCGAGCAGCTTCATATCCTCGCGTTTGCCGCTGCGGATCAGCCTGCTGAATTCTTCAGGGGTAAAAGGAAGACTGGGATCATCATCGATCGGGTGCCGCATCCGCGGACCGAAGAACCATCGAACCAGGCTAGCCAGCCGCCGCATGTCAATTCCCTCGCGCCAGCAACAAACCCTTGAGTCCGTATATTGTTCCTCCTGCACGATGCAGATTGCAAGAGGTCGCGATGACTCCACACGAAAAAAATCGCGAGGGGAATAATCTCCTCCGGCCTCTGCTTTCAGTCGGCGAAACCGACATGGCGCACGAACTCGTGGTTACCCTCGCGATCCGAACGAACGGCGTTCGCGGCAAAGTTGTCGTCGGGATCACCCATCGCAACGCAGGTCATGATGACCTCGTCTTCAGGAATCGCAGCGACCTCGCGCACGATGTCGGAACGCATGATGTCCTCCGCAACAGCACCGGTTGCCGATGCGGCGCGCGAAATCTATGCTAAGGCGCAAGCAAGACCAAGAACCCTGGAGGAGCTGTGATGGCCGCGCCGCTCGACCCCGTCATCGCCCAGATCATTCCGCTCATGCCGATGCGCGATCCCGCGATCATGACGCCACAGAGCGCCCGTGATTCCTTGCGCGCACTGGCTGCCGCGCGCGCCACCGTGCCGCCACCGCCCGTCGCTGAAGTCCAGGACATCAAGGTGAAAGGCGGCGCAGGCCCGCTCGATGCACGTGTTTACCGGGTCGGCACCAAGCCTGCGCCGACCGTGGTGTACTTCCATGGCGGTGGCTGGGTCGCGGGCGACCTGGAGACTCACGACCGCCAGGCGCGCAATCTCGCCATCGAGACCGGTTCGGACGTCGTTTCCGTAGATTATCGGCGTCCGCCGGAGACCCGATTTCCGGGCGCGTTCGAAGACGCCTTCAGCGCCGTGAGCGATGTCTTCAACCGCGTCGCGGAATTTGGTGGCGATGCCAGGCGGCTCGGCGTTGCCGGTGACAGTGCCGGCGGCAATCTCGCCGCCACCACCGCGATCGCCTGCCGCGATGCCGGCATCAAGCTCGCCGCGCAATTGCTGGTCTATCCCGTGGTTGACGCCGTGGGCAGCTACGCGGACGCGCGCGAGAACGCGCGCTTTCCGTCTCGTACCGACAATGCCGACGGCTACTTCCTCACCCGCGCCACGATGGAATGGTTTTGCGGCCACTATCTCGCTGATCCCGCTGACGCCGCGGACTGGCGGGTTTCGCCGCTGCGCGCGGCATCGCTTGCCGGGCTCGCGCCGGCCGTCGTGACCACCGCCTGGTTCGATCCGCTGCGTGACGAAGGCGCGGCCTATGCGCGGGCACTGGAAGCCGCCGGCGTGCGCGTCAAGCACCACGAGGGCCCGGGCTTGATCCACGGCTATTTCGGCATGGGCGATGCCTCGGAGGCAGCGCGTGCCGAAGCAAAGCGCGCACGCGCGGACTTCGGCGCGTTGCTGGCGCGCGGCGCCTGATCGCGTTGCAACCGGGCCGGATCGAAGTGTCGCGTCATGTCATCGGTATTCTTGTCGGCGTGGCGACCAATTTGCTGTCGGTCGCAGCCGCTTCTGCGGCGCCGAAGACCGTCTACTTCAACAGCGCCGATGGCCAGACCGCGCTCACGGGCTATGTGTTCGAGCCGAGCACACCGGGCCCCTGGCCTGCCATCGTCATGCTGCACGGGCGCGGCGGACCTTATTCCAGCAACGTCAATGCCGATTGCACCTTCGTCGGCGCCGGCACCAGTTCCCCTTGCAACGCGAACACCTTGTCGAAGCGCCACGCCATGTGGGGCGAATACTGGGCGGCGCGTGGCTATCTCGCGCTGCTGCCGGACAGCTTTGGCCCGCGCGGCAAGGCCCATGGCTTTGGCCGCTTCACGCATGGCGATCCTGACCGCGCCGACGTCAACGAGACCAATGTTCGCCCGCTCGACGCCGAAGGTGCACTCGCTTACTTGCATAGCCGCAACGACGTCTTCGCCGGTCAGATCTATCTGCAAGGCTGGTCCAATGGCGGCAGCACCGCACTCAACGTGATGATCCGGCAAGGAAACCAGCAACCCAACCAAGCGGGCTATCGCGGTGCCCTCGCATTCTATCCCGGCTGTGGGCCGTCCGCGCTGCTGGCATCAAAAATCTCGACCGCGATGCCGATTGCGATGTTCCTCGGCGCCGACGACGAGGAGGTCTCGCCGGTGCGCTGCCTGCGTTTCGCCGACCGCTCACGGCAGGCGGGCAGTCCCATCGACGTCACCGTTTATGCCGGCGCCACCCATGGTTTCGACGAGCCGTCCTCGCGGCGGCAGTCCACTCCCGGGAATCGGGCAGCGATGGACGACGCTCTCGTCAAGGCCATTGCCATCGTCAACGGCTGGAAAAAATGAAGCGATGACCAATGCCGCGCCGCGATCCTGCTTGATTGCGCCATGATTCCGGGCTCCAATCCGAGACGCCATTTTTGGTTTAGGGAGACGCCCAATGATGAAACGGATTTTCCTGGCTGCGATCGTTGCCACCTTTGCGGCGGGCTCGGCCCTTGCGGACGACACCTGCGAAAGCAAGGCGATCGGCAAGGACGGCAAGGCTCTCGCCGGTGCGGCCAAGACCTCGTTCATGAAGAAGTGCAAGGAAGATGCTTGCGCGCCCAAGGCCGTCGGCTCCGATGGCAAGCCGCTCGCCGGCGCGGCCAAGAACAGCTTTATGAAGAAGTGCGAGATGGGCGCGTAAGGCGTTGTGCGTTGGCCGCTTTCAGCCAGCCATCAACAAGCGAACTCCGCCATGGCCGGGCAGAAGCGCGTCTTCGCGCTAGATGTCCCGGCCATTGGCGTTTCAAGGCCCTCGCCTCGCCGAGCGCCGTCCTGCGCGCGCCGAGCGCGTAAGGCCAGATCATCGCCACCCTAGACAGAACGCCTCCGCTGGCGGATCATGCAGCGCTGAGCGAAGTGGGGCGCATCAACGAAGATTCTAGCCAAGGGTGGTCGAGATGTTGCGGTTTCGAGTGCGTGATTACATGATGGTGACGATGGGCACGCTGTTTGCGCTGCTCATCAGTCTCGACGTTGCGAACGCGAGAGGTCCTGGTCTGCCCAACGTCATGGTTCTGGCGACCGGCGGCACGATTGCCGGCACCGGGGCCAGCAGCACCACGGTGGTCGGTTACACCGCGGCGACGGTCGGCATCGACACCCTCCTCAACGCCGTTCCCGAGCTGAAGACGGTGGCCAACGTCAAGGGCGAGCAGGTTTTCCAGATCGCCAGCGAGAACATGAACAACGACTACTGGCTCAAGCTTGCCAAGCGCGTCAACGCGCTGCTCGCGCAGGACGACGTCGACGGCATCGTCATCACGCACGGCACCGATACGATCGAGGAGACCAGCTATTTCCTCGACCTCGTGGTCAAGAGCAAGAAGCCCGTCGTGATCGTCGGCGCGATGCGGCCGTCGACTGCGATCAGCGCGGACGGGCCGATCAACCTCTTCAATGCCGTGATCCTGGCGGGCAGCGAGGAGGCCGTCGGCAAGGGCGTGCTCGTCGCTCTCAACGACCAGATCAACGCGGCACGCGAGGTCACCAAGAACAACACCTCGACCGCGGACACCTTCCGCACGCCCGAGCTCGGCTTTCTCGGCTACATGCAGGGCAACAAGCCGTATTTCTATCGTCAATCGACCCGTCGGCACACCGCGGACTCCGAATTCGACGTCTCCAACCTCGAGACGCTGCCGCAGGTCGATATCGTCTACGGCTATGCCAACATGAACCGCGTCGCGGTCGACGCCTTTGTCGCCGCCGGCGCCAAGGGCATCGTGCATGCCGGCGTCGGTGACGGCAGCCTGGCCCGCCCCGCGGTCGAGCCGGCGCTCGACGAGGCGCGCAAGAAGGGTGTCGTGATCGTCCGCAGCAGCCGCGTCGGCAACGGCATCGTCGCGCGCAACGGCGAAGCCAAGGATGACGAGCACGACTTCGTCGTCTCCGATACGCTCAATCCGCAGAAGGCGCGCATCCTGCTGATGCTGGCACTGACCAAGACATCGGACACCAAGGAAATCCAGCGGATGTTCTACACTTACTAGAGCGTCGGCTGGTCCCGCTTGAAGCGGTCATCAAAGGCCGCATGGCGTCGATCGCAAGATGCTGCGCGAGATCTTGCGGTAAGCGAGCGCGCGATATCCTGCGCGATCGAATTTCGTAGGGTGGGCAAAGGCGCACTTGCGCCGTGCCCACCTCCTCTCCATGAGCCCGACAGAACGTGGCACGTCGCGCGAACACGCGCGCCTTTGCCCACCCTGCGAGAGCTGCTTCATTGCAGGACCCGCGAACAGCCCTAGCTCCGCAATCCCGGCGCCTCCTGCCCGGTGCGCGCGACATATTCCGTGTAACCGCCGCCATATTGGTGGATGCCATCAGGCGTCAGCTCGAGCACACGGTTCGATAGCGTCGCGAGGAAATGCCGGTCATGCGAGACGAACAGCATGGTGCCTTCGAAATCCGACAGCGCATTGATCAGCATTTCCTTGGTGGCGAGGTCGAGATGGTTGGTCGGCTCGTCCAGCACCAGGAAGTTCGGCGGGTCGAACAGCATCTTGGCCATCACCAGGCGCGCCTTCTCGCCGCCCGAGAGCACACGGCAGCGCTTCTCGACGTCGTCGCCGGAGAAGCCGAAGCAGCCGGCGAGCGCGCGCAAGCTCCCCTGCCCCGCGGTCGGAAACTGGTCCTCCAGCGACTGGAACACGGTGCGCTCGCCGTCGAGCAGGTCCATCGCGTGCTGGGCGAAATAGCCCATCTTGACGCTGCCCCCGAGCGCCACGGTGCCCTCGTCCGGCTCGCTCGCGCCCGCGACCAGCTTGAGCAGCGTCGACTTGCCGGCGCCGTTGACGCCCATCACGCACCAGCGCTCCCTGCGGCGGATCATGAAATCGAGGCCATCATAGATGCGCTTGCTGCCGTAGCCCTTGTGCACGCCCTTGAGCGCCACGACGTCCTCGCCCGAGCGCGGCGCCGGCGGGAAGTCGAAGGCGATGCTCTGGCGGCGGCGCGGCGGCTCGACCCGCTCGATCTTGTCGAGCTTCTTCACCCGGCTCTGCACCTGGGCTGCGTGGGAGGCGCGCGCCTTGAAACGCTCGATGAACTTGATCTCTTTCGCAAGCATCGCCTGCTGGCGCTCGAACTGCGCCTGCTGCTGCTTCTCGTTCAGCGCGCGCTGCTGCTCGTAGAATTCGTAGTTGCCGGTGTAGGTCGTCAGCGAGCCGGAATCGATCTCGACCACCTTGGAGATCACGCGATTGATGAACTCGCGGTCATGCGAGGTCATCAGCAGCGTGCCTTCGTAATCGTGCAGGAACTTTTCCAGCCAGATCAGGCTTTCGAGATCAAGATGGTTGCTCGGCTCGTCGAGCAGCATCACGTCGGGCCGCATCAAGAGAATGCGCGCCAGCGCCACGCGCATCTTCCAGCCGCCGGAGAGTTTTCCGACATCGCCGTCCATCATCTCCTGGCTGAAGCCGAGACCGGACAGCGCCTCGCGCGCACGGCCGTCCAGCGCATAGCCATCGAGCTCCTCGAAGGCGTGCTGCACCTCGCCATATCTGGCGATGATCTCGTCCATCTGGTCGGCCTTGTCGGGGTCGGCCATATCAGCCTCGAGCTGGCGCAGCTCGGCCGCGACCTCGCTGACGGGACCGGCGCCATTCATCACCTCGGCCACGGCGCTGCGGCCACTCATCTCGCCGACGTCCTGGTTGAAATAACCGATGGTGATGCCGCGATCGGTCGACACCTGCCCTTCGTCCGGCAGCTCCTCGCCGGCGATCATCCGGAACAGCGTGGTCTTGCCGGCGCCGTTCGGGCCGACGAGCCCGATCTTCTCGCCCTTGTTGAGGGCGGCGGAGGCTTCGATGAACAGGATCTGGTGGCCGGCTTGCTTGCTGACGTTGTCGAGGCGGATCATGAGGTCTTTTCGGGGGAATTTTGCGTTGCAGCGTAATAGGCCATGCCCCTGCCCAAGGGAAGTCCGGCGGGGTACGGATTTCGCCCTTGAAGAGCGCCAAAACGCGCCGACAGGCCGCCCCCTGCTTGATGCCGCCAGCGATCGCGGGAAGCCGGTTGAGGTCAGGAACATCTCCGCTATTGCCGAGTTTTCCCGATGCCCTTCCCCAAGGGCGACCCCGAATGGCCCCAGCTCAATGCCCCCCGATACCACGCGAGCTGGGGCCTATTTTTTCGTCCCCTCGAGCTTGGCTGCATCCTGCGATGGATCCGGCAGGTTGCCGTTTGCCGAATGGAGGATGCACACGGCCGAACAGAACAAAGCCCGAAAAGGATCGTAGCCCGACAGGCCGACTCTTTCGAGCTTGGCCCGCCGAACAAGCAAAAGGCAATGGAGGAGAGAATATGCTGCGTTCAGTCTTGTTGGTCGCACTGGCAGCCGTGATGATAACCCCGACCGCGGTCCTGGCGGACAGCAAATCCGATTGTCAGAAAGGTCTTGAGATGATCAAGGCAGAGCTCAGGAAGAAACATCCGGCTCCAGTGATGGCAACCTTGCGCAAGGCGGTTAGCGGTGCCGAGAACGAGGTGAGAGAGGAAGATTGGCCCGAATGCATGGACTACATCAAGACCGCGCGTGCTGCGCTAAAACAATGAGCGCTACCGCAAACGAGTAGTGGTCTTTTTACTGTCGTCCCAAACGAGAGACCCTCGCGGGCCCGCCAACCTACGGACTTTCGAAACGCGCGACGATCCCTGCGGCACCCTTCGCATGTCCCTTCAACTCGCGAAGGAGCTCTTCCCGCGTCAGTCCTGGAGCAAGAGCGGAACGGTCGAGATCCGTTGCAATCAGGGTGATGACGTAATGGTGCTGCCCGGTGCCGCGGGCGGGACACGGCCCTAAATAGACGGTGGTCCCCAGAGTATTCCTGCCCCCTACAAACTTGTCAGAGGCAGAGCCGAGCTCACCTTCGGCGAAACCGGTCAACGAGGGCTCGATGCCGTACCCGACCAGGTGCGACACGCCGAGACCGTTCATGCCCTGCTGATCGTCCATCAGGGCCACAAGGCTCCTTGTTCCAGCGGGGACACCAGACCAGCTCAGCGGCGGTGAAACGTTGTCACCGATGCAGCTTGGAACATTGGGGTTCTTCCCCGCATTTTTCGTCTGAAGTTTGCCGTTGTCCTCGAACGCCGGCGACCTGAGCTCAAACAGCCCCTCGGCGCGGACCGAATGAACCGACGCCAGGCAGAGAATGGCAGTCGCGAGCTTCGCCAAGATCGTCAAGGTGCCTCTCCCTTCATCTGCGCTTGGCCGGGCCGCATTCCGCGCAATGCGCGAGCAGGCTCTTATGACCGGCGACATACTTGCTCCGAGAATTCGAACCAGAACCGGCTCACTCCAACGCTTTTCGCGAATTTTCGGGTGCGAGGAACACGCCGAGCAGGGCCAGACAGGCGATCACCTCGAAGTACAGGATCACCGGTGTGAAGCTCGTGCTTGAGCCCATCAGTGCGGTCCCGATCAGAGGCGCCAGTCCGCCTCCCAGCACAATCCCGAGCTGCTTGCCCAGCGAGCTGCCGCTGACGCGAACCCTGGTCGGAAACAGCTCTGCGGTGAACGCCGCCTCTGGCGCGAACATCAACGCATGCACCAGGCCGAGCGATACGAGGAAGCCTGCCACGATCGCCAGCGGTTCTTTGGTCAGCAATATCTGGAAGAAAATCGGATACCACGCGGCGGCGACCACGATGCCGAGCATGATAAACGGTCGGCGGCCGAGCTTGTCGCTGAACCCCGCGATCAACGGAACGGCGCACATCTCCAGGATATTGGCGACCGTCACGCCCGATGTGATCGACGATTGAGGCATGCCGAGGGTCTTGACGGCGTAGCCGAGCACGAAAACCGTGCTCATATAGTTGAACGAGCTGTGCACCATATTGACGAGGCATGCCAGAAGGACCGGCTTCTTCCAGGACCTGAGAATCGTCAGCAGGGGAGTCCGATCGTCTTCCGCTTTGGCCCGGGTCGCGAGAAACAGCGCGGATTCGTCCACCTGAGCGCGCACATAGGTGCCGATCAGGACCAGAGCCAGGCTCAGAGCGAACGGCACCCGCCAGACCCAGTTCGCAAATTCCGCCGGCGAATAAATGAATCCGAGAAGAGCGATGAGGCCAGAGGCCGCAACGACGCCGACGGGACCCGAGGCATTGATCCAGGATGCGAAGAAGCCGCGCCGCGCAGACGGCGCGTTCTCGAGCGTCAGAGACACCGCATTCATGTATTCACCACCGAACGCGAAGCCCTGGATGAAGCGAAGAGCCACAAGTCCTAGTGGCGCCAAGAGCCCGATTGAATCGTAGCTCGGCAGGCAACCGATCAGAAAGCTGGCGATGCCCATGAGCAGGAAGGTCATCATCAGCATCGCCTTGCGGCCGACGCGATCGCCATAATGGCCGAAGACAATTCCTCCAAGCGGACGCGCAACAAAGCCGACGGCAAAAGTGGCATAGACGGCCATCGTGCTCGCGACGGAGTCCATCTTGGGGAAGAAGAAGCGGTCGAAGACGATGGGAGCCGTGAACGCGTATACGAAGAAGTCATAGTGCTCGATGGCCGAACCAAGCGAGGAGGCGATCGCCAGTCGCCTGAAGGCCGGCGACGATTTGCTTGGCACCGACGTCTCGATCACGCTTCCCTGCTCTACCGCCGTCATGTTTTCCTCCCTTTGTCGTTTCCCCGCGGCGTCGATTTCTGCTGTTCGACTGCCGCCAGTATCGTCCTGGCTAGGCACCCACCATCGCAAGCCCGCCGTTGCAGAGCAGGAATTGTCCGGTCATGTGCCGCGAATCGTCCCCTGCCAGGAATAGCGTCGGGCCGACCATGTCTTCCGGCGTCGCGATCCGGCCGAGCGGCGTCTGCTTCAGGATCTCGTCGCGCCGGCCGTTCTTCCAGTCGTGCCGGTTCTTCAGCGCCTCGGTCTCCATGAAGGCCGCGCCCAGCGTGTTCACCCGCACCTTCGGTGCCAGCGCCCGCGCATATGATTTGGTCAGGCCGATCACGCCGTACTTGGCCGCGGCATATTGCGGCGCGCGCGGGCTTCCTGCGATCACCACTTGAGACCCGATATTGACGATCACCCCGCCCGCCCCGTCGAGCATTCGCGAGCCGACTTCATGGATCATGAACATCGTGCCCTTGATGTCGACGGCGAGCGTGTGATCGATCACCTTCTCGTCGAACTGGCGCCAGGACACCTGGTCGAGCGCCATGTCCCCGACATTGTTGACGAGAATGTCGAGGCCGCCCAGGGCTTCGAAGGAGGTTTTCGTGATGTGCAGGACGTCTGCATGGCTGGAGATGTCGCCCCTGACGATCGCGGCCTTTTGTCCCAAAGCGCGAATTTCGGCGGCAACCGCCTCCGCACCCGCGGCTGAGCTGTTGTAGTGCACGACAACGTCAGCACCTTCCCGAGCGAAAGCCAGCGCCAGGGCGCGGCCGAACCCGCGACCTGCGCCGGTCACCAGCACTTTCCTTTCGGCGAATTTCTTCATCGGCGTTTCCAATCAAGGTTGAGTGCGGTCAGGAGACCTGCCGGGCGAGCTCCAGGAATTCCGCATCGCTGAGCAGCCGCCGCTTCGCCATGGCGAGTTTCTTCACCTCCGCCAGAAGCCTGGCGTGCGCTCCCGGGGGAGCTTCGATGCCAAGCTCCCTGCACTTGATGGCGATCGAGGCGGCGCCGCTCTTCTTGCCGAGCACGATGCCTCGCGACGTGTTCAAGAGCTCGGACGAATAGGGCTCGATCGCCTGCGGAATGTGAAACTGCGCCGCGACGGCACCGGTTTCGCGGATGAACAGGTTGCGGCCGACGGCCGCTTTCCATGGCTCGAGCTCATATGAGGCGATTTGGCGCAAGCGTTTCGATGCATCGCGCACGCGCGCGAGATCAATGCCGGTCTGGATTCCGTAGAGCAGCTCCAGGGTCAGCGCGATCTCGGGCAGATTGGCGTTGCCTGCTCGCTCGCCGATGCCGTCGATGGTGCCGTGGATCCAGGACGCGCCCGCATTGATCGCCGCAACCGCGCAGGCCGTCGCGAGGCCGAAATCGTTGTGGCCATGAAAATGCACCGGAACGGTCCCGGCCCACGACTTGACGCGGCGGACCAGAAAGTCCACGGCTTCCGGACAGGCGATGCCGAGCGTGTCGACGATCGCCAGCTCTCTTGCGCCGGCCTCGATCGCCGTCTTGTAGGTGGTCTCGAAGAACTCCAGATCCGCGCGCGTCGAGTCGACGCCGAAAAAAGCAACATTGAGGCCGTTCCTTGCACCGAAGGCGACCGCATGCTTGATGCGCTTCAGCACGGTCTCGCGCGCAACCTCGAGAGCGCCGAGCTTCGCGTCGGAAATCGGAGCCTCGATCACCAGATGCTTCAAGCCGAGATCAGCGACCGCGGCGACATCCTCGATGATCGCGCGCGCAAAGCCCCAGAGCTCCGCCTTCAGACCGGCGCCGGAAATTGCCCTGATGGCCTCCTTGTCCTCGTCGGACACGCGGGGAAAACCGGCCTCTATCCGTCCGACCCCGAGCCCGTCCACCAGCTTTGCGATTTCCAGCTTCTGCTCGACGCCGAACACCACGCCGACCGCCTGCTCCCCGTCGCGGAGTGTCGTGTCATAAAAGCCCGCGGATGGCTTGGGCCTGCCGGCAAGAGCCGTTTCGTTGAGAGAGCCGGTCCATATCCTCGATCGATCAATCATGACCCGCACCTCAGAACTTTTGGAATGCCGGAGCAGGCGCGCCATGCCCCTCCTCCCAGGAAATCACCCGGTTACGGAGCATGCCGATCTTCTCGATCTCGGCTTCGATGACGTCGCCGGGTTTGAGATACCAGGCCTGCGGGTTGGCACTGAACGCGGCAACGCCGGAGACGGTGCCGGTGGTGAGGATATCGCCCGCGGAAAAACCTGCCGGCGAAAACTTGGACAGCAGTTGGGGCAGGGTCACCGACATGTGGCTGGTGTTCGACACCTGCCGCCTCTCGCCATTGACGCGCAGCTCGATGTTCAGATTGTATGGGTCAGGTATCTCGTCGGCGGTGACGATCCAGGGCCCAAACGGGCAGAACGTGTCGATCGACTTGGAGAAGCTGAAATTCGCCGACTCCATCTCGCGCCGCTGGATGTCACGGGCGGTGATATCGTTGAAGATCACGTAGCCGCCGATGTAGTCCTTGGCCTCGGCCTCGCTGAAATGTTTGCCGGACCTGCCGAGCACGACACAGAGCTCGATCTCGTAGTCGAGTTCCTTGGTCAGATGCTCGGGGTAGATGATCGGATCGTCGGCTCCGATGATCGCATCGACGTTCTGGAAGAATACAATCCAGGGCTTGATCGCCGCCACCCAGTTCGACCGATCGCCTTCGTGCGCGTGCTCGGCGTAATTGCCTGCGGTATGGAAGATCTTCTTTGGGATGATCGGCGCCTGAAGCTTCACGTCTTTCAAGGCGAAACGGCGCGTCGTCTTGGCGCGCTGGGCAAATTCCTGGACCGGTGCCCCCCTCTCGAACAACGCTCGCATGTTGGGCACATCGAGCACGACCAGCTCGTCCCCTTCCAAGGCGCCAACGAGCTGCTCCTGCCCCACTTTGAATGTCGCAAGCTTCATAAAATCGATCTCCGCACGACCAAAACCGGCGGGCCAGATGTTCAAGATCGCGGCGGGATTCGTATCCCGCGTGTTCGGCGATCTTGTTCTCCTCCCTTGGGAGAGACCCTAGTCAGCGGCTATCTATGCGTCCAATACGATGTTTTTTGAAAACCATGCATTTTTGTTATGGAGGACCGCGGCTCCCTCGCCCCTTTCCCCGACGCACCTCCGGACCTTGCTTTGGCACAATGAGTTCGTCTTTCGACACGCGGCGGAGGATCTCCACCAGCCGCGTGGCGATCGGCGACAACTTGTCATTCCGCCTCCACGTCATGCCGACGGGACGCTGGCTCCCCACACCTTTCAGCGGGACCACACGCAAACGACCGGCGGCCACCTCGACCTCGACCAAGCCGCGCGCCATCAGCGACACGCAGTCTGTACTCATGACGATTGCCTTGATGGCGAGGATCGAGTTTGTGTTGATGCTGCGCGTCGGCCAGCCGAGAGCGGAGGCGGCGAACAGCCTTTCCATCTGTTGCCTGAACGCGCTGCCGCCTGCAGGCAGCACCCAGCGCACGTCTTTCAGGTCGGAGAGCCGCACAAACGAACGTGCGCTGAGCGGATGGTCCACCCGCATGATCAACCCCCAATCGGAGTAGAAAAGCTCTTCCTCCTCCAGCTCGGGATCGTTCGATCCGCTTCCGATCCGGCTGACGACGAGATCGAGATGGCCACGCCTGAGCATGTCGGCGATCTCGCTGTCGAGACCTTCCGTCAAGGACACATGTACCTTCGGAGCCGCCTTCACGAGGATCTCGAGGGCACGCGGCACGATCCCGGCAGCTGTGATCGGCGTCACGCCGATCTTGACGGATCCCTCGAGGCCGAGCGTCCGCAGTCGCATGTCCTCCCTGGCGCGCTCAAGCAGGGCTTCAAGTGCCTCAGCATGGAAGACCAGCGCCCTCCCCATCGCGTTGAGCTGCGCGCCCTGTCTGCCGCGCTCGAGCACCTTCGCGCCCACTTCCCGCTCGAGCAATGCGATACTGCGGGAGAGCCCGGGCTGCGAAACGTTCATCGCTGCTGCGGCCGCACTGAAGGAGCGATGCTTTGCCACGCTCAGGAGATCGAGGAGACGACGAGGATCGATCTTGACGCGTGGCCCCATTTCCCTGCTCGCTGTCTGGCTATTGATCTCCCCTATTATGGCACGGTTCTTCGCCTGGTACCGCCGCCTCCGCAGATTGCCGATCAGGCCGGGGCGAGCTGGGTTTCAATCAGCGTTCGCAGCAGCCGGCGAGCCTGGATCCCTCCCGCATCCGCGGGGATGTTGACGCTCGATGGTCCGGCGAATAATTCGATCGATCTTTGCTGCGCCTCCAGAATTTGCTTGTCCTCCTCGAATGCGGTGGTGATTTCGTTGAAGATGAGCCGGGTCGTTTCCGGCGAATGCACCTGAAAGTCCCTGGCGACAACCCAATAGTAGTTGGTTGACACCGGCGTCTCCGGGGTCATCGCATTCATGATCCACATGCCAAGACCGCCCACCCGATTGCCCTCCGGCGCTCCCGTTCCGGTCTTCGCGGAGCCAACATGGATCTGGATGAAGGACGGCGGCAGGAAATCGATGATCTGCCATCGATCCACGCGGTGGCCCTGCCTGAAGATCCCGCTTCTGACGTGCGTCGGCGGCGGCGCGCAATCAATCACCCAGCGCGTGACGCGAATTCCATGCTCCGTCCTTTCCGTCCTCACGGTCGCCTTCTCCCCCATCTCGGGCGTACCGATCGTGGAGCAATGCACGTAACCGACATGCGACAAATCGAGGAGATTGTCGTTCAGGAGCTCATAGTGCGCGCGCACGTGATTGACCGCACCGGTTGGTGCAAATGTCGGGTCTGACATCCTTGCGAAATCCGGGATCACGTCTGGATCGGCCAGATCGGGATCGCCCATCCAGATCCAGACAAAGGCGTATCTTTCGAGAGCGCGATATTTTCTGACCCTGGCCTGGAGCGGAGTTGCGGTCTGGCCGGGAACCTTGGTGCAAACCCCCTCTTCGTTGAAGACCAGGCCGTGGTAGCCACACTGAATATCCGAACCGAGTACCCGGCCGCAGTGCAGTGGGGCATGACGATGCGCGCAGCGATCCTCGAGGGCAACGATCGATCCGTCCGCCTTGCGATACAGCACGACAGGCTCGTCCAGGACGATCCTGCCGACAGGCATGTCGCCCACGTCTCGTGACCACGCGGCGACATACCAGCAGTTTCTTAGATACATTGGTCCTCCGTGTCTGACGATGGCTGGCGTCGGCCCGTCACGTGGCCTGCGGCGGCTCGGCCGCGACCTCCGCATGAATTCCCAGAATTCGTTCGACGAGGTCGGGCTTGCGGGCCCGCGCGAACCCGCATTCGGTGGCGATTCCGAACTCCGGGACGTATTTGCTCGCCAGCTCAATCCGCCGGCGCGCGCCGTCGGCGCCATCTGCCGCGTGAATGAGTCCCAGGTACAATCGAGTCCCAGGCGCGAGCTTGAAGTCCCGCATGGGCGCAAAATACTCATCGTTTGCCCGCGGCAGCGGCACCGGCACATGGATGTATGCGATTTCGTGCCCGACAGTCGCCGCTATGCAGTTGGCGATCTCCACGAGATGGCGCGCTGTCACCGGATCGAAGAAGTGCTTGCCGCCAAAATCGCCATAGCAGAGGTGAAAGCCGAGCTCGACATCGGAGGGAATGGAGGCACAGATCCGCGCAAACCTGGCGGCAATCTCCGCTTTCGACGCGTTGATAAGCGGGAACTGGTCCTGGGGTTGGCCGTCCCACACAATCATGTCGTGGCAGACGTCCCACTGGAGGCAAAGGTCCCGATGCGGGATATGCCGGCAGATCGTCTCGACCTCCCGCAGCATTGCCGCTTCGTAGGCCGGCTCGATCTCGGTAATGTCCCGGGCCGTGCAGAACGCATAAATGACGCTCATCGGTGTCGGCAAGCAGACCTGAAATCGCGCACGGGGCTGGATGTCCCCGCGCTCCCGGGCGGCCAGAAAGTCCTGGTAAGAGGCGCGCGCCTCGCGCGCATAACCCAGTTCTCCGAACCGAACCTCGCCTCGCTTCACCTCCTCGCCGAGGCACAGCAGCGGGAGACCAGAGGTCTTTCTCGTTGCGCCGCTCGGATCGGGCCGCAGAAAGGGGCTCGCCCTCAGGAACGGGTATTGAAAGCTGACCCACAAGCGGCGCGGTCCCGGCTCGCCATCCGGAACGCGGTCAAGTCGCCGGCCGAGCGCGCGCCCAACCCGGCTGAATACATCCTCGGCTGTGTCCAGACCTACGCTGCCGACCAGATGCACGTGATGGCACTGCGTCATCCTTCTCCTCCCCGGGGACAAGCGCAAATCCGGTTTTCAAGGAATGCGCGTTGCCATTCGGCGAACTTGAGCTTGGTTTTTCCATTGATGTCAAATAAGGATACTGGCGTATTCCATAGGCTTTCCAAATGGATCTCGACCTCAAGCAGCTCCGCTATCTAGCAACCATCGCGCAGTGCGGGTCATTCAGTCGCGCGGCGCAGCTTCTGAGATTGTCGCAGCCGACCCTCTCCAATAGCATCGCACAGCTGGAAAGGCTGATTGGCACGCGCGTCCTCGAACGAGGTCGTGCGGGCGCCAAGCTGACCGAGGCAGGCGAAATCCTTTCGCGGCGCGCGATCCAGCTGGAAACGATCGTCGCGCGCACCCGCACTGAAATCCGCACTTTCAGAGCATCCGCCCTTGGGCCGCTCGCCGTGGGCGTGACCCCGGTGGCCGCGGCCGAACTGGTCCCACGGGCTCTGGCGCGACTGAAGAAGGAGATTCCGGCCGCGACCGCCATCGTGCGAGAAACGACGCATTCCCAGGGGCTGGCGGCCCTGCGCAACGGCGAGTTGGACTTGCTGGTCGGGCCCGTTGGAGTCTATCCGACATCAAATGATATGATCGAAGAACGGGTCGCAATGGACCCGTTCTGCGTCGTGGTCCGCGCCGGGCATCCCCTCTCCGCAACGCAAAGAACGACGCTCCGTCGCCTTCGGGACGCTGAGTGGGTGTTGCCGAGCGACGATAGTGCATATCACCGGCAGCTCGAGGCGCTGTTTACGGTGGCAGGGATCGACTGGCCGCTACGTGCCATTCGCACGAATTCGATGACTGCCATGAAATCGATCGTCATTTACGGAGAAGGCGTGGCACTGATGCCGAAGCAGTTAGTCACTCTCGAACGGCGAGCCGGTCTATTGCACGCCATCAGGCTGGATGGAGCCGGCGCGCGGCGTGCGCTCGGGGTGATCCGTTTGAGCGATCGCGAACTATCACCATTAGCGCGAAGGTTCGGCCAACTCATCAGAGAAGTCGCGGCGAAATAGCAGGAGGCCGAGATTTGAGCTGGCAAACACGCGCTCCATTTGCTGCCTGAATGTGCTGCCGCCGGCGGGCAGCACCCAACGCACGTCTCTGAGATCCGAGAGCCGGACGCTCGAACGCTTCGCGATGGGATGATCCGGGCGGGTGATGAGCCCTCAGTCGGAGCGAAAGAGTTCTTCTTCTGCCAGCTCCTGATAGGCCGATCCGCCCCCGATCCTGCTCACGACAAGATCGACATGGCCACGCCGCAGCATTTCGGCGATTTCGCTGTCGAGGCCTTCGGTGACGGAAACGTGGATCTTTGGTGCGGCCTTGACCAGGATTTCGAGCGCGCGCGGATCTAATTAGAGCCGGTCGAACAGCCCGTGGTTTTTGAATTTGTCTTGAACTTGGAGACAGCCAAGCGGCTTGGCTCAGTTATTCCCGATGCGATCGTGGCGCGAGCGGACAGAATTGTTGAATGAGGATGTCCAACTCGTGCTTCTGTGAGGTCACGCGTGGGCTTCGAAACGCCTCCCCTCAGCAAACGGTACAGCGACCTTTGATCAGGCTCCCTACACGCGTCGCATCAGCCTGAGCGATGCTGCCAACCGCAGGCTGCGCTTTCCCGCGAGCGCGATGCCTTCGAGCTCGCCGCCGTCTTCCGTGCAGCTTCCGGAGAAGCCGATCCCGACCTCGTAGCCACCGAAGACGGGATTGTCGCCCTTCGCCGGCGTGTGCTCCTGGTTGAGCATCTCGCCCTTCCAGCGGCCGTCCACCGAGGAATAGGAGCCCAGATAGTAGAAGAACGCGTCGCCACCGAGAATGCGGCCGTCGAGCAGCAGCATCACGCCGGAAAGGCTTGCATCGACGCCGTCGAGTGCGCGCAGCTGCATCGCATAGAGCCCGTTGGCGATGCTGCGTTGCCCGATCGTGCCACGCGGCGGCAGCGCGGCGTCGTCGAGCAGGGCGAGGTTGGCCCAGAACACGCCGTCTGGCATCGCATCCGCCCTGCCCTCCAGCAGGATGGTCGATCCCTCGGTGCGACCGCGCACCCTGATCGTGGTGACGTCGGCACCCATCAACGGCTTGAAATTGGGATCGTCATTATAGCGCTCCGTGATGACCTCGGCTTCGATCACGCCGTCCCTGACCACGTAGCTGCCGAGATGCGCAAAGGCGGAATTGCCGCCCAGCATCTTGCCGTCGTGCAGACACATGATGCTGCGGCCGAAGGCGCCGTTGATGCCGTATTCAACCTTGTAGAGCCCGTTGAGCAAAATCGTGAACCCGCAAAATCAAAAGGAATCGCCGGGTCCTAGCATCGTCGCGGCATCGATGCCACCAGGCTTTTCCGCGCAGGGGCTCGCGGAACTGATCCTGCCAAGGTGCCATCATGCACCTGTTTTGCCCGACGGGTCAAGCCAATTTCGTAAAATCAGCAATAGTCGTTCAAGAGCTCGGCCTTTCAACCCCTTGCCTACTGTGCATGGGGTTGTTTTCGACTTTTGCGTTGACGCACGTGCGGCGTTCGGCAACCGTCAATGACGCTTGAAATACTGCACCTCGCGCTCGTGCTTCTCGGCTGCCGCGCGGCTCTTGAAAGTGCCGAGATTGCGCCGCTTGCCGGTCTTGGGATTCACCTTGCGCGAATACAGCCGGTATTCGCCGGATGCGAGCTTGCGGATCATGGTTGCGCCTCCTGCGTGGACTTGCCAGTCAAACTGTGCCGCACGCGGTCCGTTCCGTCATGGCCTCGCCGGCGGCGCAAACAGTTGATTGGCAAACGGCTGCGGGTCTGCGGGAACCTTGATGACGACGAAGCTGCGTCCCATCGACCGGTGACAGGCGTTGCAGCCCTCGGTGAGATCACCCAGGGCCTTTGCGAATTTGCGGCCGTCCTTGGCCGCAATCGCGTCGGACGTCGCCTGCAGCGACGGCTCCAGTGTCGTGATATTGCTGACGGGGATGCCGGAATAGAGCAAGGCGGCCTCGACCAGGCTCGCCTTGAGCTGGCGCAGCTCGTAAGCCGAAAGCTCCCAGTTCTGCGACTTGCCGGCCAGCCAGAGCTTCTGGTGGCGCGTCTGTGCGGCGCTCATGATGTCGCCGAGCCGCGGCACGTACTGGTCCGCCGACGGCGATTTGAGATCCTGCGCCGTCACGGCCGTGGCCGCTCCCATCAAGGCCAACACGACTATCCAACGACACAGTTTCATCGCACGTCTCCATTCCAATGGAGACGCAATCTAGGCCCGCCGGGCCGTGCCACCTTGCGCTCGATCAAGAGCGGCCTCGTCATCCTCTAGAAGCAAAGCGTGGTGACGAGCCTGCCCTGCTTGTCCTTGATCGCATAGGGGCAGCGCAACCGCTCCAGCGCCTTCTTGGCGTCCTCGTCGCCGAGCGCAGCCGCGCGCTCGTAATAGGCCTTGGCGGCGTCCTTGTCCTTCGGACCGCCGCGCCCCTCTTGCGCGAACGCGCCCATCCGCTCCAGCGCGCCGGGATGGTTTTGCGCGGCCGCCTTCTCGAACAGCGCGAGCGCCGCGACATCATCCTTCTCGCCGCCATCGCCATTGGAGAGCATCAGGCCGAGCTGGTACTGCGCCTCCGCATTGGTCTCGGCGGACTTGCTCAGAAGGCTGCGCGCCTGCGCCGGATCGGCCGGCGTTCCGCCACCGGCCCTGCCGAGCGCGGCGAGGTTGGAGACGCCGCGGGGATTGCCTGATTGCGCCGCTTTCTCAAACAGCGTTCGCGCCTGCGCCTCGTCCTTGGCAACACCGGAGCCGGTGCCATAGGCGACACCGAGCTCCACCATCGCCGCGCTGGAGCCCTTGTCGGCGGCCTTGCGCCAGGCAGCGAGCGCTTCCGCCGTCTGCCGGTTCGCGGCATAGGCGCGCCCAAGCGCAAACATTGCGCGGCGCGACGATGCGGACGCCTGCTTGCAGAATTTGATGGCGGTCGTGATGTCGGCGGCCGCGATCTCAGGCACGCCCTTCACGTCGGCCGGCTTGTCCGGATCGCTGGGATCGGCGGCAACACGGTCGCACAGCACGAGATCGGCCGATTGCGCGTGCGCGGCGACCGGCGCGGCAAGAGCGAAGAGGATGGCAAAGAGACAGGTTCGCATGGCCATCACGTTGCGTCGGCGTGCCGGCGAATTCAAGGCTCGAGTCCAGACCGGCGCAGCACGGGCATGACCTCGGGGGATGCGAGATAGCGCAGCAGGCGATCGGCCGCCTTGGCCTGCTTCGCATCCGTCATGCGGCCGGCGGAGAACACGGCAGGCGTCTGCAATTCGTGCGGGACCGGGCCGATCACCTCGATGCCGCCGACCTGCTTCAGCTCGCTGATCTGCTGCACGGCGAGATCAGCCTCGCCGCTGACGAGCCGCTCCGCCGTAAAGCCCTGCTCGACGATGGTGGCCTCGGCGTTGATCTCGGTGGCGATGCCCATCCGCACGATCAGCTGGGCGAAGTACACGCCGCTCGCACCCAGCCGTGAATAGGCGACGGATCGGGCCGCGAGCAGCGCCTTGCGCAGCGCGGCTTCGCTGGAAATATCGGGATGCGGCTGCCCGGCCCGCACGGCGAGGCCGACATAGGAGCGCGCGAGGTCGGCCGCGCTGTCCGCGATCACGCGCCCCTCGCCGATCATCTCGTCGAGCCCATCACGCGTGAGAATGACGAGATCGGCCGCCTCCCCGGCGCGCAGGCGCCTGAGCAGCGCCAGGGTCGGCGCAAAGTCGGCATCGACGTGAATGCCCGTTGCGGCCTCGAACGCGGATGACAGGCTGCGCATCGCCCCCATCAGGCCGAGCGTCGAGAGCATGCGGATTTTTTCCATGAGCAATTTCCCCTGTAGCGATCAGGCGCGATGCATCAGCTTGAGCGTGGCGGACAGGCGCAGGCTGCGCTTGCCGGCCAGTGCAGTCGCTTCCAGCATCGCCTGATCGCCATCATAGGTGCCGGCAAACCCGATGCCGACCTCGTGGCCGCCAAAGATCGGATCGTCCTTGGCCGGGGTGTGCTCCTGGTTGAGGATCTGCCCCTTCCAGCGTCCGTTCGCGGCGGTGTAGCTGCCGAGGTAATAGAATGAAGCATCGCCGCCGAGGATGCGGCCGCGGTTGAGCAGCATCACGCCGGTGAGCCCGCCGTCGACACCGTCGAGCATGCGCAGGTGGATCGAATAGAGACCATCGGTGATGCCGGCCTCGCCGACCCCGCCGGCGATCGGCACCTCCTCCTCCGTGATCGGTGTCATCACCGACTGGAAGGGCACGCCGGGCAGCTCTTTCAGCTCGCCCTTGAAGCGGTAGAGATCGCCGTCCGCAAAACCTTTCGCGATCAGCGTCGCATCGTCGGTGCCGGCCATGGCGCGGTAATTCGGATCGGGGTTGTGGCGGACGGTCTTGATGATGATGTCGACGCCGCCTTCGGTCTTCTCGTAGGTGCCGATATGGGCGAACGCCGAATTGCCGCCGAGCATCTTGCCATTGCCGGCATACATCACGCTCCGGCCGACGGCGTCGCCGAGCTGAAACCGCACCTTGTAGAAGCCTTCAAACACCAGCCGTGTCCCCGGCTCCGCGCACATCCTGACGACTACTCTATCCCGGTTTCGGCCGACATGGACAGGCTTCACGCCGGCATAGAAGCCAGACCCACAATAAGCGTTGTCATCAGAACGCAAAAATCCGCCGGGGCTTCGCAGCTCCGGCGGATTGAAAGCCAACCCGGACCAAGCCCCCAAAGGTCCGGGCCGGGAGGATCTTAGGCGACGGCCTTCTTGTCGACAGGCACGGACGAGATCGTCTTCAGGATCTGCGAAGCGATCTGGTATGGGTCGCCCTGCGAGTTCGGACGGCGATCTTCCAGATAGCCCTTGTAGCCGTTGTTGATGAAGGAGTGGGGAACGCGGATCGAGGCACCACGATCAGCCACACCGTAGCTGAACTTGTTCCACGGCGCGGTCTCGTGCTTGCCGGTCAGACGCTTGTCGTTGTCCGGGCCGTAGACGGCGATGTGGTCCATCAGGTTCTTGTCGAAGGCGGCCATCAGCGCCTCGAAGTACTCCTTGCCGCCGACCGTACGCATGTACTCGGTGGAGAAGTTGGCGTGCATGCCCGAGCCGTTCCAATCGGTATCGCCGAGCGGCTTGCAGTGGAATTCGATGTCGATGCCGTATTTCTCGGTCAGGCGCAGCATCAGGTAGCGGGCCATCCACATCTGGTCGGCAGCGGTCTTGGAGCCCTTGCCGAAAATCTGGAATTCCCACTGGCCCTTCGCGACTTCCGCGTTGATGCCTTCATGGTTGATGCCGGCAGCGAGGCAGAGGTCGAGATGCTCTTCGACGATCTTGCGGGCAACGTCGCCGACGTTCGAATAACCGACGCCGGTGTAATACGGGCCCTGCGGCGCCGGATAGCCGGACTCGGGGAAGCCGAGCGGACGGCCGTTCTTGTAGAAGAAGTATTCCTGCTCGAAGCCGAACCAGGCGCCGGCGTCGTCAAGGATGGTGGCGCGCTTGTTGGACGGATGCGGGGTCTTGCCATCGGGCATCATGACTTCGCACATCACCAGCACGCCATTGGTGCGGGCACCGTCCGGGAACACGGCGACCGGCTTCAGCACGCAATCGGAGCTGTGGCCTTCGGCCTGCTGGGTCGACGAGCCGTCGAAGCCCCACAGCGGAAGCTGCTCGAGCGTCGGAAACGACGAAAATTCCTTGATCTGGGTTTTGCCGCGCAAGTTCGGAGTCGGCGTATATCCGTCGAGCCAAATGTACTCGAGCTTATACTTGGTCATTGAGCCTCTCTGTAGATGATGCGAAAGGTGGGGTTGAGAGCCCCGCACGTTTGTACCCGGCCATCATCGGCCGGCCCTCTACAAGCATGTTGCGTGCCAAAAAGCCGCAGCGCGGAAGCTTTTCCACCGCGCCGGAGTGGGTCCAGCCGACGGAAAACCGTCCCCAGCCGCATGCGTCATAGAAGCGCACCTTCTCGTGAAGCTGCACTGCAAAAATCCCGCGGAAAACGCCCGATTTTGAAGCAGGCAGGCCCCCTGCCTGAGGTTGCCGATCAAACGCGCATCAACGTCCAGCAACTTTCGAAAAGCCGCCCCCTCCTGCCTAGCAACCTTTGGAACGGCCCAGACGTTAGTCATCGATCCGGTGCCTTAGGGGGTGCAGATAGCTACCTGCCCAAGAATTGGGCGGAAACTGATATCGTTTTCAGCACTTTGCTTTTGGGAGTGCGAGGCCGATATGGGGATTCCAGTAACCACATCAGAACGAGTCGGGCGCACCATGGAGGCCAAGTCGCTTCGACCCAGGAGCAATCGCAATGATGAATAATGGTCTAAGTTACGGATCTGCGAAGATCTACCAATTCCCTGCCGGGGGCCGCGCGGCTCTCGCGGGGCGCCGCTATGGCGAGCCACGCCTTCCTGCCGATCACGCCTCGCTTCCAGCGAACGCCTCGATCTGCAGCGATAGCTGGTACCACCAGGACGCGGTCGACGAAGCAAAGCCCAAATGGGAACGCTGATGCCGGTGTCCAGTTTGAGACCGCCGCGCTCTTTCGAGTGCCCGACGGAAGTTTGAAAAAGGGTCGAAACAACGAGGTTTCGACCCTTTTTGATTCTGTCCGGACGTCCGTTCAAAGGGCGGGCTTTTCAATCACCGCGCAGGCCGTGACCGGCCGTTTCAAATGCTTGACCGTGGTGGCTCCGCTCTTGTCGATCCTCAGCGTGATGCCCGCCCCCGAATAGCGCATGCCCGATACCGTCAGGCGCTTGGCAAGCGTCACCGGCTCGCCGTCGATCTGAAGGAAGGCGCGGGTGTCATAATCATAAAAACCCACGATGAACTGGGTGCCATCGACGCAGCGATAGGTCCGGAACGTCTGCGCGTCGGCGTGCCCCGCGCCTGACGGTCCCGCCGTCAGTATGGTGATCCCCAAAAGAACAGCCTTGTCCCGCCCCATGATCGCCCCCTGTAATGATGCGTCGGCAACATAACAAAAGCGGCTCCGATGTCAGACTCCCCTGCCCGGCACCTCGCCTTGCAAGGCGCCAGCAATTTTCGCGACCTGGGCGGCTACGCCACACGTGACGGCCGCATCACGCGCTGGCGCCATATCTTCCGCTCCAACCATCTCGGCCAGCTCACCGCCGCCGACATCGAAATCGTTCGCGCACTCGGCGTCAAAAGCGCGTTCGACTTCCGCGGCGTCGAGGAGCGGACCGCTGGCATGTGCGTCGTCAACGAGATCACCGTACATTCGCTGCCGATCGAGCCGACGGTGGTGGCTTCGCTGCGCGCCGAGCTCGCCAGGGACGCGCTCACTCGGCAGGTCGCGCTCGAGATCATGCGGGAGTCCTATCGCAACTATGTCCGCCACAACACGCATAGCTTCCGCATGCTGTTCGGCTATCTGCTGGAGGACCGCGCTCCGCTCGTGATCCACTGCACCGCCGGCAAGGACCGTACCGGCTTCGCCAGCGCCCTGATCCTGCATGCGCTCGGCGTCCCCGACGACGTCATTGCCGAGGATTATCTGCTCACCAACCGCCACTACAAGCGCGACACCTCGAGCGTCTCCGACCTGCCCGCCGACGTCCTCGACGCGATCGGCTCGGTCAACGCCTCCTTTCTCGCGGCCGCTTTCGATGCGGTCAGGGACGACTATGGCGATGTCGAGGCCTATTTGCACGACGGCCTCAAGCTCGGCGCGCCCGAGCGGATCGCGCTGAAGGAGCGTTATCTGCAAACGTGATGGCGGCGGCCCCTCACGCCGTCACCCCCGCAGCCTTGATGATGACATCCTTGAAAGCGAGTGAAACCTGCATGGTGCTCCAGTCGCTCTGGTGCAGCTGGTCGGGATCGGTCACATCGACCAATTGCTCGAACGACACCTTGTTCTGCACGTGCCAATGCCGCATCAGGGCCCAGCGCTGAAACAGATTGACCCCGGCGTCATTGGCCGCATCGCGGATCAGCCGGACCATTCTGTCCGACAGCTCGGCGCGATCATCCCACAGCATCTTCGTCGTATATTGCGGGTCCATCACCACGACCTCGAAGCCGCGGGCACGCAATTGCGCCAGCCCCTTCCTGATGTTCCCGGCAACGACGTCAACGTCGTATTGGTCGTTGTGAAAAACCGCATTCGTTCCCACCTGCCAGATCACCAGCGCGGGATCATCGGGAAAAATATCGGCCTCGAACCGCCCAAGCTCCTCGGTCGCCTCTTGTCCGCCAATCCCCCGGTTGAGCACGTCAATCCGGATATCCGTCCGATGCAGGACGTCCTTGAAATATTGCCGCAGATACATCTCGAGCCGATAGGGATAAGGCACGACATCGGCTCGTCCGGCCGTCGACGACGACCCCATGGCTACGATCCGCACCACGCCCTTTCCATCGAAGGCTTGCCGGAGCCGCATCAGGGGATATTTCAGGTCGACGATCGCAGAGGGAAATTCGATGGGCGGAAAAGGTTCGGGCATGAAACAGCCTCCTCGAACGATCTAAAGTTGCATTTATAGCCCAGCCTTGATGCGAGCGCCATTGCAACTGCAACTGGCCTCGCGCAATAGTCGGCGCGAATAGAGGCGAGGGAGAGAACCGTGCAGGGAAAAGTCATCGTCGTGACCGGCGCCCTCGGCGCGCTTGGCAGGGTGGTCGCCGACGTCGCACGGTCGCGCGGTGCACTGGTGGCTGGCATCGATTATGCGCCCTCACAAATGCCGGCCACGACCGAGCGCATCGAGATCGGCGGCGTCGACCTTTCCGATGCAGCGCAGGCGAAGACAGCGGTCGAGGCTGCCGCGAAGCACTTCGGCAGACTGGACGCGCTGATCAACATCGCCGGCGGCTTCGCCTTCGAGACCGTCGGCGACGGCGACCTCAAGACATGGCACCGCATGCACGCGCTGAATCTGCTGACGGCCCTCAACACCTCGCATGCAGCGCTGCCGCACCTTGCTGCCTCAAAGGCCGGCCGCATCGTCAATATCGGCGCCATGGGCGCGGTTCAGGCGGGCTCCGGCATGGGACCTTACGCGGCATCGAAGGCGGGCGTGCACCGCCTCACCGAGGCGCTGGCCAGCGAATGGAAAGGCAAGGTCACGGTGAACGCCGTGCTGCCGTCGATCATCGACACCAAGGCCAACCGCACCGACATGCCGAAAGCGGACTTCGCCAAATGGGTGACGCCGCAGGAGCTTGCCGAGGTGATCCTGTTCCTCGTCAGCGACGCCGCGAGCGGCGTCACCGGGGCGCTGATTCCGGTGAGCGGTCGGGTGTGATCAATCCGGCACCAGCAGCCGCAGATTGCCCTTGAAGCGGATGCTCTGCTTGCCCGCGAGCGCAATGCCCTCGCCATAGGCGGTCTCGTCGGTATAGGTGCCACTGAAGCCGATGGTCACGACCTTGCGGCCCCACACCGGGCGCTCGTCGAATGAGGGCGAATGCTCCTCGTTGGTCAGCTCGCCCTTCCATTTGCCGTCGGCCGAGCTGTAGCTGCCATAAGCGAAGAAAAACGAGTCGCCGCCGCGCATGGTGCCGTCGCGCAGCACCATGACACCCTGATTGCCGCCCTGGACGCTATCCAGGAACTCGATCCGGATGTGATAAAGCCCGTTCCTGATCGTCATATCGCAAGCGCCCTGTTCCCCGCGTGAGGATATAGCTGGCCTGACCGCGTTCGGGCAAATGCTCGCCGGCCTCGATCCCGATCCGGGCTAGACTACAGGGAATTGATTCTCCGATTGGAAACTCACCTTGGAAACCGCGCTCTACCTCCCCGTCAAACGCTTCCTCGAAAGCCTCGGCTTCGACGTGAAGGGCGAGATCCGCGGCTGCGATCTCGTCGGCCTGAGCGCCGGCGATCCGCCTGTCGTGGTGATCGGCGAGCTCAAGCTCGCCTTCAATCTCGAGCTGATCCTGCAAGCAGTCGATCGTGCGCCGGCAGGCGACGAGATCTGGATCGCGGCAAAAATATCCGCACGCGGCAAGGGCCGCGAGAGCGATGCGCGCTATCGCAATCTGTGTCGCCGCCTCGGCTTCGGTATGCTCGGGGTAACCGATAAGGGCGAGGTCGAGGTGCTGGTGAAGCCGCCGACAGCGGCCCCGCGCCGCGAGCCGAAGACGCGCTCGCGGTTGGTCGCCGAGCATCAGCGCCGCCAGGGCGATCCCGTGCTCGGCGGCAGCACCCGCGCGCCGATCATGACGGCCTATCGGCAGCAGGCACTGGCCTGCGCATCAGAGCTTGCCGCTGGCCCGCGGCGGGTGCGCGATTTGCGCGAACGCTGTCCCGATGCCGGCAAGATCTTGCTTAACAATGTGTATGGCTGGTTCGAGCGCGCCGACCGGGGAATCTACGGGCTCACGCAGGCGGGACATGCGGCGCTGAAACGCTGGCCGCAGCAACGCCCCGAGATCGGTGCCCCGTCACCGCTGTGACGCCCAAGCGGTGCATAGCTGAGCTGCCACACCAATTTCATATTGCAATGCAACATGTAGGGCACTACGTATCCGGCATCAAATGAGGCCGTTATGAGCGCAGATTGGAATACCAAATATGGCACGCGGCGCGTGCGCCACGATCCGCCCACGCTGGATGAGGCGATCTTCGCCGCCGTCGGCATTACCGACGACCAGGAGCAGCAGGCCGAGATCGCTGCCGCGCTGATGGGGATGCCACTGGAAACCGTTCAGGCCGAGGTCAAGAAGCAGGCCCGCACCAACAGCCGCATCACCGCGACGCGCGTGATCGCCGGCGAACAGGGTGCGCAGCGCTCTGTCGTGGTCGAGCGCCGCGTCGTTCGTCGCTTCGGCAACGACAAGCGCACCGGCACCTAAGCCCTCACCTTCTTGCTTCAAAAAAAAGCGGACCGGCCTCGCCGGTCCGCTTTTTGATTCAGGCCTTTGCTGTCAGGCCGCGCGATTGCCGTACATGCTGGAGATCAGCTTCCAGCAGGTCGAGTTGAAGCTGAGCAGCGCGCGGCCGGCCTTGAACGGCGCCGAGGCGAGATCCGCAAGCTCGTCCTCGGGCGTCTTGGTCAGGTCGATCGTGCCGGTCGATTCGCCATGGCGGAATTGCAGGTTCGCGCCGAACTTCCTGGCGAGCGCGCGCATGGCGTGATTCTCCGCGCCCGTGGTGATGCGCAGGCTCTTGTAGCCCTTCCAGCGCGCTTCCGCGATCAGGCGGCTGAACAGCACGGTGCCGACGTTCTGGCGGCGTGCGGAGGCCTCCACGCTGAAAGCGACTTCGGGCAGCGAATCGCCCTCCGGCGGATGCAGCTCAGCCGCACCACGGACCACGCCGTCGACGATGTAGGCAACGATCACGGTGCCATCATCCGCGCAGCGGGCCGCGTAGCGCTCGATGAAATTGTCGTCGAGAAAACCGTTGAAGCGGTCGTGCCGGCTTTCGGCATCGAGCCTGAGCAGATGATCGCGCAACAGCGGCAATTCTTCCTGCTGGCTCAGGGTCCGCACATAGCCCGGAACGGACGTCGCGCGAACGGTCTCATCAAGTGTCACGTCAAAACTCCTCTTGGTGTCCCTCGAGGAGGCGTTCGAATCCCTAGGGCCCCAATATTGTGCGTCGCAACAAAATTATCAAGACGGGAACCTGCTCAAGTTTCCGGCATCGGGAACGACTAATTCGTTAACAAAATCAAAGCCCCGTAGTCTTACAGGACCAGCTGCGTCTGGGTCACCACGGCCACCAGCTTGCCGTCCTCGGTCTCCAGCCGGGTGGTCCAGACCTGGGTCCGGCGCCCCCGGTGAACCGGGGTCGCGATCGCGATGACAGTGGTTCCCTCCTTGGCGCCACCGATGAAGTTGGTCTTGCTCTCCAGCGTCGTGGTGCCCCTGGCGTCATCAGGCAGATTGATCACGGTCGCCGCTGCGCCAACGGAATCGGCGAGCGCCATCACCGCGCCGCCGTGGATGGTGTGATGCAGGGTGCAGAGATCGGGCCGCACGATCATCCGCGCGACCACGCGATCCTTCCCGGCTTCGACGAATTCGACGCCCTTGAGCTCGGCGAACGGCATTTTCATCGCCTTGAGTTTTTCGAGCGGCGTCATCGGATCTCCTCCCAATTCATCGTTGTCTCAACGTGAATGGCTTCGCGCGGCAAAGCAATGACGTCTGAGGTAATGGTTGCCGTGACGCCGGCGCTCCCCCGGCAGGGACGCGCCGACCATCCCTCCACCGTCATTGCGAGCGAAGCGAAGCAATCCAGACTGCCTGCGCCGAGGGATTCTGGATTGCTTCGTCGCAAGAGCTCCTCGCAATGACGCCGGAGAGGCTTCGTGTTTCACGTCACTGCGTTCACGACCTGATATTCCGGCCGACGCCACAGCTCGCCTGCGATCACCTCCTCGATGATCTCGGCCGCACGGACGATCTCGCTCTCGCCGATATAGAGCGGCGTGATGCCGAACCTCATGATATCGGGCGCACGGAAATCGCCGATGACGCCGCGCGCGATCAGGGCCTGCATCGCGGCGTAGCCGCCCGCGAAGGCGAACGAGACTTGCGAACCACGACGCTCGTGCGCGCGCGGGGTCACGAGCTCCAGGGACGGGCAACGACGCTCGACCTCCGCGATCAGGAGATCACCGAGCGCCAACGAGCGGGCGCGGATCTCCTTGATATCAACCCGATCCCAGATATCGAGCGAAGCCTCCAGCGCCGCCATCGCCAGTACCGGGGGGGTGCCGACGCGCATGCGCTCGACACCGCCGGCGGCGGCATAGCCAAGCTCAAACGCAAACGGCTTTGCGTGGCCCATCCATCCGGAGAGCGCCGCACGCGCGCCGTCGGCACGACGCGGCGCGACGTAGAGAAACGCCGGCGCGCCGGGGCCGGCATTGATGTATTTGTAGGTGCACCCCGCGGCGAAATCGACACCGCAGCCGGCGAGATCGACCGGCAGCGCGCCGGCTGAATGCGCGAGGTCCCAGACCGTGACGATATCAAGCGCATGCGCCTTCGCGGTCAGCTTCGCCATGTCGTGACGGCGGCCGGTGCGGTAGTCGACCTCGGTGATGTAGAGGACGGCGACCTCTTCCGACAGCGAAGCCTCGATCTCCTCCGGAGCCACCAGGCGCAGCTGATGGCCGCGCCCGAGCGTCGCGATCAGGCCTTCCGCCATGTAGAGGTCGGTCGGGAAATTGCCGGTGTCCGACAGGACGACCTTGCGCGAGGCGTTCATGTCGAGCGCAGCGGCGAGTGCCTGGTAGACCTTGAGCGAAAGCGTATCGCCGACCATCACCGAGCCCACCTCCGCGCCGATCAGCCGGGCGATGCGATCGCCGACATGGCGCGGCTGGGCATACCAGCCTGCGCTGTTCCAGGCGCGGATCAGCTCATCGCCCCACTCCGTCGTGATGACGCGGTTGACGCGCTCGGCGACACCAAGCGGCAATGCGCCGAGCGAATTGCCGTCGAGATAGATCACACCCTCGGGCAGATGAAACAGCGCCCTGGTGTCGGCGTAGACGCGAAGCCTGGACATGGACATCCCTACAGAATCGTGCGCACGCGCCAGAGTTCGGGAAACAGCTCGACCTCGAGCATGCGCTTCAGATAGCTGACGCCACCCGTGCCGCCGGTGCCGCGCTTGAAGCCGATGACGCGCTCGACCGTGGTGACATGGTTGAAGCGCCAGCGCCGGAAATAATCCTCGAAATCGACCAGCTTCTCGGCAAGCTCGTACAGCATCCAGTGCGTCTCCGGCGCCTGGTAGACCTCGCGCCAGGCGTCAAGCACGCCCTCGCTGAAGCTGTGGGTCTCGCGGACGTCGCGCGCCAGCACGGCGGCCGGCATCTTGAGCCCGTGGCGATCGGCAAGCCGCAGCACCTCGTCATAGAGGCTCGGCGTCGCGAGCTCAGCCTCGAGCAGTTTTGTCGTTTCCACATCGTGCGCGTGCGGCTTCAGCATGGCGTGGTTGCGGTTGCCGAGCAGATATTCGATCAGCCGATATTGCCGCGACTGGAAGCCGGAGGACTGGCCGAGCTGGGAGCGAAAGCGGGTATATTCACTGGGCGTCATCGTACGCAGCACGTCCCAGGCGTTGTTTAGCTGCTCGAAGATGCGCGACATTCGCGCCAGCATCTTCATGGCGGGAGCCACCTCGTCCCTGGCGATGGCGCGGCGCGCGGCGCTGAGCTCATGGATCGCGAGACGCATCCACAGCTCCGTGGTTTGATGCTGAATGATGAACAGCATCTCGTCATGCGCTTCGGAGAGCGGATGCTGCGCGCCGAGAATGGCATCCAGCGACAGATATTCGCCATAGGACATGCGCCGGGCGAAGTCGGTCTCGGCGCCTTCGCTTGCGGGATCGTAATCGTTGGACGTCATGACATGTCCTTTCGATCGATCATTCCTGCCCTCGTTCAATCGAGCCCGATCAGACGCGCGGTGATCTGCGAGGACGGGTCCTTCAGCGCGTCGATCACGGTGAAATGGTTGAGCCCGGGATCGACGACGAGCCGCGTCGGCACGTCAAAGCCGGTCCAGACATTGGCCAGCAGGTCGGACTGGCGGATGAATTCAGGCCGCTCGCTGCCGCCGACCCAGGCGGTGACAGGCGAATGCCCGCGCGGCAGATGCAGCGCTGCGCTCTCGAGCGTCGCCTCCTCCATGGTCATGCGCAGCGTCTCGTTCATCTTCGTCTTCAGCAGCGGCCGCAGATCGTGCAGCCCGCTGATCGAGAGCGTACCGGCGATGCGGCTGAACACTGAAGGCTCGAGCCGGCTGTCGTCGCACAGCATGCGCGTGACGAGATGGCCGCCGGCCGAATGGCCGGCGAGCCGGATCGGTCCCGCGACGAGCGAGGCGGCTTTCGCGATCGCGGCGGCTATCTCCGCCGTAATGTCGGAGATGCGCGCCGCCGGCGCCAACGTGTAGCTCGGCAGGCATACGGTCCAGCCGTGATGCCGCGCGCCTTCGGCAAGATCCGTCCAGGCCGATTTGTCGAAGCGCATCCAATAGCCGCCGTGCACGAACACAACGAGGCCCTTGCTGTCGCCGTCGGGCAGGATCAGGTCGAAACTCTGACGCTCGGCGGAGCCATAGGCGATGTCAGGGCGAAAATCCTGCAGCCCGGCCCGGTAGGCCGCCGCCCGCTCCGCCCATTGCGCCGGCATCTTGTCCGAACCCGGTATATGGGCCGAATTGGCGTAAGCATCATCCCAATCGCGCATCGTGACTCCCCCGGGGACTCGTTCAGCGAACCGAACGCCAGTCTGCCACCGGTCAGGGCGGCATCCTAGTCTTTCTTTTAAGCTTAAAGGATTTGGATAGGCCCGTGTTTCGGGCGACCGGCGTTCCAGCCAAGACCACCCGTCATTGCGAGCGCAGCGAAGCAATCCAGTCTGTTTCCGCAGCAACTCTGGATTGCTTCGTCGCAAGAGCTCCTCGCAATGACGCGGAGAGGCCGCTACGCCCTCTCCACCCCGCACCATTCGGCGATGAACAGCGCCATCGCCTTGGTCGTCTTCTTCAGCGATTCCAGATCGACGAATTCGTTGAAGCCGTGCATCTCGCCGCCGCTGGCGCCGAAGCACAGGCTCGGGATGCCGTGGTTGAGGCCGTAAAAGCGGGTGTCGGTGAGCGCGGTGAAGACGAGGTCCTCGACCGCTCCGCCATAAACCTTGTTGAAGGCTTTGCTGAAGGCCGCTTCCGACGCCGCCGAATTTGTCAGCTCATAGCCTTCCGACAGGAAGCCGGACCATTCGACCTCCGGCGGATTGTTCGCGAGGAAGCGGTGATTACGCGAGGCCGCCGCGATGCACGCCAGAATCTCCTTCTGGTGGTCGGCGATCGACCAACCCGGCAACACGGCAATGCGGCAATCGACGTCGCACCAGGCCGGGACGCTGGAAGCCCAGTCGCCACCCTTGATGATGCCGGGGTTGAAATTGATGGGATGGTTGAGCGTCTTGAAGTGGCGGTCGGCCTTGGCACGCTCGTTCCATTCGATCTCGAGCTTCTGCACCGCCTGGATCAGATGATACGCCGCCATGATCGCGTTGGCACCCGAGCCGGCATGCGCGACGTGGACGGGATGGCCCTTCACGCGAAGGCGAAACCAGATCACGCCGACCTGCGCGCGCACCATCTTGCCGCCGGTCGGCTCGGGAATGAAGCAGGCATCGGCCCGGTAGCCCCGCTGCAGCGTCGAGAGTGCGCCGACGCCGGTGCTCTCCTCCTCGATGACAGACTGGAAGTGGATCCGAGCCGTCGGCTTCAGACCGGCCGCCTTGATCGCATCCAGCGCATAGAGTGCGCCGATGGTGCCCGACTTCATGTCGCAGGCGCCGCGGCCGAACATCTTGCCGTCCTTGATGACGGGTGAGAACGGCGGGGTATCCCACAGTTCCAGCGGCCCCGCGGGCACCACGTCGCAGTGGCCCTGGAGGATCAGCGATTTGCCCGCCTCGGTGGACGAACGATACGTACCGACCACCGTGCGCGCCCTGGAGAAATCATGCTCGATCGGCCCGAAGCCGCGCAGATCCTTCAAGTCGTCGACATTGATGTGCCAATCGTCGACCTCGTAGCCGCGTGCGCGCAGCAAGTCGCCGATCATGTCCTGGCACGGCCCCTCCGCTCCGCGGGTCGAAGGGATCGCGACGAAATCGCGCGTGGTCGCAAGCTGGGCTTCGAAGCCGGCGTCGACGGCGTCAAGAATCCTCTGCTGCGTTTCGGCATCCATCAGGCAACTCCCGGCATCCGATTGGTCTAAGGAGCGCGCAAGCTAGCCGATTTCAGCCGTTGGGGTACTCTACAAAATAAGCATCCCGCAATGCATCTTCGAGCAGGCGGCCCTCGGAATAGCCATCCAGCGTCGCAGGACGCGTGACGCCATCGAGCAGCCGCGGGCACGGCTCGGGCGCGCCGAGAACGGTGCGAACCGGAATGCGCTCGGCATAAATAGGCAGTTCGTAGTCCTCTTCGTCGTCGGCGACACCCTTGGCGCGGATCTTGGCCGAGGCTTCCTCGATCTCCATCGCGATAAAGGAGGTCGCCTTGATCTCCTGGATGTTGCTGGCCCGCAGGCCCGCGGTGCGATCCGGGAAGAAGCGGTCGACCATCGCGACCACCGCGCGCTCCTTCTCGACGGGATCGGTGACGAGATAGGCGGTGCCGAACGCCATCACCGCGCGATAGTCGGCGGAATGATTGAAGCCGCAACGCGCCAACACGAGGCTGTCGAGATGGGCCACCGTCAGGCACACGCGCTCGCCTTTGGTTTGGTTGCGCAGCATGCGGCTGGCGCTCGAGCCGTGCCAGTACAGCTTGGTCCCCTCGCGCCAGAAGAAGGTCGGCGTGCAATAGGGCTGACCGTCGATCACATAGGAGACGTGGCACAACATCGAGGAATCCAGGATGCGGTGGACGGTGGCGTGATCGTAGAAGCCGCGGTCGTGCCGGCGCTTCACCTGGTTGCGCGCCGACGTCGGATAGGAATTTGGGCTCTCGGTCTGGCTCACGGCCGCTCCTGTCGGGTCTGGAACAGTTCCAGACCAGTTGTAGCCGCGCATTTGGTCTGCGATAGTGCCAATTCCATGCAAAAAATTCCGACCAATTCTCCCGGGAAGGCCGAGCTGCCGCTCGATCTCACCGGCCCGCACATCACAGCCGGCGCGTCCTCGGCGCACCGGCTGTACCAGGCGCTGTGCGAGATGATCGTCGGCGGCCTCGTCAAGTCGGGCGAGCCGCTGCCGCCCTCGCGCACGCTGGCGAAGCAGACCGGCTTTCGGCGCAATGCGGTGGTCACGGCTTACGAGCGCCTGATCGCCGACGGGTTTGCGGAAGCAACCGTTGGCTCCGGCACCTTTGTCGCCGCGCGCATCCCAGCCCGCGCCGCCGCATCGAAGAAGCCGAAGGTGATCGTCGAGGCGCCGAAACAAGGCACCCTCTCGCTCGGCTGTACCCATATTGACGAGCGCGCGGTGCAACGTTTTCGCGCCTTTGTCGGCCGACGGATGCGCGCCTTTGGCAGCGAGCATCTGCACTACGGCGACCCGCGCGGCAGCAATGAGCTGCGCGTTGCGATCGCCGATCATCTGCTCTCGGCGCGGGGCCTGCGCTGCGACCCCGACCAGATCATGCTGACGTCGGGCACGTTGCACACGCTGCGTATCGTGCTGGGCGCTCTCTTGAAACCGAATGATCAAGTCTGGTGCGAGGATCCAGGCTATCCCACGGCGCGCAAGACCATCGCGCAATGCGGTTACCGTACCGTCGCCGTTCCCGTTGACGCCCACGGTCTGCAAGTCGCGAGGGGCCGCTCCGCCGCACCAGGTGCGCGCGCAGCCTATGTCACGCCGTCGCACCAGTTTCCGCTGGGCGTGCAGATGTCGATGCCGCGGCGGCTCGAGCTGCTGGACTGGGCGAAGCAGGCCGGCGCCTTCGTGTTCGAGGACGATTACGACAGCGAGTTCCGCTACGACGGCGCGCCGCTGATGTCGCTTGCCGGCATCGATCACCTCCAGCGCGTGATCTACATGGGCACCTTCGCCAAGACGCTGTTTCCGGGCCTGCGCATCGGCTATTGCGCCCTGCCCGAGCGCCTGATCGGCGACGTCACGGCCGCGCGCGCTACGCTCGACCGCTTCCCTGCCACGCTGATGGAAGGCGCGGTCGCCGACATGCTTAACTCAGGCGCATTCACCGCAAATCTGAAGCGGGTACGCAAGCTCTACCGTGAAGCGCGCGACGCGCTGGCCGAAACGCTCGAGGCCGCGTCAGGTGGTGCGCTGTCGGTCCCGGTGCCGTCGCAGGGCCTGCACCTCGTGGCCCGGTTCGATCCGTCGGTTGCCCCAGTGGTCGCTGCTGAAGCAAAGCAGGCGGCAGGTGCGGAAGGCTGGCTGCTCGCCGACACCTATGCGCGGACGCGGCCCCTGCCGGGGTTCGTGCTGGGATTTTCAGGGCATGCGGTTCCACAGCTCGTCACTGCCGCCGAACGACTTGCAAAAGAATCGCGCGCCAGATTGCGCCCGAAGGGCCATCACGCCCGGCAGGCCTGACAAAGGTTCAGTATCAGAATCGGTGGCTGCTGCTTAACATTGCAGAATCGATTCCGGGATCCCTCATCATGTCACCCGTCGCCTCACTCGGCCGTGCAGCCTGCCTCGCGCTCCTGATCTCCTCCTCGCTCGCCTCGGCGGCCTATGCGACCACGGTCGGGCGTGAGCAGGATATCGTCGACCTCAAGCTCGGCCAGCGCGTGCAGGTGGATGACGGAACCTGCCCGGCCGGACAGGTCAAGGAAGTACGTGGCTCGAAGATGACGGACAAGGGCGTCGCGCGAACGGCATCCTGCGTGCCGCGGTTCGGTCCGAAGTAGAGGTGAGACCTTAGGATTTCGCAGGGTCGAACATGCACTGCAAGGTCGGCTTGGCAATCTTGGTGAAGGTCGCGCCGATCTCGCCTTGCTTGGCGGCCGGCACCCAATCGGTCTCGATCGTGGGAACGCCGGTCTCACTGATGCCGCGCAGCAGCGCTTCGCGCAGGTCGCGATCCTCGACGACGGCAGCCGCGTGATCATGCAGGCAGCCGCAGACCTCTTCCGGGTGCTCCCAGCGCCCGAGCATGCGCGGCGCACATTGCCTCACGAACTCGCTGCGCGGATCCGGCAACCGGCTCGGTGAGCGCACCTGAGCCTGAACGGAGCTGATGGTCAGAAGGGACAGGAACGCCGCGGCGCAGAAACGAAGATACATGATGGCGCCTTTGCGGGCTGGTTTTCTTGTTGGGGGATCAGAAGCGCGCCGCCACAACGATCGGCTGCGGCGCCGTGGTTGAGATCGGCGAGCCGCTGTACTGGAAGGTCCCGATGCCGGGCAGATTGCCGTCCGGTGCTCCCGCGAACGAGGAACCGGCGAGCACGAAACCGAAAGCAAGGATGAAGCTGAGCGCGCGCATGGGATATCTCCGAATTGCGTGGCCGGCGGTTCCGCCGTCGTCGTTGTCACCCTGATAACCATCAGCGGTTTCTTCCGTGATGCGCCCAAAGCCCAGAATGGTTTCGTTCCCGGTGAGAATTGTTTCGTCGCTCACGGCGCGACGAAACAATCTGCCGAAAACATCAATCATTTCAGATGGGGCGATTGATGGTTTCAACCGGCATGAGAACGACCGTCTGCGTCACTGGAGGCGAAGCGGTCATATCGGCGACGTCTGCGCTTCACATGCATTTTACGGTTTTCTGCTGAAGAGGTCGGCGAACGAGGGCCGGCCCCCCGATGAACCGAGAATCGATCGGACGCGACCGAAGCCTTCGAAACCGAACGGCCCGTCATTATCAGGGCACATATTGAGGGATGGCCATCATGATGGCGCAAGATCGCGCAACGGTGCGCGAGGAGGCGCAGCCTACGGACCGCGCCGATCGGCAGATCGGCGACCGTACCGGTTTGCCCGGCGCGATGGCTCTGCAATCAGGACGCGGCTACGAGGCCGCGCCGCAGGCGTTCGTGCGGCTAAGCGGCTCGCACCTGATGAAACCGCGCATGAAGCGCGATCCCACTACTGAGTGAACGCAAGCGCGTCACTGAGTAAAGAAGTCGCCGCACTTCTGGACGTTCGCGTCAGCCGGTCCCCACGGCATGATCGGAACGGTCGAGGTCGAATTCTTCGGCGATCCCTCGATCAGCTTGTCCGAATAGACCATGTAGACCAGCACATTGCGCTTGGCGTCGCAGCCGCGCACGATCTGCATCTTCTTGAAGAACAGCGACCGGCGCCTGCGGAACATGTCGTCGCCCTGTTCCATCTTCTCCTTGAACTTGATCGGGCCGACCTGGCGGCAGGCAAGTGAGATGTCCGAGACCTCCTCGGCAAGTCCCAGCCAGCCCTTGAAGCCACCCTTCTCCGGTACCGTGAAATGACAGGCCACGCCCTCGACCTCGGGGTCGTCGAGACCATAGGTCGCGAGCTTGTCATTCGGGCTCATCCATTTGAACACCGTGGACCGGCGGAAGATCAGATCAGGCTCGTCGGCGGCCGATGCGCAAGCCAGAGGAACGGCCAGAGCCAGGAGCACTAAAGCAAGGCCTTTCAAGCGGATGCCGGAAAGACCGGGGAAACGGGATGACATGAAGTTCTCCGGTAACAAGTCCTGGCAATGTAGGTATGGGAGGTCCCGACAGGAAGGTGACAGCAGGCCGGGCGCGGCCGCCGTTTACCGCTCCGTGAGGCTTTTTTGTTACGTCTTGAACAAATGTAGCGGATCGCAGAACCACCGTGCTGGTGAACGCGTATCCCCTCTGCGACACTAACGTCTGATTTGGATTGTGGATTCGAGGAATGAATAGCGTGAACGGGTCCCCCTTCTCCGCCGCGCCGGCACGGCTGTGGCAGGCCGCGATTTTGGCGGCGGCGGGTGCGATCGGAACGACCAGCCAGGCGGAAGCAGCATTCTATTATTATCCGGACTATTCGGGCGCGTACTACGCCCCGCAACAGCGCTATCCGGCGGAGCCGCGACTGAAGCCGCAGAAGCGCGGCTCGGCAGCCGCAAAGACCAAGAAAGAGACCGTCGGCGAGAAAGAGACCGGCGCGAAGCCGCAAGGCCCGCTCGTCATCGTCGTCTCGATCGAGCGGCAGAAGGTGACGATCTACGACTCCAAGGGCGTCTTCGCGGAGTCGCCGGTGTCGACAGGCATGAAGGGCCATTCGACGCCGATGGGTGTGTTCAGCGTCATCCAGAAGCACAAATTCCACCACTCCAACATCTATAGCGGCGCGCCGATGCCGTACATGCAGCGGATCACCTGGTCCGGCGTCGCCATGCATGCCGGCGTATTGCCGGGCTATCCGGCCTCGCACGGCTGCATCCGCATGCCGATGGCGTTCGCGGTCAAGATGTGGAACTGGACCAAGATGGGCGCGCGCGTGATCGTCACGCCGGGCCAGATGACGCCGCAAAGCTTCTCGCATCCGATGCTCGCTTCCCTGCGCGTCCCGCCGCAGCCCGCAGCAAGCCTCGAGCCGCCGACGAGCGTCGGCGACAAGGCGGACAAGGGCGCGCCTGACACCAAGGTCACGGACGCAAAGCCCGTTGAGACCAAATCTTTGGAGAGGAAGACAGCCAGCGCAGAAGGCGTGCTCGAGCTGCGCTCCACGGTGGGCCATACCGTGATGTCGGATGTGACCACGGGCAACGCGCCGGTTCGCGACGAAGCGGCGAAGACGGACGACGCTGCCAAGCCCGTTGACGCGGCGAGCACCGAAACAAAGCCGACTGACGCTGCTGACGCGGCCAAGACGACGCCAGACGAGAAGCCGGCAGACAAGGTCGACCCCACCAAGTCCGAGCCGGCCAAGTCCGAGCCCGCCAAGTCCGAGCCCGCCAAGGCTGACACGGCGGCGACCGAGAACAAGCCCGACGCGGCTGCGACAACGGTTGCGCCCGCGCAAGCTGCTTCGCCGGATGCGAAGAAGGATCAGACCCGCATCGCCGATCCCGCGCCGTCCGTGAAGCCGGACCTGCCGAAGCGGACCGGTCAGATTGCGGTGTTCATCAGCCGCAAGGATTCCAAGCTCTACGTGCGGCAGAACTTCGCGCCGATGTTCGATGTGCCCGTCACGATCGCGGCCAGCGACCGGCCGCTCGGCACACACGTCTTCACGGCCGAGGTCGACAAGACCGATTCGAATGCGCTGCATTGGTCGGTGGTATCGCTGCCTGTCACCGTCCGCGCCGCCGCGCGCGAGGACGACGGTCATTTGTCGCGCCGGCAGCGTGGCGCTGCCGTGATCCCTGTTGCCGCCAGGCCTGTGGTGACGCCCGACAGCCCGGCCGAGGCCCTGGATCGCATCACGATCCCTGCCGAGGCCATGGCGAAGATCAACGAGATGCTCACCACCGGCGCCTCGGTCATCGTGTCCGACCAGGGCATCAACCAGGGCGAAACCGGCGAAGGCACCGACTTCATCGTCCGCCTGTACTAGCAGCGTAGCCGCGTCAGATAACGCGGTGTTGAGCGAGCCCGTCGCATCAGCGGGGTAAGCTCCGCCCCGTTTCACATCCGGGGGACGCCGCCATGTTGAGCCGCAGGACCATGCTCACCACTGCGCTGCTCGCTGCAGCCGCATCGGCAACGCGCGCGCGGGCCGACGGCGGCATGAGCCGGATTTCCGCTTACGCCTTCTCATTTCCCGCTTTGTCCGGCGACGACATCCGCCTCTCCGCCTTCACCGGTAAACCGCTGCTGGTCGTCAACACGGCCTCGCTGTGCGGTTACACGCCGCAATATGCCGGGCTGCAGGAGATCTGGAGCGAGTTTCGCGACCGCGGCCTCACCGTGATTGGCGTGCCCTCCAATGATTTCGGCGGCCAGGAGCCCGGAGGCATCAGCGAGATCTCGGAGACCGCGCACCACCAATACGGCGTTACCTTCCCGATTGCGGCCAAGGCGGTCGTGTCAGGGGCGAAGGCCCATCCCTTCTACAAATGGGCGGCCGAGGCGCGGCCAAGGGAGGTTCCGAAGTGGAACTTCCACAAATACTTGATCGGCCGCGACGGCTATATCGCCGAGGTGTTTCCTTCAGCCGTGGAGCCTGCCGACACGCGCGTCAAAACCGCGATAGCCCGGACATTGGCCGACAGTTGACGGGCCGGTCGCAACGCGGTTGGGCACAATTGCGGCGGAGGGCCAAACAGCCGTTGCAATGGCGATGGAGCACCATCTAGGCTAAGGTGATAAGGGGCAGGAAGGTTTTGCCGGAGGCGAAAAGCCACGGCGGAACAACGGGGTCAATCTCGAGGACAACACCATGCGTGTGGCGGCAAAACTGATTTTGGCAAGCGCGATGTCCGTTGCGCTGACAGGCGCGGCATGGTCGCAGACCCCGGCTGCAAAACCCGCAGCCGCCACCCAGGCCGCGCCCGCAGCAGCACCGGCTGCAAAACCCGCGGCAGCACCGGCTGCGGCGGCAGCTCCAGCAGCCGCGGCCCCGGCGGCAGCTGCTGCGCAACCGAGCGCAGCCTTCCCGCCCCCGCCGCAACAGGCGCCGCAGCCGGCACGCGCCGCCTGCAACAATCCGAACGCGCTGGGCGTCGCCCGCACTGTGGAAATCGACACGACGGGTGGCCCCGGCTTCGGCTTCGAGCATTTCAAGGAGCTCGACTTCCTGCGCGATAAGGAGGTCGTCCTGACCTTCGACGACGGTCCCTGGCCACGCAACACGCCTGCCGTGCTGAAGGCGCTCGCCGACCAGTGCACCACCGGCATCTTCTTCTCGATCGGCAAGCATGCCACCTACGAGCCGGAGATCCTGAAGCAGGTCTACGCCGCCGGCCACACCGTCGGCACCCACACCTGGTCGCACGCCAATCTCAACGACAAGAAGCTGAACGAAGCGCAGCGCAAGGAAGAGATCGAGAAGGGCATCAGCGCCGTGAAATGGGCGCTCGGCGGCATCTCGCCCGCCGCGTTCTTCCGCTTCCCGGCGCTGCAGCATCCGCCGGAGATGGTCACCTATCTCGGCAACCGCAACGTTGCGATCTTCTCCTGCGACATCGACTCCTTCGACTTCAAGGCCTCGAAGCCCGAGAAAGTGATCGAGACCGTGATGAAGAGGCTCGAGACCAAGGGCAAGGGCATCATCCTGATGCACGACTTCCAGAAGCACACGGCGGAAGCCCTGCCCGAGCTGCTGAACCGCCTCAAGGCCGGCGGCTACAAGGTGGTGGCGATGCGCGCCAAGGCGCCGGTGGCCTCGCTGCCCGAATACGACCAGCAGCTGATGAAGGACGTCAAGCTGCCGACAGTCAGCACGCGCCCGGTCAATTCCGTGGTGACGACCGTTTCCGAATAGTCGTCATTTGTCGTTCCATTTCGAAGGCTACGTCATCGTCTCGGCGGACGGCATGCTTGCCGACGCCAGCCATGTCATGCCCGACAGCCTGAAGTTCAAAGGCGACAAGCTGTTCTTCGAGCAGGCGCTCGATGGTGCTGCGCTGATCGTGCACGGCCGCAACTCGCACGAGGGGCAGCCGAACTCGCCCAAGCGCAAGCGGCTGATCCTGACCCGCAAGATCAAGGCCCTTACCGTCGATCCCGAGATGCCGAACGCGACGCTGTGGAATCCGGAGCATGCGAGCTTCGCGGAGGCCTGCGCATTTGCCGATGTTACCTCGGGGCGGGTCGCGATCATTGGCGGCCCGGTCGTGTTCGACATGTTCATGGACCGTTACGACACCTTCTGGCTGTCGGAAGCCCCGCATGTGCGGCTGCCCGGCGGCGAAGGCTGCTTCGTCGACGTGCCCCGGCGAACGCCGCACGACGTGCTGACGTCACACGGGCTGACTGCGGGGACACCCTATATGCTCGACGCCGCGCATGACGTCACCGTAACGCCGTGGCGGCGGGGCTAGCGCTTTAGACGTCGCCGTAGGCGGTCTCGACCGAGCGCGTGGCGCGGCCGTAGCCCATGATCATGAACAGCGCGCCTATGATCGAAAGATTCTTCAGCGCGTCGATCACCACCGCGGCGTTCTCAGGCGCGCTCTGATTCCAGAAATCGGAGAACAGGACGGTCGACACAGCGATGTAGATCACCATCAGCATCGCGAAGAAGCGCGCACCGAAGTTCAGCGCGATCATCAATCCCGCCAGAATCTGGAGCCCTCCGAGCGCGATCGCGAGCAGCTGCGGAGTGGTCATCGCAGTCGCGGTCTCCACCTGCTTGGCATAAGGCGCGATCACATCGGGCACCACGATCTTGCCGGCGATGAAGTCGGCAGTCGCCTGGAGGGGGAAGAACTTGGTGGCGCCCGTGTAGATGAACAGCACGGCGAACAGGATTCGCCCGAAAGTCACGAACGCTGGCATGGTCGGCCTCTTGGCAAAACGCAAAGCACGGAATGCGCTGAGAGATTATGAAGAGTCCGATTGCGGTTTACAAACGGGGAAATGGAAAACGGAAAGTTATTCAAGTGTGGTGTGCGGAGCGCGTTGGCGCTCCATAGCGGAATTGAACCGACGGGGACGAATTCGACCACCACCCTCTCGGCGTCATGGCCGGGCTTGACCCGGCCATCCACGACTTGCCTTTGCCGCAAAAAGAACGTGGATGCCCGGGACAAACCCGGGCATGACGAGTTCGTGGAGCACGACCGCTAAGTAAACAGCGTCGGCTGCTGCCGCGCTGCACGCTCCTGCGCTTCCACCACGGCAACTGCCGTCATGTTGAGGATACCGCGCGCGGTGACCGAGGGCGTCAGGATGTGGGCTGTCCGCGCCGGGCCGATCAGGATCGGGCCGACGGGCAGCGCGTCCGCCAGCGACTTGATCATCTGGTAGGCGACGTTGGCGGTATCTAAGCTCGGCATGATCATGATGTTGGCCTCGCCCTCCAGCTTGGAGTGCGGCAGCACCATGCGGCGCGCCGCGGCGGACAACGCGGTGTCGCCCTGCATTTCGCCGTCGGCCTCGATCTCCGGGTGCTTCTCCTTCAAGAGCTGGGTCGCCCGGCGCATCTTGCGCGAGGAGTCGGTGTCGTAGCTGCCGAAATCGGAGTGCGAGACGAAGGCGATCTTCGGCTTGATGTTGAAGCGCTGGACGTGGACCGCGGCAAGCGAGGCGATCTCGGCAAGCTCTTCCGCACTCGGATTGGGCCGCACTTGCGTGTCGGCGATGAAGAACGCGCCCTTGCTGGTGATCAGCAACGCCAATGCCGCGTAGTCGCTGACGCCGGGCGAGAAGCCGACGATCTCGCGGACATGGCGCAGATGGCTCATGTAGCGGCCCTCGACGCCGCAAAGCATCGCATCGGCCTCCCCGCGCGTCACCGCGAGCGCGGCGATCACGGTGTTGTTGGTACGCACCACCGTGCGCGCAGCATCCGGCGTCACGCCGCGACGGCCGGCGACCTCGACATAGGACTGCACGTAAGAGCGATAGCGCGGATCGTCCTCAGGGTTGACGAGATCGAAATCCTTGCCCGCCTTGATCGACAGGCCGAAGCGCTTGATGCGCGCCTCGACCACGGAGGGGCGGCCGACCAGGATCGGCGTCGCCAGCTTCTCCTCCAGCACCACTTGCGTGGCGCGCAGCACGCGCTCGTCCTCGCCTTCGGCGTAGATCACGCGCACCGGTTGAGTCTTGGCCTTGGCGAACATCGGCTTCATGACGAGGCCGGAGCGGAAGGCGAAGCGCTCGAGCAGCGCGCGATATTCGTCGAAATTGGTGATGGGGCGCGTCGCGACGCCGGATTCCATCGCCGCCTTCGCCACCGCCGGCGCAATACGCAGGATCAGTCGTGGGTCGAAGGGGCTGGGGATCAGCGAGCCCGGACCGAAGCCGCCAGCCTCGCCGGTATCGAGGCTGCCCTGGGAGACGGCATCCGACGGCGCCTCGCGGGCGAGTTGCGCGATGGCCTCGACCGCGGCGTGCTTCATCTCTTCGTTGATCGCGCTGGCGCCGACATCGAGCGCGCCGCGGAAGATGAAGGGGAAGCAGAGGACGTTGTTGACCTGGTTCGGATAGTCGGAGCGACCGGTGCAGATCATGGCGTCGGGACGCACTTTTCGCGCCTCTTCCGGCATGATCTCGGGCGTCGGATTGGCCAGCGCCATGATCAGGGGCTTCTCGCCCATGGCCTTGGCCATCTCGGGCTTGAGTACGCCCGGTGCCGACAGGCCGATGAAGATGTCGGCGCCGCCGATGACGTCGCCCAGCGTGCGCTTGTCGGTCTTCTGCGCGTAGACCGCCTTCCAGCGGTCCATCGAGGTGTTGCGGCCCTCATGGACGAGGCCGTCGATGTCGCAGACCCAGATGTTCTTGCGCTGCGCGCCCATCGACACCAGCAGGTTGAGCGTCGCGATCGCCGCCGCCCCTGCCCCCGACGCGACGATCTTGACCTCCGACAGCTTCTTGCCGTTCAGCCTCAGACCGTTGGTGATGGCGGCGGCAACGATGATGGCGGTGCCGTGCTGGTCGTCATGGAAGACCGGGATCTTCATGCGCTCCTTCAGCCGCGCCTCGATCTCGAAGCATTCGGGACCACGGATGTCTTCCAGATTGATGCCGCCGAAGGTCGGTTCGAGCGCGGCCACCGTCTCGACCACGCGGTCGATGGTGTCGGCGGCGATCTCGATGTCGAACACGTCGATTCCGGCGAATTTCTTGAACAGGACCGCCTTGCCCTCCATCACCGGCTTGGAGGCCAGCGGGCCGATATTGCCGAGGCCGAGCACGGCCGTGCCGTTCGAGACCACCGCGACCAGATTGGCGCGGGTGGTCAGGGTCGCGGCTTCCGCCGGGTTCTTGGCGATCTCGGTACAGGCGGCGGCAACGCCCGGAGAATAGGCAAGCGCGAGGTCGCGCTGGTTGGCGAGCGGCTTGCTCGCCTGGATCTCGAGCTTTCCGGGGCGCGGCAGTCGGTGATAGGCCAGCGCCGCCTGGTGGAGATCATCGGAATAGGACGACATGCGGTCTCTTGCCTCGCGTTACCGGCCTCAAAATGCATCATCCGGAGCGATCGTCCAAGCGGACGCTATTTCCGGGTCGTGGAAACCCGGATGAAGCACGGCCGAAGGCCCGGTGGCAACATCCGATTGCGGTCCCATCAACAGGGCCATCAGTCAAATATCTGACAGCGCTAGCTTTCCCTGGACCTTGCGACATTTCCCGAATATGGCAGGTTGCGCAGCGCACAATGAGCAACTGGAGCTGGGAATGAAGCGGATCCTGATCGGCCTGATCGTAGCAGCCGTGCTCGTCGCGGGCGGATGGTTCGGCTTCAACCTCTACGTCCAGCACCGCGTCACCACCGAGATCGAGGCGGCCTTCGAGCAGATCCGCAGCGGTGGCGGCAAGGCGAGCCACGGCAGGATCGGCTTCGACCTGCCGAGCCGGACGCTGACGATCGAGGACATCAATGTCGAGCCGGGGCGCTCGCCCATTGCCGGCTTCAAGGCCGCCCGTATCAAGGCGGCAGGTGTCGGCCAGACCGACGATGCGCATGTCTCGGCCGGCACGATCGAGATCGCCGGCGTGGAGCTGGCGATCTCAGGCGAAGCGGGAGCTGCCGGCCTGAAAGGCAGCTACAAGATCCCGCAAGCCACGTTGACCAATTACTCCGGTCCCACGCGCGTGCACGGTGCGCCCGCGTCCGAGTCGGTTCTTGACGCCTATCGCTTCACGCTTGAGCAATTTGCGGACGTCACCGCCGCCTCGGTCACCGTTCCGAGCTTGAGCGTCGCGATGAATACCGGCACAGGTGTCACCGGGGACGTCGATATCACCTATTCCGGACTGGTGATCCGCAACATCAACCGCGGCAAGATCGACACGGCCAAGTTGGACCACGCCGTATTCGCCATCACCACGCGGCAACCGTCGCGGCCCGACAAGCTGACCGGCGAACTCTCCGACATGATCATCGACGGCTTCGATGCGAATGCGGTGATTGCCGCTCTGGATCCCGCCAAGGCCAATGACGAGACCTACCGCCGCGTCTATCGCCAAGTCACCACCGGAAGCTATGCGCTGACATCGACCCAAGGTGTGCGCGCCCAGGTCGGACGGATCATCGTCGAAGACATCGGCTATCAGCCGTCGAAATTCCGCCCCGGCGAGCTGCTCGCCCTGCTGCCGAAGGATAGCTCGGCGCCTCCGACGCCGGCGCAGAGCCGCGAGCTGATGGAGAAGATCGCTGGTGTTTACGAGGGCCTGCGTGTCGGCAAGGCCGAGATCAGCAATCTGTCGGCCACAACGCCGCAGGGCACTGCGAAGCTCGATGCGATCAAATATGCAGAGGGCGAGTTCGCGGTGGAAGGTCTCGATGCTCCCGCCGCCGCGGGACAATTCAAGATGGATCGCTTCGCGCTCAAATCATTCAGCCTCCCCAGCCTGCTTCGCTGGACGGCAAGCATCGCGACTCCCGGGCGGGCCCCCTCGCCAGATCAGATGCTCGGGCTGTTCGGCGTGCTCGCAGGCGCGGAGCTGAAGGGCGTCGTTGCGCCCTTCAAGAACACCAAGAAGCTGGTCACGGTCGACACCGTGAGCCTGGACTGGGGGCAGCTGATCGGCTCGATTCCGAGCAAAGCGCATGTGGTTGCGAAATTCGTCACGCCAACCGATGCATCCGATCCGAAGCAGCTTCCGTTGCTCGCCGCCGGCATCGACAAGCTCGCGATCGACCTCGAACTAGGCGCCGCCTGGACCCAGCAATCCAACAGCCTCGTGCTCGCGCCGGCGACCCTCGACATTGGAGGCATCGCCAGAGCGCAGGCGCGTCTTGCACTCGCCAACGTGTCCCGCGACATGTTCTCGCTCGATCCGTCGCAGGTGACGGGACAGGCAATGCAGATCGAGACCGGCACGATCGAGCTCTCCCTCCATGACAGCGGCGTCGTCGATCTGGTGGTGGCGCAGTTCGCCCGGATGCAGAACGTCAGTCGCGACGCCGCGCGCAGCGCCATCGTTGAAATGATCCGGGCGCAGGGCGAGAAAGTCGCGGCCTCCAATATCGATGCCAAGCCCGCGGTGGACGCGATCGCGAGCTTCGTCGAGACCTCGGGACAAACGCTCACAATCAAGCTGACACCGCTTGGCAAGGTGCCGGTGCTTCAGCTCATGGACGTCCTAAACAACGAGCCGATCGTCGCGCTGGCGCAGTTCAGGATGGAGGCGTCGACGGGGCTGTAGGAGAGACACAACTCTCTCCCCGTCATTGCGAGCGGAGCGAAGCAATCCAGACTTCCTCCGCAGAAAGATTCTGGATGGCTTCGCTCCGCTCGCAATGACGGTTTGGAGGCAGCTTTCCTCTGCATCCGCCTTGGCGAACGCGGAGGAAACGCAACAGTCTCACTTCTGCGGCAGGTTCACCCGGATGTGCAGCTCGCGGAGCTGCTTGGCCGTGGCTTCCGACGGCGCGCCCATCAGCAGGTCCATCGCCTGCTGGTTCATCGGGAACAGCGAGATCTCGCGCAAATTCGTGGTGCCACAGAGCAGCATGACGATGCGGTCGACGCCCGCGGCCATGCCGCCGTGCGGCGGCGCGCCGTACTGGAAGGCGCGGTACATGCCGCCGAAACGCTCGACCACTTCCTGCTCGCCGTAACCTGCGATCTCGAACGCCTTCACCATGGCTTCCGGCACGTGGTTGCGGATGCCGCCCGAGGCGATCTCGTAGCCGTTGCAGGTGATGTCGTACTGGAACGCCTTGATGGTCAGCGGATCCTGGCTCTTCAGCGCCTCGAGTCCGCCCTGCGGCATCGAGAACGGGTTGTGCGAGAAGTCGACCTTCTTGTCGTCCTCGTTGTACTCGTACATCGGGAAGTCGACGATCCAGGCGAGCTCGAATCGCTCCTTGTCGGTGAGATTCAATTCCTCGCCGACCTTGTTGCGGGCGAGCCCAGAGAACTTCCAGAACTTATCAGGGTCACCGGCGACGAAGAAGGCCGCATCGCCTTCCTTGGTGCCGAGCTGCGCGCGGATCGCGGCGGTGCGCTCCGGCCCGATGTTGTTCGCAAGGGGACCCGCGCCCTCGCCGCCCTCGCGCCACATGATGTAGCCGAGTCCGGGCTGGCCCTCGCCCTGCGCCCACGAGTTCATGCGGTCGCAGAAGGCGCGGCTGCCGCCGCCGGTCGCGGGAATCGCCCAGACCTGGTTCTTGGGGTCCTCGAGCATGCGCGCGAACACCTTGAAGCCTGACCCTCGGAAATGCTCGGAGACGTCCTGCATCTCGATCGGGTTGCGCAGGTCAGGCTTGTCGCTGCCGTATTTGCGCAACGCCTCGGCGAACGGAATGCGGCGCCAGTTCTTCGTCACCGGCTTGCCCTTGGCGAACTCCTCGAACACGCCCGTGATGACAGGCTCCATCGCCGCGAACACGTCTTCCTGCGTGACAAAGCTCATCTCGACGTCGAGCTGGTAGAACTCGCCCGGCAGACGATCGGCGCGCGGGTCTTCGTCGCGGAAGCAGGGCGCGATCTGGAAGTAGCGGTCGAAGCCCGACATCATCAGCAGCTGCTTGTACTGCTGCGGCGCCTGCGGCAGCGCATAGAACTTGCCCGGATGGATGCGCGAGGGCACCAGGAAGTCGCGCGCGCCTTCCGGCGAAGACGCGGTCAGGATCGGCGTGTTGAACTCGAAGAAGCCCTGCCCCTCCATGCGCCGGCGCATCGACTTGATGATCTCGACGCGCGTCATGATGTTCTGATGCAGCTTCTCGCGGCGCAGATCGAGGAAGCGGTACTTCAGGCGGATATCCTCAGGATATTCCTGGTCACCGAACACAGGCAGCGGCAGGTCGCCGGCCGGGCCCAGCACCTCGATCTCGCTGACATAAACCTCGACCTTGCCGGTCGGCAGATCGTCATTGTCGGTGCCTTCGGGGCGGCGGCGGACCTTGCCGTCCATCTTGACCACGAATTCCGAGCGCAGCTTTTCGGCCAGCGAGAACGCCGGCGAGTCCGGGTCGACCACGCACTGGGTCAGGCCGTAATGGTCGCGCAAATCGATGAACAGCACGCCGCCATGGTCGCGCACGCGATGGACCCAGCCCGAGAGCCGGATGGTCTCGCCGATGTTGCTCTCGCGGAGCGCGCCGCATGTATGTGACCGGTAGCGATGCATGGTCGTCCCAAAATCAATGTCGGAGGATACGAATCGGACCGCCTGAAACGACCGGTCCGAAGTTGCGGCAGGGTTTACCCGACGAGGCCCAAAGCAGCAACCAAAGGAACGGCCTGTTTTGGGCTCCGAAGGACCCTTTTTGGGCCATTTGGGCTCAAGCCTTTGCCATCAGGCGTTCCAGCCCTATCTTGAGCCCATGACGGTCCATTTCCCCTTCCAGAACTCCTATTCGGCGCTGCCGGACAGCTTCTTTGCCCGCGTCGCGCCGACCCCGGTATCCGCGCCCCGGCTGATCAAGCTGAACCGGCCGCTGGCGGTCCAGCTCGGGCTCGATCCTGATGTGCTGGAGACCCCCGAGGGAGCCGAGATCCTGGCCGGGAAAACGGTTCCCGCCGGCGCCGATCCCATCGCCATGGCCTATGCCGGACACCAATTCGGGCATTTCGTGCCACAGCTCGGCGACGGCCGCGCCATCCTGCTCGGCGAAGTCATCGACCGGGACGGCGTCCGCCGCGACATCCAGCTCAAGGGCTCTGGCCCCACCCCGTTCTCCCGCCGCGGCGACGGCCGCGCCGCGCTGGGCCCGGTGCTGCGTGAGTACGTCGTCAGCGAAGCCATGTATGCGCTGGGCATTCCGACCACGCGCTCGCTCGCCGCCGTCGTCACCGGCGAGCACGTCATCCGCGAGACCGCGCTGCCCGGCGCGGTGCTGACCCGCGTCGCCTCCAGCCATATCCGCGTCGGCACCTTCCAGTTCTTCGCCGTCCGCCGCGACACTGATGCGATCCGCCAGCTCGCCGATCACGTCATCGCCAGGCACTATCCTGACCTGCGTCACGCCGAGCGGCCCTATCACGCCCTGCTCGCTGGCGTCGTCGCACGCCAGGCTGAGCTCATTGCACGCTGGCTGCTGGTCGGCTTCATCCACGGCGTGATGAACACCGACAACTCTTCCATCTCCGGGGAGACCATCGATTACGGCCCCTGCGCCTTCATGGACGCCTACAACCCGGCGCAAGTATTCTCGTCGATCGACGAGATGGGCCGCTACGCCTACGCCAATCAGCCGCGCATCGGCCTGTGGAATCTGACGCGCCTCGCCGAATGCCTGCTGCCGCTGTTCTCCGACGACCAGGACAAGGCGGTCGCGGAAGCACAGGACATTCTCGGCGCGTTCTCCGATCAGTTCAGCGCGGCCTATCAGGCCGGCCTGCGCCGGAAGGTCGGCCTGTTCACGGAGCGCGACGGCGACGAGGCGCTGATCCAGGACCTGCTCGACGTCATGGCCAAGAACCAGGCCGACTTCACCCTCACCTTCCGCAAGCTCGGCGATGCTGCAGGCGACGACGGCACCGACGTGCGCGCGCAGTTCATGGAGCCCGCAGCCTTCGACGAATGGGCCGGCCGCTGGCGCGCCCGCATCGCGCTGGAGCCGCAGACCGCGGCGGAGCGGCAAGCCGCGATGCACGCCGTCAACCCGATTTTCATCCCGCGCAACCACCGCGTCGAGGCCGTGATCCAGGCTGCCGTCAACAACGACGACTATGCACCGTTCGAGGAACTGGTGAAGGTGCTGGCCAAGCCCTACGAGGACCAGCCGGAGTATGCCGCGTACGCCGATCCGCCGTTGCCGGATCAGCGGGTGCTGCAGACGTTCTGCGGGACGTAGCGACAATCTCGATGCGTAGGGTGGATTAGCCGAAGGCGTAATCCACCACTTCTCTCACCAAACGGAAAGCAAAGAGGTGGATTACGCTTCGCTGATCCACCCTACAGGTCAGCTGCAGACGTTCGCCGGGACGCAGCCCCAAACGCGGCGCGTAGGGTGGATTAGCCGAAGGCGTAATCCACCTCTTCTCGCAGCCAAACGGAAAGCAAAGAGGTGGATTACGCTTCGCTAATCCACCCTACAAGTTATCGTGACATTCACGCCCGTTCGCCAAACGCGCCTGCGATCTTGACATCTCCGCCCCAATCTTCGGGAAACAATCCCGCGCGGACATCTCGGTGAAACGACGAGTACGGCCAGTCGCTCACTTTCGAGACGTGCCCGTGCTTGACGGGGTTGTAATAGCAATACTCGACATGGCGCGCGTAGTCGGCCTCGTCACGGATCAGATGCTCCCAAAATCGGCGTTGCCAGATACCGCGTTCATTCCGTGTGGCACGGACGGCACTCAATCGTTCGGTCGCCGGGAGCGCTTTCGCAAAGCGGGTCTTGATCAACCGCCAGCGCACCGAGAAATCGGAGTCATCCTGCGGCAGCTTCCAGATGGCGTGCAGATGATCCGGCAGGACAACGAACGCGTCGATGACGAACGGATGGTTCTGGCGCGTTGCGGCGACGGCCTCTCGCAAGATTTCGATCTGGTCGGTCAGCAGAGCCTTTCGCCGGTCAAGCAGGTTCACCGTGAAGAACCAACATCCCCCAGGAATGAATGCACGCCGATAACTGGACATCTTCTACAAGATAGCACAACTTTTGGTTGGCTCACAGTGTTCTACGGGACGTGAGGTAAGCCCCTTCTGCGTAGGGTGGATTAGCCGAAGGCGTAATCCACCACTTCTCGCAGCCAAACGGAAAGCAAAGAGGTGGATTACGCTTCGCTAATCCACCCTACGAGGTCGGCGCCTGTGGACGCGGAAACCACTGTCATCAAACTGAAACACACGCGCACTAACGCCCTGCCAGGGCGGTCCTGCCGGAGGCGCCCATCCTCTAGTAGCCCCGACAAAGCGCGCCATGCCCTTCAAATTCATCCACATCACCGACACCCATCTCGCAAACCCCGGCTTGAAGCTCTATGGCCTCGACCCCCGCGCGAGGCTGGATGCGGCTGTCGCCGACATCAACAAGCACCAGGCCGATGCCGCCTTCGCGGTGGTGACCGGCGACCTCACCCATTGGGGCGAGCCTGAATCCTACGCCAATTTCGCCGAGGCGATGTCGGCGCTGAAGATTCCTTACATTGCGATGGTCGGCAATCACGACAAGCGCGTCGCCTGCCTCGACGGGCTGAAGGCCGCGCCGCGCGACCCCAACGGCTTCGTGCAGGGTGCCCGCACCACCGAGCATGGCCTTTTCGTCTTCCTCGACACGCTGGACGAGACCAGCCATGCCGGCGAGATGTGCGCCAGGCGCTTCGAGTGGCTGGCGAAGACGCTTTCCGCCGCACCCGCCGACCAACAGTTCGTCGTGTTCATGCATCACCCGCCCTTCCCGGTCGGCGTCCATGCGATGGACGAGATCGCGCTGAAGCAGAGCGCCGAGTTTGCCGAGGTGATCGCGCCCTATCGCGCGCGTATCCGCCATCTCTTCTTCGGCCATGTGCACCGGCCGATCTTCGGCAGCTATGGCAAGATCCCGTTCTCGACGCTGCGCGGCACCAACCACCAGGTCTGGTTCGAGCTTGATGCCAACGCCGCCGACCATCTCGCCAGCCACGAGCCGCCGGCCTATGGCGTGGTGCTGATCGACGCCGACAATCTCGTCGTGCACAGCCACGACTTCCTCGACACCAGTCTGCGCTTCCCCTTCGACCCACCTGCGGGCGTGGACGGCCGCGACTATGCGCTCAATTTCCCGGCGCGATGACATGAGCCTCGCAGAACCCGCGGCTCTTCCGGTCGTGGCATCAGTGCCGACGCGGCTGCATATCGTGACGCGGTTCATTGCCCGCCTCAAAGCTTCGCTGCCGGCCTATCTGCTGCTGCTGCCCTCGCTGATCTTCCTTGCGCTGTTCACCTATGGCGCAATGGGCCGCGTGGTCATCGATGCGCTCTATCAGCGCGCCACGCCAAAGGCGCCGCTTCGCTTCGTCGGCCTGGACAATATCGCTGCGGTGCTGGCGGACCCCGCCTTCACCGGCGCTGTCGTCAACAATGTGATCTACGCCGTCGGCACAGCGATCCCCAGCATCGGCCTAGCGCTCTTGTTCGCCCTGGCGCTGGCGCGGACCAATGTGGTGACCAGCGCGCTGCGCGCCGCGCTGTTCCTGCCGGTGCTGATCCCGATGGTCGCGGCATCCGCGCTGTTCCTGTTCATCTTCCTCCCCAATGTCGGCCTGCTCGATTACTACATCGGCCGGCTGCTGCCGGTGCTGCCGAACTGGCTCGGCGACCCCGATATCGCGCTCTACGCGATCATGATCATCACGATCTGGAAGAACGCCGGCTATTACATGCTGTTCTTCCTGGCCGGCCTCCAGGCCGTGCCTGAGGATGTCATGGAAGCGGCACATCTCGATGGTGCAGGTCCCTTCATGCGGCTGCGCTACATCATCCTGCCGGAGCTCAAGCCCACCTTCCTGTTCGTCACCGTCATCGCCACGCTCAATGCGGTGACGCAGGTCGACCATGTCTTTGTCATGACCAAGGGCGGCCCGTCGAACGCGACCAATCTCGTGCTGTTCTACATCTACCAACAAGCCGTCGAGCACTACGACATCGGCATGGCGTCGGCGGCAACGCTGCTGACCCTCGCCGCCCTGATGGCGCTCACTGCTCTGTCGTTCCGCACCATGGCCAACCGCGAGGGCGGGCCATGAAGCTGATCGATCGTCTCTACAAGGACGCCCCGCTCGCCACCCGCAACGAGATCACGCCCAAACTCGGCTTCCTGTTGACGGTCCTGCTCGCGTTCGCCTGGCTGATCCCGTTCCTGTGGATGGGCGTGGCGACGCTGCGCCCGTCCTCCGATGGCATCAATCTGATGGCCGAGCTGATCCCGAGCCTGAAGCCGACGCTCGACAATATCAGGGATGCCTGGGAGATCGGCGACTTCCCGCGCTATTTCCTCAACACCACCATCATCTGCACCGGCATCCTGCTGGTGCAGTTCGTCACGATCACACTGGCAGGTTTTGCGTTCGCGCGGCTCGACTTCGCCGGCAAGACGCTGATCTTCTATCTGTTCCTGATGCAGCTGATGCTGGTGCCGGTGCTGCTGATCGTGCCGAACCTGCGCATCATCGCGCAGTTCGGCCTCTACGACACGCTCGCCGGCGTGATGATGCCGTTCTTCGCCTCCGCCTTCGGCACCTTCCTGATGCGGCAGGCGTTCGAAGCGATCCCGACCGAGCTGGAAGACGCCGCGCTGATCGACGGCGCCAGCCTATTCCAGCGCATCCGCCATATCTATGTGCCGCTGTCGATCCCGAGCTTCTCGGCCTTTGCCATCATCTCGGTGACCAGCCACTGGAACGACTTCCTGTGGCCGCTGATGGTGATCAACTCGCCGGACAAACGGCCGCTCACGGTTGGCCTGTCGGTCTTCACCGCGACCGCGGAAGGCACGCAGGCCTGGGGCACGATTGCCGCCGGCACGCTGATGGTGATCGCACCGCTGCTCATCACCTTCCTGATCTTCCAGAAGCGCTTCATCAGCTCTTTCGTCACCTCAGGCATCAAATAGGAGATTTTCCGATGCTGCTTTCCCGCCGGCTCACGCTCGGCCTCGCAATGGCAGGCACTTTGGCAAGCGCCCTCGCCTTCCCGGCTCTCGCCGGCGAAGGTCCGACCGAGATCGACCTGTTCTTCCCCGTGCCCGTCGACGGCAAGCTCGCCCGCGACATGGGCACGCTGATCAAGGATTTCAACGAGACCCATCCCGACATCAAGGCAACCGCCGTCTACACCGGCTCCTATGACGACACGCTGATCAAGACGCGCGCCTCGATCAAGGCCGGCAAGCCGCCGGCCGCCGTGATCATGTCGGCGAACTTCCTGCTCGACATGCAGATCGAGAACGAGCTCACCAATCTCGATTCCCTGATCGCCGCAGACGGCAGCACCAAAGAGAAATTCTTGGGCCAGTTCTTCCCGGCACTGCAGGGCAATGCCGTGATCAACCGCTCCGTCTATGGCGTGCCCTTCCACAATTCGACACCGCTGCTCTACATCAACGCCGACAAGGCCAAGGAAGCCGGCCTCGATCCGAGCAAGCCGCCGCAAACCTGGGTCGAGCTGACCGACTGGGCCAAGAAGCTGACCAAGCGCGAGGGCGACAAGGTCACGCAATGGGGCATCACGATCCCCTGCGCCTATGATTATTGCGGCTGGATGATGGAAACGCTCACCATGAGCAATGGCGGGCGCTACTACAACGAGGAGTTCGGCGGCGAGGTCTATTACGATACGCCCTCGATGCTGGGTGCATTGAGCTGGTGGAACGACCTCGTGAGCAAGCACAAGGTCCACCCGCCCGGCGCCACGCCTGGTCCGGCCGTCAGCACCTCCTTCATTGCAGGCAACGCCGCGATGATGATGCTGTCGACGGGCTCGCTGACCTATGTGCGCGAGAATGCCAAGTTCAACTACAAGGTCGCCTTCATTCCGCGCAACGTCCGCAACGCCGTGCCGATCGGCGGCGCCTCGCTGATCATTCCGGCTGGCGTGGAAGCCGACAAGCAGAAGGCCGCCTGGACGCTGATCAAGTGGATGACCTCGCCCGAGAAGAGCGCCTGGTGGAGCCGCGCCACCGTCTATTTCGCGCCCAACATGGCCGCCTACAAGACGCCTGACATGGTCGACTTCCTGGGCAAGAACCCGGACGCCAAGACCGCGGTCGAGCAGCTCGACGTCGCCAAGCCCTGGTTCGCGACCTACAAGACCGTACCGGTCCGCAAGAATCTCGAGGACGAGGTCATGCTGGTCCTGAACGGCAAGAAGCAGCCGAAGGAAGCCCTCGCCGCCGCGCAGAAGGCCGCCGACGAGACGCTGAAGCCGTACAACGCGGAGACGTCGCTGAAGCTGCCGTGAGATTCGTTTTCCCGGCAAACGAATAACGGCGCTCCGTCCCTCGGGGCGCCGAATACGTCTGGGGTAAGTCCCCCCGTTAACCCCCCGTCCACCATCCGGCCCAGCCCGCCGCCGGTAACCATTGCAATTAACAGACCCTCAACGCACCCCAGACAAGTCTAGCAATGTTTCCTGAGGGGTTTTGCCGTGGATTTGTTGGTTTTCGAGTTCCTGGGACTGGCTCTGGTCGCCATGTGCGTGCTGGTCGTGGCATTGCCCTGTGCCCGCAAATCCTCGCAGCGGGTCCGCTACGAATAGGAATTTCGTCGGAAAGGAACGATTCTGGCCCCAATGCAAGGCTCGAATTCGCTTAGAGCCCCTTGACATCACAGCGCTTTCGGCAGAACGGCTGATACCAAGTGTCATGGGCCGTTCATGGATTTGATTACCACCACCGCTGACCTTGCGGCTGCCTGCAGCCGGCTGGCCAAGCACCCCGTCATTACTGTCGATACCGAGTTCCTGCGCGAGACCACCTATTACCCGCTGTTGTGCGTGGTGCAGATGGCCAGCCCCGAGGAAGCGATCGTCATCGACACCCTGGCCGAGGGCCTCGACCTCAAGCCGTTCTTCGAGCTGATGGGCAACGAGGCTGTGCTGAAGGTGTTTCACGCCGCGCGCCAGGACATCGAGATCATCTGGCACCAGGCCAATATCATCCCGCACCCGGTGTTCGACACCCAGGTGGCGGCCATGGTGCTCGGCTATGGCGACAGCATCGCCTATGACGCCCTGGTCGAGAAGGTCACCGGCCACCGCCCGGACAAGACCCACCGCTTCACCGACTGGTCGCGCCGGCCGCTGACCAAGGAGCAGATGCACTACGCGGTCTCCGACGTCACGCATTTGCGCGACGTGTTCGCCGCGCTCGACGCCGATCTGAAGAAGCGCCGCCGCAGCGAATGGGTCTCCATCGAGATGGAGATCCTGACCTCGCCCAAGACCTACGACTTCCACCCCGAGCGCGCCTGGGAACGGCTGAAGACGCGGGTCCGCAAGCCGAAGGATCTTGCCGTGCTGATGGAAGTCGCCGCCTGGCGCGAGCAGGAGGCGCAGAGCCGTGACGTGCCGCGCGGCCGCGTGCTGCGCGACGAGGCCATCACCGACATCGCCACCCATGCGCCGAACACGCTGGAGAAGCTCGCGCATCTCCGCTCGGTGCCGAAGGGATTTGAGAAATCCAAATGGGGCGCTGACATCGTCGCCGCCGTCGAGCGCGGGCTGGCGCGGGATTTCTCGACGCTGCCGAAGCTGGAGAAGCCGCGCAACAATTCCAATGGCGCGGCCACCGTCGAGCTGTTGAAGGTGCTGCTGCGCATGACCGCCGAGCGCCATGCGGTGGCGAGCAAGGTGATCGCCACCGTCGACGATCTTGAGGAGATCGCAGCCGATGACAACGCCGACGTACCGGCCCTGCGCGGCTGGCGCCGCGAGCTGTTCGGCGAGGCCGCGCTGAAGCTCAAGCGCGGCGAGCTCGCGCTCGCGATCGAAAAGGGCCGCGTGATCGGGGTTCAGCGGGCGTAGCGTTCTGCCACGCGGACCAAGTGTTAGCTCGTGAGGCGCGAGGCGTGCGGTGCAGAGCACCGTACGCGGAGCCTCGAAGGATGAGCGCCGCGCTGCCACAGCCGGGCCGTGGCCCTTCGAGGGCCGCTGAAGAAGCGCCCACCTCCAGCGACAATGGCTTCGCCATTGCGCGGGGGTGACGGCGATAAGATAAGCTGCGCAGTTACGCCGGCGTCAACTTCGCCACTTCGCCCTTCATGTCATCAAGCACACCAGTAATCGCCGCCACGAGCTCATCGATCTGGGCCTTGGTGGTGATCAGCGGCGGGCAGATGGCGATGGCGTCGAGCATGTTGCGCGCGATCACGCCGCGTTCCTGCAGCATGCGGCTCGCGATGCCGCCGACGGCCCCCGGCGTCGCCGCTGCCGTCTTGCGGCCCTTGTCGAGCACGAGCTCGAGCGCCGCGATCATGCCGACGCCGCGGACCTCGCCAACCAGCGGATGGCTGGTGAGCTCGCGAAGCTTGCCCTGCATGTAACCGCCAAGCTCGGCGGCATGTGCGACCAGACCACGCTCCTCGATGATCTTGAGATTTTCGAGCGCAACCGCCGAGCCGACCGGATGGCCGCCCGCGGTGAAGCCGTGGCCGAGCACGCCGATCTTGTTGCTCTCGTCGGCGATCGGCTCGAACATGCGGTCGTTCATGATGATCGCCGACAGCGGGAAATAACTGGAGGTGATCTGCTTGGAGACCACGATGACATCGGGCTTGATGCCGTAGGTCTCGCAGCCGAACATCCTGCCGGTGCGGCCGAAGCCGCAGATCACCTCGTCGGCGATCAGCAGGATGTCGTATTTCTTCAGGACGGCTTGGATCTTGTCCCAATAGGTCGCCGGCGGCACGATAACGCCGCCTGCGCCCATCACCGGCTCGCCGAAGAAGGCGGCGATCGTGTCAGGACCTTCCTTTTGGATCAGCGCGTCGAGCTCCTCGGCCCGGCGCGTCGCGAACGCCTCCTCGCTTTCGCCGGGCGCGCCGTCCTTGTAGAAATGCGGCGAGCCCGTGTGCAGGATATTTGGCAGCGGCAGGTCGAACGAGCGGTGGTTGTTGGGCAGGCCGGTAAGGCTCGCCGACGCGATGGTGACGCCGTGATAGGCGCGCATCCGGCTGATGATCTTCTTTTTCTGCGGCTGGCCGAGAGAGTTCGAGCGATAGGCGATCAGCTTGAGGACAGTGTCGTTTGCCTCCGAGCCTGAATTGGTGAAGAACACCTTGCTCATCGGCACAGGCGCGAGCGCGACCAGCTTCTCGGCGAGGTCGATCGAGGGCCCGTGCGATTTGGCCGAGAAGGTGTGATAAAATGGCAGCGCCTGCATCTGCTTGTGCGCGGCTTCCACCAGCCGCTTCTCGTTAAAGCCGAGCCCGACGCTCCACAGGCCTGCCATCGCCTCGAAATAGCGCTTGCCCGACGCGTCGAACACGTAGGGCCCCTCGCCGCGCTCGATCACCAGCGGACCCGCCTGCTGATGGGCGCGCGCGTTGGTATACGCGTGGAGCTGGTAGGCCACATCGCGGGCTTCTTGCGAATTGGGCAGCATCGTCATCGCGGGGATTCCCTAACTGGTGCGTCATCGGACATCGTGACGCAGCCTCCATCCGAAGACGAGGCTTGTCCAAACAAAACGTCAATACCTTGGCTATTGCGCTGCGCCGCAACTTGCAACGCCATTTCGTTGACAGCAGGCGCACATGAGCGTTGCAGGAAAGCAGCGCTGGCGTTGCCGCATATGGCCGGCCCGCCGCGGCTAATTCCGTCGGGCCAACATAAAGGCCGCCCCCGCGGCCACCAGCGCCGGGACCGCCGCCGCGGCAAACAGCGGCTGCGCCCCCATTTCGCGGGCCAGCATTGCCCCGCCGACCAGCGGCCCCACGATCGAGCCGATGCGGCCGATGCCGAGCGCCCATCCGACGCCTGTCGATCTGATCGCCGTCGGATAGAAGGTCGCCGTCAAGGCGTTCGAGGCGATCTGCCCTCCGACGATGCAGAATCCGGATGCAAAGATCGCAATCGTGACCAGGACGATCGAATGGCTGACCAGCCCGATCGCTGTGACCGCACCTGCGGCGACGAAATAGGTCAACGAAAGCGCGCGGAACGAGAAGCGGTCGATGAAATGGCCGAGCGTGAAGGTGCCGACGACGCCGCCAACCTGCAACATGGCGCCGATCGCGGCGGCGGCCGACACCGAGACGCCGAGATCGTTCAGCACGGTGGGAAGCCAGTTCGACAGCAGATAGAGGTCGAGCAGACTCATGAAGAACACGATCCAGAGCAGCAGAGTTACCCGGCCGCGACCCTCCGCAAACAGATGTGCGACAGGCAGGCCCGCCAGTTTCGGCTCCTGCACCACGAATTTCACCTCGCCGGCGAAGGACGTATTCGGGGCGATCCTTTTCAGGATATTGCCCACCTCGTGGTCGCGGCCGCCGACCATCGCCAGGAACCGGATCGATTCCGGCAGCGCCTTGAAGAGGAACGGCAGCAGCAGCAGCGGCACGAGGCCGCCGACCAGAAACACCGAGCGCCAGCCGAAGGCGGGAATCAGCGCGGCGGCGAGCAGCCCGCCCAGGGCCGCACCAATCGAAAAGCCCGCAAACATGATCATCACAAGGGTGGCGCGACGGCGATGGGGGCTGAATTCGGAGGTGAGCGCGACGGCGTTCGGCATCGCACCGCCCAGCCCGAGCCCGGTCAGCAGACGTAGAGCGATCAGCCAATTTGCATCCGGCGCGAACACGGTGAGCAAGGTGCCAATGCCGAACACCAGCGTGCTCGCGAGGATGATGCGGCGACGGCCGATCCTGTCGGCCATCGGACCGAAAATCAGCGCGCCGATCATGAGACCGAGAAGCCCGGCGCTGAACACCGGCCCGAGGCTGGCGCGCGCAAGCTTCCATTCCTGCGCCACCGCAGGGGCGACATAGCCGATCGCCTGCGTGTCAAAGCCGTCGATGAACAGCACCGCGGCACACACCAGCAGCACCCGCAGCTGAAAGGCACCGACCGGCTGCCGGTCGACAAAGGCGGGAACGTCGACCGCATCGGATACGACCTCGCCCGTTGCTGTGACGGCCATGTGGGCGCCCTCCCGGTCATCCCTGCACTATTTTTCTTTCATTAATCTCTTATAGTGAGATTATTGTTAGCGCAAGCGGCGATGATTTCGCCGTTTTGCGGCCTCCCCAAACGCCGATAACACGGCCAAACGCGAAGCTGGATCGCACCGAAATTGGTCAAGGCAAACAGTCAGGATCGGGTCCTTGCCCTGCTCGATCTCTTCACCGAGACACGTCCGCAATGGTCGCCCGAGGAACTCATGACGGAGCTCGGCTACACCAGGCCGACGCTGTATCGCTACCTGAAGAGCCTGAAAGACAGCGGCTTCGTGATGCCGACGCGCAACGGGCGGTTCGCGCTCGGCCCGCGCGTGGTCGAGATGGATTATCTCAGCCGCCGCTCCGATCCGCTGATCGCAACCGCCACGCCACACCTGGAGCGCCTTTCGGCGACGTATCCCGGCACAGCGCTCATCGTGCGCTGGTATGGCGACAAAATGCTGTGTGTAGCCTCGATCGCATCCGCCGCTGCGCCGGCGAGCAGCTATCCGCGCGGCAGACCGATGGCGATGGGACGTGGCGCGATCGCGCGATCGATCATGGCCTTCCTGCCCAAGCAACGCCTCATGCCGCTGGTCACGCGCTACGCCGATGATCTGCGCAGCGTCGGCTTCGGCGACACGCCCGACGACATCCTGGCTGCGCTGAAGCGCGTGCGTCGCGCGGGCGTTGCGGTTGCCTTCGGCGAAGTGACGGCCGGCGCTGTCGGGATTGCCGCGCCGATTCTCGATGCAAGCTACCCGATCGCGAGTCTCTGCATCACGATCGGCGGACAGCATGCCAATGGCGAATTGATCGACCGCATCAGTTCGGAGGTCCGTGAAGCCGCCCGGCAGATCTCAGCCGCGGCTGAAGACGATGCTACGTAATCTCATTATTTGAGATTTAACTTGACGAAATGTCGTTCACGCCGCATCTGAACAAACAGTCGCGCCGGGCGCGACGACAGTACGGGGAAGCGACGTGACACAGGCTCAGGCGAACAACGAGGCGCCCGTCGTGATCGTCGGCGGCGGACCGGTCGGGATGGGCTTGGCGATAGGACTTGGCCAGCGCGGCATCAAGACCATCGTGGTCGAGCGCTATGAGCAGCCGCAGCCGATCCCGAAGGGGCAGAACCTCACGCAGCGGACGATGGAGCATTTCCATTTCTGGGGCGCGGAGGCGGCGCTGCGGGCGGCTCGCACCATTCCACCCGATTATGGCATCGGCGGAATGACCAGCCACGGCACGCTGCTCAGCGGATACAACTACAACTGGCTCCAGCGCGAACTGGTTCGGCCGTTTTACTTCACCGACAATGAGCGCCTGCCGCAATACGCAACCGAAACCGTGCTGCGGCAACGGGCAGCGCAGCTTCCCGCCATCGACCTGCGCTATGGATGGACCTGTCAGGAGGTGCGGTCTGAAGCCGATGGCGTCGTCATCGAAATCGTCAACCGCGAGGGGACGAAGCAGAGCTTGCGTGCCGATTACGTCGTCGGCTGCGACGGCAGCCGGTCAATCGTGCGCGAGCAGGCGGGTATCACCCAGACCCGCGCCGACCACGATCGCCTGATGGTCCTCCTGGTGTTTCGTTCCACCGAATTGCACCGCTTGCTCGGCAGATATCCGGGCAAGTCATTCTACAACGTGCTGCATCCGGACCTCGAAGGTTACTGGAAATTCTTCGGCCGGGTCGATCTTGGCACCACCTGGTTCTTCCACGCCCCCGTCCCCACTGGTACCACCCGCGACAATTTCGATTTCCGGCGCCTGCTTCACGAGGCGGCAGGCGCGGAATTCGACGTCGAATTCGAGCACATCGGATTCTGGGATTTGCGTTTCACGCTCGCCGACAGCTACCGCGCAGGCCGAGTCTTCGTCGCCGGAGACGCCGCGCACAGCCATCCGCCCTATGGCGGCTATGGCATCAACAGCGGCTTCGAGGATGCGGTCAATCTGGCGTGGAAGTTCGCTGCAACCGTGCAAGGCTGGGCCCCTGCCGGTCTGCTCGACAGCTACGACGCCGAGCGCCGCCCGGTCTTCGCGTCCACCGCACGCGACTTCATCGAGGCATCGATCTTCCGCGACCGGGATTTTTTGCGGCAGCATGATCCGGCGCGGGATCGGGCGGATTTCGAGGCTGCCTGGCGCGCACGACATTCCGGCGCGCGCGCGGAGGTCAACGCCTTCGAGCCGAACTACGAGGGATCGCCGATCGTATTCGGCCCACCCGGCGGCGTCAGCAGCGCGATCGGCTCGCACACCCATGCCGCGCGCGCCGGCCATCACCTGGCGCCGCAATCTCTGTCGTCGGGCAAGAACGTCTTCGAGGAACTCGGCAGCGGCTTCACATTGATCGATCTGACTGAAAGCACCACCGGAGCGGCATTCGAGCGAGCCGCCGCAGGGCTTGGCATCCCGCTGAAGGTGATCAGGGATACCGCCGCAGACGGCCGCGAAACATACGAAGCGCAGCTGATCCTGGTGCGGCCTGATCAGTTTGTTGCTTACGCGGGCAATAACGACGGCGCCGAGGCATCAGGGATCCTGATGCGCGCTGTCGGTCGATCCTGACGAGATCGCTTCGGCCGCTGGCACGCCAACGTCAGGCCGCACCGTCGTCGTCATCGCCGGCAGCATCGATGGCTTCCCTCACCTCGACCAGGGCCATCGATAACAAATAGACGGTCGTGGGCAGACCGATCCGGCGCGCCGCCTCGAGGGCACGCGACAGATCGCTCGCCAGCTCCTTGAGATCGTTTCCCCGTGACAATGTCCCGCCTGTCCATCCGCCGATCGCGTCCGCCTAAACCATGATCCGGAAAAGTGCGAAGCGGTTTTCCCTCGCGACATCAGCGGAACGCGTTTGCGCGGAGATCATGCTCAAACAATAACCTAAAGCGCTATCACGATTCGTCCTAACTAATCTCATCGCGCGTTAGACGCGACGGCGCCGCTGGTTCTGATCAATTCGGCGCTGGACTGGACAGTAGCAAAATTGCCGATGACACTCACCACCGACTGCTTGTAGACGGCCGCCTCGCCTGTGACCGGCTGCCAGCAAGCCACGGCATCGTCGAGCACCCGATAGCGGTGGCTCCGATGAAACCCTTCGACCACGGTGGCCAGGATGGTCTCGTCGAGGGAAAAGCCCGTCATCACGCAGCGCACGTGACGTAAGCTGGACATGTGGTCGGCGAAACGCGACGAGCTGTAAGCCGATGGCAACGCGTGCTCGAACGTCATCTCGCCCGGCCGGGGCTTGGCCTCCGCAATCCAATCGGTCAGCCTGGATGACGGATCGAACCAGGCCGCCTCCGCAACCCGTTTCAGATGCATCACCGGCCATAGGTTGCTCCGCCACAGCGCCAGCAATTGAAGGCAGTGCATGATTGCGGTGTCGCCATCGAGAATGACGTGGCGACGCCCCGGGATCAGATATTCCGCCTGGAGGTCCGCACAGACCAGGACCAGCGGATCGTCGTGGGAGACCGGCATTGTCTTGCGCAGAGCTGCACCAGTTTCAGCGGTCAGCGAGCGCGAGGTCGCGCAGCGGCGAGGTCACCGCCCGCCCCGCCGAGGCGTCCAGCACGCCCGGACGATCCCAGTCGCCCTCGGGACGGATGATCACGTAGGGATCGCTGTCCAGCGTGATTGCGTCCGGTCCTGGCTCGATCTCAAGCAGCATCTCCGTGTAGGAGAAGTCCGAGAAGGTGATCTTCCTGTTATGGCCGAGTGGCTTGGCGCCGAAATGAGCCCAGAAGTCCACCAGCCGGTCCTGCGCCTGGCCGTAGATCTTACGGAACCCCTTGCGCTTCACGAAGTCGATGCTGGCCTGCACCAGCTTGAACGAGAGGCGCGAGCGCCGATACTGGTGACGCACCGCAAGCCGTTCCACCTTGGCGAAGTCGCCGAAGAAGCGCACCCGCAAACAGCCCGCCGGCTCGTTGCCGATATAGCCGATGAAATGCGCGGCAACCATGTCATTGCCGTCGAACTCCTCCTCGAACGGGCAATCCTGCTCGGCAAGATAGACCGCTGAGCGAATGGCCGTGACCAGCATGAGGTCGCTCGGATCGCGCGCGAGGCGGATGGTGATGGCACGGGAGTCAGGCTTGGCGAGAGGAATCCTAGTGCCGTGCATCTGAAAAACTCCTTGCTTGGATGATCGCGCCAGGCATGCGCATCGGCTGCCGATGCCACGGTCGCTCGTAACACCAGAGGTCCGGCTGAAAGCTCGAGATCGGTTCGAAGCCCGTCGCCTTCATGATTTCGCGTCCGGCCACGGTTGACGGCTGCGCATAGCAGTCCGCGCCGCGAAACCTTATCTGGCGAAGATGAGCCGCAGCCTTGCCAAGACCGGCGATGCCGCGGCCGGTCGCGGCGATCGCCCAGATGTAGATCGCAGAGACCTCCTCATTCGCCGCGGCCAGATGCCGCGTGTCGGGCGCGGTCAGGCAGATATCGTCGAGCAGCAATGCGTCATGCCCGCGATCGCTAAGGAACAGAAAGGCCATACCGCCGAGCAGAGTGCCGTTCCGGGTGAAGGTCAGGATGCTCTGCGGATCGAAGGTGAAATATCTTGCAAGCTCCACCGCCCCGATCTGCACGCCCGGCACCAGCCGGTGCGCCATATCCGAAAGCGCGCCGATTTCGGAAAAATGCGCGCAGCGGACATCCACCTCGGGGCTGAGCGGCAAGGCATCGAAATCATGCCTCGCGGCAAACGAGCCCCTTTCCATACTCATGTCGTCCCTCTATCGTTATCGTTCAGGGGTTTTGTACGCCGCGACGAGCGGAAGCTTAGCGGTTGGAGATCAGGTGTATGCACCAAGTATTGCACCGGGGTGCTGCAATGATGCAGCACCATGAAGAAGCGCTAAATGCGTCCTGGGACGATTTGAAGCTGTTTTTAGCTTGCGCGAAGTTTAAAAGTTTCCGCAACGCTGCCGAAGAGCTCGGGCTCACCTCCACCACATTGATGCGAAGGATCGACCGGCTCGAAGAGAGCATCGGTTGCAAGCTTTTCCTGCGTGACCAGAGCGGGCTCACGCTCAGCGACGAAGGCACCGCGATGATTGCCGACGTCGCGCACATGGAGCGTCACGCCTTCAACGTCTTCCGCCGCGCCTCACGCGCATCGAACGATACGTCGGGCACCGTGCGCGTCGCGGTGACGGAAGGTCCCGGCAATTTCTGGATTCTGCCGCGGCTGATCGATTTCCAGAAGACCTATCGCAAGATCACCGTCGATTTGCGTTGTGCGATGGAGCAGGCCGACGTCGCACGACTGGAGTCGGACATCGCGATCCAGCTCGAGCCACCGACCAATCCCGATCTCATCGTCGCCAAGCTCGGCCGGTTGCACATCTACCCCTTCGTCTCCAGGGAATATGCGAATCTCTACGGCCTGCCTGCGACGCTGGCCGAATTGCCGAACCATCGCATCATCAAGCAGAGCTCGCCACAGGTCGATGACAGCGCCTATGCGCGCGTGCTCGGGCTCAAATCGCTCGAAGGCATTGTCGGGATCAAGACCAACTCGTCCGTCGGCGTGCTCTACGCGGTCGAGCGCGGCGCCGGCATCGGCTTCCTGCCGACGGTGTCGATCGCGCTCGGCGCGCCGCTCGTCGCTGTCGACCTCGACGTCAGCCACCACGCCGACCTCTGGCTCACCTATCACAAGGAGTTCCGCACCTCCGAGCGGCACAAGATCGTGGTCGACTGGCTGAAAAAGATCTTCGATCCCAAAACCCATCCCTGCTTCCGCAACGATTTCATCCATCCGAACGCGTTGGTACCGATGATGACGGCGGCGCGAGAGGGCTTTGGATTGTCCGGATACGTTGCGGCGACGCCGACATGAGTGGGACGGAGCGGTCCCTTCACCACCGATATTCGAAGCCGACCGTGCCCTGGTGCGATGTCAGCTCGTTGCGGAACTTGCCGTCGTAATTGACATACAGCCGCGCGGTATTGGTCAGGCTGAGCGAGGCCGAGGCGCCAGCGTCCATGCCGTAACGGCTCTCGCCGATGCCGGGGACGATGATGTTCTGGGTCCCGAGGCTGACCTGCACCGAGCCGAGGTCCTGATAAAAATTGTCGACGAACTTGCCGTAGGCCGAGAGGTCCAGGATTTTCCGATCGAAAATGAAGTAACGCCCGACCTCGGCGCCGATCATGACGCGCGCACGCGAGATAGCGCTCGAGCCGACGTTGAGTGGGTCAAGTCCCCCGGCTTCCTGGAATGCCGCGCCAGTGGCGCGCACATATTCGAGCGCGCCCTTGGGCACGATGCGCATCTGATCCTTGGTCCAGTAATAGTTGATCTCGGTGAGCGCACCGTCGACTGTGGCGTGATACCCCGCGACGGCAAGGCCGAAGCCGGTATCACGGCTGGAATGGACCTTGCCGAAACCGTGCACCAGCGCGAAGGCCCAGGTCCATGGTCCCTTGTCGACGGAACCGTTGAAACCGATCTGCGTCAGGTCGAGTGTCGCCGACTGAAGCGCGAGCGGCACGTCGATGTCGGTGTGGCTCTGGTCGACGGAGAAGCCGAGGTTGACGCCTGGCGCGACCCGCGCCCCGAAGCCGGCGACACCGCCGAACGTGGTGCGCTTGTCACCGACGAAATCACCTTGCGGATCGGTGCGGACTGATATGCCGTAACCCTCGAACCAGGTGCGGTAGCGCGGATCCTCCGCGTTCTCCGACGCACCGCCGCCGCCGGGATTGGTGCGGGAGGCCCGGTTGACGCCGTTCGAGGCCTGACCGCCCAGCCGCTCCAGAAAATTCGAACCCAGATTGAGCGTGCTGTTGCCGGCTGACTGGTTGGCATTGGTCGACGTCGTGCCCGGGGACGGCGAAGGGGACGGTGTCGGGGTCGGCGTCGGCGTTGGCGTTGGCGTCGGAGACGAAGTCGGCGTCGGGGTCTGCGCGAAGGCCGCGGTCGCCGGCAGCATCGCAACAACCGCGAGCGTCATGGCGATCGCCGTCACGATCCGGCGGACACGGTCCAGCCCGATCGTCTGCCGTATCCCTTGTGGCTGCTGAGTGCAGCACATGACGACTATTCCCGAAGCAAAATGGCGGCCCGCAAAAATACAACACGGAGGGCGAGCAGGTGCGACGATTTGTGCTGAACTGCCACGAGGGGTCAACCGGTCCGCGTGCTTTCGCCGGGGTGATTCCTCCAATTGTGGTTCCGCTGCCACAGGTCACAAATTGCGGGCGGCCATTTCCTGCGCAGTCTTGAAGTTTGCACGCAGCTTGCGAGCGCACGGTTTTCGTGTTGGAATATCGTACACAATCGGAATTGGCCGCTCGGCTGTGCGTTTCGCGACAGGCTCAAGACTCGAACAGACTTCCGGAAGCCCGTTTGTGACGTGGCACGCGAAAAGCGGCCGCGTCTTTTTAGTATCTAGCGGAGGAGACTGAGGATGCCACAAAAGGGCACCGTCAAATGGTTCAACCCAACCAAGGGCTACGGATTCATCAAGCCGAACGGCGGCGACAAGGACGTGTTCGTCCACATCTCGGCGGTCGAGCGTGCCGGACTTTCTACCCTTAACGAAAACCAGGTCGTTGAATACGACCTCGTGGAGAACCGCGGCAAGACATCCGCGGAGAACCTCAAGGTTTCCTGATTTCTCTCGAAGATATCAGCGAGAGATCATGACGATGCCCCCGGCTCTGCCGGGGGCATTTGTTTGGGGCGACGAAACGCGAGTGCGCGTCAGGTCGCCACCGGCGCAATCAAGAAATTCTCTGACGCCCCACTCCCCGCGGTCTTGCAAACGTCGCCCTCGATCCTGACCTTGCCGGTCGCAAGCAGGCTCAGCGCCGCGGGATAGATGCGGTGCTCGACTTCGAGGATGCGCTCGGACAGGGTGTCGGCCGTGTCGTGATCGCTGACGGGCACCGCGCCTTGCATCACGATCGGGCCGGCGTCGGTCTCGGGGACCACGAAATGGACTGTCGCGCCAGACAGTTTGACGCCGGCGCGCAAGGCTTGGCCGTGCGGGTCGAGGCCGGGGAATGACGGCAATAGCGACGGATGGATGTTGAGCATCCGCCCGTACCACGCCCTGGCGAACTCGGCCGTGAACAGGCGCATGAAGCCACCGAGGCAGATCAGCTCGATGCCGTGCTGATCGAGCGCGGCCTGCAGCGCTTTCTCGAACCCGGCGCGATCCTTGCCGAACGGCTTGCTTTCGATCACCAACGTTGTCACGCCGGCCGCCTTGGCCCGTTCGAGCCCGAGCGCGTCAGCCTTGTTCGAGACGACGAGTGAGATCTCCGCCGGGAAATCCGCGGCGCTGGCTGCCTTGATCAGCGCCGACATGTTGGAGCCGCGGCCTGAGATCAGGATGGCGACGCGCCGTTTCATCGCAGCGGCAGTCATCACAGTGCCAAGTCGAGGTGGCCGTTATAGACGACGCGGTGCTCGCCCTCGGCCGGGATCACGGTGCCGAGCTGAGCTACGGTCTCGCCGGCATCAGTGAAGACCCGCACCACCTCATCGACCCTCTCGGGCTCGACAATCGCGACCATGCCGATGCCGCAGTTGAAGGTCCGGAGCATTTCGAGCTCCGCGATGCCGGCTTGGGCGGCCAGCCATTTGAACACCGGCAGCACCGGCAGGCGTGCCAGATCAATGCCGACGCCAAGATTTGCAGGCAGCACGCGCGGAATGTTGTCGGTGAAACCGCCGCCGGTGATATGGGCAAGGCCCTTCACTGCACCGGTCTCGCGGATCGCCCTCAGGCAGGATTTGACGTAGAGCCTCGTCGGCGTCAGCAGCGCGCCGCCGAGCGTCATAACAGGGGCAAATGGCGCCTGCGCCTCGAAGCCGAGGCCGGACTGTTCCACGATCTTGCGCACCAGCGAGAAGCCGTTGGAATGCACGCCCGACGAGGCAAGACCGATCACGGCATCGCCCGCGGCGATGTCCTTGCGCGGCAATAGCGTGCCGCGCTCGGCCGCGCCGACGGCAAATCCGCCGAGGTCGTAGTCGCCGTCCTTGTAGAGGCCGGGCATCTCCGCGGTCTCGCCGCCGATCAGGGCGCAGCCGGACTCGCGGCAGCCCTCGGCGACGCCTGCCACGATGGCGGCGGTGGCCTCCGGGTCGAGCTTGCCACAAGCGAAATAGTCGAGGAAGAACAGCGGCTCGGCGCCCTGCACCACGAGGTCGTTGACGCTCATGGCGACGAGGTCGATGCCGATCCCGCCATGCAGGCCGGTCTCGATCGCGATCTTGACCTTGGTGCCGACACCGTCAGTGGCCGCAACCAGGACGGGGTCCTTGAAGCCGGCCGCCTTGAGGTCGAACAGGCCGCCGAATCCGCCGATCTCGGCATCCGCGCCCGGCCGGGCGGTGGCGCGCACCATCGGCTTGATCAGGTCGACCAGGCGGTTGCCCGCGTCGATATCGACGCCTGAATCGGCGTAAGTGAGGCCGTTTTTGCGGTCGGTCATGCCCGATTTCCAGTGGGTTTGCGGCTGGTTACGTCGAATTCCGGGGATGCGCAATGGCAAGCGTGGCGCCCCGCCCTATACTATGTAGAGATATCAACCGGTTCAGCCTCTTAGAGGTCGGATTCAAGGTCAGGTCGGGTGCCGGGAAGCGCCGTGTGAGTATTCCAAACATTATTACCCTGGGCCGCATCATGCTGGTCCCGATTATCGTTTGGGCCATCGTGTCGAGCCAAATGGAGGTGGCGTTCGCCGTCTTCCTGATCGCAGGCATCAGCGACGCCGTCGACGGCTTTTTGGCCAAGCGCTTCAACATGACCAGCGAGCTCGGCGCCCTGCTCGATCCGCTGGCCGACAAGGCGCTGCTGGTGTCGATCTACCTGTCGCTCGGCATCTGGGGCGACATCCCGCGCTGGATCGTGATCCTGGTGGTATCCCGCGACATCATGATCGTCACTGCGGTGATCGTGTCCTGGCTATTCGACAAGCCGGTGGAGATGAGGCCGTCGAAAGTATCCAAGCTAAACACAGCGGCACAGGTCGCGTATGCGGCGCTGGTGCTGGCCGCCCTCGCCTTCGGCTTCAGGTCGTCGCCGTATGATATAATCCTGATGGGGCTCGTCACGGTGTTCACCCTGTCCTCGGTGTCGCTCTATCTCGTGGAGTGGCTGCGGCACATGAGCACGATCGAAGCCAAATGAGAGGGGTGCGGCCCAGCAAAAGGCCAACTCCCGATCGAATAAGTCCATTCTCGTCAGACAATGCCGGCGCGCCGGTAAGGAGCAAAGCAAGCGTGGCAGGCCGCGTTCATCCCCGACAATTGGCGTTTTCGCTTCCACATGCGGAGAGCCTCAGCCGGGACAATTTCCTCGAGGGCCCTGCCAATGCCGCCGGTCTTGCCCTGATCGACAGCTGGCCGGAATGGCCCAACCGGATCATGTGGCTCGCCGGCCCGGAAGGCTCGGGCAAAAGCCATCTCGCCGCGATCTGGGCCGAGGAATCAGGCGCCCGCTCGACCACAGCCGGCGCCCTGAGTGCCGCCGCCGTCCCCGGCGCGCTTGCGACCGGCGCGCTGGTCGTTGAGGATCTCAAGGCTGGTGATTTTGACGAGCGTGCTCTCTTCCATCTGATGAACCTGGCCCGCGAGGACGGCGCCTATGTGCTGTTCACCGGTCGCGAGGCGCCCGCGGCGGTGGAGGTCGAGCTCCGCGACCTGCGCTCCCGGCTGCGGACGATCCCCGTGATTTCGCTCGCGCCACCGGATGACCAGCTGTTCCGCGGCCTGATCGTCAAGTTCTGTGCCGATCGCCAGCTCACCGTGGACGAGGCTGTCGTGAGCTACCTTGCGACCCGGCTGGAGCGCTCCTCGGCCGCCGCACGGCGCGCGGTGGAACAGCTCGACAGCGAGGCGCTGCGGCTCGGCCGTCCCGTCACAAGGGCGCTGGCCGCCGAGCTGCTTCGGGACGCCTGAGCGCCGGGCCCGCTTGACGCGGCGCGGCGCGGCGGCGGAACATCAATGTCATCGAAACGTCATCGCATTAACACATGCTCCGGCCGGTTTTGCGCATAAGTCGCAAATTGGGGCGAAATGGATGGACCGACTTCTCATGGATTCCGCGCAAGCTGTTGAAACAAAGGAGAAAGCCACGGAAACCGGGGGCTTGCCGGCGATCGCCTCAAGCCCCGAGCGATTCATCAATCGCGAGTTGTCCTGGCTGCATTTCAACCGTCGCGTCCTGGAGGAATCGGTCAACCCCAGCCACCCCATGCTGGAGCGGGTGCGATTCCTGTCGATCTCAGCCAATAACCTCGACGAGTTCTTCATGGTCCGCGTCGCCGGCATCAAGGCGCAGGTCCGCGAGGGCATTGCCGAGCGTGCCCCTGACGGGCTGACCCCGTCCGAGCAGCTGGCGCTGATCAACCGCACGGTTTCGCAACTTGCCAGTGATCAGCAGGCGATCTGGCGTGAGTTGCGCGGCACGCTGGCCGACGTCGGCATCGCGCTGGTCGACGGTAAGGACGTCACCAAGGCGGAGCGAACCTGGCTCGAGGAGTATTTCCTCAACAACGTGTTCCCGCTGCTGACGCCGCTGGCGATCGATCCGGCCCACCCCTTCCCGTTCATCCCGAGCCTCGGCTTCACCATCGCACTCCAGCTGACGCGCGAGGCTGATGGCAAGCCGATGAACGCGCTGATCCGCATGCCCGGCAAGATCGACCGCTTCATCCGCCTGCCGGCCGAGAGCAAGGTCCGCCTGATCTCGCTGGAGCAGGCCACCAGCCTGTTCATCAACCGCCTGTTCCCCGGCTACAGTCTCCACGGCCAGGGCGCCTTCCGCATCATCCGCGACTCCGAGCTCGAAATCGAGGAAGAAGCCGAAGACCTCGTCCGCCTGTTCGAGACCGCGCTGAAGCGGCGTCGCCGCGGATCGGTGATCCGGCTTGAGATCGACGCCAAGATGCCGGAAGAACTGCGCAACTTCGTGCAGCACGCGCTGTCGGCGGCCGACGACGAGGTATTCCTGGTCGACGGCGTGCTTGCCATGAACGAGCTGTCGCAACTCACCCGGCTCGACCGGCCTGATCTCGAATTCACCCCTTACGTGCCGCGCCATCCCGAGCGCGTGCGCGAGCATGGCGGCGATATCTTCGCGGCTATCAGACAAAAGGACCTGATCGTCCATCATCCTTACGAATCCTTCGACGTGGTGGTGCAATTTCTCCAACAGGCCGCGCGCGATCCCGACGTCGTCGCGATCAAGCAGACGCTCTACCGCACCTCCAACAACTCGCCGATCGTGCGCGCGCTCGCCGAAGCTGCCGAAGCCGGCAAGTCCGTCACCGCGCTGATCGAGTTGAAGGCGCGCTTCGACGAAGAAGCCAACATCCGCTGGGCGCGCGACCTCGAACGCGCCGGCGTGCAAGTCGTCTACGGCTTCCTCGAATTGAAGACGCACGCCAAGCTCTCGATGGTGGTGCGCCGCGAGGGCGGCAGCCTCACCACTTACGTCCATACCGGCACCGGCAACTATCATCCGGTCACCGCGCGTATTTATACCGACCTGTCCTACTTCACCTCGGAACCAACCATCGGCCGCGACGCCGCGCGCGTGTTCAACTTCATCACCGGCTACGCCGCGCCGAGTGATCTGGAAAAGATGGCGGTGTCGCCGCTGACCTTGCGCAAGCGCATCATCGAGCACATCCAGGGCGAGACCGAGCACGCCCGTCACGGCAAGCCCGGCGCGGTCTGGATGAAGATGAATGCGCTCGTCGATCCTGATATCATCGATGCGCTTTATGAAGCCTCACAGGCCGGCGTGCAGGTCGAGCTCGTGGTCCGCGGTATCTGCTGCCTGCGCCCCGGCATTCCCGGCCTGTCGGAGAATATCCGCGTCAAGTCCATCATCGGACGATTCCTGGAACACGGCCGAATCTATTGCTTCGGCATGGGCCAGGGCCTGCCGAGCGCGAAAGCGGCTGTGTATATCTCGTCGGCGGATATGATGCCGCGCAACCTCGACCGCCGTGTCGAGGTGCTGTGTCCGCTGCAAAATCCGACGGTGCATCAGCAGGTTCTCGAACAGATCATGGTCGCGAATCTCAAGGACAACGAGCAAAGCTGGCAATTGTTGCCGGACGGGTCCTCAACGCGTATGAAGGCCGCGAAGGGCGAAGAGCCTTTCAACGTGCACAATTACTTCATGACAAATCCGAGTCTGTCTGGCCGTGGAAAGTCGCTCAAGGAATCCTCGCCGCGCCGTCTCACGCGCCGGAACGAACGCCATCAGTCCTGACCGGAGATCCTCGCCTTGAAACGGCCGCGCAAGCGTGGCGCTAGCGTCGCGGTCATCGACATCGGCTCCAACTCGGTTCGTCTCGTCGTCTACGAGGCGCTGGCGCGGAGCCTGATTCCGATCTTCAATGAAAAGACGCTGTGCGGCCTCGGGCGCGAGGTGCAGAGCACGGGCCTGCTCGCGCCTGACGCCGTCGACAAGGCGCTGACTTCGCTGAAGCGCTTTCGCGCGCTGTGCCGCGTGATGCAGGTCGGCCGCGTGTTCGCGATCGCGACCGCCGCCTGCCGCGATGCTTCCAACGGCCCCGACTTCATTGCAAAAGCCGAGCGCATCTGCGCCGTGAAGATCGAGATCCTCTCGGGACCGCGCGAAGCAAAGCTGTCGGCGCTCGGTGTGATCTCCGGTATTCACCGTCCCGACGGCATCGTGGGCGATCTCGGCGGCGGCTCGCTCGAACTGATCGACGTACGCGGCAACAGCTTGCGCAGCGGCGTGACGCTGCCGCTCGGCGGCCTCGCGCTCCAGGACCTCGCGCACAAATCGCTGAAGCGCGCCGATCGCATCGTGCGCGAGGCGATTGACGAGGTCGACCAGCTCGCCACCGGTCGCGGCCGCACCTTCTACGCCGTCGGCGGCACCTGGCGCGCGCTTGCGCGCATCCACATCATCCAGAGCGGCTATCCGCTGCAGGTGATGCACGGCTATTCCATACAAGCGGCCGAGGCGCTCGATTTTGCCCGCCGACTGCGGCGCCTCGCCGCCGCCAACATGCTCGCCGACATCGAGGTCGTCGCGGATGCGCGGCGCCCGCTCCTCACCTACGCAGCACTCGTGCTCGAGCACATCATCCGCGTTGCTAAGCCGAAGACCATCGTGTTCTCGACCTTCGGCGTGCGCGAAGGCCTGCTGCACGAGAAGCTGCCGGAGTCCGAGCGCAACAAGGACGGGCTGATCTGCGCGGCGGAGGAGCTCAACCAGCTGCTGTCGCGCTCGGCCAAGCACGCCCGTGAGCTGATCGCCTGGACCGATCGCCTCGCGCGCGTGGTGAAGCTGCGCGAGACCGAGGAAGACCGTCGCCTGCGCCATACTGCCTGCCTTCTGTCCGACATCGGCTGGCGCGTCCATCCCGATCATCGCGGCGAGCAGACGCTGAGCCTCGTGGTCAACGCCAATTTCGGAGCGATCGACCATCGCGAGCGCGCCTTCATCGGCCTGTCGGTATTCTATCGCTATGCCGGCCTCAGCGAAGAGAACCAGCCGCCGCTGACCGTGCAGGAATTGCTGACGCCGGCCCAGCTCGAGCGCGCCCGCCTGCTTGGCGCGGCCTTCCGCGTCGCGCATCTGATCTCGGCGGCGCGCCCGGGCGTACTGCCCGCCACGCATTTCCGCAGCCATGGGCGCAAGCTGATGCTGGTGTTCGAGCATAGGTTAGGTGATCTCGTCGCCGACCGCGTCGGCAGCCGCTTCAAGCAGCTCGCCCGCCTGATCGGACGATCGGGGTCGATCGTGCGGCGGTAGATTTCACTCGGCAGACGCCTTTTTTACTCGGCAGACGCCTTGGCATGCGCCTCGGAGGCTTCGAGCGCAGCGGCATGCAGGCTGCGCCGGCGCCAGATCGCGCCGACCAGCAGCACGACGACGACGCCGAGGGCGGCGCAGAGATATTCAGCGCCATCTCCGCCGTGGGCGAATTGCGGCGGGATATGCAGAGTGCCGAGCATCCGGTCCAGCGAGGCGCCGAACGGACCTTCGGAGAGCGAATGCAGCTTCGGCTCTACCCCGGGATCGGTCGCGATCACCTCGCCGGCGATCCAGCCGAGCAGCGCCGCGCCGGCCCACACCAGGATCGGCAGTTTTGCGAGCAGTGCCATGATCAGCGCAGCGCCCGCGACAATCAGCGGCACCGAGATGGCGAGACCGAGCACCAGCAGCGGCACGCTGCCATTGGCGGCGGCGGCGACCGCGATGACATTGTCCAGACTCATGATGATGTCGGCGACGACGACGATCTGCACCGCCTGCCACAGATGCGAGGCGGATTCGACGTCCTCCTCCTCGTTCTCAGGCACCACCAGCTTGGCCGCGATCACGATCAGTGCGAGGCCGCCGACCAGCTTCAGATACGGCAGCGCCATCAGGCTGGCGACGATGCCGGTGAAGATGATCCGCAGCAGCACCGCGGCGCCGGCCCCGAGCACCATGCCCCACAGCCGGTGCCGCGGCTTGAGGCCGCGGCAGGCAAGCGCGATCACCAGCGCGTTGTCGCCGGAGAGCAGGACGTTGATCCAGATGATCTTGCCGACCGCGATCCAGAAGGTCGGCTCGGCCATCTCATTGCGGAACTGGGTGAAGAATGCCCCGATCGTGGCGGGATCGAAGATCTGCCCGAGCCAGTTCACAATGAGTCCCCTGTCGACCTAACCTGCCGGCTGGTTAGCCGACGATCTCGTTGCCCGAGAAGAACTGCGCGATCTCGATCGCGGCGGTCTCCGGAGCATCCGAGCCGTGAGCCGAGTTCTCGCCGATCGACTTGGCGTAGAGCTTGCGGATGGTGCCGTCGGCCGCCTTGGACGGATCGGTCGCGCCCATGACGTCGCGGTACTTGGCGACGGCGCTCTCGCCTTCCAGCACCTGAACGACGACCGGGCCCGAGGTCATGAACTCGACGAGCTCGCCGAAGAACGGGCGGGACTTGTGGACGGCGTAGAAGGTCTCGGCCTGTTCCTTGGTCATGCGGATGCGCTTCTGCGCGACGATGCGCAGGCCCGCCTTCTCGATCACGGCGTTCACGGCGCCGGTCAGGTTACGCGCGGTGGCGTCGGGCTTGATGATCGAGAAAGTGCGTTCGATGGCCATGATCTTGTCCTTGAAGAGAAAAAGCGTGGTTCGGAGTTGCGGGGCTTATATCGGCGCCTTCGCGATCCGGCAAGCGAGTGGCGGATCCGCCTCACGGGCGCTTCGCCGCAGACGGAAGCCCTGAACCGGGCCGGATTCCAGCATGGATTACAACGATTTCACCCAGATGAACCCAATCTGAAGGCGCTGTCAGGGTTTGGTTCAGCCTCGCTGGCGTATCGTCGGCGCCATCGAAACCAAGCCTCCTTGCCGAGGCGGATCGTTTCGGCGGCCTTTCCATCGACGCGATAGCCCCGCGCCGGCAGTTTTGAGGAGATCATCATGTTGAGGAAACTTTCGCTCGCTGCAGTCGCCGCGGTCGCCCTGGGTGCCGCGCTCGCTCCCACCTCCGCCTCCGCTCACTGGCATGGCGGCTGGGGCTGGCATGGCGGCGGCTGGCATCACGGCTGGGGCTGGGGCGGACCGCGCTTTTATGCCTATGCCCCTGTCTCCTACGGCTATGGCGGCTGCTATGTGCGCCGGCTGGTCCCGACCCCCTGGGGACCCCGCTGGCGGCTGATCAACCGCTGCTACTGAGCCCGACAGCACATTTCTGAATACGTGAGGTACTGTTCCCCCTGCGGTACCTTCCAAGGAGAGGCCCCGGTGTCCCCCCGCCGGGGCCTTATCTTTGGGCAGATTCAGCGAATTCATACAATTTTTACTAGAAGGCCAGTCATCCCAAGGCTTGGCGAAACCATTTTGGGGGCCAATGACTTGGTAGGGCGTCGTTACTTTAAATACTGGGAACCCTGAGATGGCTGGCCTCCTTGCCAATGACAGCGAACAGATCGACCGGCGCACCAGCCGCTCGATCTGCGATGCCGTGGGCGAGCGGCTTCAGCAGAGCCTCCGACCCGAGTCGCGGCTCCCGACCCATCTCGAGCAGCTTTTGAACGAGCTGAGGAAGCGCGACCTCGATACGCATTGACGAAAAAATCGGGTTGCGTTTGATCCCGCCTGCGGTGACAAGGCCGCATGCTCACCATCACCGACCTCTCCGTCCGTCTCGCCGGACGCCTTCTGATTGACAGCACCTCCGTGCAGATCACGCCCGGCGCGCGGGTCGGCATGGTCGGGCGCAACGGCACCGGCAAATCGACGCTGTTCAAGGTGATCCGCGGCGAGCTTTCGGCGGAGCACGGCTCGGTGAGCCTGCCGCCGCGCTGGCGCGTCGGCAGCCTGGCGCAGGAAGCCCCGAACGGACCGGAAAGCCTGATCTCGGTCGTGCTTAAGGCCGACATCGAGCGCGAAGCGCTGCTCGCAGAGGCCGACACCGCCACCGATCCGCACCGGATTGCCGAGATCCAGACCCGGCTCGTCGACATCGACGCCCATTCGGCGCCGAGTCGCGCCGCCGCGATTCTCTCGGGCCTCGGCTTTTCCGCCGCGGACCAGCTGCGTCCCTGCGCCGAATTCTCCGGCGGCTGGCGCATGCGCGTCGCGCTCGCCGCGACGCTGTTCGCGGTTCCCGACCTGTTGCTGCTCGACGAGCCCACCAACTATCTCGACCTCGAAGGCACGCTGTGGCTGGAGGACCACCTCGCGCATTATCCGCGCACGGTGATCGTGATCAGCCATGACCGCGACCTCCTGGAAAGTTCGGTCGACCAGATCCTGCATCTGGAGCGCGGCAAGCTCACGCTCTACAAGGGCGGCTACTCCTCTTTCGAGGAGCAGCGCGCCGCGCGCGAGCTGCTCGATGCCAAGGCCGTCAAGCGGCAGGAGGCCGAACGCGCCCGCCTGCAGGCCTTCGTCGACCGTTTCAAGGCCAAGGCGTCGAAGGCGCGTCAAGCGCAGTCTCGCGTGAAAATGCTGGAGCGGCTGAAGCCGATCACGGCGCTGGTGACCGAGGACGTGCGCGAGATCACCTTTCCGGCTCCTGAGAAATTGCTGTCGCCGCCGATCATCGCCGTCGACAACGTGTCCGTCGGTTACGATCCCGCCATGCCGGTGCTCTCCCGCGTGACGCTGCGCATCGACAATGACGATCGCATCGCGCTTCTCGGCGCCAACGGCAACGGCAAGTCGACGCTGGTCAAGCTGCTCGCCGCGCGGCTTGCCCCCTTCTCCGGCAAGGTGACGCGCGCCGACAAGCTGTCGATCGCCTATTTCGCGCAGCATCAGCTCGACGAGCTGAACGAGGACGCCTCGACTTACGATCACGTCCGCAAGCTGATGGGGAACGATGCACCCGAGGCCAAGGTGCGCGCCCGCGCCGGCGCGATCGGCTTTTCCGGCAAGGCCGCCGACACCAAGGCGGGAAAGCTCTCGGGCGGCGAGAAGGCGCGGCTGCTGCTGGGGCTCGCCACCTTCTTCGGCCCAAACATGATCATCCTGGACGAGCCGACCAACCATCTCGACATCGACAGCCGCGCTGCTCTTGCCGAAGCCATCAACGAGTTTCCCGGCGCGATCATCATGGTTTCGCACGACCGCTATCTGATCGAGGCCTGCGCCGACCAGCTCTGGATCGTCGCCGACCGCACCGTGACCACTTACGACGGCGACCTCGACGAATATCGCCGCCTTGTGCTGTCCGCGCGCAATGCGGAACCGGCTCCGCGCGAACGCAGCTCTCAAATCGAAAAGCCGCAGCGCCCGAAGTCGGACAATCGCGGCTCGCTGAAGAAACGCATCGCGGAGGCCGAGGCCGAGATCGCCCGCGTCACCGAGATCATCGCCAAGATCGACACTGCGCTCGCCCTCCCCGACATTTTCACGCGGGATCCCAAGCAGGCCGCGCAATTGTCGAAGGCCCGCGCCAACGCCGCCGACGCGCTGGCGCGCGCGGAAGAGCAATGGCTCGAAGCGAGTGCGCAGTTCGACGAGGCGGCGAGCTAGACCAAAACTGTAAAACAACCCCATGCACAGTACAGGTGTCACGATACCTCAGCGATCCCATCGGTAATTGTTGGGCAATCTGCTCCCGTACCGAGCCTCGATCACGCCCCGGTCGGATTGAAGACCGGGCTGTTACGTTGGCGCGGGATGCGCACGCCGCGCCGGGCCAGGTCGCGCAACTGCACGAACATCATCGCCGTCATCAATGCGTCGTTGAACGCATCATGCTGTCCGAGCGGCGGAATGCTGAGGTCGCCCAGCATCGCGGCGAATGACAGATCGACCGAGGTGTTGGGCGGCGCGTCGCCGTATTTGCGGTCGTAATAAAGCCGCGACACTTCGATGCGTTCGTTGGGCAGCTCAATTCCCACCAGCGGCAGGATGTACTTGTCCAGCATGGCGATATCGAAGTCGACATAGTAGCCGATCAGCGGGCGCGGCCCGATGAAATGCAGAAGGCTCGGCAGCACCTTCCAAACGATCGGCGCGGCCTCGACGTCGGACCGGCGCAGATGGTGAATCCTGATCGCCTCTGCTCCGAGCTCCCTGTCGGGATGGATGATGGCTTCGAAACGCGCGCTGGTCAAAATCCGATTGCCACGGATCTTGATCGCGGCGATCGCGACAACGTCGTCCGTTCGTACGTTGAGACCCGTGGTCTCGCAATCGATGACGACGAACTCGTCGTCAGGGGCACGGCCGAACATGAAGCGGTAGGATTGGTCGCTCAGGGTGGCCTGGTGCAACAGTCGCTTGATCGCGCGAGGCAGCATTCTAGAACATGCCGAGCTTGAAGTGATGACCGACGATCTCGCGAAACTTCTTCACCACCTGGAGTGCGTCGCGCAGGAGGTGGCGTTCCATGCTGGACAGGTGCGACGGTCGCACCAGCGTCCCCGATGCGCCGGCGGAGGCGGCCAGTTGGCCGTCGAGCCGAAGCATCAGCAGGAACCGGAAGGCCTGCTTCAGGTCGCGTCCAAAGTCCGCTTGCAGCACCCCGAGGTCGCAGAGCCGGGAGATGCGCTTGTCGGTGGAGGTCTCGCGCAGCCCCTGTCCGAGCGCCAGGCTGCGAATGCCGTGCACGATCGGAAAGATGCCACCTTTCTTGAGGTCGAGCGCGTCTCCCGTGCCCTCGGACGTGATCAAATTGTTGAAGAGGCCGATCGGCGTCTCGAACGCGTCGACCGCGCGCGCAAAGTGGGCCATGAACGCCTGCTCGCCCCGGGTCATATCGATCAGCGCCGTCTTGGCGTCGTCCAGGAGTTGTTCATCGCCCGCGATCGCCTGCGCATCGTAGATGATGGCCACATTCATGTGCCCGGCCTGGTCGGGAAGCACGATCCAGCGGCGCAGATCTGCGAGATAGTCGGCGAGCGGCCTGGACCAGGCCGGATTGCGCACCATGATGTCGCCAGGACACGGTGGAAAGCCGAAGCTCTGAAGAGCGTCGAAGAAGTCGTGACGGAACGCGTCCAGGATTTCACCCTGCACGGGGCCAGCCAGGATGAGGCCGTTGTCCTGATCGGTCCGTACGGTCTGCTCCCCCCGCCCCTCGCTTCCCATCACGATCAGACAGCTGCCGGTGCGCAGCTTCGCCGGCGCGACCATGTCAAACACCCGCGACAGCAGGCGTCGGTTGAGATCGGAGACGATCTCCGCAATGACCTCCACCTTGACCCCTTGCCGCCGCAGCACGCGCGTTTGCGTCTCGATCTCGCGCGCCGCGGTGGCAAGGTCCTGCCGGCTTGAGGCACGATCGATGCGGCCCGCCGTGACCTGGGCGCTTCCCGCCAGAAATCCCAGCAGGTCGATCTCCTCCAGAATCCCGACGAACTCCTCATCCTCGCGCACGGCAAGCCGCCGCTTGTTGTGCTTGGTCATCAGCAAGAGAGCCGAGGATACGAAATCGTCGCGTCGCAGGGACACGATGTCGTAATTCGCGAGCGTGCCCACCGCCGTCTGGATGGACTGGCGCCCAAGCACCACCGCCTTGGACAGATTCATGCCGGTGATGATGCCGACCCGCTCGCCGTCCCGGACGAACAGCGCATTGCTGTTGATCTCGCGCATCAGGTGTCCGGCGGTTTCGATCGTGTCGCCGGCCGCCAGAAACACCGGCGGATGCAAGAACAAGTCGCCGACCTTGGCGTGCATCAACGAGCCGTAACGTCGCGCCTCCTCGTCGTTGGCGAGTTCGTCCAGCTTCCGGGATATCTCGCGGTAGAAGAACGCGGCAAAGCGTGGATTGGCCCTGATCAGATCGAGAGCGACCTTCCGCGGGATGACATAACAGAGCGTCTCGTCGCGGGCGAAAAACTGGTGGCCGTTATGATCGTGAACGAGCGCGCGACTGTCGAACGTGTCCTTGGGGCCGAGCAATGCGAGCAGGTCGACCTCGCTCCTCTCCTCGACGATGCCCTTGATCACGACATAGAGTGCCTCCGCCGGAGCGTCGCGCCTGATGATCGCTTCTCCCGGGCTGAAGTAGGCGATGTCGAGCGCGGACCGCAACGTCTCGGCCTCGTTCGGCGTCAGACGATCGAACGGCGGGTTGCCGATATCGAATGCCTTGGGCATTTCGACCTTTCGAAGATGCGGACGACCTGAGGACCCGGCGATTGACCATCCAGTCGCACCGGCAGGGGCAACTGACCCGGCCGGTGTCGAAGCAATGTCCTTGAACCCTCGTTCAGTGAGCCGTCGCTGAAGCCGCTCCGATACCGGTCTGGGACCTGACATATTGCGCATCGAAGCCATCGCGGTCGACCGCGGCACGCTTGCTGCGATCCAGCATCGAGACCAGCCAGATCCCCGCGAAGGCGATGGCCATCGAGAACAGTGCCGGATTGTCCAGCCTGATCGGAGCCGAGCCCTTGGCGAAGCCAAGCGTCACCTCCCAGACCGCCGGCGAGAGCACCACGCCGACGACCGCGCTGACCAGACCGAGGAAGCCGCCGATCACCGCTCCCCGCGTCGTCAGTCCCTTCCAGAAGATCGACATCACCAGCACAGGGAAATTGCAGGAGGCTGCGATGGCGAAGGCAAGGCCGACCATGAAGGCGACGTTCTGGTTCTCGAACACGATGCCGAGGAAGATCGCAAGCACGCCGAGCACCAGTGTCGCGATCTTCGACACGCGGATCTCGTCCTGCTCATTCGCGTTCCCGCCCTTGATCACCATGCCGTAGAGATCGTGGCTGATGGACGATGCCCCCGCCAGCGCCAGCCCCGATACGACGGCAAGGATGGTGGCGAAGGCAACTGCCGAGATGAAGCCAAGGAACAGGTTGCCGCCCACGGCGTTCGCGAGGTGGATCGCCGCCATGTTGGAGCCGCCCTTGATCGCCGCGATTCCGCTCTTGGTCTTCTCGAGGATGCTGCCGTCCAGGAACATCGCGTCGGTCGAAACCAGCGTGATCGCGCCAAAGCCGATGATGAAGGTCAGGATATAGAAGTAGCCGATGAAACCGGTGGCGTAGAACACCGACTTGCGGGCAGCCTGGGCGTCCTTCACGGTGAAGAAGCGCATCAGGATGTGAGGCAGGCCCGCCGTTCCGAACATCAGCGCCAGGCCGAGCGAGATAGCCGAGAGCGGGTTGGAGATGAGGGTGCCCGGCTCCATGATCGCGAGCTTCTTGGGATGCACCTCGGTTGCCTTGGTGAACAGGGCTTCCGGACTGAACCCGAACTTGTAGAGGACGGCCCCGGCCATGAACGTCGCCCCCGAGAGCAACAGCACCGCCTTGATGATCTGCACCCACGTCGTCGCTTTCATTCCACCGAACGTCACGTAGATCATCATCAGACCGCCGACCAGGACGACCGCGATCCAATAGTCGAGACCGAACAACAGCTGGATCAGCTTGCCGGCCCCGACCATCTGCGCGATGAGGTAGAATGCAACGGTCACCAGCGAGCCGCACGCCGCCAGGATCCGGATCTCGGTCTGCCCGAGCCGAAACGACGTGACGTCGGCAAAGGTGAACTTTCCGAGATTGCGCAACTGCTCGGCGATCAGAAAGGTGACGATCGGCCATCCCACCAGCCAGCCGACCGAGTAGATCAGGCCGTCGTAGCCCGAGGTGTAGACGAGACCCGATAAGCCGAGGAACGAGGCCGCCGACATGTAGTCGCCCGCGATCGCAAGTCCGTTCTGGAATCCCGTGATGCCGCCGCCGGCCGAGTAGAAATCTGCAGCCGAGGCGGTCCGTTTGGCGGCCCAATAAGTGATGGCGAGCGTCAGGCCGACGAATCCGACGAACATGCCGATGGCCGACCAGTTGGTCGCCTGCTTCGAGCCGCCCTCGATGGCGCCGGCCGCGAGCGCGATGGTGGGCATGCTTGCGAGCAAAATGACCGATAGAAAGGCGAATCTCTTCACGAGCGGTTCTCCTCGACGATCTTGCGGATGAGTACGTCGTAGCTGGAATTGGCCTGACGGACGTAGATTCCCGTCAGCACGAAGGCGAGCACGATGACGGACAGTCCGATCGGAATACCGATCGTCGTCACGCCGCTGCCCAGCGGTATTCCCAGAAACTTCGGAGCGTAGGCCACCAGCAGGATGAAGCCGAAATAGATGACAAGCATGACCGCCGACAGCAGCCAGCCCAGCGACGAGCGCCGGCGTACGAGCTCCTGGTAATTCGGATCGCGTTCAATCTTTGCGAGGTTGCTCACGTCAATGACCCCTGGATGATCCTCTGAAATGTCTTGCCATGATGGCAGCCCCTTCTCTCGGGGTAGCCGTCCCAGCCTGCACTGGCGGCCGCACGAGCTCCATGATCCAGATCAAGCGCGGTCTATCCCGTGCGATGTGTCTGCAAGGGGGTGTCAGCGCATCGCGAATGATCCGGCCCCACGGCGGAGAGGCGCGCGCGGAAGAGCAATGGTTAGAGGCGATGCGCAGTTCGACGAGGCGGCGAGCTAAGGCGCTGTATTCAACCACCGATCGGGCCGTGCCAGTGCGACAAGCCTCCAGCCGAGATTTCATTGCAAACTTTTTCTACACCTGTTCACTACTTGCTTGCGCGTTGGCCCGGCGCCTCATAGGCTTGCGCCAATTTTTAGTTTTGCTGTTTTGTGGCCCGGCGATCGCAAGCCGTCGGCCGAATTGATTTCGATTTGGATGCAATTGGCGAAGGAGGTGTCATGCCGATCACCGAGAGCCACGTCCGCGGATCAACCGATACGCCCCTCATCGAGGACACGATTGGAGCTTTCTTCGACCAGGCCTGCGAGCGGCTGTCGGAACGCGAAGCTCTGGTCGTCCGGCATCAAGGCATCCGCTGGAGCTTCAAGCAGCTGCGCCAACAGGTCGATGACCTGGCCGCCGGCTTCCTGGCGCTCGGTTTGAAACGCGGCGAACGCGTCGGGATCTGGTCGCCCAACAATGCGGAATGGATCCTCACGCAGTTCGCCACCGCCAAAGCCGGCCTGATCCTGGTGAACATCAACCCGGCCTATCGCGTCGGTGAGCTGGAATACGCGCTCAACAAGGTCGGATGCGCCGCGCTGGTCACCGCGGCGTCTTTCAAGACCAGTGACTACATCAGCATGTTGAACACGCTTGCACCGGAGATTGCGACCTCATCGCCCGGTCACTTGAATGCGGCGAAACTGCCGTCCCTGAAACTTCTGATCTGCATCGGCACGGATGCCCCAGGGTTCATCCGCTTCGATGCGGTTCAGAAGATGGCGACGGATCGCTCTCGCGCGCAGCTGAGAGAATTGAGCACGGAGCTGAAGAACACCGACGCGGTGAACATCCAGTTCACCAGCGGCACCACGGGCTCGCCCAAGGGCGCCACGCTGAGCCATCGCAACATCCTCAACAACGCCTTCTTCGTCGGCCGGACCATGGGCCTGACCGGCAACGACAGATATTGCATCCAGGTGCCGCTCTATCACTGTGGCGGCATGGTGGTGGGTACGCTGATGTGCATCGCCCACGGCGCCACGATGGTGTTGCCGTCCGAATGGTTCGATCCGCTCGCTTCGCTCGCAACGATGGCGGCCGAACGCTGCACCGGCGTCGGCGGTGTCCCGACGATGTTCTTGGCAATGTTGAACCACCCCGAGTTCTCGCGCTTCGACTTGGGCTCGCTGCGCACCGGCTGGGCCGGCGGCGCCCCCTGCCCGATCGAGATGATGAAGCGCTGCCTGTCCGACATGCACTTGCGCGATCTCACCATCATCTTCGGCATGACCGAGACCAGCCCGGTCTGCCTGCAGACCTCGACCGATGATCCGATCGAACGCAAGGTCGGCAGCGTCGGCCGCATCCATCCGCATGTCGAGGTCAAGATCGTCGACACAGATGGCAACACCGTCCGTGTCGGCGCGCCGGGCGAGTTCTGCACGCGCGGTTATTCCGTGATGCTGGGCTACTGGAACGATCCGGAGAAGACCCGCGAGGCGATCGATGCCGACGGCTGGATGCACACCGGTGATCTCGGCACCTTCGACGCGGAGGGCTACGGCAATGTCGTCGGCCGCAGCAAGGACATGGCGATCCGCGGCGGCGAGAACGTCTACCCCGTCGAGATCGAGAACGTGCTCTACCAGCATCCGGCGGTTGCCGACGCGCAAGTGTTCGGTATCCCCGACGAACGCTTCGGCGAAGAGCTTTGCGCCTGGATCAGGCTCAAGCAGGGCGGCACCATGACAGAGCTGGACGTCAGGTCGTTCTGCAAGGACCGCATCGCCCACTTCAAGATCCCGCGCTACATCCGCTTCGTCGATGAATTCCCGACGACGGTGACCGGCAAGATCCAGAAATTCGTGATGCGCCAGCGAATGATCGATGAATTGCAATTGAACGCGCAAAAGACTGCATAAAATGCGCGCGCAGGGAGATGCCAGGTGTCTGCACCCGAACCGATCAAATTCACCGACGGCGTGGCTTACGAGCGCTTCATGTCACCCTGGAGCCGATCGGCCGGAACGCTCTTCCTCGACTGGCTGGCGCTCCGCCCCGGATTGAGCTGGGTGGACGTGGGCGCCGGCAACGGTGCATTCACCGAGCTTCTTCTGGCGAAATCCGCCCCGTCATCCGTTTCCGCGATCGATCCCTCGGACGCACAGATTGCAACGGCGCGCCAGAAGTTCTCGGCAAAGGCGGTCGAGCTCTCGATCGGCGATGCGATGGCCCTGCCCTATGACGCCAACCGCTTCGATGCCGCTGTGATGGCCTTGGTGCTGTTCTTCGTCCCCGACCCGCACAAGGGCGCCTCGGAAATGGTCCGCGTCGCCAAGCCCGGCGGCATGGTCGCATCCTATACCTGGGACATCGTGCGGGGCGGCACACCGACCCAGCCGCTGTGGGAAGAGCTGGATGCCCTCGGCATCCCCGCAGCCCGTCCGCCGAGCGCCGACATCTCGCGCTTCGAAGCGCTGAAGGCGCTGTGGGCGGAACTCGGTCTGCATGAGATCGAAACCCGCGAGCTGGTCGTCGAGCGGACCTTCGCCGACTTCGAGGATTATTGGCTGTCGATGGTCGTCAGCAGCCCGAGCGGCATCGTGGGCAAGCTGTCGGACGCGGAGAGCGCGGAGCTCAGGCGCCGGTTAGAGGCGCGACTGCCGGCGAGTGCGTCCGGGAAGATCACGGTTCATGCTTCCGCGACTGCGATCAAGGGACGCAAAGCGGCTTGATGATCTCGGCGGCGGAGGCCCGACGATGCGTCAGGTCGCCGCCTTCTTCTTCGCCTTCGGCTTCGCCGGCTTGGCGACGACCGGCGGCTCCGGCGTGCCTTCGATCGCGGAGAGGCGCCCCGAGGTGAAGGTGTAGATGCCCGCACGCGGACCCGTCGTCCAGGTGACCACCGCGACGCGACGGCCGGCGGCATCGCTGGAGAGATTGACGGTCGACGGCGCGCCGATGCCGCGCACCACGTCGCATTCGGTGTGACCGAGCGCGACCGTCCCGCCCGTGGGCGCCGGCGGCGTGGTCGATGCATTGGCGTCGGCGGGACCGGACGGCGCCATGCCGGGACAGGCACCGTCGGCGCTGACGAGATCCTCAGCTCCAACAGGCTTGTCGGGGGTCAGCGGCGGCGACTCGATCGAGATGTTCTTGATGAACAGACGGCTCGGCTTGTTGAACCACTCAGCGTCCTTGGCGGACGTCAGCATATCGGATGCGCCCGCGCAGCCCGCCATCAGCGGCGCGACGGCGACCAACACGACGATGGGCGACTTTGGAAGCTTTTGATGTCGCACGATAACCTGAATTCCCCGCATGAAGGAGCAGCCCTAAGCGATTGTCCCAACATCACTTTGCGGCACGAAGGTGGCCGAAACCAATCTGCCCTTGAAAGTCCAAATTATCATTAATTGCAAGTGGCAGCTAATTCCGACGCTGCCACCGGCCCCGTTCGTCAGCCTGCCAATAGGTGACCTCAAATCCGCGCGCCTTGCAATCCGTCCAGGTGCTGCGGGCCATCGCAAGCGCGTCCGGATCGTCGCCGTTGAATAGCAGCACCATGCGCTCATAGCCTCCCGCATCCTCGGGCAGCGCGGCGCTGTCGACCAGGAAGCGGACATTGGCGCCGTTCGGATTGTCGGCCTCGATCGCCAGCACGATCGGCTGCTCGGCAACATCGTTCACCCGCCATGTCGCATGCGGCAGGAAGGAATCGTCGCGATAGGTCCATAGATGCGCATCGAGCGCATCGGCGCGCTCGGGCGAGGTCGACTGCACCACGACGCGCCAGCCGCGCTCGAGCGATTTCTCGAGAAGCGGCGGCAAGACGTTCTCAACCGTCATGTTTTGCAGATGGTAGAACAGAACTTCCGTCATTTGCGCTCGTAATGATCGGCCACCAGGCGATCGAGCAGGCGGACGCCATAGCCGCTTCCCCAGCTCTGGTTGATGTCGGTCTTGGGCGCGCCCATCGCGGTTCCGGCGATGTCGAGATGCGCCCAGGGCACACCGTCGACGAAACGTTGCAGGAACTGCGCCGCGGTGATCGAGCCGCCGTGACGGCCGCCGGTGTTCTTCATGTCGGCGAACTGGGAGTCGATCAGCTTGTCGTATTCGGGGCCGAGCGGCAGGCGCCAGACCTTCTCGCCGCTCTCGATGCCGGCCGCGAGCAGGCGCTCGGCGAGCTCGTCATTGTTGGAGAACATGCCGGCATGATCGGTGCCGAGCGCAACCACGATCGCGCCGGTCAGCGTCGCCAGGTCCACCATGAATTTCGGCTTGGTCTTCTTGGCGACGTACCAGAGCACGTCGGCCAGCACGAGGCGGCCTTCGGCGTCGGTGTTGATGATCTCGATGGTCTGGCCCGACATCGAGGTGACGATGTCGCCGGGCCGCTGCGCATTGCCGTCGGGCATGTTCTCGACAAGGCCGATGGCGCCGACCACATTGACCCTGGCTTTGCGCGCGGCGAGCGCATGCATCAGGCCGACGACGCAGGCCGCCCCGCCCATGTCGCCCTTCATGTCCTCCATGCTGCCGGCCGGCTTGATCGAGATGCCGCCGGTGTCGAAGCAGACGCCCTTGCCGACGAAGGCGACCGGCGCCTCGCCCTTCTTGCCGCCGTCCCAGCGCATGATCACGGTGCGGCTCGGCCGGGCCGAACCCTGGCCAACGCCGAGCAGCGCGCCCATGCCGAGCTTCTGCATCGCCTTGACGTCGAGCACCTCGATCCTGACGCCGAGCTTCCTGAGCTGGCCGGCGCGGCGCGCGAACTCTTCGGGATACAGCACGTTCGGCGGCTCGTTGACGAGATCGCGCGCGATGATGACGCCGTCGACGACCGCGCCGGCCGAGGCAAAGGCCTTCTTCGCCGCGGTCGCATCGCCGACCGCCAGCGAGACGTCGGCGCGCAAGGCGCCCTCCTCGCCGTCCTTCTTCTTGGTCTTGTAGCGGTCGAACTTGTAGGCGCGTAAGCGCAGGCCCGAGGCGATCGCAACCGCCTGCTCGGTGGTCATGGCGCCATCAGGCAGTTCCGCCATGATTGTCATGGACGCGGAACCCGCCTTGAGCTTGCTGGCCGCCATGCCGCCGAATTTGAGGAAGTCGTTGCCCTTCAGGGCGGAGGCCTTCCCGGTCCCGATCACGATCAGCCGTTCGGCCTTGAGGCCTTCGGGGGCGAGGATGTCCAGGGCGGCGCCGCTTTTGCCCTTGAACGAGCCGGCCGCCGCCGCCCGCTTCACAACTTCGCTGGCGCCGCCGAGCGCCTTGGCGCTTGCCGGCCCGACCTTCAGGGCGTCGTCACAGAACACGACCAGAATGCCACGGGCGGCGGAAGCGAGCGGGACGAAGCCGACCTTGATGGCATCGGACATAGGTAACTCCTCGAAAACATGGGGCTTTTGCCGATCGATCGATACGGCCGAGAGCCGGACCTGAACGGCGATTCACTCTGCGTTCGACACTATGGGCGAGATCAGCGGTCGATGCCAACCACCGCCCGTGGCGTGGAGGTCACATCGAGGGAAATATTAACCATATATTGACGGTGCCACGGGTCAGCCATTTTGTTGACGGATCAAAGGGATGGTAGTGAGAAAGTAAGCTGCCGGAAGAGGTGGTTGGGCGACCTGGGGGATCCCTGTCAGGGGATTGGTCGAACGACTGGAATTTTCGGTGCGCGCGTTGGGGCTTTGGTGGGATTCGTGCGGTAGCGCATGGGGTCGATCGATAGGTATATTTTCCGCACGACGCTGGCGTCGTTTGCGCTGGTCCTGGTCAGCCTCACCGGCGTGATCTGGATTACGCAGGCGTTGCGCGGCATCGACCTGATGACGAGCCAGGGTCAGACCATCATGACCTTCCTCGGCATCACCAGCCTCGTCATCCCGGCGCTGGTGCTGATCATCTCGCCGATCGCGCTGATGATCGCGATCTCGCACACGCTGAACAAGCTCGCGACCGATTCGGAAATCATCGTGATGAATGCCGCCGGCTTCTCGCCGTTCCGGCTGTTCTATCCGTTCTTCTACGCCACCTGCGTGGTGGCGCTGCTGGTCGCCTTCATCGCGGCCTACCTCGCCCCCGACGGCATGCGGCGGATCAAGCAATGGGACGCCGAGATCACCGCCGACGTGCTCACCAACATCCTGCAGCCCGGCCGCTTCGCCCAGCTCGACAAGAACCTGACGATCCGCATCCGCGAGCGCAAGCCCGGTGGCATTCTCGAGGGCATCTTCATCGACGACCGCCGCGATCCGAACGAGCGCGTCTCGATCGTCGCCGAAGAGGGCGAGGTCGTGAAGAACGAGAACGGCTCGTTTCTGGTGCTGAAGACCGGCAATCTCCAGCGCTTCGAGGCCGGCAAGCGCGACCCCGCGCTGGTGGCCTTCGGCCGCTACGGCTTCGACATGTCAAAGTTCGGCAACCAGGGTCACGACGTCACCCTCGGCATTCGCGAGCGCTATCTCTGGGAGCTGTTCGCCCCGTCCGAGGACGATCCCGTTTACAAGCAGATCCCTGGGCAGTTCCGTTCGGCCCTGCATGACAGCCTGTTGGCGCCGATCTATCCGTTCGCCTTTGCGGTGCTGACCTTCGCCTTCCTTGGCGCGCCCCGCACCACGCGCCAGAGCCGCAATTTTTCGATCGGCACCTCGATCCTCGCCGTGTTCGGACTGCGCATGGCGGGCTTCGCCTGCTCCGTAATGGCGGTGAAATCAGAAGGTCCGGTGCTGGTCCAATACGCGATGGTTCTCGGGGCCATCGGCGTCGGGCTGTGGATGATCATCGGCGGCATCGTGGTCGAGCCGCCGCCCGGCCTGCTGGAGGCCATCAACAGGTCGAACGCGCGGATCGCGCGGCTGTTCGGACGGCCGGCCGCCGCATGAGCATGCTCACCAACACGCTCGGGCGCTATTTCGCCGGCCGCTTCGTGGTCAACGCGCTTGGCGTGTTCGCGGGCATTTTCCTGCTGCTGGTGCTGGTCGACTACATCGAGATGGTGCGCAAGACCTCAGGGCTGGCGTCCGCCTCCGCTGTCATGGTGGCCGAGACCTCGTTGTTCCGGGTGCCGCAACTGCTGGAGAAGCTGACGCCATTCTGCATGCTGATCGGCGCGATGACCTGCTATCTTGCCCTCTCCCGCCGGCTCGAGCTCGTGGTGGCGCGCGCCGCCGGCATCTCGGCCTGGCAGTTCATCTCGCCGGCGCTCGGCAGCGCACTCGTGATCGGCGTGCTCGCCACGGTCGCCTACAATCCGATGTCGGCCAATTTGCGCGAGCTGTCCAAGCGCATGGAAGCCGAGCTGTTCGGCTCGGCGCCCGGCGGCGGCATCCAGGACGCCTCGGGCTTCTGGCTCAACCAGGTGACCAGCGACGGCCAGACCATCATCAACGCCGCGCGCAGCGAGCAGCAGGGCATCCGGCTCACGGGCCTCACGCTGTTCCGGTTTGACACAGATCAGCACTTCAAGGAGCGGATCGAGGCGCGCGAGGCGACGCTCGAATCCGGCCATTGGCTGTTCAGGGGCGTGCGCCGTTTCACGCTCGACTCCCCGCCGGTCGACCAGGCCAGCCTCGAGATTCCGACGACGCTGACCGAGGCGCAGGTTCGCAACAGCTTTTCCACACCCGAGACTGTGTCCTTTTGGCAACTACCGAGCTACATCAGTTCGTCCGAGAGCTCGGGCTTCGCGACAGCCGGCTATCGACTCCAGTATCACAAGCTTCTGGCACAGCCGTTTTTGCTCGCAGCCATGGTGATGCTCGCGGCCTCCGTGTCGTTGCGCTTCTTCCGGATGGGCGGCGTACAGAAGATGGTTTTGAGTGGCGTGGGCGCAGGCTTTCTGCTCTACGTTCTGTCGAAAGTGACTGAAGACTTGAGCAAGGCTGAGTTGATGCATCCGATCGCTGCGGCGTGGTTGCCCGTAGTGGTGGGCGGCCTCACCGGCTTTTTGGCCTTGCTGTACCAGGAGGACGGTTAGTGACTGCCGTCCAACGAGGACCTGTGTCTGGATCGACGTCGCGCACCCGGATGCGCGCGAACGGATACGGCTTGTCTGTCCGTCGGATCCTGCTCGCGCTGGTCGCGACCGTGTCGCTCGCCGGGATGATGGATTTCGTCGTCGTGGCGCCTGCCGCCGCGCAGGGCTTCACCTACAATCCGCGGCCGCCGCGTCCGAGACCGCCGAAGGCCGCCAATGACGGCCAGATGCTCGTGCAGGCGACCGAGGTCGACTACGACTACAACAATTCGCGCGTCTCGGCGGTCGGCAACGTTCAGCTGTTCTACAACGGCACCAGCGTCGAGGCCGACAGGGTCATCTACGACCAGAAGACCAAGCGGCTGCATGCCGAGGGCAACATCCGCATGACGGATGCCGACGGCAAGATCACCTATGCCGAGATGCTGGACCTGTCCGACGACTACCGCGACGGTTTCGTCGATTCGCTGCGCGTGGACACCGAGGACCAGACCCGCATGGCCGCGACCCGCGCGGACCGCTCCTCGGGCAACTACACCGTGTTCGAGAACGGCGTCTACACGGCCTGCGCGCCGTGCCGGGACGATCCGAAGAAGCCGCCGCTCTGGCAGGTCAAGGGTGCCCGCATCATCCACGACCAGCAGGAGAAGATGCTGTATTTCGAGACGGCGCAGCTCGAATTCTTCGGCGTGCCGCTCGCCTACATGCCCTATTTCTCGACGCCCGATCCGACCGTGAAGCGCAAGACCGGCTTCCTGATGCCGGGCTTCACCTCGAACACGCCGTTCGGCTACGGCGTCGAAGTCCCGTTCTATTGGGCGATCGCGCCCGATATGGACGCGACCTTCAATCCGCGCATCACCTCCAGGCAGGGCGTGCTGTTCCAGGCCGAATTCCGCCAGCGCCTGCTGGACGGCGCCTACCAGGTGCGCGTCTACGGCATCGACCAGCTCGACCGCAACGCGCTCGCCGGTCAGCCCGGTGATCGTCAGTTCCGCGGCGCCGTCGAGACCAAGGGCCAGTTCGCACTGAACGACAAGTGGGTCTGGGGTTGGGACGGCGTCCTGATGTCCGACTACTATTTCTTCTCGGACTACCGCCTGTCGGCCTATCGCGACCCACAAGCCTCGTTCCTCTATCTGCCGACTGAAGCGATCTCGCAGCTCTATCTGACCGGCGTCGGCAATCGCAGCTTCTTCGATGCCCGCACGATGTACTTCCTGAGCTTCTCGGGCAACCAGCAGCAGGTCCCGGTCGTCTATCCCGTGATCGACTACTCGAACGTGCTCAACTATCCGATCTTCGGCGGCGAGGTCTCCTACAAGACCAATTTCGTCAATCTGACGCGTAACGATGCGGCGTTCGATCCGATCACGACGACGGCCAATACCAACGGCCTGTGCACGATGACCTCGGCCGATCCGCTCGCGCGCACGCCGACGCAGTGCCTGCTGCGCGGCTTCCCCGGCACCTACACCCGCCTGTCGGCGGAAGCGCGATGGCGCAAGTCCTACACCGATCCGTTCGGCGAGATCTGGACGCCGTTCGCGATCCTGCGCGCCGACGCGATCAACTCCGACGTCTCGAACCAGCCGGGCGTGTCGAACTACCTGCCCGTCGGCGACACCCAGGCGTTCCGCCTGATGCCCACCGTCGGCCTCGAATACCGTTATCCCTTCATCAACGTTCAGCCTTGGGGCTCGACCACCATCGAGCCGATCGCGCAGGTCATCATCCGTCCGAACGAGACCTATGCCGGCAGGCTTCCGAACGAGGATGCGCAGAGCATGGTGTTCGACGCCTCGAACCTGTTCAATGTCGACAAGTTCTCCGGCTATGACCGCGTCGAGGGCGGCGGCCGCGCCAATGTCGGCGTGCAGTCGACCACGCAGTTCGACCGGGGCGGCGCGGTCAAGGTCCTGTTCGGCCAGTCCTACCAGCTGTTCGGCATGAACTCCTTCGCGGTCCAGGACTCCATCAATACCGGCATCAATTCCGGCCTCGACAAGCCGCGCTCGGATTACGTCGCCAGTGCCAGCTATTCGCCGAACAGCACCTACACGTTCAGCGTCCGCTCCCGCATGGACGAGCAGACCTGGAACGTGGAGCGCTTCGAGGCCGAAGGCCGGGCCAACTTCAATCGCTGGTCGGTCAGCATGATGTACGGCAATTACGCGCCGCAGCCGGAGCTCGGCTATCTGACGCGCCGCGAGGGCATCCTGACCTCGGGCTCGCTCAAGGTCGCCGCCAACTGGGTGGTGACAGGTTCGGCGCGCTGGGACCTCGAAGCCAACAAGATCAACCAATATGTGCTCGGCGCCGGCTATGTCGACGATTGCTTCGTGCTGGCGGCGAACTATGTAACTTCGTATAGCTACTCCGCGGGCACCGCGCCGCCCGTGCTGAGCCACGCGTTCATGTTCCAGATCGGCTTGCGCACTCTGGCCACCTCCACGGGGTCCAGCAGTTCCGCCGGCATTCAGTGAACCCGCCAAATGCCGGCCGCGCGATCCCTATCGCAGGATCATTTCGGCTGACATGCGAGCGACAACCATGACGACCTCCTTGCCTGTGTTCCGCCTTCTCCCTCCTGTACTCGGCGCCGTGTTGATCGCCGTGCTCGTGCTCGCCGGTGCGCCGGCACGGGCGCAGAACATCGTGGTGATGGTCAACGGCGATCCCATCACCGATTTCGACATCGAGCAGCGCTCCAAGCTCGACGCGCTGACGACGCAGAAGACGCCGAGCCGGCAGGACGTCATCAACACGCTGATCGACGACAAGCTCAAGCTCAAGGAAGGCAAGAAATACGGCGTCGATCCCACCGCCGCCGACGTCAACCAGTCCTTCGAGGGCATGGCGCAGCGCATGCGCATCACGCCCGACCAGCTCACCAAGTCGCTCGAGGTCAAGGGCGTGCGTCCTGAGGTTCTCAAGAACCGCATGAAGTCCGAGATGGTCTGGACCAGCCTCGTGCGCGGCCGGTTCAAGGAGAAGCTGATCGTCGGCGAAAAGGATGTCGCCGACAAGGTGCGCGAAGGCGGCACCGAGAAGCTCCAGATCGAGGGCACCGAATACAAGATGCAGCCGATCGTGCTGATCGTGCCGCGCGGTTCGTCTGCGGGCTTGCAGGAGTCGCGGATGAAGGAAGCCGAGACCTATCGCGCCCGCATCGGGAGCTGCGAGGAAGCCAATTCGCTGTTCCGCTCGACGCCGAACGCCACTATCCGCGAGAGCGTCACCAAGACCACCGCCGACCTGCCGGAGGCGCTGCGCAAGGTGCTCGACGATACTCCAATCGGTCATTTGACCGCGCCCGAGGTGACCAAGGCAGGTATCGAGATGGTGGTGCTGTGCGACCGCAAGCCGACCACCATCGATACGCCGAAGAAGCGCGAGATCCGCGACAAGATGTACGTGGAGAAATACGAGAAGACCCAGAAGGCCTATCTCGACGAACTCCGCAAGGCGGCGATGATCGAATATCGCAACCGCTGATGGCCGCTCCCGCAAAGCCTCTCGCGGTCACGCTCGGAGAGCCCGCCGGCATCGGCCCCGACATCACCATCGCCGCCTGGCTGAGGCGCCGCGAGCTCGACCTGCCCGCCTTCTACCTGCGCGGCGACGAGGCTCTCATCGCCCGGCGCGCCAAAGCGCTCGGCGCCGATATCGAGATCGCCTCGGTGAGCCCGGGCGAGACCGAGACTGCCTTTGCCGACGCCCTGCCCGTAGTTGCGACCGGCAAGCACGCGACCGCAGAGCCGGGCAAACCCGACGCATCGAGCGCACCGGCCGCCCTTGCCTCGATCCGGGAGGCGGTCGCCGACGTGCGGGCGGGCCAGGCCAGCGCCCTCGTCACCAATCCCATTGCCAAGAGCGTGCTCTACCGCGCCGGCTTCCGCCATCCCGGCCACACCGAATTCCTTGCTGAACTCGCGGAAGCGGACGGCCGCGTGCCGCAGCCGGTGATGATGCTGTGGTCGCCGCGGCTCGCCGTGGTGCCGGTGACGATCCACGTGTCGTTACGCGATGCCCTCACCCAGCTCACGAGCGATCTCATCGTCTCGACCGTACGCATCGTTGCGACCGAGCTGAGATCCCGTTTCGGCATTGCGCAACCGCGCATCGCGGTATCAGGACTGAATCCGCATGCCGGCGAGGACGGCTCGCTCGGCCATGAGGAGCAGACCGTGATCGCGCCGGCGCTCAAGGTTCTGCGCAACGACGGTATCGACGCCAGGGGACCGCTGCCCGCCGACACCATGTTCCATGAAGCCGCGCGCAGCCTCTATGACTGCGCCGTCTGCATGTATCACGACCAGGCGCTGATCCCGATCAAGACCGTTGCGTTCGACGACGCCGTCAACGTCACGCTCGGCCTGCCCTTCATCCGCACCTCGCCGGATCACGGCACCGCGTTCGACATCGCCGGCACCGGCAAGGCGAACCCCGCGAGCCTGATCGCCGCGCTGAAGCTTGCCAGCCGCATGGCGGCTGCGAACAGCTGATGAGCGCGATCGACGACCTCCCGCCGCTGCGCGAGGTCATTCGCCGGCACGCTCTGTCGGCGCGCAAATCGCTCGGTCAGAACTTTCTGCTCGATCTCAACCTTACCGCGCGCATCGCCCGCGCGGCCGCGCCGCTCGAACAGAGCGTCATCGTCGAGATCGGCCCCGGCCCCGGCGGACTGACCCGGGCGCTGCTCGCGCTCGGCGCCAGGCGCGTCATCGCCATCGAGCATGACGAGCGGGCCATTCCCGCCTTGCAGGATATCTCCGCCCGCTACCCTGACAGGCTCGAGATCGTGCATGGCGATGCCATGACTTTCGACCCGCGCCCGCTGCTCAATGGCGAGCGCGCCAAGATCGTCGCCAACCTGCCCTACAACATCGCGACCCCGCTTCTGATCAATTGGCTCACCACCGAGCCCTGGCCGCCCTGGTACGACATGATGGTGCTGATGTTTCAGCGCGAGGTCGGCGAGCGCATCGTCGCGCGAGAGGATGAGGAGGCCTATGGCCGGCTCGGCGTGCTCGCCAACTGGCGCTGCGAGACGAAGATCCTGTTCGACATTGCGCCGTCCGCCTTTGTGCCGCCGCCGAAAGTCACCTCCTCCGTCGTGCGCCTGGTGCCGCGCCACGAGCCTCTGCCGTGCGATCGCAAACTGCTCGAGCAGGTCGCAGCCGCGGCCTTCGGCCAGCGCCGGAAAATGCTGCGGCAGAGCCTGAAATCGCTTCAAGCTGATCCGGCGCGGCTTGCTGCGGCCGCCGGCGTCGATGCGACGCGGCGCGCCGAGACGATTCCGATCTCCGGTTTTGTTGCCATGGCGCGTGAATTGGCGGATATACGCAGCGAAACCTGACAATGAGAATTCCGGAGGAAGAAAAATGGCGTCGATGCGTCGGCAGTCGCTGGTCAAGTTCGATGCGCCTCTGTGCGAGACCATCGTCGATACGCCCAAGCCCAGGGCTGCCGAGGTGCTGGTGCGCATCGAGCGCTGCGGCCTCTGCCATTCCGACCTGCACATCCAGGATGGCTATGCCGATCTCGGCGGCGGCAAGAAGCTCGACACCACACGCGGCATGACGCTGCCCTTCACGCTCGGCCATGAGATCGCCGGCGTCGTCGACGAAGTCGGCCCTGACGTACCGGCAGGCCTCGTCGGCTCGAAGAAAGCGGTGTTTCCCTGGATCGGCTGCGGCCAGTGCCGCGACTGCAAGAACGGCGACGAGAATCTCTGCGCCAAGCAGCGCTTCCTCGGCGTCTCCATCGACGGCGGCTTCGCCAGCCACGTGCTGGTGCCCGACGCCAAATATCTGCTCGACTATGATCCCCTGCCCGTCAACCAGGCCGCGACCTTGATGTGCTCGGGCGTTACCGCCTACGGCGCGCTCAAGCGCCTGGTCGATCGTCCGCGCCAGCGCAATCTGCTGCTGATCGGTCTTGGCGGCGTCGGCATGATGGGCCTGTCGTTCGCGCAGGCGATGTTCAAGCAGCCGATCACGGTTGCCGATCTGTCGCCGGCCGCGCGCGAGACCGCGCTGAAGAATGGCGCAGCCGTCGCCTATGATCCGTCCGAGCCCGAAATCATCAAGCGTATCCTGAAGGAGACCGATGGCGGCTTCGACGAGGTGGTCGATTTCGCCGGCAACGAAAAGTCGATGGCGTTTGCGGTCGCGGTCGCAGCGCGCGGCGGCAAGGTCGTGGTGTCGGGCCTGATGGGCGGCCAGTTCACGCTGCCGATGGTGCAATGGGTCTACAAACGCCTCACTGTCGAGGGTTTCATGGTCGGCACGCTTGCCGAGGCGCATGAGCTGATGGCGCTCGCGCGGGCCGGCAAGATCAAGCCGACGCCGATGCGCGAAGAGCCGATGGGCGACGTCCAGAAGTGGATCGACGAATTGCGCGCCGGCAAGGTGGTCGGCCGCATCGTGCTGACGAACTAACGTCTCGCCGCCGCGCGCGGAACGGCTTCGGCCGCACCGCGTTGGCAGCGCATGTCCATTCGCTGTACGGTCGAGAGCGCATTCTTCATCGCCTGGAGCTTCCTCGAGAAGACCGGCGAGCTCGGGCCGCCCGATGCGTCTGCGGACATCATTCTCGACGCGATCGAAGCGCAGCTCAGAACCGGCGAGCGCCGACCGCTGATGCTCGCCAACCGAGCGATCGATGCGTACCGGCACGCGAACCGGGAGTCGGCGGCGCGCGAGGCCCGCCTCGGGTAGGGGCAGCGGGCCATCTCCGCATACGCTCTATTTACTGTTGAACAGCGCGTATGTTCCGTTCTCGAACCATCCGGTGTTCTCCGGTGAAGAACAGAGTTCGAAGCGTGGCGGACAGGCAACACAGCGGGCGAAGCGCTTACCGATGCCAAGGCCGCCCGGCACGAAGCGTCCATCTCGCCCGCGATCCAATTAAGCTTGGAACGCCCTCTGCGCCCAGCGCGTTGACCTCTCGTCAAGGCAACGACGGAGTCTGAACCGCATGACGAAGCCGCTGACGAAGTCCGTGCGGCCTGTTCCCGACGAGAACCGGAGCCATTTGGGCGCCGGAAGCGCGCCCACCGTTTCCGTCGACACGACCAAGGGCCATCGCGACGACGAGAAACAGAACATCCGTGAGCAGGCCGCCCACGGCAATCTCACCCAGAACACCAGCAACCGGCGCATGGGATAGGCGCAGAAACGAAGGGGGCATGAAGAGAGGGGGGCATGAAGAGGAGATACGAACTTGGTGACTCCCGGCAAATGGTACGATCCGATCTCCGAACGTTGGATCGCGCCGCGCGAACTCAACCGCGTAGCTCCCTCCCCCCGTGCCAGCGAGAACCACGTGCTCGAGATGCAGAGGTCCGTCGAGATCCAGCGCATCTGGCGCCTACTGGTCGATTGTTGCGCAAGCAAGTGATACTTCATGCCGTGCCTGCCGGTCGAGAACTCCGTCAGCGCCTGGTCATGATTACCGCATGAACCATTCCGCATCTCGTGCCAGGCCTGTCGCAGTCGTGATACGCGTTCTTGCGCTGATCGTCGGCTGCGCCTGCCTGCTTCTCGCCGCCATTTGCTTTGCCATCGCGGCACAGGTCTTTGTGCAGACCGGCGTGTTTGCGCAGTCTTATGCGATGGTCGGGCTGATCAGCGGCGTGCTCGGGCTGCTGGCGCTGACGCTGGGGCGCGCGTGGAGGTGAGCCTTGTCGCTCCGAGATCGACTGACAGCGCGGACGTCAGATCTGACCGTGGGCCCCGGGCGGCACCATATACAGGGTCATGGCGAAGATCGCGTAGATAAACAAAAGCAAGGCTCCGATGAACCATGCTGACCGGCCGCCGTTGGTGATGAAACAGGCGGTCACGGTCGCGATCATGACCATGGTTACGGCGCCCGGCCAGAACTGCAAGTCCATCGGCTTTGGGCCGACGACATAGCTGAGCAGCACCAGCACCGGCGCAACAAAAAGGGCGATTTGGGACGCGCTTCCGAGCGCGATGCTCACGCTCATGTCGAGCCGGTTCTTGCGTGCCGCAGAAAACGCCACCGCCATTTCAGCGGCGGCGCCGACCAGCGCGACGATGATGAAGCCGACAAAAGCCGGGCTCAATCCCAACGTCTCGCCCGCCTTCTGTACCGAACTCACGAAGATCTCGCTCACCAGGGCAACCAGCACCGTCACCACGAGGAGCGTGCCGACGGCCAGTCCGATCGGCCAGCCGCCGCCGGCCTCGCCATGGTCTTGGCTGGCAAATAGCTCCTTGTGGGTGCGAAGCGAGAACAACAGACCCAGTCCATAAGCAGATATCAGCAGCACGGCGAGACCCGCACTGAGCTTCTGCGCCATCACGTCGCCTCGCGCCAGATCGAGGTCGGCAACCGCGGCTGGCGCGAGAAGCGCAATCGTCGCCATCAACAGAAGTGACGCATACAGCCGTCCGCCGGCGCGATTGTACTCCTGGACATGAGTCCGAAGTCCGCCGAGCAGAAACGAGGCGCCAAGCATGAAGAGCGAGTTTGTTACGATCGCGCCGGCAATCGACGCCTTCACCAGCATGTATTCTCCCGCTTGGAGCGCGGCGATGGCGATGATCAATTCGGTGAGGTTTCCCAATGTTGCATTGAGCAAGCCGCCAATGGCATCACCCGTCCTTTCCGCAACACTTTCGGTCGCCTGACTCAGCAGCGCGGCAAGAGGCACGATGGCGAGAACCGACAGCACGAACAACGTCGTGTGAGAGGATGGAGCTGCGAGCTCGACGACCAGCACAATGGGCACGAAAACGAGCATCCAGAGCAAAGGATTAGATCGGACTTCCTTGAACAGCAGGTTCATGGCCCCAGCCCCGCCACCCGGCGACGCCCAAACCTCGCAACGCTGCCCACCGCGGCTGTTGATGTATGTCAAGTGGCGCCCGGATCGGCGCGGGGCCGTCGGCGCCCGGCCTTCCCTGCGCCCGTTGACCACCATCGGGCGATCTCACGAAGCAAGCCTCGGGCAAAAGCTGCCGCGGGCAGGATGCGTCCTACTCCTTTCCGGCCACGAGGCACGGAAGGCCCGCAGCGGTACGGAATGTCCACACGCTTTTCGCGAGCGCGCCGAGCTGGTAGATTACGCTATTGATTTGGGGGCTTTCATGCACGCGAGGATTTTCAATCGCGTCCTGATGCTGGCTGCGCTGGTCGCCGCCGCACTCGCTGTCGCGAGCCAGCCGGTTCTCGCCGAGAAGCGCGTCGCGCTTGTGGTCGGCAACTCCGCCTACAAGAACATCACGCCGCTCGATAATCCGTCCAAGGACGCGACGCTGATGGCCGACACGCTCGGCTCGCTCGGCTTCGCGCTTGTCGGCGGCCATGCCCAGCTCGATCTCGACAAGGCCGCGATGGACATCGCCGTGCAGAGCTTTGGTCGCCAAGTGCAGGGCGCCGACGTTGCGCTGTTCTACTATGCCGGCCACGGCGTCCAGGTCGCCGGCTCCAACTATCTCGTGCCCGTCGGCGCCAATCCGACCCGCGAGGCCGACGTCGACTTCCAGATGACCGACGTGAACCTGGTGCTGCGGCAGATGCAGGGCTCCGGTACGCGGCTCAACCTCGTCATCCTCGACGCCTGCCGCAACAACCCCTTTGGCTCGCGCGGCCTGCGTGCCTCCGAAGGGGGCCTTGCGCAGATGCGCGCGCCCGAGGGCACGCTGATCTCCTATGCGACCCAGCCCGGCAATGTCGCTCAAGACGGCAGCGATGGTCACAGCCCCTACACCAAGGCGCTCGCCGCGACCGTCCGCACCGCAGGCCTCGACGTGTTCCAGACCTTCAACCAGGTGGGCCTCGCCGTGAAGCGCGCCACCGGAGGCGCGCAGCAACCCTGGGTGTCGTCCTCGCCGATCGACGGCACGTTCTATTTCGTGCCACCGACGCTAACTGCACCACCGGTCGCGGCGATGCAGCCAGATCCATTGCCATCAGAGCGCCTCCGCGCCGATCCCGACCGTGTTCCGTTGCGCGATGCCGCGCTGCTCAGCGAGTTGAACGAACGGCTCTACGAGCTCAATTTCGACCCTGACACGCCCGAGGGGCTGACGCGCGCCATCACGAAACTTCAACAGCGCATTGCCATGGCGCCAACAGGCGAAGCCACCGAGGGCCTGCTGCTGCGGATGCGCAAGATGGAGGATCTCAAGCCGTGGGGCTCGATCGTCTACGGGCCCGACAGCAACAAATGGGGCATCTCGTGGAATCACGCCTCGCGCCGCGCGGCGGTGGCGGATGCGCGCGGCAATTGCGCCGGCGCCAAATGCGCGATCGAGCTCTCCTTCTACGGCAAGAGCTGTGGCGCATTCGCGATCTCGGACAAATCCTGGTCGCTGGTCCAGCGCGACAGCATCCAGCGCGCGAAAGACGCCGCGCTTGACGATTGCGGCAAGGCTGGCAAAGCTTGCCGCATTGTTGGCGCCGTCTGTGCCGACGGCTCCGGTCGTTGATCTTGCCGCCGATATTTGATGATGATGGATTTCTGGCTCATGTCGAACAATGCAAGCCGCCCTGTTATCCTCACCGCGCTTCTCCTCGCCCTTCTGCAGGCCTCATCGGCTTTCGCGCAATCCGGCAGCGCCGGCGGCTCGATCGGCAATGACGAAAAATCCCTGTCCGGCTCGCGCCAGGATAGTTCTGCAGGCCGCTCCGCCGAACCCGCACCGTCGGCGCGCCGGAGCAAGCCGGCCGCTGACGAACAACGCTCGTCGCGGCGCGGCGGCGGAGGTGGAGGTGGAGGCAGCTTCGACGGGGCCTGGGCGGTCGTCAGTGTCGGCTGCGGCGGCTCGTCGAGCGGCGCAACCGTCGTGACCTCGGGCCGCGTCATCGGCGAAGGCGTCACGGGGACGGTCAGCGCGAACGGCGCGGTGCACACATTCGGCCAGGCCGGAAAAGGCATCACTTATACCGGCGCCGGCCGCCTGTCCGGGCGCAGCGGTTCCGGCACCTTCCGCCGCTCCGACGGCTGTTCGGGAACCTGGACCGCAAGCAAGCAATAGCGCCGACAAAAAGCCCAATTCGCGGTGGAACGAACGCCGCGCAGGCCCGATTCAAGCCACATCCTTTCCGGATTTGCGGCTCATTGCCACCTAACTCTTTGTTGAGAAAGGGAACGTAACGAGTTGCGTCATGCGTAACCGGGAGACCAGGATGGGCAACCGCACCGCAAAGTTTTTATCCGCGCTAATCGGCAGCATTATTGCGGGCGCACCCTTGGCCGCTGTCTCACAGAACGCGCCGAGCGCCGCCACCGCTGCAAGCACGGCGGCTGCCGCGAGCGACTGTCTCGCCTCGCCGAAGGGCACAGCGCCGCAGGGACAGCATTGGCACTATCGCGTGGAACGCGGGACCAAGCGGCAATGCTGGTATCTGCGCGCCGAGGGCGCCAAAGCCATGACCACTGCGCAAACCGAGAATGGCTCGCCGCAACCGGATTCACCGCCGCAGCAATCGGTGCAGAATGCGCGCGCCGAATACATCGCGCCGCAGAGCATCGCGCAAGCTGCGCCTGCGACTGCGCCGCAGGCAACTCCACCGGCGTCCGCTACCGGCAGCGATACGCAGCAGCCGGCCGTCGCCACGCGCTGGCCGGACACCCCAGCCGCGCCGGCGCCGCAGTCGGCAGCGGCACCTGCAACGGCAGTCGATCAGCCGAGCGCGCAGCCGCCGGCATCCCCTGCCCCTGTGACGTTCGCCTCGGCCGACAGTGCTGACAAGCCGACCGGCTCGCTCCCGACATTGCTGCTCGTCATCATCGGAGCGCTCGCGCTCGCCGGCCTCATCGCCAGCGTGATCTACCGCTTCGCCGGCGGTCGCGCGCGCACCCAGACGGCCGATCGCCGCGTGAACTGGGATCACAGGCAGGATCACGACGACAGCCGCGCGCCGTGGCTCAACGCGACGCCAGTCCCTGCACCGCGCCTGGAGCGACCGCTCCCGGTCGACTTCGACGCCGTGCGTCCGGAGACACCCGTGCGTCCAGAGGCACCGCAGATCGCCACATTCACCGACGGGATTCGCCGGATCGCAGCGCAAAACCGTCTCCTTGAGGTCGCGACCGAAGAGCGAGAGGAGACCGAGATCGACTATTTCGACGGCGAGTTCGAGATCGAGGCGGCGGCGCCTCTGGCGGCCGACGGCCAAGACGACGACCAAGAGGAAAAAACGGCCGATCACGATGTGAACGCGGATCAGGAGCACCTCCGCGACGCAGACGTGCACGCCAACCATGCGCCCGACGACAATGCCGTCGACGTCGATATCATCACGGCGATGCTGGAACGGCTGGCGAGCCAAGGACCGCGACTGACCAAGCCGGGCTTTGAGCCTAGCCTTGAAGCTGACCTTGCAGCCCTCGCACGAAGCTCACGAGCCCGGTCTGCCGCTCGCGCTTGAGGCGCTCGGCCTTGAGGATCGACTGCACCTCGGCGAAGGCGTCATCGACACTATGGTTGATGACGATGTAATCGTACTCGGCCCAGTGGCTCATCTCGTCGCTGGCGCGGCTCATGCGCTTGCGGATCACCTCATCGGAATCCTGCGCGCGCGAATGCAGCCGCTTCTCGAGATCGGACGCCGAGGGCGGCAGGATGAAGACGCTGACGACGTCGGCGCGCGCCTTCTGCTTCAATTGCTGAGTGCCTTGCCAGTCGATGTCGAACAGCACATCCTGGCCCGCCGACAGCGCCGCCTCGACCGGTCCGCGCGGCGTGCCGTAGCTGTTGTCGAACACCGTCGCCCACTCCAGGAGTTCGTCGGCCTTGACCATCGCATCGAAGGTCGCCTTGTCGACAAACGTGTAATCCTTGCCGTTGACCTCACCCGGGCGCATCGATCGCGTGGTCGCCGAGACCGACATTTTCAGGCCCGGCATGCGGTCGATCAGCATCCGCGACAGCGTCGTCTTGCCCGCGCCCGATGGCGAGGACAGCACGAACATCAATCCGCGCCGCTCGACCCCGTCAGCTCCGTGACCGCCCGATGTCATCGATCACTCCAGATTCTGGACCTGTTCGCGGAACTGCTCGACCACGTTCTTCATGGCGAGCCCGGTATTGGTCAGCTCGATGTCGTTCGACTTCGAGCAGCAGGTGTTGACCTCGCGGTGAAACTCCTGCGCCAGAAAATCGAGCTTGCGGCCGATCGGGCCGCCCTTGCCGATCAGCTCGCGCGCCTGCGCGATGTGGGACGCGATGCGGTCGAGCTCCTCGCGGATGTCGGCCTTGGTCGCGATCAGGATCGCCTCCTGCATCAGGCGATCGGAATCGAAACGGTCTGAGGTATCAAGCAGAGCTGCAATCTGCTCGGCGAGCTTCGCCTTGATCGCCTCCGGCTTGCGGCCGGGCGAGCTTTCCGCCCTCTTCGCGAGCTGCTCGATCTCGTCGACCCGCTGGGTCAGGATCTCGCCGAGCGAGATGCCCTCGCGCTTGCGCATCGCCACGAGCTCGTCGAGTGCCTTGTCGAAGGCGTCAGCGGCGGCAGCGCGCGCGGCCTTGTCCTCCTCCTCGTCGCCCTCGGGCTCGGCGATCTCGACGACACCCTTGATGGCGAGCAGCCCGTCGATGCTCGGCGCGACCGCGTCGACCTTGCCGGAGATCATTGCGGCGGCCTTCAGCACAGCGTTGAGCACGTCCTCATTGACGCGGACCGTGGCGGCCGCATTGGCGCGCTTGACGTTGAGATTGGCGTAGACGGTGCCGCGCGACAAAAGCTCGCCGGCGCGCTTCTTGGCGTAAGCCTCGAGCTCGTCGAATCCCTGCGGCAGGCGCACCCTGAGGTCAAAGCCCTTGGCGTTGACCGACTTCAACTCCCATTCGAACGTATACGGCCCGCTTGCGCCGTGGCATCTCGCAAAGCCGGTCATGGACGACAGCGCCATCAGGTCAAATTCTCCGGAAAACTGGGATTCGCGAGGCCATCAGGCCACGCGAATCTTAAGACTATTTTGCAGGAAAGTGGAATCCGCAAAGTCGGCAGGGCAAGTCTACAGGGACCTCTATGGGTGCGGGCCTAGCGCTGGACCACCGGCGGCGACGGCTGCACCGCACCCTGGCGGGCGGGCGCCGGGCCTGCGGGCCGCGCCGGCGGCTTCTTCTGCTGGCTCGGCCTGGGCGGCGTGGCCGCGGTCGGCGCCGTATCGGTGGCCGCGGGCGCCGCGGCTGCGGGCGGCGCGTCATCGGCGGGCTCGACGGTGTCGTTCTGGATCTGCTTCTCCATCGCGCGGAGTTTGGCGACGTTCTTCTGGTGGGCGTCGTAGGTTTCGGTGAAGGCGTGGCCACCCGAGCCGTCGGCGACGAAATAAAGGTCACGGGTGCGGGCCGGGTTGGCTGCGGCCTCCAGCGAGGCACGGCCGGGATTGGAGATCGGGCCCGGCGGCAAGCCCTCGATCACATAGGTGTTGTAGGGCGAGGGCTGCGTGATCTCGCTGCGCTTGATCGGGCGTCCCAGCGTGCCCTTGCCGCCGACGAGGCCGTAGATGATGGTCGGGTCGGACTGCAGCTTGATCTTCTGCTTGAGGCGATTGACGAACACGGCCGCAACACGGCTGCGCTCGTCCGGCTTGCCGGTCTCCTTCTCGACGATCGAGGCCAGCGTCACCAGCTGCTCCGGCGTCTTGACCGGCAGGTCCTGGCTGCGGCGCTCCCAGATCTCGGCGAGCACGCGCTTGTGCGCCTGCTGCATGCGCTGGATCACCTGGTCACGTGGGGTCCCGCGCGGGAACTTGTAGGTCTCGGGCAGCAGCGTGCCTTCGCGCGGCAATTCATGCACGCTGCCGGTGAAGATGTCGTTGTCGCTGAGCCGCGCCACGATCTGCTCCGAGGTCAGGCCTTCGGGAATCGTGACCGCGTGCTGGACCACCTTGCCCTCAACGATGGTGGCAATGACGTCGCGCAAACTCGCGTTCTTCTGGAACGAATATTCACCGGGCTTCAGGTCCGAGCTCGCCTTCAGCGCAGCCACGGCGCCGATGAACACCCATGGGTTGACGTCGGTGACGCCTTCCTTGTTCAGGGTCTCGGCGATGTCGCGCTTGCCCGCACGCTGCGGGATGTTGACGACCTTGTCTTCCTTCAGCGGCCCCGGCGACTCCAGCACCTGACGGCCGTAATAATAGGCCGCGCCGGCGCCGATCATACCGATCAGGAGCAAGGTGATGATGGCGTTACCGACCACGACGAACGGATTGCGCGCCCGCTCCGAACGCTTCGGCGGCGGCGGGACCTGCTCGGGCTCGAGCGCTGCCCGCGGACTCCGGGGCGAAATGGGCGGCCTTTCACTCATCGAAGCAACCTGAATCCTGCCGGTTCAATCGCAGCCAGACAATCGCTTGCCGAGCCCAATGCACGCGCCCACTGATATGACTATCGCCGAATACGGCAAAACGGTGGATTCGTCTCGAACGCAAACTATTGGACCAGACGCCGGACGATCACCGACGCATTGGTACCGCCGAAACCGAAAGAGTTCGACAACGCGATGTTCACCTCGCGCTGCTTCGCCTTATGCGGCACGAGATCGATCGCGGTCTCCACCGACGGGTTGTCCAGGTTAATGGTCGGCGGCACGACATTATCGCGAATCGCGAGGATCGCGAAGATCGCCTCGATCGCGCCGGCCGCGCCGAGCAGATGGCCGGTCGACGATTTGGTCGAGGACATCGCCACCTTGGAGGCGGCATTGCCGAGCAGCCGCTCCACCGCACCGAGCTCGATCTCGTCGCCGAGCGGCGTCGAGGTGCCATGCGCGTTGATGTAGTCGAGATCGGACGCGGTCAGGCCGGCGCGCTTCAGCGCGGCCGACATGCTGCGGAATCCGCCATCGCCATCGGGCGACGGCGACGTGATGTGATAGGCATCACCCGACAGGCCGTAGCCGATCACCTCGGCATAGATCCTGGCGCCGCGGCGCTGGGCGTGCTCGAGCTCTTCCAGGACGAGGACGCCGGCGCCCTCGCCCATCACGAAACCGTCGCGGTCCTTGTCGTAGGGGCGCGAGGCCTTCGCGGGCGTCTCATTGAAGCCGGTCGACAGCGCGCGCGCGGCGTTGAAGCCGGCAATCCCGATGCGGCTGATCGGCGACTCCGCGCCGCCCGCGACCATCACGTCGGCATCGCCGAGCGCGATCAGGCGGGCGGCATCACCGACCGCATGCGCGCCGGTCGAGCAGGCCGTGACCACAGAATGGTTCGGTCCCTTCAGCCCGTGCTTGATCGACACATAACCGGAGGCGAGATTGATCAGGCGGCCCGGAATGAAGAACGGCGAGACCTTGCGGGGCCCTCGCTCCTTCAACAGGATCGCGGTGTCGGCGATGCCGTTGAGGCCGCCGATGCCCGAGCCGATCATGGTGCCGGTCGCGCATTTGTCCTCTTCGGTCTCGGGATGCCAGTTGGCATCGTCGAGCGCCTGGCCGGCCGCAGCCATGCCGAAGATGATGAAGTCGTCGACCTTGCGCTGGTCCTTCGGCTCCATCCATTTGTCGGGATTGAAGCTGTCGTTGCTGCCGTCGCCGCGCACGACGGTACAGGCGATCTTGGTCTGCAGATCGGAGACATCGAAGCTCTCGATCCTGCGCGCACCGCTTTCGCCGTTGAGGATGCGTTTCCAGGTCGGCTCGACGCCGCAGCCGAGTGGCGACACCATGCCGAGACCAGTGACGACAACCCGCCTCATATCCGAAAACTCCGCATCGAAAGATTCACGGCCAATAACAAGAAACCGGCTGGCCGCTGCGAAGCGGCCCGTCCGGTTTCAATGTTGTCCCCGCGAAAATGAAGAGCCTTAGCTCTTCGCGTTCTTCTCGAGAAACTTCGTGGCGTCGCCGACGGTGAGAATCGTCTCAGCGGCGTCGTCCGGAATCTCGCAACCGAATTCTTCTTCGAACGCCATCACCAGTTCGACGGTGTCCAGACTGTCGGCGCCGAGGTCATCGATGAAGCTCGCTGCGTCGACAACCTTCTCGGGCTCAACACCAAGGTGTTCGACCACGATCTTCTTAACCCGCTCGCCAATGTCACTCATTGCATAACCTCGTGTTGTTCCCTGTAGACCCGACCCCCCGGGACGATACGAGCCGTCGTGGTCGTTGACTGCCTTCGCTTACGAACTTTGATTTGGCCCCATCTTAACCGATGGAGGCCCGGCGAACGACGGCCAAGGCTCCGCATCGCCAATATACAGGGTTTCAAAAACCTGCAATGGCGTTCTTTGCCCATCCGTTGAAGGTCCGGTTATCATACTTCAACTGCCTTGACTACACGCCTCAATTCGCTCCGAAAACGGCCGTTTGCCGCATCCGCACCAGCCATGTGGGCAGTGCGGAACGACGAGTCAGATCATGGCCATGCCACCGTTGACGTGGATGGTCTGGCCGGTGACGTAGGCTGCTTCGTTCGAACTCAGGTAAACGGCGGCGGCTGCAATGTCCTCGGGCGTACCCAGGCGGGCAGCCGGAACCTTGGCCAGAATGGTCTCGCGCTGCTTGTCGTTGAGCGCATCGGTCATCGGCGTCTTGATGAAGCCGGGCGCGATGCAATTGGCGGTGACACCGCGCTTGGCGTATTCGGCGCCCAGCGTCTTGATCATGCCGATCAGGCCGGCCTTCGACGCAGTGTAGTTGCCCTGCCCCGGGTTACCGGTGACGCCGACGATCGACGTGATCGCAATGATGCGGCCGAAGCGCTTGCGCATCATCAATTTGGTGGCGGCACGCGCCAGGCGGAAGGTCGCGGTCAGGTTGACGTTGATGACCTCATCCCAATCCTCGTCACGCAGCTGAACGAACAGATTGTCACGCGTGATGCCGGCGTTGGCGATGAGAATGTCCACCTGGCCCATCGCAGCTTCCGCGGCCGGCACCAGCGCCTCGACCTCGTCGGCCTTGGAGAGATTGCAAGGCAGCACATGGGTGCGCTCGCCGAGCTTGCCCGCAAGCTCATCCAGCACCTCTTTCCGCGTTCCCGAAATCGCGACGGTCGCGCCCTGCGCATGCAGCGCCTGCGCGATCGCACCGCCGATGCCTCCGGTCGCGCCAGTGACGAGCGCTTTTTTGCCAGTGAGGTCGAACATTGAGAAACTCCTCTAGCCCTGCTTCGCAGCGGCCAATGCGTCCTTGGCGGCGGCAATATCGTTGGGACCGCCGACTGCAACGCCCACGGCACCATCCGCAATGCGCTTGACGAGGCCCGTCAGCACCTTGCCTGCGCCGATCTCGAAGAAACGGGTGACGCCCTGCCCGGCCATATAGGCGACCGACTCGCGCCAGCGCACCGTGCCGGTCACCTGCTCGATCAGCCGGCGGCGAATCTCGTCGGGATCGGTGATGGCGCTCGCCAGCACGTTCGACACCAGCGGCGCGGCCGGCGCCTTGATCGTGACCTTGGACAGCGCCTCGGCCATCGCATCGGCGGCGGGCTGCATCAGCTGACAATGGAACGGTGCGGACACCGGCAGCAGCATCGCGCGCTTGGCGCCTTTGGTCTTGGCGATCTCGACGGCGCGGTCGACCGCGGCTTTGTCCCCGGAGACGACCACCTGGCCGCCGCCATTGTCATTGGCAGCCTGGCAGACCTGGCCCTGCGCCGCCTCCCTGGCGACCTCCATGGCGGCGTCATAGTCGAGGCCGAGCAGCGCCGCCATGGCGCCGGCGCCAACAGGCACGGCCTTTTGCATTGCGAGACCGCGGGTGCGAAGCAGCCGCGCGGTATCAGAGATTGTCAGGCTGCCCGCCGCCGCCAGCGCCGAATATTCGCCGAGCGAGTGACCAGCGACGAAGGCGGCATCCCGTCCCACGGAAAATCCCGCCTCAGTCTCCAGCACGCGCAGGGTCGCCACCGACACCGCCATCAGGGCCGGCTGTGCGTTCTCGGTGAGCTGAAGGGTCTCGGCCGGGCCGTCCCAGATGGTCGCTGTCAGCTTCTCTCCAAGCGCGGCATCCACCTCGTCGAACACGGCGCGCGCCGCCGGATAGGCGTCGGCCAGGGCCTTGCCCATGCCAACCGCCTGGGAACCCTGCCCCGGAAATGTGAATGCTGCCGTCATCGGCGCGCTCCCTGGATCGCTCAACCCGTGTGCCACGAGAACCCGGCAGCCGATGACGTCCGGCCCGAGCCTTGGTTCCGGACCATGCTCCGAAAGGGGCCGTAGACACTGTCCGGGGCTGGAATGTCAAGCCAAGATAGGAACTTCCGCCGGCATTCAACGGGGGATGCGGCCGCTAGAACCCGCCGTCGGTCTGGTTGGCATCGACCGCCGCCCCCGCCCGTGCGCGGCGTGCGCTGTTCACCAGCTGGCCGGGACGGTCATCACGATTGGGCTTCGCGGTCGCAAGCCGCAGCACCGCGGCGTAGTTCGGCTGCACTTCCATCCGAGCGGCGTGCCGGCTCTTGCTGAGAAGGCGATGGACTTTCGGCAGGTTGTAACAAGGGACGTAGAACAAGAGATGATGCTCGAGGTGATAGTTCACGTAATACGGCGCGATGAACAGACGCTCGAGAAAATTGGCGTGCGTGGTGCGGGTGTTGCGCAGGGGGTCACTGCTGTCAGGCACGACGGCATGTTCAGCGATGTTGCGGATGCGGGTGATCACCATCATCCAGGTGAGCAGCGGCACCAGCCACAGCAGCGGATAGGCCCACCACACACCGGCCGCGGCGAGGCCGGCGAACATCACGGCGTTGACGAAGCACTGTGGACCGAGCTTCTCCCGGAAATGCGCGGCGCGCCGGCGCCACGGCCAATCCTTCGGCCCGAGCGCGTTGAGCAATTGCGCCTTGCGCTGCTGGTAGCCGGTCTGTCCGGTGATGTCGCGGATGAACTTGCGGCGGTAGCTTAGTTCCGTGATCGGAAACGGCGCCGATAGCACCAGATCAGGATCATCCTTCTGCTGGGTGCGCGCGTGATGCTGCAAATGATAGCGGCGATAGCTGCGCGTCTCGGCAAACAGCGGATAGGCGCAGAGCCACTGGCTCAGCGCCAGATTGGTCGTCTCGTCCGCAGACAGACAACCATGCGCGCCGTCATGCATCAGGATCGCCAGACCCAGCTGTCGCGAGCCGATGAGGGCGACGGCGAGAACATAGGTGAGCGGATTGGGCCACCACGCGACCAGAGCGATCGCACCAATGATGAGCGCCCAGGCGTGGGCGATCATCGCGACGCCTTTCCACGTCACGCGCTGACGCACGTCGGCGAGTTGATCATCGGTCAGGAAATCGCGGGCACGCATGCGAAGCGCGGTCATCGCCTACCCCTCCTCATTCGAATTGCGCGCTGTGTCACGCTCGTCGACGAGACGCAGGCGCGCAGTATCACCCGTCGATTTCGCCTGCTCGCCGAGCACACGCAGCATCTCGGCGCAGAGCGCGTCGGGCGAGCGGCCCATCGCGTAACCCTCCAGGATGACGCCGATGGCAACGGCCCAGAACCGCCGCGAGCTTTCATCGGGCGCACGCAGCGAACGCCAGCCGTGGCGCGCCACCTGGCCAGCATAGGCGCGCGCGCCTTCAGCGTGCAGGCGCTCGATGGTGCGCTCGACCAGCGGCGCGAGATCCTGGCGCCGCCGCGTCAACGTCAGCGCCTCGGCAAAGAAGGCGATCGAATCGCTCGCCGTCACGGTCTCGGCCAATGCGTGCGTGTACTCCCGCGGCGTACGCGCCTTCAGCGCCGCCTGCTCGGTCGCGCGGGCCAGATACAGCAGATCGCGGCAGGCGCATTCGACGAACAGCGCCTCCTTGGTGCGAAAGTAATAAGTGATCTGGCTCGGGAACGCATCCGCGGCAGCCGCGATGTCGGTGATCGCAGTGCCCGACAGCCCCCGCTCCCGGAACAGCGGGCTAGCGGCATCCAGCAGCAGGGACCGCATCTTGCGCCCGGCCGAGCGCGTCGCCCGCGCCGCATGCTTGGGGTCGCCCGCCGCCTCGAGCGGCTCCTGGGCCGGCTTTTCCGACATTGGGGTCCTCTCCCTGATTTATTTGTATGACATACAAACAAATAAATCAAGCAGGATATGGTATGACGCCGATCTAGCCACCCCCACACTGTCATGCCCCGCGACCCGGCTACGCCAAGGCTTCGCCGGCGTCGAGGTCCAGGGGCGCCGAAGCTTTTAGCGTAGGCGGCAGGCGGGGCATCCAGTACGCCGCGCCCCATCGGTTCAACTATAACCGCCCCGGAGTACTGGATCGCCCGGTCCTGGTGCGCAATTGCGCACCAGGACCGGGCGATGACCCTGAGTGTGTGGCGAGCACATTCGGCCTCCCTGCGCCGGGACCATCCCAAGCCCAAAAGCATGACGTCAAACCTTGCCAAGCCGGCCAAAATCCGTATAACGCGCGCATCCGCAGACCCCGGCCGGGAGCTGAACGGACGGTCTCAGCAAATCCTCAGTGATTTTGGTGTGGCAGGGCCAGTCGGCCCGTCGTCCCGTGTTTCCGCCTTCTGAGCTTAATCCCAGAGTCCTTTCCGAAGGTCTCTTAAGGGCTTGACGCCGGGCAATGCGCCAACACGAGGAAAGGACTGATATGGCTCTCTATGAGCATGTTTTTCTCGCGCGCCAGGACGCGAGCACGCAGCAGGTCGAAGAGCTGACTGCGCAGATGACCGGCATCGTCGAAGGTCTCGGCGGCAAGGTCACCAAGACCGAGAATTGGGGCGTTCGCTCCCTCACCTACCGCATGAACAAGAACCGCAAGGCGCATTTCGTGCTGCTCAACATCGACGCGCCCTCCGCGGCGATCGCCGAGATCGAGCGCCAGGAGCGCATCAGCGAGGACGTGATCCGCTATCTCAGCGTCCGCGTCGAGGAGCTCGAGGAAGGCCCGTCCGCGATGATGCGCAAGGCCGACCGTGATCGCGAGCGCGACGATCGTGGCGGCGGCTTCCGCGGCGAGCGTGAAGGCGGCTTCCGTGGCGACCGCGAAGGCGGTTTCCGCGGTGGTGATCGCGACGGTGGCTTCCGCGGCGATCGCGGCCCGCGCCGTCCGCGCGACGAAGCTGAAACGACGGATGGGGAGTAAGAACAATGGCTGAAGCTGGTGCACGCCGCCCGTTTTTCCGTCGCCGCAAGAGCTGCCCGTTCACGGGAGCCAATGCGCCGAAGATCGACTACAAGGACTCCAAGCTGTTGATGCGTTACGTCTCCGAGCGCGGCAAGATCGTGCCGAGCCGCATCACCGCAGTGTCCGCGAAGAAGCAGCGTGAGCTCGCCCGCGCCATCAAGCGCGCGCGGTTCCTGGGCCTGTTGCCCTACGTCATTCGCTAACACGAATTCGGCCGGCGGCGGTCCACGCCGTCGGCCGTGACTTTTTCGAACTCATAAGGCTTCCGGGTCGTCCGGTCGCCGATGGTTGGGGCAAAGCGCCTCTAACCGCTCGAAGGGAGCGGGACAGCTGATGATGGTATTTGGACTGATAGCCCTGATCGCCGGCGCTGCGTCGGCCCTGATGTTCGCCTCGATCGTGTCGGGCGCGCTGATTTCGCTTGTCCTGTTCTATCTCGCACCGTTGCCGCTGATGGTCGCCGCGATCGGCTGGGGGCCGTTCTATGCGAGTCTCGGCGGTATCGCCGCGGCGGTCGGCCTCGGCGCGATCTTCGGCCTGCCCTATTGCATTGCCTTTGCTGTCACCATCGCCCTGCCGGCCTGGTGGCTCGGCCATCTTGTCCTGCTCGGCCGGCACGTTGCGGGCGTGACACCTGCCGTGGACGTCGCTGCGCCCACCGAACCTGAAATCGAATGGTATCCGGTCGGCCGCATCATGTTGTGGATCGCGGGCTTCGCAGTCCTGACCACGCTCGCGGCCCTGCTCACGCTCGGCACCGACGCCGACACCATCACCGCTACGCTGCACCGCGGCTTGATGCGCATCCTCCGCGCGAGCGATCCGCAGGCCACTGGTGAGGCCGACCAGTTCATCGATGCGCTGGTCCGGATCGCGCCGGCTGCCGCCGCCATCGTCTCGATGATGACCCTCACCCTCAACCTTTGGCTCAGCGCCAAAGTGACGGCGACATCGGGCCGGCTGCGCCGCCCCTGGCCCGATCTGAAGACGGCCGAATTGCCGGCGATGACGCTCGCGGTGCTCTGCATCGCGCTTGCCTTCTGCTTCACCGGCGGCCTGCTCGCGATCGTCGCGCAGATCACCACGGCGGCATTGATGATGGCTTACGCGCTGACCGGCTTTGCCGTGCTGCATACGCTGACGCTCGCACTGAAGAGCCGCACCTTCTGGCTCGGTTCAACCTATGCCGTTGTCGTCGTGTTCGGCTGGCCTGTCATCGCGATGGTGATCCTTGGGCTTGCGGATGCCGTGTTCGGCTTCCGCGAGCGCTTTCTGCGTAACCGGCAGCCGCCGCCATTGCCGATATCTTGAGTTCAACCCGAAACTGAAAACCAGAGCACTTCAAAGGAGAACGAATATGGAAGTCATTTTGCTGGAACGCGTGAGCAAGCTCGGCCAGATGGGCGAAGTCGTGAAGGTTCGCGACGGCTATGCCCGCAACTTCCTGCTCAAGCGCGGTAAGGCGCTGCGCGCCACCGCCGACAACCGCGCCAAGTACGACGGCATGAAGGCCGAGCTCGAGGCTCGCAACCTTGCCTCGAAGGGCGAGGCGGCCAAGGTCGCCGAGAAGATCGAGGGCAAGAACATCATCGTGATCCGCCAGGCCTCGGAAGCCGGCCAGCTGTTCGGCTCGGTCAACGTGCGTGACATCGTCGTCGCCTTCGAAGCCGACGGCATCTCGCTGGCCCGCCCGCAGATCCAGCTCGACGCGCCGATCAAGACCATCGGCAAGCGCTCGATCACCGTCGCCGTCCACCCCGAGGTCGAGGTCGAGATCACCGTCACCGTCGCGCGCAGCCAGGACGAGGCCGAGCGCATCAACCGCGGCGAGGACATCTCCACCCGCAACGAGGACCGCGACGCCGCCGCCGAGGCGATCGCCGCTGCCGGCGAGTTCTTCGATCCGGAAGCCCAGCACGACGACGTCGCGCCGGCTCCGGCCGCGGAAGAGAAGTAAGCCTGCTCGTGATTCCGGGGCGGTCCGCAGGACCGAACCTCAGGTGCGCAATTGCGCACCGGGGAATTTCGAGGGTTCTCGCTTCGCGAGCCCCGGAATGACAAATCAATAGCCCGGCTGCCTCAGGCAACCGGGCTTATCGTTTTTGCAGCGATGTCCTCGCCGAGCATCGCAATCGAGATGAGTGCCGTTGCGGTCCTGCTTAGCGCGAGATCGGCGGCGTCGGCGGGCCGGACGAGTCGGCCGGTGCTGGCGATGGAGCCGCGGCAGGCGTCATCGGCGCCGGCTCGACCGGCTTGGCCGCCGGCTCGGCGCTGGGGGCGGGTTCGGCCGGTTTGGAGGCGGCCGCTTCCGCGGGCTTGGGCGCGGCCGGTTCGGCCGGCTTGGCGGCCGCTGGCGGAGCCGGTGTCACCTGCGGCACAGGATCGGGGCGCAACGCCGGCGTCTCGCTGGCGCTCGGCTCGACCTTGGCGCTCTCAGGCCTCGTCTCTGCCGGCTTCTCGGCGGGCTTGCCGCTGTCGGGCTTGGACTCGGTATCGACCTTGGCGCTCTCGCTCTTCGGCTCGGTCTTCGGTTCAGTTTTGGGTTCGGTCTTGGAATCGACCTTCGGCGCGGCGGCGTCTTCCGTCTCCGGCTTGGCGCGCTTGCTCATGCGCTTGCCCTTGCGGCCCTCGCGCGGTTGTTCGGCGGCGGCCTCGGGCTTCGCACCTTCCTTGGCACCTTCCTCGCTCGGCCGCGCCGCGCGCTTCTGGCGGCCCTCAGGCGCCGGGATAGAAGCGCCCTCGCCTTCCGGCTTGGCGGCTTCCTGGCGCTGCCGTCGGCCCTGATGCTCAGGCGACTGTCCAGGGGGCGTGTTGGCGTCCTTCTCCTTGGAGGCGTCCTTCTTGTCCTTGCCGCCGTCCTTGGATTGATAGCGGGCGTCGGTAGCACCGTTGGAGACGAGGTAGGAGGCCAGCACGCCGGCCATGTCGGGGCTGGTGGTGTAGTGTTGACGCAGGAAGCCCGGCAGCGAGCCCGGCGCCACCGTCTTCAACAGCCCCCGCGGGCTCTTGTGGCAGGCATTGCAAGTCTGCGCGAAGATCTGGGATGGGGCCTTGCCGGCCTCGAGGTTCGTCGCCTGCGCCAGAACGGCATCGGAGGCGCCGAAGCCAATCAGAAACAGCACCGTGGCGAGGCTGAGCGCTCGGCTCGACATTCCCATCATCTCCATTGAAATCCGACAGATACGGCCGGCCCCCCGGCGCGGCGGCGGTCACCTTTTAGCCGATTGCGCTGCGAATGGAAGCAGGCTGCGGCGCAAGGATGGGGTTAAGCGCCTTAGGAATATCTGCCGTGAACACAACGCAATGGCGGGACCCAAACGCCCTCCCCAGATTTAGATGCAAACGCATAGGAACCCGAGCGGGACCTGAGCGTCAGAATTGAAAGGCCGGGTTAGTCGCATCTCTTGTCCGCTCGAGAGGAAGGTGTGGATGGACCGCTTGTTGCGTAGCTTCCTGTCGCAATTCATTCGCCGGGGGTCGCTGACGGTGACCACGGCAAATGGATCGAAATTCACGGTCGGCGACGGCACGGGCGAGCCGATCGCCGTGCGCTTCGTGACATCAGACGCAGAGCGAAAGATCCTCATCAATCCCGAGCTCGGGCTTGGCGAGGCCTATATGAACGGCGAATTCGTCGTCGAGCGCGGCAACATCGCCGATGTCCTCGCCATCCTGCTCGATCAACCCGAACTGTTGCCTCACTGGGCAAAACCCTGGTGGCACCTGCGCTATCTCGCCCGACATATCAGACAGTTCAACGCGCGGGCGCGCTCGCGCCGCAATGTCGCGCATCATTACGATCTCGACGCGCGGCTTTATTCGCTCTTCCTGGACGCCGACAAGCAATATAGCTGCGCCTATTTCGAGACGCCGGACGCCACGCTCGACGACGCGCAGCTCGCCAAGAAGCGGCATGTCAGCGCAAAGCTGCTGGTCAAGCCCGGCCAGCGCGTGCTCGACATCGGATCGGGCTGGGGCGGGCTCGGCCTCTATCTGGCCGAGATCGCAGGCGCCGACGTGACCGGCGTGACGCTGTCGACGGAGCAGTTGCAGATTGCCAATACGCGCGCCGCCGAGAAGGGTCTGACGCATCAGGCGCGCTTCCTGCTTCAGGACTATCGCGACGTCCCGGGGCCATTCGACCGCATCGTGTCGGTCGGCATGTTCGAGCATGTCGGGGCGAGGTTCTACGACACTTATTTCCAGCGCTGCGCCGAGCTGCTCAGCGATGACGGCGTCATGTTGCTGCATTCGATCGGCCGCTCGCAGGGACCGGATTCGACCAATCCCTGGATCGCCAAATACATCTTCCCCGGCGGCTACATCCCCTCACTCTCGGAGGTGCTGCCCGCGATCGAGAACGCCGGGCTATTGGTCTGCGACATCGAGATCCTGCGGCTGCACTACGCCGAGACGCTGAAGGCCTGGCGGGAGCGCTTCATGGCGCGGCGCGAGGAAGCCGTGCAGCTTTACGACGAGCGCTTCGCGCTGATGTGGGAATTTTATCTCGCAGCCAGCGAGATGACCTTCCGCAAGCAGGGCATGATGAACTTCCAGATCCAGCTGACCAAGCGCCAGGGCGTGGTGCCGATGACCCGCGACTATATCGCCCACGAGGAAGCCCGGCTGCGCGCCCTGGAGGGCGGCGCCAAGCCGAAGTTGAGGCTCGCCGGTGAATAGGTTCTAGTGACGCAGGGTCGAGATCTGGGAGGCGCGGTAAGAGGCTGCCAACGCCAATTGCGCCCTCAGCTCGACGATGATCTCGGGTGCGACCGGCTGGCGCCGGATCTCCGGCCGCTCTGCGTGCTGCATGGCGGCGATCAGACCGGACAGCCACAGCCGGCTCCCTGTCTCGCTTCGCCAATCCTGGTGCTGCCGTTCTGGCGGCATCGCTTGCCTCGTTTCCCGTGAGGGGTTCGGGATAATCCCCGGCCCACCTGCTTGTTCCCTTCCTACCCCCGAAAGAATCCGGAGAGATGTGATCTGCTTCACATTCCCGAGGTCGGAGCTGGCCTAGACCATCGCCATGAGAAAGCAGACCCAAACCTCATTCGACGTCCAGCACGATCTCCGCACCGACTACGCCCTGATCGCCACCGGCGTCGGCGCGGCCCTGGTGGCGCTGGTGTATCTCCTGCTGGTCTGATCCCGCACCGGAAAACGCCCGCGCACCGCTTCACGCGCTTTCAAATAGGTCTGCACCTCAATTCATTAGGTTCACCCTATCCGGATTTTTCCGTGGCGTGGTCGCGGCCGCTTCCGGTCCGGCCTTGAGTTCCGTGGAAATCCGTCAAGCGCGGCGAATGAAGAGGCCGCCAATCATCCACCGCTTTTAAGATCGGTTGATAGTGACGAAGTTTTAGCTTCCGCTTTGGCCTGGAGCGGCGCTTTATCCCGGCCCCGCATCCGCCGCAGAAACTTGCTATCGCTCGACCATGGCCCTGACTGATTCGAACGTCCTCAAACTTGCGCCCGAGCCCGGAACGCCCGCCTATCGGAGCGCGCCGCACAATATCGAGGCGGAACAGAGCCTTCTGGGCGCGATCCTGGTCAACAACGACGCCTTCTACCGGGTCTCCGACTTCCTGGAGGCGAAGCATTTCTTCGAGCCGTTGCACCAGACCATTTTCGAGACCGCCGGCAGCCTGATTCGGATGGGTAAGATCGCCACGCCCGTCACGCTGAAGACGTTCCTGCCCGCGGACACCGACGTCGGCGGCATGACCATCGGCCAATATCTGGCGCGGCTTGCGGCCGAAGCGACCACGATCATCAACGCCCAGGATTATGGGCGCACGGTCTACGACCTTTCCTTGCGCCGCGACCTGATCGGCATCGGCGAGGACATGGTCAATGTCGCCTATGACGCCCCGGTCGATTTCCAGCCGCGAGCCCAGATCGAGGACGCCGAGCGAAAGCTCTACGAGCTTGCCGAGTCCGGCCGCTACGACGGCGGCTTCCAGAAATTCTCGCAGGCGCTCGCGGTCGCGGTCGACCTCGCGGCCAAGGCGTTCCAGCGCGACGGAAAGCTGTCCGGCATCTCGACGGGCATGCGCGACCTCGACACCAAGATGGGCGGCCTGCAACAGTCCGACCTCATCATCGTCGCGGGCCGTCCCGGCATGGGCAAGACCTCGCTGGCGACCAACATCGCCTACAACGTCGCCAAGGCCTACGTTCCGGAGCTCCAGGCCGACGGCACCACCAAGGCCGCCAATGGCGGCGTCATCGGATTCTTCTCCTGCGAAATGTCGGCCGACCAGCTCGCCACGCGTATCGTGGCCGAGCGCACCGGCGTTCCCTCCTCCCACATCCGCCGCGGCGGCATCTCGGAAGCCGATTTCGAGAAGATCCGGGAGGTCTCGATCGAGCTGCAATCGCTGCCGTTCTATGTCGACGCGACCGGTGGCCTGTCGATCGCGCAGCTGATGGCGCGCGCGCGCCGGCTGAAGCGGCAGAAGGGCCTCGACCTGCTCGTGATCGACTACATCCAGCTGCTGTCAGGCTCGAGCAAGCGCGCCAGCGACAGCCGCGTGCAGGAAATCACGGAGATCACGACCAGCCTGAAGGCACTCGCCAAGGAACTCAATGTTCCCGTCATCGCGCTGTCCCAGCTCTCACGCCAGGTCGAATCCCGCGACGACAAACGGCCGCAGCTCTCGGACTTGCGTGAATCCGGATCAATCGAACAGGACGCCGACGTCGTCCTGTTCGTGTACCGCGAGGAATATTACCTCGCGATGAAAGAGCCCCGCCCCGGCACGCCGGAACACGAGAAGTGGCAGCTCGACATGAGCCTTGCGCACGGAAAAGCCGAGGTCATCATCGGCAAGCAGCGCCACGGCCCGACCGGCACCGTCGATTTGGCGTTCGAAGCTTCGGTCACGAGGTTCGGCGACCTTGCACCGGACAGTCAGGTGCCGGCTCGCGGCGGCGACGACTACTGAGTTCCTTGAACCGGCCCGGCCTCTTCGCGTAAAACGACGCCATGACAATGGTGTCCGACCCGAACATGATCCCGCAATCCGGCCTTCTCTCCGCGGAGGCCAATCAGGCTGCCGCGCTCGCTACCTATGGCGGCGTGCTCACCATCGACCTCGACGCCATCATCGCCAACTGGCGCAAGCTCGAGAAGACGGCGGTACCGGCCGAGTGCTCCGCGGCGATCAAGGCCGACGCCTATGGCTGCGGCACCGCGCAGGTGGCGCAGGCGCTCAACAAGGCCGGCTGCAAGACCTTCTTCGTCGCCACCATCGAGGAGGCCCGCACGGCGCGCGCAGCGGTGCCCGACGCCACCATCTACGTGCTCGGCGGCTATTTCCAGAACACCGGCGAGCACTACGCCAAGATCAACTGCCGTCCCGTCATCGGCGACCTCAACGAGCTCGCCGAATGGGACGTGTTCTGCCGCCGCACCGGCTGGTCCGGCGGCGCCGCCATCCATATCGATACCGGCATGAACCGGCTCGGGCTGACGCTGTCGGAGGCGCAGGCCATCATCCCCCGCATCAATGCCGGCGATCACGGCATCACGCTGGTGATGAGCCATCTGGTGTCGGCCGAGCAGCTCAACAATACGATCAACGCAAAACAGCTCGCGGCCTTCCGCGCCATCGCCAGCGAATTCTCCGGCGTGCCGGCGGCGCTCGCCAATTCCTCCGGCATCTTCCTCGGCGCGCCGTTCCAGTTCGACTTGGTGCGGCCGGGCGCCGCGCTCTACGGCGTCAATCCGACACCGGAGGCCGACAATCCGATGCAGCCGGTCGTCGACCTCAAGGCGCGCATCGTGCAGACCCGCTCGATCGAGCGCGGCGAGACCGTGGGCTATGGCGGCACCTGGTCGGCACGGCGGCCGACGAAACTCGCGATCATCGCGGTCGGCTATGCCGACGGCTATTTCCGCGCCGCCAGCTCCAATGACGGCACGCGCGGCGCGGAGGTGATCGTCGCCGGCAAGCGCTGCCCGGTCGCGGGGCGCATCTCGATGGACCTGATCGCGATCGACATCACCGATCTGCCGCCGAACGCAGCGCGCCGCGGCCATATGGTGACGCTGCTCGGCGAAGGCATCACCGTCGACGAGCTCGCCCATCATTTCGGCACGATCGGCTATGAGGTGCTGACCAGCCTCGGCCGTCGCTACGCCCGCGTTTACAAGGGCGGCAATGTGGTCGAGCCGCTGGTGAAGCCGGAGCCCGCGAAGGCGGCCGAGCAGCCGCCCTCCCCGCCGCCGCTCGCGCAGCCGGCAAGCCCGCCGCCACTGCCGAGCTGAGGCGTCAGCCGCTTACTTCTTCTTCCTGCTGTCCAGTGCGGCCTTGCAAGTCGTGCTGAGCTGATCGCGCTTGCCATTGAGGCAGGCCACGATGCCGCCGCCGGGCGCGATGCCGGCGCAGAATTTGTCGTAGTCCGCCTTGCATGCGCCGCGCGTATCAGCCGATTGTGCTGAACTGGCCCCGGAGAGTGCGACGACGAATGCGATGGCGGCAAAGCTCAACTTGGACATTGTATCTCCGGTGACGGAATTCAGGAGCCGGTAGCTCTACATGAAGATTGCGACATTCAACATCAACAACATCAATCGCCGCCTGCCCAATCTGCTCGCATGGATGCGCGCGGCAAAGCCCGATGTCGTCGCGCTTCAGGAATTGAAGGCAAGTGATGGCGAATTTCCGGCGGAAGCGATCGAAAAAGCCGGCTACGGCGCAGTTTGGCGTGGACAAAAGACCTGGAACGGCGTCGCCATCCTCGCCCGCAACGCCGAGCCCGTGCTGACGCGCGACCGCCTGCCGGGACGGCCTGATGATCACGAGGCGCGCTACATCGAGGCTGCCGTGCGCGGCATCATCGTCACCAGCATCTACCTGCCGAACGGCAATCCGCAGCCGGGCCCGAAATTCGACTACAAGCTCGACTGGTTCGCGCGGCTGAGGCGCCACGCCAAGACCTTCCTCAAGCAGGATCTGCCCGTGGTGCTCGCCGGCGACTACAATGTCGCGCCCACCGAGATCGACATCTATCCGACGCACTCATGGGACAAGGATGCGCTGGTCCAGCCGGAGAGCCGCGCGGCCTTCGCCTCGCTGGTCGAACAGGGCTGGTGCGATGCGATCCGCGCGCTGCATGGGGAGGAGCGCATCTACACCTTCTGGGACTACAAGCGGAACCGCTGGCCGCGCGATGCGGGCCTACGGCTCGATCATCTGCTGCTGAGCCCTGCCCTCGTCCCCCGCCTGGCCAGGGCCGGCGTCGACAAGACGGTGCGCGGCGAAGAAGGTGCGAGCGATCACGCGCCGGCGTGGATGGTGCTGAAATAGCGAGGATCCCGTAGGGTGGGCAAAGCGAAGCGTGCCCACCAAAATTCGCTTACGGAGATAGGCCGTGGGCACGGCGCAAGCGCGCCTTTGCCCACCCTACGATTGATCGCCCAGTCCGGTCACCGCCCGTAATACTCCTGCACCGTGTCCCACGCCGCCGTCTGCAGCAGCTGCACAGTCTCCGGATCGATCCCCATCGTGTAGGAATTCCCAACCGGCGAACGTCCCGTCAGCGCGGCGAGCGTGACGCAGGCGGCGAGATAGGTGCCGGCCGGGCTCGGATGCCGCCGGTCCGGCGCATAGAGGTTGAGCTCCGGCTGCAGCTTGCGCACGCGCGCGAAAGCGAGGCCCGCAGGAATGACCAGCGCATCATTGGCATTGCCGGCGGTGGTATAGGCCTCGGCCAGCCCGTCCGTCATCTCAGGCTTGTCGAGATAGGCCCAGGACATGAACAGCACCGGCCGCATGCCATGGGCGCGGACGATCTCGCTGTCCTTCTTGGCGAAGGTGGTGAAGGCGTCCTTCAGCTGCGGATGGATCGGGCACTGGCTGCAATCCATCATCACGACCGTGTCGTACTGCTTGCCAGGCTTGTTGAAGACGACATTGTTGTCGTCGTCGAAGGAATAGGCGCCGAGGCCGCCCGGCCGCAGCAGATTGTCCATGTCGTGCCAATCGAGGCCGGAGCCGCCGATCGTGACCATGGTGTTGCGATAGGCCATCTTGTCGGTATCGATGGCCCGCTCCATGAGGGAGAGGCGCCCCGGCATACCGTTGTTGTAATAGAAAAAGCTGTTGCCGACGAACAGCGTGGCCTTGGGAAAGTTCGGCCCGAGCGTCGTGACCTTCGGCTTGGTCTGCGCTTGCGCATTGAAGCCGGCCGCAACGGCCAGACACATTGCGACCATCACTTGCGCAAAAAGGCGCATGATCGACTCCTCCCTTTACTATCGGCCGGAATCAAATCAGCTTTCCCAGCCGGCCTCAAGGGGATGCGCATGCAGGCAGATATGCGTGAGGCGCCGCCTGCTCACCACAGATTCTTGCCGTCGATCATATTGACCGGCACCGCCTCCAGGTCGAAATCGTCGAACAGGCGTGCGTTCACCGCGACCTTGGGATTGTCGAAATCCGGCTTGCCGGTCGACCAGTCCGGCGATTCCGAATAGGTGCCGCAGCCGCAATTCGCGCAGTAATGATGCTTGACGGTGCGGCTCCCCCATAGATAGGTCGCAACGTTGTCGGGAGGCGACAGCAGGCGAAACTGCGCCGGTGTGTAATAGGCCCACAGCGCACCGCGCTTGGCGCAGAGCGAGCAGGTGCAGCGCGTCACGCTCCCAGGCGCCTCCGTCACCTCGAACACCGTCTCACCGCAATGACAGCTTGCCTCGACCGGCATGATCCGCTCCCGTTTTGTCAGGAGGTGGTCATAGCCCGCCCCTGCTGCCAACATGCTGTCAGCAGCGCGCCACCCAACAAGATCATGAAAACAACCCCATGCACAGTAGCCGGGCCTGCCGGATCAATGTCTTACTGTTATTCCGAAATTAGATTTGACTTGTCGGGCAAAACACTGGCAGAATGTCACCATGGACGAACTCCCCGTGCGCCGCGATCGGGAATCCGTCAATGTCCCGGAGCTCCGCCCTTGGCCTTCCTCTTCGTCCTCAGCGTCGGCCTGATCGCAGGCACCATTTCCGGCATCGTCGGCACGGGTTCGTCGATCATGCTGATGCCGGTGCTGGTCTACGCCTATGGGCCGAAGGAAGCCGTGCCGATCATGGCGGTTGCTTCCGTCATGGCGAACTTTTCGCGGATTCTGGCGTGGTGGCGCGAGGTCGATTGGCGGGCCTGCGTGGCCTATTCGGTCACGGGCATTCCGGCCGCGATGCTGGGCGCGCGGACGCTGCTCGCCCTGCCCTCGCACGCCGTCGACCTCGCCATCGGCATCTTCCTGATCGCGATGGTTCCGGTGCGGCACTGGCTGGCACGGCACGACCTCAAGGCCAATCTCTGGCACCTCTGCGTCGGCGGCGCGATCATCGGCTATCTCACAGGCATCGTGGTCTCGACCGGTCCGCTCAGCGTGCCCCTGTTCCTGTTCTACGGTCTCTCCAAAGGCGCATTTCTCGCGACCGAAGCCGCCTCCTCGCTCGGGCTCTATTTCGCCAAATCGGTCACGTTCGAGCGCTTCGGCGCGTTGACGCAGGAGGTCTTCATCAAGGGCCTGATCGCAGGTTCCTCGCTGATGGCAGGCGCCTTCGTCGCCAAGCGCTTCGTGCTGCACCTCAAGCCGGAAATGTTTCGCCTGGTGATGGATGCGATCATGATCGCAGCCGGGCTTTCGATGCTCTGGAATGCGACGCGGCCGTAAAGCGCGATGAGATTGTCATCGCGCTTTAGCTCTTTGTGAGAGCATAATCTCCGCGCAAACGCGTTCCGCTGATGTCGCGAGGGAAAGCCGCTTCACACTTTTCCGGATCATGCTCCAGCGCTCAAACCGCGAACTCGGGCGCGATCGACGGGCTGTCCGCCAGCACGCGACCTTCGACGCCGCGTTCTGCTAGCTGGCGCAGCACCGCATCGAGCGGCTGCGGCTTGTGGAACAGAAAGCCCTGGCCGAGCCTCACGCCCATCTCGCGCATGGCCTGCACCTGCTCGGCCCGCTCGATGCCTTCCGCAACCAAGGTGAGCCCCAGCGTGCCCGCGAGCGAGGCGATGACGCCGACGATGGCCTTGTCCTCGGCGCTTGCAGGGATTTCGTGGATGAACGCCTTGTCGATCTTGACCTTGTCGAGTGGAAAGCGCCTGAGATGCGCAAGCGAGCTGTAGCCCGTGCCGAAATCGTCGAGTGCGATGGTGGCGCCGAGGCGCCGCAGCCGGCGCAACGTGTCGGATGCGCTGGCAATGTTGTTGATCAGCGACCCCTCGGTGATCTCGAGCTCGAGCAACGAGGGCGCAACACCGAACCGCTCGCAAGTCTCTCGCAAGCAGGCGGCGAGCGAATGGTCGGCAAGCTCGGACGGCGGCAAATTGATCGCGATCCGTATCTGCGGCGTGCCGGCAGCCGCAAGGCGTTGCAGCGCGCGGCAGGCGTCGGTCAGCACGTAGCGCGTCAGACGGGCATTGTTGCCGCTACGCTCGATCAGCGGCAGGAATTCACCGGGGTTGATCACGCCGTGCTCCCGGTGACGCCAGCGAATGAGCGCCTCCAGGCCGATGACGTCCTGGGTCTCGAGGTCGACCTGGCTCTGATACCAGACCTCGAACTGTCCCTCGGAGAAGCCGGAGGGAATGGCAAGCTCCAGCTCCCTGCGGCGGCGATAATCGTGTTGAAGCGCTTCATCCAGCACCGCGACAGTGCCGGGCGCCTTGCTCTTGGCGTGGTAGAGAGCGATGTCGGCGAGCGCTGGCAAGTGCGACAATTCGGGATCGCCGGCATGGCGCACGGCCAAGCCGATGCTGGCGCGCGGCACGACCTGCTTGTCATGCAGCATGATCGGCGCGGAGATCGCCTCCAGCAATTGCCGCGCGAAAGCCTGTGCGGCCGCCTCGTTGCTGACTTCAGGGCGAATGACCACGAACTCGTCGCCGCCGAGCCGCGCCACCCAATCCTCCAGCTCGACCGTGCCACGAAGCCGCTCGGAGATGTGGATCAGGAACTTGTCGCCGGCATCGTGACCAAAGGTGTCGTTGATGCCCTTGAAGTCGTCGAGATCGATGAAGCTGAAAGCGATCAGCGCATCCGGCGAGCCGGCATCCCTGCTCAAGGTCGCCAGACGCTCGGATAGCGAGCGACGGTTGGGCAGCCCCGTGAGCGGATCGTGATCGGCCATATGGCCGAGCCGGTCGAGCGCGCCGGATGTCGTGTGCTGCATCGCGTTGAAGGCAATCGCGAGCTGGCCGAATTCGTTGGATGATTTGACGTCGGCCGGATAAGCGCGGCCGTCCTGCTTGCTGCGCTGGATCGCCGACATCATCGCAGCCAGAGGCTTGCCGATGAAGATGTTGGCGGAGATCCGCATCGCGATCACGGTCGCAACCGTTCCGAGCAGTCCGACGACGAGAAGCAGCCCCAGCCTGCTGCCGGCGCCCATATAGAGGCTCGCGTAGGAATAGGCGATCGCGATGCGACCGGCCTGAACGGCCATGTTGCCGTTGCTGTAGTTGATCGGCCGCGAGACTTCCGTGAGCGCCTGTACCACGGGCCGCGCCACCACGCGGGCGACCACGACACCGGTGTCATCGTAGACCGCGGCAGCGGCGATGGTCTCGTCGTGCATGATCTCGTTGAGCACGCCCGTGACCTGGTCGTAGCGCATCTTCCACAGCGGCTCGGCGATCAGCTCGGCGCGGCTCTCGGCGACGCGGGCAATGCGGGCATCGAGTTGCCTGATCTGCACCCAGAAGCTCGAGACCTCGACGCCGGCCGAAGCGAGCAGCTGCACCAGCAGCAGCACGGGCACGGTCGCCCAGATCATCGCGCGAACGACCGAGCGCGATGGTGCGGGCTTGTTCGAACCGTTCATCCGGTCAGCGCCCCGCATCATTCACCGGCGCCGCTGGCGGCGATATCGAGGAGATCAGAGCCTCCACGGAGAAATCGTATTGGCCGCAACGTCCTGCCTTGGCCCTGAACTGCGCAAAGTCGATCTGGTCGAAGGCGCGCGTGGCGATCAGCGTCGCGACGGAGGTGAGATTGTCGCGCGTGATCGCCGACGTCTTGACCTCGACATGCGGCGAATTGGCCGCGAAGTCGCAACCGTCGGCAAAGTCGCGCAGCAGCACGATCGACCAGCCGCCAAGCAGGAAGTGGCCGCCATCGGTCAGCAGCAGGCGGCCAGCCTTGATTGCGCGCAGCGCGTCCTCCGACCAGTTGAGGCCGACCACCTGAATTTGTTCGCCCGGCGTAATGCCGGCGGCCGCGACCGCCTTGAGCGCGCCCAGCGCCATCGGGTCGTTGCCGGCCCAGATCCCTGCTGGACGAATGCCCTTGCGCTGCGCCCAGCCGAGATAATTCGCAGCGGCCTGCTCCGCCTCCGACTGCGTCCAGTTGGCGAACAGCATCCGATCCAGCACCACGTCAGGCGCGGCCGCGACCGCGAGTTGCAGGCCAGCATTGCGGGCGATCGACGCCGGCGTGATCTCGTCGCCGCCGATCGCGAGCAGATGGATCTTGCCGTCGGGGCTCTGCCATTTTTCGTTGCGGGCCGCGCCGATCAGTGCGTTGGCCATCCGCGCGCCCGCGGTCGTCAGATCGGTCGTGATATCGCCGAGCCAATTCTTGAGAATCTGGCGCGGCGGTCCAAGACGTTTCGCATCCTCGCCGATCAACGAGTTCGACAGCAACAGCGTCTTGATGCCCGCGGCTTCGGCGGCCTCCAGGATCGGAACGGCGGCAGACTCTTCGTTCGAGAGAATGAGGAAGTCGGGCTTATCGGCGCGCGCGACCACGCCGAGGCCGAGCTCCTGCATGGTGCGGTAATTGCGCTCGCTGGTCAGCACCTCGACCTTGACGTTAAGCTTGCGGCCGGCGGCCTGCATGGTCTGCGCGACCATGTCCCAATAGATCTCGCCGATCTTGCCGGGGCTTACGAAGACGATGTTGAGCGGTGTGGCATCGGCCGCAACAGCGTAGCCGCCGGGCGCAAGAACACCGCAGGCGATGCTCATAGCGAGCCACATACGCAAGACTATCGTCATTCGTTCCGCCACCCCGTCTTGGTTCCGACGCTGGACCCGCGTCCGCTAACATTTGGCAAAGTCCGGCGTGACGCGGCGGCGTAGTGCTAACAAAGGGTGTATCGGCTGCGCGGAATTGGGCTCAAGCGCGATGGGATTGGGTTGAATCGTCATCGCGCTTTAGCTCTTTGTTTGAGCATGATCTCCGCGCAAACGCGTTTCCGCTGATGTCGCGAGGGAAAACCGCTTCACACTTTTCCGGATCATGCTCTATTGGAATCGCTCACGGACGCCCGCGCTACCCACCGTTCCGTGCTATCAGCGCATTGGTAACCTCCGACTCACCATACCCATGGCCAAGAACACGCTTTCCTTCGTCTGCCAGAACTGCGGCGCGGCCTATAACCGCTGGCAGGGCAAGTGCGAGTCCTGCGGCGAGTGGAATACGCTGGCCGAGGAAGATACCAGCGGCAGCGTGCCGGTCTCGATCCGCTCCAAGCGCAAGGGCCGGACCTTTGCGCTGGAGAGCCTGGCCGGCAAAAGCCCGGATGCGCCGCGCATGTCCTCTGGGCTGACCGAGCTCGACCGCGTCACCGGCGGCGGCTTCGTCCGCGGCTCGGTGCTGCTGGTCGGGGGCGATCCCGGTATCGGCAAGTCGACGCTGCTGACGCAGGCGACCAGCATGATGGCGCGCGCCGGCCACCGCATCGTCTACATCTCCGGCGAAGAAGCCATCGCCCAGGTGCGCTTGCGCGCCGAGCGGCTCGGGCTGTCGGATGCGCCGGTGCAGCTTGCGGCCGAGACCTCGGTGGAAGATATCGTCTCGACATTGTCCGAGGGCACGGTGCCGCGGCTGATCGTGATCGACTCGATCCAGACCATGTGGACCGACACGGTGGAATCCGCCCCCGGCACGGTCACGCAGGTGCGCGCGTCGGCGCAGGCGCTCATTCGTTTCGCCAAGAAAACGGGCGCTGCCATCATCCTGGTCGGCCACGTCACCAAGGACGGCCAGATCGCCGGCCCTCGCGTGGTCGAGCACATGGTCGATGCCGTGATGTCGTTCGAGGGCGAAGGTTCGCAGCAATTCCGCATCCTGCGCGCCGTCAAGAACCGCTTCGGTCCGACCGACGAGATCGGCGTGTTCGAGATGACGGGCCTTGGCCTGCGCGAGGTCACCAACCCCTCCGAGTTGTTCCTGTCCGAGCGCGATCTCGGCACGCCCGGCACCGCAGTCTTTGCGGGCATCGAGGGCACGCGGCCCGTCCTGGTCGAATTGCAGGCGCTGGTGGCGCCGACCTCGCTCGGCACCCCGCGCCGTGCCGTGGTCGGCTGGGACCAGAGCCGGCTCTCGATGGTGCTGGCGGTGCTGGAGGCTCATTGCGGGGTCAAGCTGTCCGGCCACGACGTCTATCTGAACGTCGCGGGTGGCCTGCGCATCCACGAGCCGGCAGCCGATATGGCCGCGGCCGCGGCGCTGGTGTCGTCGCTGGTTAATGCGCAGTTACCCAGCGATGCCGTTTATTTCGGCGAGATTTCGCTCTCCGGCGTGATCCGCCCGGTGGCGCAGACCCCTGCCAGGCTCAAGGAAGCGGCCAAGCTCGGCTTCAAGCGCGCGGTGCTGCCCGAATCGGCCCGCGGGGGCGAAGCGAGCGGTGACGCCGGATTGACCCTGAACGCGGTCAACAGCCTCACGACCCTGGTTGCGGAGATCGCCGCCAGCGGCTCCCGCCGCGGCGACTCGGCCCCGCCTGCGGAGAAAAATGCCACACCGGCAAGATTCCGCCGTGGAGAGGGTTAGGTGGAGGTGACGCCAAGCGCCCCCACCGCTATACAGCCGTCACAAAAGCAGCATGGGATTGCGTGGTTGCGGCCTTGCCGGGAACGTCGTCTGGCCTTCAGTTAGGGGCGGCGGCCAAACACCGATTCGCTGAGCACCCTTTGAGCGTACGAGCGGACCAGACCAGCCGATGCCAGTTACACTCCTCGACCTGATCCTGCTCGGCGTGATGCTGATCTCGGGCCTGCTCGCCATGGTTCGCGGCTTCATGCGCGAAATCCTCTCGATCGCGGCCTGGGGCACGGCGGCAATCGTGACGCTGTACTCGTTTTCCAAGCTGCTGCCGACGGCCAAGACCTATTTCAACAACGACACCGTCGCGAGCGTGGTGGTGGTCGCCGGCGTGTTCGTCGGTACCCTGGTCGTGGTCTCCGTCATCACGGTCCGGATCTCCGACATGATCCTGGATTCGCGCATCGGCGCGCTGGACCGCACCCTCGGCTTCCTGTTTGGCCTGGCTCGCGGGCTCTTGATCGTCGTGGTCGCCTTCCTGTTCTTCACCTGGCTGGTGCCGGACAAGCAGCGCCCGGACTGGGTCTCAGGGGCCAAATCCCGAGTGGTGCTCCAGGGAACCGGGGATTGGCTGATGGCCCTCTTGCCTGACGACCCCGAGAACACCATCTTGAAGAGATTCAAGAAAAACAAACCAGATGATGATCAAGCTGATACCGAGCAGCAGCCTTCGGGCAGTGGCGACGGCTACAGCAAACCGGCTCGTGACAGCCTGAAAAAGCTGATCGAGAAACCTGCGGCGCGTTGATTGCCCTTAACAGAGAGGCGCGGACGAGATGCGACACCCTGACCAGGACGCCCACACTGAACGCGATCCCGGCTCCGCCGCGCTAGAGCTTCAGGACGACCTGGACGGAGACACGGTTCGCGAGGAATGCGGCGTCTTCGGCATCTACGGACATCCTGAAGCCGCCGCCATCACGGCGCTCGGACTTCACGCCCTCCAGCACCGCGGCCAGGAAGCGGCCGGCATCGTCTCCTACGACGGCAGCCGTTTCCACAGTGAACGGCGCCTCGGTCTCGTCGGCGACACCTTCTCCCGCCGCGAGGTGATCGACCGCCTCCCCGGCACCGTGGCGGTCGGCCACGTCCGCTATGCCACCACCGGCGCCACCATCCTGCGCAACGTGCAGCCGCTGTTCGCCGAACTCAATGCGGGCGGGCTCGCGGTCGCTCACAACGGCAATCTCTCCAACGGCCTGACGCTGCGCCGCGAACTCGTCAGAAGCGGCGCCATGATGCAGTCGACCTCCGACACCGAGGTGATCCTGCATCTGGTGGCGCGCTCCAGGCGCGCCCGCTTCATCGAGCGCTATATCGATGCGCTGCGCGAGATCGAAGGCGCCTATGCGCTGGTCTCGCTCACCAACAAGAAGCTGGTCGGCGCGCGCGATCCGCGTGGCATCCGCCCGCTGGTGCTGGGTGAGCTCGACGGCTGCCCGATCCTGACGTCCGAGACCTGCGCGCTCGACATCATCGGCGCGCGCTTCGTGCGCGACATCGAGCCCGGCGAAGTCATCGTGTTCGACGAGAACGGGCAGGACATCCACAAGCCGTTCCCGCCGATGGCGCCGCGTCCCTGCATCTTCGAATACATCTACTTCTCGCGTCCTGACTCCGTCGTCCACGGCCGCTCGGTCTACGAGGTGCGCAAGGCCTTTGGCGCCCAGCTCGCGCGCGAGAGCCATGTGCCTGTCGACGTCGTGGTCCCGGTGCCGGATTCCGGCGTGCCCGCGGCGGTCGGCTACAGCCAGCATTCCGGCGTACCGTTCGAGCTCGGCATCATCCGCAACCACTATGTCGGCCGCACCTTCATCCAGCCGACGCAGGCGATCCGCGAATCCGGCGTGCGCATGAAGCACTCGGCCAACCGCGCCGCGATCGAAGGCAAGCGCATCATCCTGATCGACGACTCCCTGGTGCGCGGCACCACGTCGAAGAAGATCGTGCGCATGATGCGCGATGCCGGCGCCAAGGAAGTGCACTTCCGCCTCGCCTCGCCTCCGATCCTCTACCCTGATTATTACGGCATCGACCTGCCCGACCGCGGCGGCCTCCTGGCCGCGACGCATTCGCTGGAGGAGATGCGCGAGCTGATCGGCGCGGACTCGCTCGCCTTCCTGTCGATCGACGGCATGTACCGCGCCATGGGCGAGCCCGGCCGCGACCCCGCCAATCCAAAGTTTGCGGATCACTGCTTCACCGGCGTCTATCCGACCCACCTCACCGACCAGACCCAGACCGAGCCGCAACCGCGGCAGCTGTCGCTGCTGGCGGAGGCGAGCTGACGGCGTAGCCGTCATCCCGGGGCGATCCGCAGGATCGAACCCGGGATCTCGACATTGTTTGGCAACCTCTGGATTCCGGGTTCGATGCTTCGCATCGCCCCGGAATGACAGCGCCGCGGGCTTGTGCCGACCGCCCACCTCTGCAATACCGCCGCCATGACCAAACCCCTCGCCAACCGCATCGCTCTCGTCACCGGCGCCTCGCGCGGCATCGGTTTTGCCACGGCGCTCGCGCTGGCCAAGGCCGGCGCGCATATCGTGGCCACTGCGCGCACGCAAGGCGGGCTCGAGGAGCTCGATGACGAGATCCGCAAAATCGGCGGCAGCGCCACGCTGGTGCCGCTCAACCTGACCGATTCCGACGGCATCGCGCGGCTCGGCGCGGGACTGCACGAGCGCTATGGCAAGCTCGATATCCTCGTCGGCAATGCCGGCGTGCTCGGCCCCTCCTCGCCGATCGGGCATATCGAGCTGAAGACGTTCAACGACGTCATGGCCGTCAACGTCTCCGCGAACTTCCAGCTGATCCGCTGCATGGAGCCGCTGCTGAAGCAGTCCAATGCGGGGCGCGCCGTGTTCATCACCTCGGGCGCCGCCAACAAGGCGACCGCCTATGTCAGCCCCTACGCCGCCTCCAAGGCCGCGCTGGAGACGCTGGCGCGCGCCTGGGCGCAGGAGACCGCGAACACCGCAATCCGGGTCAATCTGTTCAACCCCGGCCCGATCCGCACCCGCATGCGCGCCACCCTGATGCCGGGCGAGGATCCCGCAACGCTCGACACGCCCGAGCAGGTCGCCGAATTCATCGTTCCGATGTGCGCGCCTGATTGGACCGAGACCGGCAAGTTCTATGACTACAAGACGCGCAGCCTGATGAGCTTCCGCGCGCCGGCCTGACCGACGCATGGTCGGTCCACCCGCGGCCGCGCGACGGGTTGATGAAATTTAGGTCAGTGCCAGGGTGCCCGAGTTAACCGACCGCCCTGACCGCTACGATTAGCGCATTGCCGCAAGCACCGAGACACGCTATCGGGAACAACACGATCATTACCGATCGCGCCGACGGTCAAAAGCCCCATCAAAGAGGGCTGTCCCGGCATACCATTTGGAGGGAATACAATGAGGAATTTGCGCGCGTGGCGCTACGCCGCGCTGTTGACCTGTGCCGGCCTCGGCTTTGCGACGTCGGCGTCCGCCCAGGACAAGACCATTAAGATCGGCGTGCTCAACGACATGTCGAGCCTCTACGCCGACATCGGCGGCCCGAACTCGGTCGCAGCCGTGAAAATGGCAGTCGAGGATTCCGGCCTGAAGGCCAAGGGCTGGACCATCGAGGTCCTCTCCGGCGACCACCAGAACAAGCCCGATATCGGCGTCAACATCGCGCGGCAATGGATCGACGCCGAGAAGGTCGACGCCATCGCCGACACGCCGAGCTCGGGCGTTGCGCTCGCGGTGAACAACCTCGTCAAGGAAAGGAACTCGGTGCTGCTCAATTCGGGTGCGGCGACAGCAGACCTCACCGGCAAGGCCTGCACGCCCAACACCATCTCCTTCACCTATGACACCTACATGCTCGCCAACGGCACCGGCAAGGCGCTGACCAAGGCGGGCGGTGACAGCTGGTTCTTCCTGACCGCGGACTACGCGTTCGGCCATGCGCTGGAGCGCGACACCGGCTCCGTCGTGACGGCCACTGGCGGCAAGGTGCTGGGTGGCGTCAAGCACCCGCTGAACACGGCGGACTTCTCCTCCTTCCTGCTCCAGGCCCAGTCGTCGAAGGCAAAGATCATCGGCCTTGCCAATGCGGGCGGCGATACCACCAATGCGATCAAGCAGGCCGCCGAGTTCGGCATCGTCTCCGGCGGCCAGAAGCTCGCGGCGCTGCTGCTGTTCATCAACGACGTGCATTCGCTCGGCCTGAAGACCGCCCAGGGCCTGACCTTCACCGAATCCTTCTACTGGGATCTCAACGACCAGACCCGCGAATGGTCCAAGCGCTTCCAGAAGGTTTCGCCGAAGGGCTCGATGCCCTCGATGACGGTCGCAGGTCTCTATGCCGAGATCCTGCATTACCTGAAGGCGATGGAGGCACTCGGCGGCAATCCGCATGACGGCGCCAAGGTCGTCGCCAAGATGAAGGAGCTGCCCACGGACGATCCGCTGTTCGGCAAGGGCCCGCTGCGCGCCGACGGCCGTCGCCTGATCCCGGCCTATCTGTTCGAGGTGAAGAAGCCGGAGGAATCGAAAGGACCGTGGGATTATTACAAGCTGATCGCCACCATTGCGCCTGAGGATGCGGCCAAGCCGCTCGAAGCCAGCGACTGCCCGCTGGTGAAGAAATAAGTTCGTAGGGTGGGTTAGCAGGCGGCTGCGCAACGCGCAGTCCGCTGGCGTAACCCACCTCTTCTGTCTCCGCGGAAATGAAAGAGGTGGGTTACGCCGCGCGGTTTGCGCTTCGCGCCATCCGCGCGGCTAACCCACCCTACGGCACTTCATTTCGGAAACTGCCGAGCCACTCACGACGGCCGCTTGCGCTTGTGGGCGAACGGATTGGCCTTTTCGCGCAGGGTGATGCGCACCGGCGTGCCCGGCAGGTCGAAGGCCTCGCGCATCGAGTTGATGAGATAGCGCAGATAAGATTGCGGCACCGCATCCGCGCGCGAGCAGAACAGGACGAAGCTCGGCGGACGCGCCTTGGTCTGGGTGATGTAGTTCAGCTTCAGCCGGCGGCCCGACACGGCGGGCGGCGGATTGGCCTGGATCGCCTGCTCGAACCAGCGATTAAGCGCGGAGGTCGGCACGCGTTTGTTCCAGAGCGCATAGGCATCCTGGATCGCCTGCATCAGGCGATCAATGCCCTCGCCCATCAGGCCGGAGACGGCCACGATCGGCACGCCCTTGAGCTGCGGCAGCCAATGATCGGCATCGCGGCGCAGACCGGAGATGGCGCCGCCGCCCTTGGTCTCCATCAGGTCCCATTTGTTGACAGCAAGCACGACCGCGCGGCCCTCGCGCTCGATCAGGTCGGCGATGCGCAGATCCTGCTCCTCGAAGCGATTCTGCGAATCCATCATCATCACGACGACTTCGGCAAAGCGCACCGCACGCAGCGCATCTGCGACCGAGAGCTTCTCCAGCTTCTCCTCGATGCGCGAGCGCCGGCGAAGGCCTGCGGTGTCGAACACCCTGAACTCGCGGCCCTTCCAGTTGATCTCGACTGCGATGGAATCGCGGGTGGTGCCGGCCTCCGGGCTCGTCAACAGACGCTCCTCGCCGAGCAGATGATTGATCAGCGTCGACTTGCCGGCATTGGGACGGCCGACAATGGCCACCCGGATCGGGCGCGTCGCAGCCTCTTCCTCCGAGATCGGCTCGTCGTCCTCGGCCTCATCCTCGCTGGCAGGCTCCGGCATCAGCTTGGCGAGCGCGTCGTAGAGCTCGCCCATGCCTTCGCCATGCTCGGCGGAAATCTGGATGGGATCGCCGAGGCCAAGCGCGAAGGCTTCCATCGCACCGGCATCGCCATGCCTGCCTTCGCTCTTGTTGGCGACCAGCAGCACCGGCTTGTTGGCCTTGCGGGCGAAATCGGCGAAGGCGCGGTCGGTGGGCGTGAGACCGATGCGGGCATCGATCACGAAGAACAGCGCATCGGCCTGCGCGATTGCGGTCTCGGTCTGCTCCTGCATGCGCGCCGTCAGCGAGCCCTTGGCGCCCTCGTCGAGACCGGCGGTGTCGATGATGGTGAATTCGAGATCGCCGAGCCTGGCCTCACCCTCGCGGCGGTCGCGGGTGACGCCGGGCAGATCATCGACGAGCGCGAGCTTCTGTCCGACCAGGCGGTTGAACAGCGTCGATTTGCCGACATTGGGCCGGCCGATGATGGCGATTGTAAAGGACATCGATCATTCGTGCGCCGCGGAGGCTGCGCCTGTCAATTCAGGGAAACAAATATCAGCGCGAGAAAGCGCCGCTGGGCAGCGGAGCCGGGAACGCTCCCTGCGTCTGCTGTTGCTGGGTGGTCTGCTGCGCCGGTGGCGCCGGCTGCTGGGCGGATTGCTGGTCCGGCGGCGGCGCGGTGGTGCGCTTGCGAACGATCTTGTGCTTGGGCGCCGGAGCAGCGGGCGCCGGCGCAGCATCGGGCTGGACCTCGCCGTCGACCTCGCCGGCCGGCGCAGCAGCGCTGGGGGCGGACTGCCTGGTCTTCTTGCCCTTGGCGGACTTCGCCGATTTCGATGGCTCGGCGGGCGCCGGCTCAGCCGGCAGCGCCGCGACGGCCGGCGCATTCGGGTCCTGCTGCTGCGCTCCCTTGTACATCTCCTTCGGCACGCCCTGCTCGAGGCCAGGCACGCCCTCGGGGAAAACAGGCTTGCGCTCGCCCGGCAGCTTCTTCTTCGTATCGAGGAAGTCCATCAGGTCGCTCGGATCGAATCCGCCGCTGGAGCAGCCGCCCAGGAGGCCCGTGAAGGCGATCAGGACGGCGACTGCAATCAAACTTGGCGTGCGGCGCATATCGATATCTCGTCTAAGCTCTCAGGACCGTCAGCTCGGCTGTTCTCAGTTCAGCTTTTGGCGACGGGCGGCAGCAGGGCCTGGAGCGCCTCGGCGCGCGAGCGCAGGCTAGGCGGCGTTTCGCCGTCCTCGGCGATCGCGTCGACCCATTTGCGGGCTGCGGTCATGTCGTTGTTGCGCCAGGCCGACAGCGCCAGCAATTCGCGGGCGCTGTGGCGGAAGGTCGACTTGGGCTCGGCGGACGTTTCCAGCCGCTGCTGGATATCAGCGTAGCTTGCGCTGTCCACCAGCAGGCTCGCCGCGCGGATCTTCGCCAGATCCTGCCACTCGCTGCCGACGCTGCGGTCGGCGACGATGTCGTCATACATCTTTGCCGCAGCCTTGGGATCGCGGGCCGATGTCTCCGCCGCGGCGCGGAGGCGCGCCAGGGTGCGGTAGCCAAACGGGGCCTTGGCAGCGAGATCGGCAAAGGCCGACTCGGCCTCGGCGTGCTTGCCCTGCTCCGACAGTTCGACGGCCTTTTCGAACGTGGCGCCGGCCTCGGCGGCCTTCTTGGCCTCCAGGTACTGGTAGCCGCGCCAGCCGCCCACGGCCGCCACGATCAGCACCATCAGGGCGATGAAGTAGAGCGAATATTTGTCCCACAGCTTTTTGAGCTGTTCGCGACGTACTTCCTCGTCGACTTCGTCAAATAATTCAGACACTTAAGACAATCCCATGCCCGGCCGGGAGCACGCGCCAGATCGCGCGCGTCGAAAGCCCGTCCCCATTTGGCGGCGGCGATACCCTATCGATATGGCGGTGGCAAGGCAAAGCAAGGCCGATCAAGGCGTTAACGGCCAATCCGGGATAGTCCGGAGCTGCGGGAGACCCTACCAGAGCTCCCGCAGATGTCGCTTCAGGACCTTTCCGTTGGCGTTGCGCGGCAGGGGCTCGGCGGTGATCACCATTGTCTCCGGCACCTTGTAATCAGACAGTCGCTCGGCGCACCAGGCCCGCAAGTCGTCGCTGCCGACCTGTGCGCGCGTGACCACGACCGCGTGGACGCGCTCGCCCAGCACCGGGCATGGCTTTGCGATGATCGCGCTCTCGACCACGGCGGGATGGCCCGCCAGCACGGATTCCACCTCGGCCGAATAGATCTTGAGGCCGCCGCGATTGATCATGTCCTTCTGCCGGTCGAACACGCGGACGAACCCATCGGCATCGACTGAACCCAGATCGCCCGAATGCCAGAAGCCGGCGGTAAAGCTTTCTGCCGTGGCCTTCGGATTGTTCCAGTAGCCCTTGATGACAGAGGCACTCTGAATCCAGAGCTCGCCGATCTGGCCGGGTGGAAGCTCGCGGCCATCCGCCCCCATCGCGATGATCCGCGCACCCGGACACGGCAGGCCGACGCTGTCGATATGGCTCGCCGTCAGCTCGCCCGGCATGATGGTCGACGGCGACGTCGTCTCGGTCGCGCCGTAGCAATTTGCGAGCTTCAGGCCAGGAATTGTTGCCTTGAGCCTCTCGATGGTCGCGACCGGCATCGGCGCGCCGCCGAAGCCGCCAATGCGCCAGCTCGAGAGATCATAGCTGTCGAAATCCGGCTGCAGCAGACAGAGATTGTACATCGCCGGCACCATTACGGTGTAGGTGACGCGCTCGCGCGCCGCGAGCTTGAGGTAATCGGCCGCCTTGAATTCCGGCATGATGATCAGAGCGCCGCCGCAGCAGATCATCGTCGTGATGTTGGCGACGACGCCGGTGACGTGACCGAGCGGGACGGCTGCGATCGAGCGGTCGGCCGCCGTCAATTCCAGGCAGGAGACGAACACCATCGAGGAATGCACGATGTTGCAATGGGCGAGCATGGCGCCTTTCGGCTTGCCCGTTGTGCCCGAGGTATAGAGGATCATCGCGGTGTCCTCCTCGTTCGTCTCGATCGGCGTTGGAGCCGGCGCGTTGTCAGAGAGCAAGGAGAAGCGCGAAAGCTTGGTGTCATCATCGATCGCGATGCGGTGGATCACTTCAGGGACATCGCGCGCATCCGGCAGCCGTTCGGTGAGCGCCGCCTCGTGGATCAGGATCGTGGCGCCGCAATCAGCGAGCACATAAGCGATCTCGGGTTTCTGCTGGCGCGTGCTGAGCAGCACCGTAACCAGCCCCTCATGCGCGGCGGCGAACAGCAACAACGGAAATTCGATGCGGTTGCCGAGCAGGATCGCAACGCGCTCACCGCGTTGCAGGCCGAGCTTGCGAAAACCTGATGCAATCCGCGCGGCCTGCTCCGCCGTTTGCCGCCAGCTCAGCCGGACATTGCCGCAGACGAGCGCTTCGCTGTCGCCGTTGCGCGCGGCGGTCTCCGCAATCATTGCCCACAAGCTCGAAGGCCGATCGACGAAGGCCGGCACCACCCGATCGCCAAAGCGCGCCTCGAGGTGCATCGGCGGAATCTGAGATTGCGACCAGTCCATCGGCAGACCCTCATCTTCTTGCTTTTGTCTCCTTCCGCACATGAGCACGGAGGCGATGTCTTGCGTTGACCGGCTATCCCATCACGGGAACACCGATCACGACAGGATGGAATGCAAAGGCCAGCGCCAGATAGGCGACAATGCCGACGGCGACTGCAATCAGATCGTTGGTGACACCGCCCACCGGAATCGGCGGCCCGCCGCTATCGGTGCGATGCTTCAGCGAGATACGGTCATACACGCCCCAGCCCAGGAACGAGCCGAACAGGATGATGGAGCCGAGATCGCCGTTGGCGAGCAGATGCGCAAACGCCCAAAGCTTCACGCCGGCGAGCATCGGATGCTTCAGCGTCGCATAGATGCGCCCGCGCAAATAGGAGGCGACCACCAGGATGACGGCAGGCAGCATCAGCGCGACCGCAATGTGCTTTAGCGCCCTGGGCGGATACCAGACGTCGATCCAGCCGGTCGAACGATAATGGCCAAAGCCCCAGACGATCAGCGCCAGCCCTGCAAGCGAGACGACCGAATAGAGGATCTTGTAGGTCCCCTCACCCAGCTGCGCGATCGCCTGCGCGCGTGCGTCTCGCTTCGTTGTGAAAACATGGGCGGCGAAAAACAGCACCAGCCCCAGGATCATGACCAGCAGACCCACGACATCCTCCCCTTAACCAGCGCCCCGCCTCTGAGGTATCATCCATTGGCCGCCGATCGCAACTGACGCGCTACTTTCCGGGTTCTCGATTGTCGACGTAGCGGATTGCAATTGGCCGTCCGGCCAAAGCACCACCGAGGCCGCTGGTGAACTTCAGCGGCAGACAGGCGTTCAGAGACGAATTGATCGCGTTGAGGTAGGTGGTTCTGATATCGGCGGGGACGCCAGCGGTCGCAAAGGTCAGCCGCGGCGGGCCGATCAGGCCGCCGGCTTTGTTGAAACTGAAGCGGACGGCCATCTGCATGCCTGCGCGCACATTGTCGGACGGCGGCGACCAGCACGTGCGCAGCTCGGCAAAGAGGTCGCCGATCGTATCGAGATCGTGATCCGGCTTTTGATACTTGGCCCGCTCAGCCTCCGCCGGCACGCTCTCGATCGTGAGCTGAAGGTTCTCGCCGTAGGGATAGTCGATCTCGGGAATGCAGGGACCAGGCTCGAGCGGACTGCAATAGGACGGCGTGCAGGGCCTGAAATCGAGCACACTGCACGGCTCATGCGCAAACGGAACTGGATTGATCCGGCGACGCTGCGCGTCAGCGGCAACGGTCGATATCGCCAACAGCAGGAAAAGGAGGATGCCGCGCCACATGCTTTAGGCCCGCGAGGTCATGTGAGCGAAACGTGGCACCGTCTCTGGGACCGTCAAGCCCGCGGGCGTTCACATGCTCGCGTGTGCCCCGCTGTCGTCGTCCGGCTCGACCGGGCGACCCAGTACTCCGAGACGGCAGTGATTGAATCGATGGGCTGCGGCGTACTGGATGCCCCGGTCAAGCCGGGGCATGACAGCGGAGGGTGTGGCTGCGCAGTGTGTGTCCCCCCGCGGCGGTGGGCGCAGGAGCACCCTACCCCTTCTTCTTGACGTCCTTGACGTTGGTGAACTCGATGCCCTCGGCACGCTCCTTGGTGTAGCCGAGATAGAACTCGTTCCGGGCGAGGTACACGGGATCGCCGTCGACGTCATCGGCGATGCTGGAGGTATTGGCGGCGATGAAGGCGTCGAGTTTCTTGCGATCCTCCGAGGAGACCCAGCGCGCGAGCTGGAACTCGCTGACCTCGAACTCGACCGGCAATGAATATTCCGCCTCCAACCGCGCCTTGAGCACGTCGAGCTGCAGCGCGCCGACCACCCCGACCAGCGCCGGTGCGCCGTCGCGCGGACGGAACACCTGCACGACGCCCTCTTCCGACATCTGCTGAAGCGCTTCCTTCAGCTTCTTCGCCTTCATCGCGTCGGTGAGACGGACGCGGCGAACGATTTCGGGTGCGAAGCTCGGCACGCCGACGAAATTGAAGTCCTCGCCTTCGGTCAGCGTATCGCCGATGCGCAGCGTGCCGTGATTGGGAATGCCGACGACGTCGCCGGCAAAGGCCTCGTCCGCCACCGAACGGTCCTGGGCAAAGAAGAATTGCGGGCTCGACAGCGGCATGCTCTTGCCGGTGCGTACCAGCTTTGCCTTCATACCGCGACTGAGCTTGCCGGAGCAGAGGCGCGCGAACGCGATGCGGTCGCGGTGGTTCGGATCCATGTTCGCCTGGATCTTGAACACGAAGGCGCTCATGCGCGGATCGGTCGCCTCGACCTTGCGCTGGTCGCTGTCCTGCGCGCGTGGCTCGGGAGCGAACTTGCCAAGACCTTCGAGCAGGTCGCCGACGCCGAAATTGCGCAGCGCGCTGCCGAAATAGACCGGCGTCAGATGGCCCTCGCGGAATGCCTCGAGCTCGAACGGCTTCGAGGCCTCGGTGACGAGCTCAAGCTCCTCCTTCACCGCAGACGCATCGAGATTGGCGTTGAGCTTGGCGAGCTCGGCAATCTCGATCTGCTGCGCAGCGCCAGTCTTGGCGCCCCCGCCTTCGAGCAGACGCACACCGCCGTTGATGACGTCATAGGTACCGAGGAAGTCGCGTCCCCGGCCGACCGGCCAGGTCATCGGCGTGGTGTCGAGCGCCAGCGTCTTCTCGATCTCGTCGAGCAGCTCGAACACGTCGCGGCTCTCGCGATCCATCTTGTTGATGAAGGTGATGATCGGGATATCGCGAAGGCGACAGACCTCGAACAGTTTTCGCGTCCGCGCCTCGATGCCTTTGGCGGCGTCGATCACCATGACCGCGGAATCCACCGCGGTGAGCGTACGGTAGGTGTCTTCCGAAAAGTCTTCGTGGCCTGGCGTGTCCAGCAGGTTGAACACGAGGCCCTCGAACTCGAAGGTCATGACCGAGGTCACGACCGAGATGCCGCGCTCGCGCTCAATCTTCATCCAGTCCGAGCGGGTGTTGCGGCGCTCACCCTTGGCCTTGACCTGGCCGGCGAGATTAATGGCGCCGCCAAACAGCAGCAGCTTTTCGGTCAGCGTGGTCTTACCGGCGTCCGGATGCGAGATGATCGCAAAGGTGCGCCGCCGCGATACTTCAGCGGCAAGCGGGGAACGGGCCGGCGATTCGGCTGCGGTGGCGGCAATGTCGGACATGGCGGGAGCGTTTGGCAGGGAAAATGGCCCGGATCAAGCCTGATGTGGTGATTGCGCAGCCCTTCGGCCAGCCCCATATCGGCCCTGGCCAAATTGGTTTGGGGGAGGACGGCCTTCCTGCTCATCAGCCTAGCGGGGACGGCCCTGCCGTGAATGGAGGGTCGTCATGGCCTGGAGCATCCTGTTCGTCGCCGGTCTTCTCGAGATCACCTGGGCGATCGGCCTCAAATACACCGAGGGTTTTACCAGACTGGTTCCCTCCGTCATCACGCTCGCGGCCATGGCCGGCAGCGTGATCCTGCTCGGCATCGCCCTGAAGTCGCTGCCCGTTGGAACTGCCTATGCGGTCTGGACCGGCATCGGCGCGGTCGGCACGGCAACGCTTGGCATCTTCCTGTTCGGCGAGCCGGCCACGGCGCTTCGCCTCGGCAGCATCGGGCTGATCGTGGCGGGCATCGCCGGGCTGAAGCTCGTTACTTGAAGAGCTGGACCGCCCACCAGCTCAGTGCCGCGACGACGGCTGAGGCCGGGATCGTGATGACCCAGGCATAGACGATCGAGCTCGCCACGTTCCAGCGCACCGCCGAGACGCGGCGCGCTGCACCGACGCCGACGATAGCGCCGGTGATGGTGTGGGTGGTCGAGACCGGCACGCCGAGGAACGTCGCCATGAACAGCGTCGCCGCGCCGCCAGTCTCGGCGCAAAAGCCCTGCATCGGCGTCAGCTTGGTGATGCGCAAGCCCATGGTGCGGACGATACGCCAGCCGCCCATCAGCGTGCCGAGAGCCATCGCGGCCTGGCAGGACAGCACCACCCAGAATGGCACCGAGAATTCGCTGCCGAGTTGACCCTGCGAATACAGCAGCACGGCGATGATGCCCATCGTCTTCTGCGCGTCATTGCCGCCGTGGCCGAGCGAATAGAGCGAGGCCGAGGCGAATTGCAGAATGCGGAAGGCGCGGTCGACCGCGAACGGCGTCGAGCGTACCGAGAGCCATGACACGACCGCGACCAACATCATTGCGAGCAGAAAGCCCACCAGCGGCGATAGCACGATCGCAAGCACGGCCTTGGACAGACCGCTCCACACCGCCGCCGAGATTCCCGCCTTGGCCATGCCGCCGCCGACAAGGCCGCCGATCAGCGCATGCGAGGACGAGGAGGGAATGCCGAGCCCCCAGGTCACGAGATTCCAGACAATGGCGCCGACCAGCGCCGCAAAGATCACCTGGGCGTCGACGATGGCGGGATCGATGATGCCGGTACCGATGGTTTGGGCGACGTGCAGGCCGAACACCATGAAGGCGACGAAATTGAAAAACGCGGCCCAAAACACCGCGAATTGCGGCCGCAGCACCCGGGTCGAGACGATGGTCGCGATCGAATTGGCGGCGTCGTGCAGGCCGTTCAGGAAGTCGAACAGCAGCGCGACGGCGATCAGTCCGACCAGGACGGGAAGACCCAGAGGGCCCAAGACGGCAGCATCCACGGCGCGGCCCCTGCTCTAAGCTTTGCACATGATCTCCGCGCAAACGCATTCCGCGTTTGTCGCGAAGGAAAACCGCTGCACACTTTTCCGGATCATGCGCTACACTTGCTCAATGACGATGCTGTTGATCTCGTTCGCGACATCGTCGAAGCGATCGGCCACTTTTTCAAGGTGATCATAAATCTCCACGCCGACGATGAAATCCATCGCGTTACCGGTGCGATGCTTGAGGAACAGCTCCTTCAGGCCGATGTCGTGGAGATCGTCGACGCGGCCCTCGAGCTTGGTCAGCTCCTCCGTGATCGCGGTCAGCATTGCCACGTTCTTGCCGATCTGCTGCATCAGCGGCAGCGCGCGGCCGACCAGATTGGCGCATTCGATCAGCAGCGCGCCGATCTCGCGCATCGGCGGCTCGAAGGTGCGGACCTCGAACAGCATCACGGCCTTGGCCGTTTGCTGCATCTGGTCGATGGCATCGTCCAGCGAGGTAATGAGGTTCTTGATGTCGCCCCGGTCGAACGGCGTAATGAAGGTGCGGCGCACCGCCGTCAGCACCTCGCGGGTGATGTTGTCGGCATCGTTCTCGAACTGGCTGACGCGCTGGCAATAGACCGGCGTCTCCTCGCCGCCGTTCAGCACGCCCTGGAGCGCGATGGCGCCCTGGATAACGGTCTGGGCATGGCGGTCGAACAGGTCGAAGAACCGTTCTTCCTTGGGCAGGAAAGCGCGAAACCAACGCATCATGGGGATAGTCTACCTGGTGCAAATGACCCGGTCCGGGCGGACCGTCACGCAACCGTCATAGACCATTTTCGCCTCGTGCGCGTGTCATCTCACGCCCGCCAGGCGGGATCATCCACCGGATTTACTTCCACATGAAAACTTATGTTATATCAGTATCTTAGAGAGATCTCCGAAAGTAATGCGCGATTTCGCCGATGACGCCACGGCGGAAGGTGAGCACGCAGATCACGAAGATCGAGCCTTGGATCACCGTCACCCACTGGCCGAAGCCGGCCAGATATTGCTGCATGGCGATGATGACGAAGGCGCCGACCACGGGACCGAAAATGGTCCCGAGACCGCCGACAAGCGTCATCAGCACGACCTCGCCGGACATCGACCAGTGCACGTCGGTGAGCGAGGCGTTCTGCGCCACGAACACTTTCAGTGCACCAGCGAAACCCGCCAGCGTCCCCGACAGGACGAACGCCAGGAACTTGTACTGGTCGGTCCGATAGCCCAGTGAGATCGCACGCGGCTCGTTCTCGCGGATCGACTTCAGGACCTCGCCGAAGGGCGAGTTGATGATGCGGTAGATCAGCAGGAAGCCGGCGAGGAAGCCGACCAGCACGACATAGTAGAGCACGGTCGGCTTGGACAAATCGAGCACGCCGAACATGTGCCCCTGCGGGATGCCCTGGATGCCGTCCTCGCCATGGGTGAACGGCGCCTGGAGGTAGATGAAATACAGCAGTTGCGACAGCGCCAGCGTGATCATCGAGAAGTAGATGCCCTGGCGGCGGATCGAGATATAGCCCGTGACGAGCGAGAGCGCGAAGGCCGCGACAATGCCGACGAGGATGCCGAGTTCCGGCGGCAGTGCCCACACCTTCAGGGCGTGCGCGCTGCAATATCCGGCGGTGCCGAGGAACATCGCGTGTCCGAAGGACAGCAAGCCGCCGTAGCCGATCAACAGGTTGAAAGCGCAGGCGAGCAGCGCAAAGCACAGCGCCTGCATCACGAAGAACGGATACACGCCCGTAAACGGCACCGCAGCCAGCAGCAGCGCCATCACCGCGAACAAGACCATCTCGTCATGCATGGCGCGCGGCGTGACCCGCAGCGTATCGTCCGTCAAGGCTGTCATGTCAGGCTGCCCTTCCCGTCAATCCCGTTGGCTTCACCAGGAGCACAAGCACCATCAGCACGAACACGACGGTGTTGGAGGCCTCGGGGTAAAAATACTTGGTCAGGCCCTCGATCACACCGAGCGCAAAACCGGTGATGATGGAGCCCATGATCGATCCCATGCCGCCGATCACCACCACCGCAAACACAACGATGATGAGGTCGGCGCCCATCAGCGGCCGCACCTGGTTGATCGGCGCCGAGAGCACGCCGGCGAGCGCGGCAAGGCCGACGCCGAGGCCGTAGGTGAGCGTGATCATGCGCGGCACGTTGATGCCGAAGGCGCGGACCAGCGTCGGATTTTCGGTTGCGGCGCGCAGGTAAGCGCCAAGCCGCGTCTTCTCGATCAGGAACCAGGTGGCCAGACACACCACCAGCGAGAAGATGACGACCCAGCCGCGATAAACGGGTAGGAACATGAAGCCGAGATTCATGCCGCCCTTGAGCTGGTCCGGAATGGCGTAAGGCAGGCCGGAGGAGCCGAAATAGTTCTGGAACACGCCCTGCACGATCAGCGCGATGCCGAAGGTCAGCAGCAGGCCGTAGAGGTGATCGAGCCCGGTCAACCACTGCAGCATGGTCCGTTCCAGGATCATGCCGAAGATGCCGACGATGACCGGCGCCAGCAGCAGCGCCCACCAGTAACTGATGCCGCCGATGTTCAGCAGGAAATAGGCGACGAAGGCGCCCATCATGTAGAGCGCGCCGTGGGCGAAATTGATGATGTTGAGCATGCCGAAGATCACGGCAAGCCCGAGACTGAGCAGCGCGTAGAACGAGCCGTTGATCAGTCCCACCAGTAGCTGTGCGTAAAGAGCCTGCATCGATCTCGCACCCGGTCCCTTCGGCGTTCCCAAAGTAGCGCCCGCCGGCTTACGGCCGGCGAGCTGTTGGTCTTACTTCTTGAGCAGCGCGCACTTGCTCTCGGAGAGCGGCGTGAAGGCCTGATCGCCCGACACCGTGCCGACGAGCTTGTAGAAGTCCCACGGTCCCTTGGACTCGGAGGGCTTCTTCACCTCGAACAGATAGGCGTTGTGGATGGTGCGGCCATTGGGCTGGATCTCGCCCTTGCCGAACAGATCGTCCTCGGTCGGCATCGACTTCATCTTCTCGACGACCTTGACGCCGTCATGCGGATTACCGCCAAGCGCCTCCAGCGCCTTGAGATAGTGGCGTACGCCGGCATAGACGCCTGCCTGCACCATGGTCGGCGGAGCGCTGTTCTTCATCTTTGCGGCAAAGCGCTTGGAGAAGGCGCGGGTCTTGTCGTCCATGTCCCAGTAGAACGTCTCGGTGAAGTTCAGGCCCTGCGCGGTCTCCAGACCAAGCGCCTTGACGTCGGTGAGGAACAGCAGCAGCGCTGCGAGCTTCTGGCCGCCCTTGCCGATACCGAACTCGGCAGCCTGCTTGATCGTGTTGGTGGTATCACCGCCGGCATTGGCAAGGCCGATGATCTTGGCCTTGGAGGCCTGCGCCTGGAGCAGGAACGAGGAGAAGTCCGGCGTGTTGAGCGGATGCTTGACCCCGCCGACCACCTTGCCGCCATTGGCGGTGACGACCGAGGTGGTATCGCGCTCCAGCGCCGCACCGAAGGCGTAGTCCGCGGTCAGGAAGAACCAGGTGTCGCCACCGGCCTTCACCAGCGCCTGGCCCGTGGTGTGGGCGAGCATGTAGGTGTCGTAGGTCCAGTGCACGGTGTTCGGCGAGCACTGCGCGTTGGTGAGGTCCGAGGTCGCCGCACCGGAATTGATGTAGACGCCGTTCTTTTCCTTGACGACGTTGTTGACGGCGAGCGCCACGCCCGAATTCGGCACGTCGACGATGACGTCGACCTTGTCGACGTCGAACCACTGCCGCGCGATCGCGGTGCCGATGTCCGGCTTGTTCTGGTGATCGCCCGAGATCACGTCGATCTTCCAGCCCTTCGCGGCGAGGCCGGAATCTTCAACTGCCATCTGCGCGGCGAGCGTCGAGCCGGGGCCGCCGAGGTCGGCGTACAGGCCGGACTGATCGGACAGCGCGCCGATCTTGACGGCCTTGTCCTGCGCGGACGCTTCGCCTGCTGCGGCGAAGGTGAGCGCGGTGGTCAGCAGCAATGACGCAATCGACCTGGTCTTCATGCAACTTTCCTTTTTAAATTTTCTCGTTGGCAGTTCTTCGGCTTCAGCATGGTCTCTTCGGAGAACGCTACGCACTTCCTGATCATGCCCTAAACACCGAGATAGGCGTGGAGCTTGTCCATGTTGGCGGCAAGCTCCGAATTGGAAAATCCGTCAATGATCTTGCCGTGCTCGACCACATAATAACGGTCGGCGACGGTGGACGCGAAGCGGAAGTTCTGCTCGACCAGAAGGATCGTGAAGCCTTCCTTCTTGAGCCGCGCAATGGTGTGACCGATCTGCTGGATAATGACGGGTGCCAGGCCTTCGGTCGGCTCATCCAGCATCAGAAAGCTTGCGCCCGTGCGCAGGATGCGCGCGATCGCAAGCATCTGCTGCTCGCCGCCGGACAGCTTGGTGCCCTGGCTGCTCAGCCGCTCCTTCAGGTTCGGAAACAGGTCAAAGATCTGCTCGAGCGGCAATCCGCCTGCTCGAACCACCGGCGGCAGCAGCAGGTTCTCCTTCACGTCGAGGCTGGAGAAAATTCCCCGCTCCTCCGGGCAAAACGCGATTCCCATGCGCGCGATCTTGTCGGAGGTCGCGCGGATGATCTCCTGATTGTTGAATTTGATCGAGCCGGTCCGCTTGCCGATGATGCCCATGATCGACTTCAGCGTGGTGGTCTTGCCGGCGCCGTTGCGCCCGAGCAGCGTGACGACCTCGCCCGCGTTCACGTCGAAATTGATCCCGTGCAGGATGTGGGACTCGCCGTACCAGGCCTCCAAGTTGCGGACCTGGAGGATATTGCCGCCGGTTGCACCCTTCATTGGGGCCTCGGCCATTGCAGTCTCAGGCATGACCGGCCCCCAGATAGGCTTCCTTGACGCGCTCGTCCTTGGTGAGCTCGGAATAATGCCCCTGCGCGAGCACCTGCCCGCGCGTCAGCACGGTGATGATGTCGGAGAGATTGGCGACGACGCTCAAATTATGCTCGACCATCAGGATGGTATATTTCGCCGAGATACGCTTGATCAGCGCCGCGATCTTGTCGATGTCCTCGTGGCCCATGCCGGCCATCGGCTCGTCCAGAAGCATCATTTCCGGATCAAGCGCGAGCGTGGTTGCGATCTCGAGCGCGCGCTTGCGCCCATAGGCCATCTCGACCGCAGGCGTATTGGCGAACTCGCTGAGGCCGACATCGTTCAACAGCTCGCGCGCCCGGTCATTGAAGCGGTTGAGCACGGACTTGGAGCGCCAGAAATCGAAGGAGGAGCCATGCTGGCGCTGAAGCGCGACACGAACATTCTCCAGCGCGGTGAGATGCGGAAACACCGCCGAGATCTGGAACGAACGCACCAGCCCCAGGCGTGCCACGTCGGCGGGCGCCATCGCCGTGATGTCCTGTCCCTTGTACAGGATTTTTCCGGCAGACGGTTTGAGGAACTTGGTCAGAAGATTGAAGCACGTCGTCTTGCCCGCACCGTTCGGGCCGATCAACGCGTGGATACTGCCACGGCGAACCTTGAGCGCAACGTCGCGGACGGCGAAGAAGCCCGCGAACTCCTTGGTCAAGCCTTCCGTTTCGAGAATGAACTCATCGGCCAAACAGATTTCCCCCTGCCCGCACAATGCGCGTGGCTATCCTTGTTGCTTCGGCTTTCCGGAGGCCTTGGAGCCCGTCCCGGAACGCCGCCTCCGGGCGCGGAATATGCCGGAGGTGACGGGGGTTAGGCAAGGCGGAAAGCTGAGCAGATCAGGCCTTTGGCGGGGAGCCTTATGCTCCCTTAGTTGGAGGCTTGGTGTTGTCGCCCTGCCGGCTTCCCGGCTCGCAAGACACCGGTCATCAAGTCGTCGTTAACGGTCTTTGCTTCCGCGCGCCAGCCTTCATCAAAAATTTTCCCGCGAGCGAGATCATGCGCCGGTTCATTCGCCGGACTATTGTTTTGGATTTCTCCAGCGCTGCTCCCTCCGTCGTCAAGTCAATCAAGCAACGTGACCTGCTTAACACGTGGCTGCGACTTTATGCGCGCCATCGGACTGCCCCTGCGATCTGGGAGTATCAGCCCGCGCGGCTCGAGGAAGAACTGTCCGATCTCATCTACTACACGGTGGACCATTCGACGTCGACGCCGCGCCTGACCATCCAGAGCGAAGGCACGCGGATCTCCTGCGCCTATGGCCATACCGGCAAGGGAGTTCTGCTCGACGACTATGTCGGGCCCCGTCTCGCGCCATTCGTGATGCCGATCTATCACGAATGCGTCGCGCGCGGACTTCCGGTCTACAGCATCGCCGATGTCGAGGATATCTACGGCCGCGTCGTGGCCTATGAGCGGCTGCTGCTGCCTTTCCTGACCGACGACAAGGTCAGCCACGTCATCGCCTCGCTCAAGACCTTCTGCGAGGACGGCGGCTTCGAGATCAAGAATCTGATGCGCGGAAATGACGCGCCACCGCGGCCGAAACTGGGCACGGTGATCGACCACGACCTGTTTCACCGCGCCCCTGGCCGCATCGCGGCCGCCGACGTCGTGGAATTTGCCGATCAGCCCGGTGCGCCCGGAGTTACCGGCGAGATCATCGAGCTGAACTAGCTCTTGCGCGCCTTTGCGCCGACTTCCTTGTCGTAAATGTCAGGCTTGAACCCGACCAGGAGCTTGCCGCCGATTTCGAGCACCGGTCGCTTGATCATCGATGGTTGCGCTAGCATCAGCGCCAACGCCTTCTTTTCCGTCAGGTCCTCCTTATCGGCGTCCGGCAACTTCTTGAAGGTCGTGCCGGCGCGATTGAGCAATGTCTCCCAGCCGAGCTTGTCGCTCCATTGCTTGAGCTTGTCCTTCTCGACGCCTGCGGCCTTGTAGTCGTGGAACTCGTAGGCGACGCCATGGCTGTCGAGCCAGCTTCGCGCTTTCTTCATGGTGTCGCAGTTCTTGATGCCGTAGATGATGTTGGGCAAGACGGTCCTCGCGCATGTGTCGTGACGTGCTGTGGCGTTGTACGCAACTCCTGATCGCGCGACAATGTTGCGAACGACGCTTTCGACCTCTTCCCAATGGATACACCATGCACGTCACGCACGATCCCACTGCTGCCGCCGCGCCGACCATCGACTTCAATACGTTCCTCGCAGTCGATATCCGCGTCGGCACCATCGTCGACGCTAAACCGTTCCCTGAGGCACGCAAGCCGGCCTGGCGGCTGTGGATCGACTTCGGCGCGGCCATCGGCGTGCGCAAGAGCTCAGCGCAGATCACCGAAAACCATCCGCTCGAAACGCTGGTCGGGCAGCAGGTCGCTGCCGTCGTCAATTTCCCACCGCGCCAGATCGGACCTGTGGTGTCCGAGGTGCTGACGCTCGGCTTCCCCGATGCCGACGGCAAGGTCGTGCTGATGCAGCCGAGCAAGCCGGTGCCGAACGGCGGACGGCTGTTCTAGCCGGAGACGCCTTCCCAAGCCGCCTATCGCTTCATCCTCCTCATCTACGGCCCAGCGGCCGGGGCTTGACCTAAACCCTCTTCGCAAATATAAATGACTGACTGATCGTTTTTTATATTGATTAACTTGATTTACCTGGCTCCTGGCAGCTTCTTAAAACGATCGATCTGTCAGTTATTTATGGACCGGACGGATGCCCAAGATCAGCGACAAAAAGCGTGAAGACCGGCGACAACAGATCCTCGAAGCGGCCCTTTCCTGCTTCTCCGAAGACGGATTTCACCAGACCGGCATGGCCGACATCGTGCAGCGATCGGGACTGAGCCATGGCGCGGTCTATCTCTACTTCCAGAGCAAGGACGATCTGATCGAGGCGCTCGCCGATGACCGGCATCGCCGCGAGGCCGTCCTCAACTCGGTCGCGCAAGGGTCTGGCGATCCGATCGAGGGACTGCACGCGCTGGTGCGCGTCTATGCGCAATGGCTCACCGATCCCGCAGGCGAAGCACGGCGCCGTGTCGGCATCCACGGCTGGGCCGAGGCGCTGCGCAACCGCCGCGTTCGCGCCAGCGTCGTCGAAGGCATCGACCTGCCGCGCGCGCTGATCGTGACGCTGGTCGAGCGCGGCCAGCACGACGGCCTGATCAAGCGCGATATCGGCGCGGATGCGATCGCGCGCGTGCTGATCGCGATCTTCCAGGGCTTTGTCCTGCAAAAATGCTGGGGCGAGGATTTTGACATCGCGGCTTGCATGGCGGCCGTCGCCACCGTGATCGACGGCTTTCGCACGGCCAAGCCCGGCATCAAGCGACGGACGAGGGCGTGAGCGATGTCCTGGGTTCACGAGCTTCTCGCCGGCGGCGGTGTCGGCCTTGCCGCGGGGCTGGCTTCGGGCTTCAGCGGCACGAGTCCGGGCGGGGGCCTCGTCATCTTCAGCGTGTTGCTGCTCGGCGCCGAGCAGCACGTCGCGCAGGGCACGTCGCTCCTCACCCAGATTCCGCCGACGGGCCTCGCCGGCGTGCGCCGCTACTGGCAGAACGGTAACCGCAGCCCCCTGGCATGGATCGTCTGGATCGGCATCGGATTTCTGATCGGCGCTGTGGGCGGCGGCCATGCCGCAGCCGCCGTCTGCGATGCGGTGTTGCAATCGAGCTATGTCGTCTATCTTGTCGCGCTGATCGCGCTTCTGATCCTGCGTCGCGACCGCAAGGACGCTGGCGCCGGTGATCGCGAGCGTTTGCCCTGGCCTCCCCTGCTCCTCATCGGCGGACTTGCGGGCTTTTCCTCCGGCTTCATGGGCATCGGCGGCGGCCTCGCGATCACGGTCGGCCTCGCCGCGGGCTTGCGCGTGCCGCAGCATCAGGCGCAACTCGTCAGCCTGATCTTCTCGGTGATCCCGACCAATATCCCGGCCGCCTGGATCTACTGGAGCAAGGGCCTGATGGTCGGCTGGCCCGCCATCATCGGCATCGTTGCCGGCCTCTGGGTCGGCACCGATCTCGGCGCCCGCGCGGCCAACGGCGTCAGCAAGGCAGTGCTGCGGCGGAGCATGATCGCCCTCGTCGCCCTGATGGCGCTCTACATGACCTACAAGGCGCTGAGCTAAGGGCGCTTCGGAATGTTCAAGCCACGCTGCACGGCCGGACGCGCCAGCCCGCGCTCGAGCCAGGCACCGACCGACTTGAACCGGCTGAATTCAACGAGGTCGCCGGCGCCGTAGAAACCGATGAGGTTACGCACCCAGCCGAGCATCGAAATGTCGGCGATGGTGTAGTCGTCATCCATGAACCATTGCCGGCCGGAAAGATGCGCCTCCATCACGCCGAGCAGGCGCTTGGACTCGCTGACGTATCGCTCCAGCGGCCGCTTGTCCTCAAAATCCTTGCCGGCGAATTTGTGGAAGAAGCCGACCTGGCCGAACATCGGCCCGATCCCGCCCATCTGGAAATGCACCCATTGGATGGTCTCGTAGCGCCGGGCGGCATCTTGCGGCAGCAGCTTGCCGGTCTTCTCCGCGAGATATTGCAGGATCGCACCGGACTCGAACAGCGGCAGCGGCTTGCCGCCGGGACCGTTGGGGTCGAGGATCGCCGGGATCTTGCCGTTCGGATTGAGGGAGAGGAATTCCGGAGTCTTCTGGTCGTCCTTGCCGAAATCGACGAGATGGACCTCGTACGGCAACCCGATCTCCTCCAGCATGATCGAAACCTTCACGCCGTTGGGCGTCGGCAGCGAATAGAGCTGAAGCAATTCGGGATGCTTGGCAGGCCAACGCCTGGTGATCGGAAAGGCGGATAAATCAGACATCGTGGCCCCGGGCGCTTGCGAGAGATTCTGATTAATCTAGGCGGGCCGGGACATGGCGCAAGGCCGGATCGTCGTTACACCGATCTCTGTCGAGGAATCCCGATCACAATGGCCGCAGCAAATGGCTGGTGGCGTAGACCGCGTCGCGCTGGGCGCGCTGCTCGATGAAGAGCTGCCCGGTGACGAGCAATGCTCCGACGAAAACGAGCGCGAGCATGGCGGTCGCGAACTGACTGGCATCATTCATCGCACGAGCTTCTCTCAATTCGGTTCGCACGGGGAACGCAGACCGGCTGTCGCCAGTTCCTTTGTGGTCCAAATAATTTGCCTGTTTTTCCCGGATGCATGAGCGGCCAGCCGCTTCAGTAGTTGATCTCCATCCGCAGACCACGCGGATCGATCTCATCGCCGCCCAGACGCTCCGTGCTGTCGCGCGCCGCTACCGCGCAAGCGCAGGCATCGATGAGGTCGTCGCGGCCCATGCCGGTACCATGGCGTTGCGTCAGCCATTTCGGCAGGCGCGTGAAGCCGCGCTGCACCAGCAGTGCAATGCGCTGCTCGCAGCCTTCCGCCGACGTCTTCGTCGCAAGCCGGACTCCCCCGGCGAGATTCCGGAAGATCAATTCCGGATGCGCCTCGCCGATTGTCGCCTGCCGTGCCGGCGTCATGATCTCGTCGACGTCCCTGATCTTGTCCCTGATATTCCAGAGCTGCGCAGAGACGCCCCTGCCCTTGCCTTCGCGCTCCCAGTAATGCCTGTTCGCCGCCGCCATGTCGGGAAACGTCCAGAGATCGCGGCGGGCCCCTAGAAACACGGCGGGGCCGATCAGTTCGCGCGCATGCAAATCGCATGTCCGATAGCCGCTTGGCATCAGCCCAATCGGCATGTCGATCATCGCGCGCGCATGCGGCATCGCGAGCAGACGCGCCAGGCCAGGTGCATAATCAAATCCATGCTGGCCGCGCTCATCGATCCACGCAGCAACCCAGCCGAACCGAAATCCATCGAGACCGAGATAATTTGGCACGTCACGCGTCCACGTCTTGCAAATTTTCACATTCGCTTCGCTTGACATCTGCAAGTTGCGGGCGTATGTCCCGCGCCCTCGCGAACACTTCCGTTCGTGAAAGCATGAACCCAGTGATGAAGCACAGCTACGAAAGATTGGCGCGACTGTCGAATGGCCTCCGGCCAATCGATTGCGCATGCCCGGCTCATGGGAGCGATCTTGCCTGACCGCAAGATCGACAGTCCGCTTCTGACGGACCCTCCCGAGCCTGCCGCTCCGGAGGGTTTTTTGTTGCCCACAGCGCGGCCCCGTCGAACATCCCGGCCTTGGCCGGAACGAGAGACCCGGATCTCGGGGCTCGCGCAATCGATGCGCGTGCCCAAGCGCGCGGGGCCTGCCGGAGGGAACGAGGCGATGAGCCGGACACCGATGGCAGAGCGAACCCCGAGGGTTCGCAATTGGCGGCGCGTCGACAGCGCCGCGACAGAGATTTCGTAACTTGGTTTGCCGCGACGATCGCGGCTCAACCGACGCTGGTGGTGAAGATGTCGGATACTTCCTCCACGGTAAAGCGGGTTCGAATCCCGCCCTTGACACACGCACCGGGATGCGGCCTCGGAAAAGGTTCGCACGCGGCCCGGCGCAGGATCCGTCCGCAAGGATGGCGCCTGTGTTGTCGTCACTGAGAGCCGATATCGCCCGTTCCCCAGCGTACCCATCAACGGCCGGTGCGAAAGCATCGGCCTGGCGGTGGTGAAGATGTCTGTTACTTCGTCTGTGAAACGACCGCCCCTTTGGGGCAGCAACAGCATCGCCCGTTCCCCGCCACCCCCATCACGATCCGTGGTGAAGATCGCTGTTACTTCGACTGATAATCGAGAGGTCGCGGGTTCGAATCCCGCCCGGTGTACTGTGCACCGGTAGCTCAGCAGGCAGAGCGCTACCTGGCTTGCAGGGTAAGCTGCAAGCTGGGGTCTCAGCATCGCCCGTTCCCGGATCGTGACGTCTTCGTCCCCACCGCCGGTGGTGAAGAGCGCTGTTACTTCGTGATCGGCGATGCCTCGTTTCCATTCGGAAGTGAGCTCGCTCAACGTGCCCTCAAAGGGCAGTGCAGCCTCGCTTGTTCCCCGGCACCTTTTTGCATTCTACCATCAACACAGAGGAGGCCGTCATGGTCAGGCTCAACAAGATCGTCCGCGCCTTCACGCGTGAGGGCGCGCGCGCCGACCGTTTCACGCCCGAGATGGAGCTGAAGCGGGCGCTGATGAACTGCCTCCTGTGGGAGGACCAGTTCTACGAGGACGGCGTCGCCATCGCCGACCGCATCAAGGCGCTGGTGCCGAAGGTCGCCGCTGCCCGCGTGGCGCAGCTCGCGATCGAGGCGCGCGAGGTGATGAAGCTGCGGCACGCCCCGCTGCTCGTCATCCGCGAGATGGCGCGCAGCGAAAAGCACCGCGCCCTCGTTGCGGACACGCTTGCCCAGGTGATCCAGCGCCCCGACGAGATGACGGAGCTGCTTGCGATCTACTGGGCGGATGCGCTTGGGCCGATGCAGCAGCGCAAGCGTCAGCCGGTCTCCGCGCAGGTCAAGAAGGGCCTTGCCCGCGCGTTGACCAAGTTCGACGCCTACCAGCTCGCAAAGTACGACCGCGACGGCGCGGTGCGGATCCGGGACGTGCTGTTCCTGGTTCACGCCAAGCCGAAGGACACCGCGCAGGAAAAGGTGTGGAAGCAGCTCGTCGACGGCGAGCTCGCCTCCCCCGATACCTGGGAGGTCTCGCTCTCGGCCGGCAAGAGCAAGCGCGAGACCTTCGAGCGGCTGATCGCCGAGCGCAAGCTCGGTGGCCTGGCGCTGCTGCGTAACCTGCGGCTGATGCAGAACGCAGAGGTTCCGCGCGAGACCATCGCAGGCGCGATCGAGGCGATGCGGACGGATCGTATCCTTCCCTATCGCTTCATCACGGCGGCGCGCTATGCGCCCGATTTCGAGCCCGAGCTCGAGACTGCGATGCTCAAGTCGGTCAAGGACCATGTTCGGCTTCCCGGCCGGACGCGGCTCCTGATCGACGTGTCGGGCTCGATGTTCACGCCTCTCTCCGCGCAGTCGGAAATGACGCGGGCGGAGGCGGCGTGCGGTCTTGCCATCCTCGCGCGCGAGATCTGCGACGATGTCGAGATCTTCACCTTCAGCAATGAGGTCGTGAAGGTCCCGCCCCGCCGCGGCTTCGCGCTTCGGGACGCGATCATCAACTCGCAGCCGCACGGGGCGACCTATCTCGGCAAGGCAGTGGCGGAGATCGACCGCAGGGGCGATCGCCTCATCGTCTTCACCGACGAGCAGAGCCACGATTCTGTGCCGGAGCCCAAGGCGCGCGGCACGATGGTGAACGTGGCCTCGTATCAGCACGGAGTCGGCCACGGCGCCTGGACCCGCGTCAACGGCTTCTCCGAGGCCGTGGTCGCGTGGATCGCAGCGTCGGAGACGGCATTGAACTGACGCCCGACGACAACGGCCCCGGACGCAAGACATCGCGCCCGGGGCCATCGAAGGACTGAAACGATCCGCCTGCCCCGGCTATGGTAATGGGCTGCATCTGCATTGGTTACTTTTCTCTCCCACTCTCACGCTGCTCAAACAGCCGCTGCGCCAGCAGCGCGTGGCCGAGCGTGCCGCCGGCGCGCACCGCCGCAGCGATCAGCGCGGCCTCCGCGACCTCCTCGCGCGTCGCGCCTGATTTCGCCGCTTGCGCCGTATGCACGTCGAGGCAATAGGCGCATTGCGTGGTGAGCGCGACGGCGAGCGAGATCAGCTCGCGATACTTTGGCGGGATCAGCCCGTCCTTGCGCTCGACCGCGTGGTTGAACGCGAGGAACGCGTTCGCCTCGACCGGCGCCAGCGCGACGAAAGCGGGTATCGATTTTAAATCGTCAGAGTTTTGATAGTTTGTCACGGTTCATCTCGTCAGATATTCCCGCATCAAGGCGCGGGCGCGGTGCAGCCGAGCTTTCACGGTCTGCCTGGACGCACCGAGGGCATCGGCGATCTCATCAACGGTCATTTCCTTGACGTCGCGCATCAGCACGACGTCGCGGTAATGCGGCGGGAGTGCCTCGAAGGCTGCGGCGACGTCCAGCCGCAGATCGGCCTCGGGCCGCGCGAGCAATGCGGCCTCCGCCTCGCTCTCCTCGATCGATGGCACCAACCCCACCCTGCGCGCGAGGCGCAAGCACTCGCGGCGAACCACGCTGAACAGCCAAGCTGAAAATGCCAGCATCGAGCGAATTGTGCCGACGCGCCGGAACAGGATCCACAGCGCTTCCTGCGCTGCGTCCTCGGCATCCGCCGAGCTGCGGCAGGTAGCGCGCGCGTAGCGACGGATGTCAGGCTGCGCCGTCGCAAGCAACGACGCCATCGCCTTGGGATCACCGAGCCGCGCGGCCTCGAACAAGTCTGGCGAGATCGCGGCCGCACTCACGACACGCCTCCCCGGCCGATGCCCGCCATCGCGCACATCGGGCAATAGCCGACAAGGCCGGTCAGCGTGAGGCCGGCGCCGCCGAGCGCGACCAGCCAGGCCGGCGCGCCGGTGAGATAGACTGATGCCGCGACCGCCACTGCGATCCCAGCGGCAATCCGCACCGCCTGGTGCAGGCTGCCGATATTCTTCCTGTAAAATGCCATCGCATCCTCCCAGATGAGCCGAGGCTGACTGCCTCGATCACAAGGAGGGCGCACTGACCGAAAAGGATTCGCGGGGTGCGCAATTTTTTCCCGGCCGGCCTCCGACGCCGCGCTTGAACTTGGCGGGGATGGGTATAGCGCGCATTCGCCGGAAGTGAAGGCCATCACTGCGGATGTCTATTCCAGCTTCATCAGCGCCGTCACGTGCAGGCGGCGGCGGAGGCGCATCCCCTGCCGCTCATAGAGCGCGATGGCGGATGTATTGTTAGAAAACACGTGCAGAAACGGAATTTCGCCGCGCGCCTCGATCCGGCGCGCGACGGCTGCGAGCAGCGCCTGCGCGTAGCCGCGCCCGCGATAATCGGGGTGAACGCAGACCGCGGTCATCTCGACGAACTTGCCCGGCTTCATCCGCTCGCCCGTCATCGCGACCAGCTCGCCGCCGGCACGAATGCCCAGAAAGGTGCCGAGCTCGTGCGTGCGCGCGGCGAACGGCCCTGGCTTGGTCAGCGCCGTCAGCGCCATCATCGCTGATACGTCGGCCTTGCCGAGCGTGACGATTTCGGCGTCGCGGAGCGGACTGTCGGCGGGCGAGCCGATCATCTGGTCACCGCTCTCGGCCAGCACCACCTTGAAGCCGGCGGGAACGTCGACCTCATCAGGCGTGAACAGCGCGGCAACCTGCGAAGGCGACATGAGATCGCCAAGCGCTGCAAAACTCTCCGCCGACATGTCGATCATGTCGGCGAACGGGGTCATGTCCACGGGATAGCGCCGCGCCCGCGGGCCGCCTTCGGCCAGATGTTGATGGCTCGTCGTCAGCGCGCTCCAGATCGGACGATCCAATAGCGCCTCGTCGCTGAAGGACACCGGCTCACTCCCTGTCGAAGCTGACGATGACGGCGGCGTTGGCAATCAGGATCGGATCGTTGGCCACTTCCGTTGCCGAGGGAATTTCCAGTCCGCCCTTGACCGCGGTGACAGTCACCGTGCCGTAAGGAAGCTCCTTGGCGACCGCCTCCCTGTCGACGGCCTCGGGGTTGGGCACACCGATGGTGACATCGACGAACATGTCATTCGCGGTCTTGCCGATCATCCGGAAGAAGCCGAGGCTCGAATGCCTGATGGCATCCGACACCGCGCGCTTCGCCGCCTTGGTGGCGTCGCGGCCGTGAACGTCGACGCCCATGCCCATCTCGGTCACACAACGAACGCGAGTCATCTTTTCATTCCCGTGATTGGTTGGATGCTGAGTGTCGGCGATCGGGGATCGCGGCACAAGTGCAGTTATCATACTCAGGCGCGGACTTCGCCACATGCTCCGTCATTGCGATCGCAGCGAAGCAATCCAGGATCTTTCCGCGGAGACAGACTGGATTGCTTCGATGCGCTCGCAATGACGATGTGGAGATAGCTTCGCCTTGTCAATTCACGCCTTTGCCTTCTCATGCGCGCGCAGCTCGTCGACCAGCACGCGCACGTTCTCCGAGTAGTCGATCGGGATCGAGACGAGGTGCACGCCCCCCTCCTTGAAGGCGGCATCAAGCGTGGGGCCAAAGCTGTCGATGCTTGCGATCCGATGCCCCTTGGCGCCATACGCCTTGGCGTAGAGCGCGAAGTCGGGATTGCCGAAGGTCATGCCGTAATCAGCAAAATGATCGACCGCCTGCTTCCAGCGGATCATGCCGTAGGCGTTGTCCTCCAGCACCAGCACGACCAGATTGAGCTTGAGTCGGACGGCGGTCTCCATCTCCTGGCTGTTCATCATGAAGCCGCCGTCGCCGGCGACCGCCAGCACGCGGCGGTCGGGATAAAGCATCGCGGCCATCATCGCCGACGGCAGGCCGGCGCCCATCGTCGCCAGTGCATTGTCGAGCAGCAGCGTGTTGGCGACACGGGTGCGATAGTTGCGCGCGAACCAGATCTTGTACATGCCGTTGTCGAGCGCGACGATGCCGTTCTCCGGCATGACTTGACGGATGTCGTGCACAATCCGCTGCGGCGTCGGCGGCCAGCGCGTCTCGGTGGCGCGGTCGGCGATGTGGTTGAGAATCCCTTCGCGCAGCGGCAACAGCGCGGCCGCCTGCGGCAGCTTGCCTTCGAGCCGGTCGGCGAGAAGCTCCAGGCTCGGACCGACGTCGCCGACCACTTCGGCATCAGGGAAATAGACCAGCTCGACGCTGGCCGAGGTATAGCTGACGTGAATGACCTTCGGCCCCGACGGACCCATGATGAAGGGCGGCTTCTCGATCGGGTCGTGGCCGATCGCGATGATCAGGTCGGCGGCATCGATGGCATCGTGGACGTAGTCGCGCTCCGACAGCGCCGCGGTGCCCATGTAGAGGTTGGTGCCGCCGGGCACGGTGCCCTTGCCCATCTGGGTGGTGAAGAACGGAATGCCGGTCCTCCGCACGAAGCTTGCGATGCCGTGCGTCGAACGCGGCCGGCTGGTCGCGGCGCCCATCATCACCAGCGGACGCTTTGCAGCCAGAATCATCTCGGCCGCGCGATCGAGCGCGGCGCGATGCGCGACGGGGATCTCGATCGGATGGACCGGGATCACCGCAACAGCCTCGACCTCGTCGCCGGCGATGTCCTCGGGCAGTTCGAGATGCACCGGTCCCGGGCGCTCCTCCATCGCCACACGGAAGGCATCGCGCACCACTGTGGGGATGCTGGAGGCGCTGACGATCTGCCGCGACAGTTTTGTCAGCGGCTTCATGGTCGCGACCACGTCCACGATCTGGAAGCGCGCCTGCCGGCTGCTCATGATCGGTTTCTGCCCAGTGATGAGGATCATCGGCATCGCGCCGAGATTGGCATAGGCCGCACCGGTGGAGAGATTCAGCGCGCCGGGGCCCAGTGTGGAGAGGCAGACGCCAGGCTTGCCGGTCAACCGGCCATGGGTCGCGGCCATGAACGCGGCGGCCTGTTCGTGCCGGGTCAGGACCAGCTCGATCCTGGAGGTGCGCAGCGATTCGACAAGGTCGAGGTTTTCTTCACCGGGCACGCCAAAAATACGGTCGACGCCCTCGTTCTCGAGCGCCGCGACGAACAGGTCCGATCCCTTCACTTTCCGTTCCTGCGCGCTCATGTTGCCTCCGCTTGCTGCTGGCTCCGTGTTCCGGGAGCGGGTGCATGGTAGCGGTTGGCGGCGCAAGCACAACTCACAAAGAGGCGCACAATTGCATCAACATCGTCATTGCGAGCGCAGCGAAGCAATCCAGAATCTTTCTGCTGAGGCAGTCTGGATTGCTTCGCTACGCTCGCAATGACGGTGCATGTGAGTGACAACGTGGGTCCGTGGCTGGCATCTCCGTCGCAGACACACCTTTGCATTCTCGCGGCTCATTTCGCCCGAGCTTTGCTCTGCAACGTCACCCTCAACTGAAAGAGGGCGCAGGGAAGACCGGGTGCCGGCTGGCACCCGCGGTCCACTGTGCGATGAGTTGCGCTACAAGAATTTGCACAGCGGCATACAGGTGAAGCCAAAACATCCGGCCTTCCCTGCGCAGTGGTTTGACGGCTTATGTCGTGATCTCCCGGGGAGCGATGCACTATTGCCCCCGTCGCCTCGCAGATGACTGATGCGCGGACCCGGTTGGGCCACATGCATCACCACGAGACTTGGCGCACAGACTCCGGGCGCCAGGACCACACGATTTTGCCGTACGCGGATCACACCGGTCGTGTGCGCGACGGTCTCGCTCACGGTTGCCCGCCCTGCAAAACCTCATCGCGCCGATGTGACTAGCGTCCACCGCCATCCGGCCCGCGTTCGTGACGATCGCGATACGCCCCTCTTCCTTGGGCCGGATTACCGCGACACATACGCCGTTTCCGAATTTCGGTAAAGTGGAATATTTTTGGCGCCACGCGTTGACCGGCGGGTTGGGTGTTTTGCCCGTCGGGTCTCGCAAGGGATTGTGGCCCGCAGCCCTCACTCACCTTCAGCGACAGCTCCGTGCCGCCTTTGAGCGGCAGCGTCATCGACACGAAACCGTTGTTGGGATCGCGGATGTAATCGAGATAATCCGGCTCGGCGTTGTCGTTCATGACGTAGCCGCCGACGAGCAGTTGCGGCGCGACGATCTCGATCACCTCGCGGGCGAGCGAGGGCCCGCCCTCACCGGGCCAGCCGTCGATCAGCACGAAGTCGACGGGGCCTGCGAGATCGCGCAGCGTCTTGCGTGCATCGCCTTCGCGGATCTCGGCATAGTCGGCAAGGCCGGCCTCGGCGAGGTTGCGTTTGGCGGCCTCGACCTTGGCCGGCACGATCTCCGAGCCGATCACGGTACCGCCGCCATTGTCGCGGATAGCCGCCGCGAAATAGAGCGTCGACATCCCGACGGACGTGGCGAACTCCGCGACGCGGGTGGCGCGCAGGCCGCGGCACAACAGGTAGATCAGCTCGCCCTGCTCGGGATGGATCGAAAAGCCCAGCCCGGCATAGGCGTGGGGATCGCGGCTGCCGGAGGCACCGCGTGGGCCCCCGTCGGAAGGCCGCTGCCGCGCGCCTTGCAGGCGCGCGATCACGGCATTGACGCGCGGATCTTGAATCGGGCTGTGCGGCCGATCAGTCATGTCATGCTTTCCTTGCCTACTTGCCGAGGATTTCCGCAGCGGCGCGCTCAAGAATCGCGGCGATGCGACGTGCTTCGGCCGAGTCGCTGCCGTGCTTGCTGCGCAGCGCGCGCTTGAGGTTGTGGCGGGCGCGGTGCAGTTCGTCAGAGGCATCGGCATCGAGGTCGCTGACGCCGGCGAAGGCCTCGCGCACCTCGTCCATGCGGCGTCCGATCCGCGACAGCGCTTGCAGAATTGCATCAGCGGTGCCGCGTTGCTCGGCGAGAAACGTCTCGCCTTGCGGCGTGATGCTGTAGAGCTTGCGGCCGCCATCCTGCGCCACGCTCGCATGACCGACCTCTTCGAGATAGGTCAGGGCCGGATAGATCACGCCGGGGCTCGGCGTATAAAATCCCTCCGACCGCTCCTCGATGATCTTGATCAGCTCGTAGCCATGCCCAGGCTTGTCGGCGAGCAGCGCCAGGATCACGAGTTGGAGGTCCTGCGAGGACAACCGCCGCGCGCCCGGAAATTCGTCGCCGCCGCGGCCGAAGAAACCATGCCCGCCGCGGCCGAAGCGATGCCGTCCGCCGTGCCGGCCCATGGCGAAATGGGCGAAATGCCCGAAGTGGAAGTCCCTGTGGTCCCGGTGCTTGCCGAACATATCGTACGTCTCCTTCTCAAAACATATCTTACGATATAGCTTGCGATAAGAAGGAGGCAAATCACGGGTCCGTGATTATCCCCCCGACCTGGAGCTGGACCTTCGTCGCGCGCCGATATCAAGCTGATCCGGCCCGAAGGCTGGTCTGAATCCGAATAAATGAGTTCAGAGCTTCGCCTCGGCAAAAATGCCCGAGATCCAGTCGAGAAAGACGCGCAGGCGCAGCGCAAGCTGGCGGTTTTGCGGATAAAGCGCGGAGAGCGGCGTCGGCGACGGCGGGTGATCGGCGAGCACCTCGACCAGCGTGCCGCTGGCGAGGTCCTCCGCGAAGCGATAGCGCGGGGCCTGCGCGAGGCCGAAGCCGAGCCGGGCGAGGTCAGCCATGGTGTCGGAATTGTTCACCCGAACCCGGCTCGGCAGCACGATGTGGCGCAGCGTGCCCGCAACGGAAAATTCCAGCGGCAGCACATCGCCCGTCCGTGACGAGACGAACGCGACCATCTGATGGCCGTCGAGCGCATCCGGCGTCGCGGGCATGCCGTGCTTCGCAATATAGGACGGACTTGCCACCGTGATTTCCGCGATCGTCCCGAGGCGGCGCTGAATCATGCCGCTGTCGCCGGGATCGCCCGACCGGATCACGCAATCGACGCCTTCGCGTACGAGATCGACCAGCCGGTCGCCCTGCCCGATCTGCAATTGGAGCTGCGGATGCCGCGCCAGGAAGGCTGGCAGATACGGCAGGATGAAGGTTCGGGTCAGCAAGGGATGCGCGTCGATGCGGAGCAGACCGCGCGGCTCTGAATCGCGCAACGCCCCTTCCGCTTCCTCGACCTCGGCGAGGATGGCGACACAGCGGCGGTAATAGTCGTCACCGTCGAGCGTCGGCGTGACATGCCGTGTCGTGCGCTCGAGCAGGCGCGCCCCTAGGCGCGCCTCGAGGCCGCGCAAGACCTCGCTCGCGGTCGAGCGGGGGATGCCGAGGTCCGCGGCGGCAACCGTAAAGCTCTGCCGCTCAACGAGGCGGACGAACAGGCGCATGGCGTCAAAACGGTCCATGGCGATTGTTCACCACAGCCGACAGGTGATGGCAAGTTTCGGATGATTATCCGAGGAGAGCGATCAGCTATCTCATGGGCCGCAAGCATTACGGAGGTCCACATGACCACTCAACAGCAGCGCGCTGCCATCGTCACAGGCGGCTCCCGCGGCATCGGCGCGGCCATCGCCCGCCGGCTGGCGCAAGACGGCATCGCGGTGGCAATCAACTACGCCACCGGCAAAGCGGCTGCCGACGCGCTCGTCGAAGAAATCCAAGCCGCCGGCGGGCGCGCCTTGGCGGTGCAGGCCGATCTTGCCGACCCAACGACCGCGGTGCAGCTGTTCGATGCGGCCGAGAATGCCTTCGGCAAGATCGACATCCTCATCAACAATGCCGGGGTGATGGAGCTCGCCCCGCTCGCCGAAATGAGCGATCAGGCGTTCGCCAGGCAGATCTCGGTCAACCTCGAAAGTGTGTTCCGATCATTGCGCGAAGCGGCGCGGCGGCTCCGCGACGGCGGCCGCATCGTCAACTTCTCCTCCAGTGTTGTCGGACTGTATCAGCCGACCTACAGCGTCTATGCCGCGACCAAGGCAGCGGTCGAAGCCATGACACACGTCCTCGCCAAGGAGCTCGGCAGCCGGCGCATCACCGTCAACGCGGTCGCTCCCGGACCGGTCGAGACCCGGCTGTTCCTCGACGGCAAGAGCGAGCAGCAGGTGCGCGCCATTGCAGCGATGAACCCGTTCGGCCGGCTCGGCCAGCCCGACGAGATCGCCGGCATCGTCGCCTTCCTCGCAAGCCACGATAGCGGCTGGATCAACGGCCAGATCATCCGCGCCAATGGCGGCGTGTTCTGACGCGACACGGATTTTTCACTCGGAGAGACCTCATGCCTTTCGCCAACATCAAGATCCCGCAAGCCGCGCTGTCGCGGAGCCAGAAGACCGAGATCGTGCACCGCCTCACCGCACTGTTCGCCGAGTATTTCGGTGAAGCGGCGCGGCCGCACACGATGGTCCTGATCGAGGAAGTCCCCGACGGCGGCTATGGGCGCGCCGACGAGGTGTTCATCGTTCCCGACGCTTATCGCGCCAGCGACGCATGACGCAGCAGTCGCTTCGTCAAGCGAAGCCAGGTTGACCGCGACACGATACCTGACTAAAGTCAGATAATGCTCGATCCGGTTTCCCGCGTCCGCCGCTTCAACCGCGCCGTGACCTCCGCCGTTGGCGCGCTCGATACGTCCTTCCTCGGGCGCGGGCGGCCGCTCGGAGCGGCGCGTGTGCTCAACGCGATAGGACATGGGCGCTCCGAAATCGGCGAGATCCGCGATTATCTCGGCCTCGATTCCGGGTTGATGAGCCGGCTGTTGCGCAGCCTGGAAGACGAAGGCCTGATCGAGACGCACGCGCATGAGGATGATGCGCGGCGCCGCGTTGCGAGTCTGACGCGCGCGGGCAAGCGCGAGTTCGCAGCCTATGAAGACTTGTCGAACAGTCAGGCCGAAGGGTTTCTCGCCCGCAATTCGCAACGCGAGGCACTGCTGGCGGCGATGGATCTGATCGCCTCCGCGCTGACACGCGACCGCATCGCGCTCACCGAAATGGACCCGCGCAGCGACGAGGCCCGCTATTGCCTGGCCGAGTATTACGCCGAGCTCGGCCGCCGCTTCCAACAGGGTTTTGACGTTTCGCTCTCGCGCGATCCTGACGCCAAGGACATGCGCCGGCCGCGCGGCAGCTTCATCGTCGCGGTGTCGGACACGCTGCCGATCGGCTGCGTCGGCCTGAAGGGCACCGATCACGGCTACGCCGAGATCAAGCGGCTCTGGGTCGCTCCTTCCGCGCGCGGCCTGGGGCTCGGCAAACGCCTGATGGATGCAACTGAAGATGCCGCGCGCACGCTCGGCATCAGTCTGTTGCGGCTCGACACCAACAGCGCACTGCCGGAAGCCGGCCGACTCTACCGCACCACCGGCTGGCGCGAGATCCCGCGCTTCAACGACGACCCGTATCCGGATCTGTTCTTCGAAAAACAGATCCGGTCGTAGAGTTCGTCACGCCGCGACCGGTGCCGGCTCAGGCGCGGCTTGCGGCTTCGGGAACGGGCGGAACGTCATCGCCATCAGGAACGCGCCGAGGCCCATCGCCCAAGAGCCGATATAGAGCCAGGCGTAGCTGGAGAAGGCGTCGTAGATCATGCCGCCGGCAAGCGGGCCGGTCGCCATGCCGAGGCTGCCGGCCATCGCGGTGCCGCCGATCACGGTGCCCATCATGCGCAGCGGAAAGTTTTCGCGGACGATCACCGCATAGAGCGGCATGGTGCCGGCATAGATGAAGCCGAACACCATCGCGACCGCGTAGAAGGTCGTGAGCTGATGGGCGAAGACATAGGCGAGTGCGCCGAAGGCTTGCGCGAGCAGGCCCGAGACCAGCACGCGCTTGGCACCCAAACGATCGCCCATCAGGCCGAAGGCGATGCGGCCACCGAGGCCGGCGAGACCCTCGACGCTGTAGATCGTCACGGCCGAGATCAGCGGAATGCCGCAGCTCACGGCATAGCTGACAGTGTGGATGATCGGGCCGGAATGGGTGGCACAGCAGAAGAAATTGGTGGCGAGCAGGATCAGGAATTGCGGCGAGCGCAGCGCTTCGCTCCTGGTCATTTCGGCCTGCGCGCCGCCCCCGCCCGCTGCCGCCATCGGCGGATTTGCAAGCGCGGGCGGACGGCGCACCAGCAGCGCGACCGGAATCATGATGGCGCCGACCACCAGGGACACGATCTGCATCGCGGTGCGCCAGTCATGGTGGGACACCAGCCAGGCCGCGAGCGGCGCCATCGTCATCGGCGCCACGCCCATGCCCGCCGACACCAGCGACACCGCAAGGCCGCGATGGGTGTCGAACCAGCCGGTGACGGTCGCCATCATCGGTGCGAAGATGGCGGCGCAGGAGGCGCCCACCAAGAGGCCGAACACGAACTGGAACGCGATCAGCGAGGTGGCGTGGCTCGCGGCGAACAGGCTCAGCGCCAGTACCGTCGATCCGGTCAGCACCACCGGCAGCGGCCCGAATTTGTCCGTCAGCGTGCCCCAGATCATGCTGCTGAATGCCATCGCCAGGAAGCCGATGGTCATCGCGCTGGAGATGCCCGTCACCGACCAGCCGGTGTCCTTGGCGATCGGCTGCAGGAACACCGGCAGCGAAAACATGGCGCCGATGGCGACGCATCCGAGCACGCCGCCGGCGGCGACGATCACCCAGCGATAGTTGGAAGCAGACATTTTTGTCTCCCGTCAGGTCTGTCTGGGTGGAAGACGATTGGGAACGGCGAAAGCAGACAGAGGGAGCCTGATTTATTTCCCGGGTTCTCGCGAGCTGTGACCGCGTATAGTTCCGCAACAAGCACCTTTGGCCCGCCCTGCCCGCACGGCATACGGGCTGGCGGCAGATGTCAGGAAGGTCCCGCAGGCCGAAAACAACCCCATGCACAGTAGACGGCCGCAGCGGGATCAGTGACTTACGACCCAGTCATCCGCGCGCGAAATTCCTTGAGGATCCGACGCCCTTCCGGCCAGTCACCGAGGTTGCTCGCGCCATTGATGTGGCCGTTGGCATCGATGTTGACGAGCTCGCTGCCCCATTGCGCGGCCCTCGCCTGCACGTAGGACCGAATTGGGACGCAAGGTCGGCCTGTCGCAGCCGGCCACCTCGGAGCGGCTGAAGCGGCTCGAGGAGCGCGGGATCATCAGGGCTTATCGCGCGGTTGTCGATCCCGCCTCGGTCGGCCTCAACATGATCGCGATCATCCGCCTGCGGACGACGCACGAGCACATCAGGGCCTGCCTGAGGCAATTCGCCGAGATGCCCGAGATCATCGAAGTGCTGAGGCTGCCGGCGAGGATTGCTTTCACCTCAAGGTGATCGTGCCTTCGCCCGCGGAGCTCGAGGGCATTGTCGATGCGATCGCCCGATACGGTTCTGTCACCACCGCCATCGTGCTGCGGAGCGAACCGCCGAAGCGTATCGGGCGCGAGCTGATCCAGAGAGGCTAGCGCTCGACACTTCGATCGCATCACCCCTGCTGCATCCGCCTGGCGCGGCGGCGCCAGTCGCTGACGGTGAGCCAGGCCGCCGAGACCAGGAAGTAGAGCGCGCCGACCGCGGCATACCCGGCGACGTCAGCGATCGACGGAACTGCCGGCATCGTTGCCTGAAAGATGAAGAAGCCGCCCGCCAGGGCTGACTGACCACCGCTGAGCACCATGGCCCACTGCGCACCAAAACGCCTCCAGCGATGCAGCGCGGTTCCCAGCTGGAGCAATCCGGACAGAATCGCCCAGGCCCCGAAGACGCCTAGTACCCCGTTCATGCTCATCTGCAATGCGACGAGGACCGCGACAGTGGTCGCGAGGCTGACCAGAACGTTCAGCGCCTGCGTGCGGTTTTGCGAGAGGCCGCCGCTGCGCAAGGCGTCCACGAAATTCGCCGCGGCGTCCCATGCCGGATAGAGCACGAGCAAGCCGCCGGCGATCGCCGGAGATGACCGTGCAACGGCAAACGCAGCAACCACCCAGGCGACAGAGAACGCCGCCCGGATGAAGTAGTACTGTTTGAGCCATTGCCCGTGATCGTCGCGAACCGGATCCATTTGATGATGAGCCACTGACTTCTCCTTTACCTACTAGTTGGTAGCCTTACGCGCGACAGGGAGCGTCCGCCCGGCATGCGTGCCGGGCGCCGTTGTCGCCTCGCCGATCTCTCTCAACGCTTTGTGGCCAGCCGCTCCAATAGCGGCGCGGTGATCACACCGAACATTTTGGGATCGCCATAGGCGCGCGCCGACAGCATCGCGCCGTGGATGGTCGCCATGAATCCTTCAGCCTCGATCTTCGCTGCGCTGGCGAGATGCAGCTGCCCCTTCCGCCTGCCGCGCTCCATCACCGAGGCCAGCCACGAGGCCAGCGCACGGAAATGCGCGCGGACCTCCAGCGCAACCTCCTCCGGCAGGATCGGGAGCTCGCTGGCCAACAGCGCACAGACGCAGAAGGGTGCCGTCGCATCGCTGATGCACGCCGCCCAGTACCCGACATAGCTTTTGAGCTGGTCGCGAGGGTCCGTAACATTGCGCTCGAGCGCCGCCAGCCCGGCCTCGGCCTCCGCGCGATAGCGTGACACCAGGGTGCGGACCAGATCGACCTTGCTAGCAAAGTGATGGTGGATGCTCGGCTTGCGGATGCCGACGACTTCGGCGACATCGGCATAGCTGAAGCCGTTATAGCCGCCCGCGATGATCAGGGTGCGGGCGCAGGCCAGAATGTCGTCGGCGGTAGAGGAAGGGTTGGTCATGGGAGTTAGCTACCTTCTAGTTGGTAGACCGTCAAGAACGGGATGCTTCAACCATCCGTGAGTGGTAGGAGCCTTGAATGACCATTCGTCCCATCGTCCGCTACCCCGACCGCCGGCTCGCCATGCCCGCCCGCCCCGTCACCGCTTTCGACGACGGCTTGCGCGCGCTTGCAGCGGATTTGCTCGACACCATGCGCGCCGCGCCCGGGATCGGCATCACGGCGCCGCATATCGGCGTGCCTCTGCGCGTGGTGGTACTTGAGCTCGACGCCAAGGCGGGGCCGCAGACCTACGTCAATCCCGAGATCGCCTGGGCCTCGCCCGAGATGATCATGCATCGCGAAGGCAGCGTCTCGATGCCCGGCGTCAATGACGAGGTGCAGCGCCACGCGCGCGTGCGGATCAATTATCGGGATCTCGACGGCATCCCGCAGACCGAGGAGTCGCAGGCTTTGCGCGCCGTCTGCCACCAGCATGAGATCGATCAGCTCGACGGGATATTCTGGATCCAGCGGCTGTCACGGCTGAAGCGCGAGCGGCTGGTGAAGAAGTTCGAGAAGATGTCGCGCGGGTGAGCGCGCAGTCCAGGATCGAGCCTGTTTGAACCGGCGCCGGCCGTTCGATGTGGAGAACGTGTCCGGGCTGATATGATGGCAATCCGTCGACTTCTTCGCGGGAGAGTGACGAATGAATTTTTCCGGCCGCTGCGCCTGCGGCGCGGTTCGCTACACCATTGCTGCCGCGCCGATCCGCGGCTTTCAGTGCCAGTGCACGGACTGCCAGCGCGATACCGGAAGCGGCCACAGCTCGGTCCTGGTGTTCGCGCGCCAGGCCGTTTCCGTAACGGGCGCGGTGCGCGAAATCGCACGCACCGCGGACAGCGGCGCCGTCAAGCGCAAAGGCTTTTGTCCGAACTGCGGTTCGCCCATCTACAACAAGCCGGAGGAGAAGCCTGACTACATCGGCATCTATGTCGGCACATTGGACGATGCAAGCACGTTCAAGCCGTCCGTCGTGCTGTTCTGCTCGCGCGGCTATGCCTGGGACTACCTCGATCCCGAACTGCCAAAGCTGCCGGAATGGCATCCGGGATCGAGATAGCGGCTTCGAAGCAACCGTTCCGCGCTCGGCCGCTTCGCGCGGGTGAATCGCCGGCCAAAGGCCGGCTTCGGCTCAAGCCGCCCCGGCCAGCGCCACCGCATCGGTGCCGACCCGAGGGCGCGCCAGAAGATAGAATGCGGTGATATGCGTGATCATCAGCAGCGGCACATAGATGATCGGGATCGCATAGGTTGAGGCAAACCATTCCGCATGTGCGGCAAGGCCGGACTGGATGGCGTCGTAGTAATCGACGATGATGTCGACCGCTCCTGCGAGATTGAAGGCGACGACGAACAGCCAGAACAGCGCGCGTATCCTCACCGTGAGAAGCGCCAGCATGGCGAGCACCCCGGTCGCGAAGTCGCCCCAGGCGGCAAAGGTGGCAAAGCTTGCCGGCAGGTCCGGGCTGACGACGCCGGGAAGGATGAAGACGAGCCCGAAGAAGCGGAAGCTGTGCAGCGTTGCGATGGCGCGGTGCGCCTCGAGCCTGTCCATCACCTTGAGTCGGGGCCAGACATACGCGCCGAAGCAAAGCAGCCAGGCGACATAACCAAGGATGAGATGTGTCCGGAACAGAGTTTCTGTCGTCATTTTGGTCTCCGATCAGATTGCGACATCGCGGGCCCGGCTGCGGCGACGCAGCTGGCGCAACGACAGGGCGTGCAGCAGGATCGAGCTCGGCACCACGAAAGCCGGGGTCAGCACATTTGGATAATTGTCCAGTCCAACGTTCGGACCTTGGGGAATGATCAACTGGAACGGGCCGGGCGTGATGAGCATCCCCAAGGTGATCGCGACGACGAAATCCGCGATGCCGAAGATGTTCCAGAGGATCGCCGCTTTGCGCCCCTCGGCCGTCCTTGCTGCCAAGGCCGTCGCCGCCGTCACGGCGAACAGGCCGGTCAGCACATCGCCGGTTCCTGCCGGCAGTGCCCACAGGCCGGGGAGCAGCCCAAGCAGCCAGTACGCGAGCCATTGGCTGCCGACGATTCGATAAAGCTGCAGGGCGACCAGCCAATTCGTCGGCATGGCATCGAGCAACTGCCCCACCCGCTTCGACAACAGCAACAGCGGAGCGCCTGTCACGACCGGCAGGAAGATCGCCGCCGGCAGCAACGGCAATTGAGAGTAGCCCGTGCGAAAGACCCCGTTGATCGCCGCAGACCAGGCGGCGGCAGCCCATAGCGTGAAGGGCACCATGATCGCGAGCCAGGTCGTGCGCCGCTGGCCGGGCGCGAGGTCGGTGCGTTCGAGGCCGAGCCACGCGCCGAGCACGATGAGTCCATAGGTCGCCAGCCGGGCCGCAAGGGCTGGAACGCCGCTCTGCAGAAGCACGGGTTGCGCGCAGAGCAACCAGATCCACAGTGCCGTGAGCGGGACGGTCCAGAGGAGGCTGTCCCAGGCGCGAAGCGGCGGGACGATCGCAGCGGAAGCAGCTTCTGATGTCATCGGCCGTCCTCCCTCCCAGTCTCTCCCTATTGCCGACGCTCGGGATTGGCCATCAGCAGCCGAAGCGGCATCAGCGGACCGATGGCGATGTATTCGTGGTCCATCAGATCCTGCTTGGCCAATGGGAGGTCTTCCATGATCGCCTTCGCCGCGGCGACATCCCTGACATCGAGGACGAAAACAACTCCGCGTCCATCGCCGCGCGAATACCACTGGCGAATTTTCCCACCGAGATAGAGCTGCACGGTCTCCTGGATTTCAGCCGGCATGACCGCCATGACCTGCTCGCGCGCGACGCCCGCTTTCGCGGTCAGGATGACCATCACGCCGGTGATCGTGGGCGCGAAGGCTTGCGGGGCGGATTGCGCCTGGGCAACGGATGGTTCGGTCATGGAAGTCGCTCCCATCAGGGTTAGAGTGAGCATGACGACAAGTTTGCGCATCAACGTCATCGGTCTCGTCTCCCGGAGCACTGCGGTCATCTCTGCTTCTCCGAGATGACGCTGATGTCGCATGTCCGCCATCGGCGATGCTCCTGATCTGCGCGCCAGAGATACGATCGATTGTCGCCAGCGACTATTCGGGATAATGTTGACGGGCTATGAAGCAGAACTTCACAGTCAGGCAAGGCGCGCTCGACGGCGTGGAAGCATTCCTGAGCGTCGCCCAGCACCGCAATTTCCGCCGGGCGGCCGCAGAGCTCGGCGTGACGCCCTCCGCCATCAGCCAGGCGGTCCGTACGCTGGAGGCGCGTGTCGGCGCAGCCCTGTTCATACGCACGACACGCAGCGTCGGCCTGACCGAGGCCGGCGCGCAGTTCCTGTCGCGCGCCAAGCCCGCTTTCGAGGAGCTCCTTGCTGCGAGCAACGTTGCGCGCGATCTTGGACAGCGGCCGTCAGGATTGTTGCGTCTCACAGTGCCGCGCGCGGTGGTGCCGATCCTGCTGGAGCCGCTGATCGCCTCCTTCTGCCAGGCTTATCCCGAGGTCGAGGTGGAGATCTCCGCAGCCGAGGAATTGGTCGACCTCGCGGCACGAGGGTTTGATGCCGGGGTCCGGATGGGCCAGTTCGTCGCCTCCGACATGGTCGCGGTCCGGCTGACGCCTCCCTTCCCGTTCGTGGTCGTCGGCAGTCCGGACTACCTGCGCCGACACAAGCGGCCCGAACGGATCGACGATTTGCGCCAGCACGCCTGCTTGCGCATTCGCCGCAGCAACGGATCGATCGCGCCCTGGTCCTTTGTCGATGGCAACAAGACCATTGAGGCGATCGTCTCGGGACCGCTGATCGCGCACGATTTTCCCACCATGCTTGGCGCAGCCGTGGAAGGCATGGGCCTTGCGCAAGTCCCCGCGCCGATCGCCGCCAACCTAGTGAAGACGGGAAAGCTGGTGCAGGTCCTGAAATCGTTCGCGCCAACGACGCCGGGCGTGTTTCTCTACTATCCCAGCCGCCATCAGATGATGCCGAAGCTGCGCGCCTTCATCGATCACGTGAAAGGCCGCCAGGTCGCGGCCGGAAAAACGCGCGGCCACGCCGATGACGGGCGCACGCGCGGGACGAAACCGCGCTGACGCGGGGAAGCGCGCTATTTCAGCGGCAGAAACACGTCGGCTTCAGTCTCATGCTCCGGCACTTCAGGAAAGAAGCTCAGCCGCTGGCAATAGATCGGGAAATCGCGCGCTTCCTCGCCGCTCGACGGAAGCCAGTCGCGATAGAGATAGAGCGCCGCGGGCTCCAGATTGTCGGTGTAGCCGACGACGCGGAGCACCGCGCAGCGCCCGCCGGGAATCTCGCCTACCTTGATCTCTTCGCCATCAGCCTCGATCGGCTGGTCGGTGCCGACGCAAAGGTCCGTGCAGTAAGCGGCCGGCGAGGACGGACGCCGTTCGGAGCGCCAGACAGTGAAGGTCGGACTTGTCCGGGGATTCAGCCCGGCGGCCTTGCGCCAGGCGATGAACCGCCTGACAGTGTCGCCGAGCCTTGCCGGGTCGCCCCGATGCTCCATGATCGCCACCCGCGTGGGGGGCACATCGCGGATCATCACGTCGTCGGTGGTATAGCTTGTCTTCATGAGCTTGCTCCTCGCTTCGTCGAGAGGCCCGAAGGCCACAAGCCACGGCTCCCATTCGGGCGCGTTGCGGAACGACGACGGCGATTGCCCGAACCGTTGCCGAAAGGCGCGGGCGAAGGCGTCAGGTGCATCGTAACCGGCATCCATCGCAATGTCGGTGACGCTGTCAGCGTCACTGTAGGCCAGCAGGTAGGACGCGCGCTTCATGCGGGCCAGCTGGACATAGCGATGCACGGACAATCCGAAGATCGCCGTGAACTGCCGATGGAAATGAAACCGCGAGAACGCGGCAACGCCGCTCAGGGTTTCCAGATCCAGATCGGCGTCGAGATGCCGGTCGATATAGTCCAGCACCCGCCGCATCCGGTCCTGATAGTTTCGCAGCGCCGCCGTCATCGTCGTTCCTTTCGTGGCGGCATGAGTTAGGCCGGAGTGGCCGCGAGGCGCTCGACCGATCTTGCGGTTTTGAGCACACTGTCGTCGCCCGGCTCGACCGGGCGACCCAGTACGCCGCGGCGTCTCGATTCAACCACGATCGTCTCTGGAATACTGGATCGCCCGACTAAATCGGGCGATGACAGCGAGCGTCTGGCAGCAGGGCAACCTGCATCTTTTCTTCCAATAGGCTATCCTTTGTCAAAAGACCGCCTGGTCGATCGAGGCCCCTCTCATGAACAGCTTGGACAATCTGGAGTGCGTGACCCTGTTCGTCGCCGACCTCGCCCGCACGAGGGCATTCTACGAGGCCGTGTTCGACGCGAGGCCGATCTATTCCAATGCCGTCTGCAGCGTGATCCGGCTCGGCGGCGTCATGGTCAATCTGCTGCAGGCGACGGAGGCGCCGCAGCTGGTGCAGCCGGTGGTGCCGGCCCCTTCAAGCGCTGGGCCTCGCATGCTCATGACCATTCGCGTCGCCGATGTCGATGCGGCCTGCGCGAGACTCCGGCAAAGCGGCGTGGAACTGGTCAACGGCCCCATCGATCGCCCGTGGGGTCGTCGCACCGCCGCCTTTGCCGACCCATCCGGCCATATGTGGGAGATCGCGCAGGAGATTGGTTCGTAGAGGCCCGCGCGGCGCACATCCGACGCAAGTGCCGGCCACTTGCGCACAGATCAGGGTAATGGAATTTTGCTGAATGGATCGAGCACAGGAACGCCCAGCGGCTCGAAGTGCCTGACATTGCGCGACAGGATCGTCAGCGCGTGCTGGCGCGCCGTGGCGGCAAAGATGATATCGGCAAATCCGGGCGCATGCCCCTGCCCGCGAGCCCGGTCAGATAACTCTCCCGCAAGCCGCGCGGCCGCCGTGTCGAACGGCAGAATTCGGTCGCCATAGAGATGCAACACGGCATCAAGCCATTGCGCCAAGTCCTTGCTTCTGCGCGTGGCCTTCTCGCGCCGCAGCTTGGCAATTCCGTCCTCGACTTCCGCAATCGTCACGGCAGACAAGAACAACGAGGCGGATTGCGCGTCCATCCATTCGATCAGCGCCGCAGGCGCTAGCCGGTTCGGCGAGACCGCGGATATGACGTTGGTATCGACGAGATACACGTCTCAAAAATCGTTCTTGCGCATCTTGGAACGATTGCGCGCCGGCAGATCTCCTGCCCTCACCGGGGCTGCCATCAACAGACGTCCGAAGCTCGGGACCTGCGACAGCCGGCGCCATTCCTCGTAGCTCAAGACCACGGCCTGCTTCTTGCCGTGGCGCGTAATCACGGCCGGCTTGCCGTCGATTGCCTCGTCGACGACAGCGGAGAGGTTGGCCTTGGCATCACGAAGCTGGATTTCGCGCATGGAGTACCTTTATGACCACAGTAGTCATATACCAAAATTTGCGGACAATTCAAGCTAGCACTCGTAGGGCATATTAGTAGCGTCCTATCCAGAATTATCGCTCGCGCGTGGGAACACGCGGGCTAGCGCGTTTTGCGGTACCCTGTCACGAAAGGCGAGACTATGAGGCGAGCCCAGCCTTTGCTCGCGCAACGATCACGTCCCAATTCGTCTCCTCGCCGGTGGCCAGCTCGATCTTGAAATAGCTGTCGTGGTGGCCGGTATACGCCGGAAGCGCCTTAGGCCCATGGGCACGCCACGCTTGGGCGAACCATTGCTCCAGAAGCTCTGAAGCCACTTCCCCCGGTTCAATCTCCTCGTATTTCTCATCATCGTAAATTTCGGAGGGAACGACGACCGTCCGGCCCTTGAGAAACCAGTGCCCTCCCGGTCCACAGGTTCGCCATCGGCATCCATCGCCCCCATTGCTACAAAAAACTCATCGCTAAACTCTGACGCGTCGTACTCAATCAGCAGGAAGCTCGTCTCCCTTCCCATGGCATTCTGCGATCATCTCCATCTCTTTATTCGGTTGAGGCGTGATCTCCTGAAAGTGCAGCCGTACCCGTTCGACGAATTCCTTCTTTTCGCCCTCACCCATGCAACCCCTCCGCTACTGGAGCAAAGCGATACCCATCAATCCGACTCATTGCTTGAAGCAGTTCTCGCGGTGCCATTTCAAGAAGTGCGGATGAGGTCGATCCGACGGCCTTCTCGGCTCAAGAGCACGACCGCTCTTGTTGATGACCGATCGGACTTCCTCCAGATCGTTTGTCTGACGCGATATCAGTATTTCGAGATCATCTGCCAGGCTGATCAAACCACGGTCGAACATCCAATGAGCCGTACCTGAGAGAGCGATCCCGTTGCTAACGATGTCCGGCCCGTTTGCCTCCACAGGCCGAATATGCGCCGCCGCAACTTCTGCGCGCCCCATTCCGTTGATAAGCTTCAATCCGGTAATTGCGCAGCGCTCATCATAGGCACGCAGCACAACCCGGCGAAATACGCGATCGCGCAGAACTCTGGATACGGTAAGGCTGACGCGATCCCTTTGCTGCTCGAATATGAAGGGAGCCTGCTCTCTTTCATCGAGTTGAGCCAACCGAACATCAGTATCAAGACGGGGTAGCAGCGGCGCCTCTTCCGCAAAACCAAGTTCGAATATTCTGTTGAAATCTTCGGGAGAGATTGGGCGGACTGCCGACTGAGCGCGGCCAGAAATTCGCCCCTGCTCGTTCAGGACACCGCTTTCCACAGGACCAGCTGGCCCGTTGAAAGAGACAGGATTGGCAAAATCGAGATAAGTCCCGGGCTCGATCAGCGCGAGATACATTCCCGAAGCACCGGGATCAGGAACAACTCGCTGAACCCGGGCAATCGCAAAGTAGCCGCGTGTCTCGGCCACCTTGCTCGGCTCGTAGTAGATTATCCAATCGCCAACGCAGGCCTCAACGCGGCGGAGATACTGGCCGGGAAACTGATATCGTTCAGCAGGGCTGTCATCATAGATCGAGTCCGATCGATGGATGAATACCCCAAATCCCATGATCTACGCGGCGCCGTCTCTACGAAGCGCTAGGGATTCAATAAGCACTGAACCTACTCCCACTCAATCGTCCCCGGCGGCTTGCTGGTCACGTCGTACACCACCCGGTTCACGCCCTTCACCTCGTTGATGATGCGCGTGGCGGTCTCGCCCAGAAACTTCATGTCGAAGGGGTAGAAGTCCGCGGTCATGCCGTCGGTGGAGGTGACGGCGCGCAGGCCCACGACATAATCATAGGTGCGGCCGTCGCCCATGACGCCGACGGTCTTGACGGGGAGCAGCACGGCGAAGGCCTGCCAGATCTCGTCGTAGAGGCCGTGCTTGCGGATCTGGTCGATGTAGACCGCGTCGGCCTTGCGCAGGATGTCGAGCTTGTCCTTCGTGATCTCGCCGGGGCAGCGGATGGCGAGGCCCGGGCCCGGGAACGGGTGGCGGCCGACGAAGATTTCGGGCAGGCCGAGCTCGCGCCCTAACTTGCGGACCTCGTCCTTGAACAGCTCGCGCAGCGGCTCGACGAGCTTCATGTTCATGCGCTCGGGCAGACCGCCGACATTGTGGTGCGACTTGATGGTGACCGAGGGGCCACCGGTGAAGGAGACGCTCTCGATCACGTCAGGATAGAGCGTGCCTTGCGCGAGGAAGTCGGCGCCGCCGATTTTCTTGGCCTCCTGCTCGAACACCTCGATGAAGAGGCGGCCGATGGTCTTGCGCTTGGTTTCGGGATCGGTGACGCCTTCGAGCTCGCCCAAAAATTGCTTGGACGCGTCCACGTGCACGAGCGGGATATTGTAGTGGTGGCGGAACAGGTCGACCACCGTCTTGGCCTCGTCAAGACGCAGCAGGCCGTGATCGACGAACACGCAGGTGAGCTGGTCGCCAATGGCTTCGTGGATCAGCACGGCCGCAACGGCGGAATCGACGCCGCCGGAGAGGCCGCAGATCACCTTGCCCTTGCCGACCTGCTGGCGGATTTTTGCGATCTCCTCCTCGCGGAAGGCGCGCATGGTCCAGTCGCCGGTGAGGCCGGCTATCTTGCGCACGAAATTGCGGATCAGCTTGGCGCCGTCGGGCGTGTGCACCACTTCGGGGTGGAACATCAGGCCGTAATATTTGCGCGTCTCGTCCTGGATGATCGCGAAGGGCGCGTTCGGCGAGGTGCCGGCAACGGAGAAGCCCGGCGGCATCTTGGTGATGCGGTCGCCATGGCTCATCCAGACCTGGTTCTTGCTGCCTGAAGTCCAGACGTCCTCGAACAGCTTGCTGTCGGCCTTGACCTCGACATCGGCGCGGCCGAATTCGCGGTGATGGCCGCCCTCGACCTCGCCGCCGAGCTGGGCCGCCATGGTCATCTGGCCATAGCAGATGCCCATCACGGGCACGCCGGAGGCGAAGATCGCTTGCGGGGCGCGGGGCGAGCCGGCCTCATGCACCGACTCCGGCCCGCCGGAGAGGATCACCGCTTTCGGCTTCATCTCCTTGAAGGCGGTGTCCGCCTTGTTGAACGGGACGATCTCGCAATAGACGCCGTCCTCGCGCACGCGACGTGCGATCAGCTGCGTCACCTGGCTGCCGAAGTCGACGATGAGAATCTTGTCGTGCGCCGAGGCCACCGAAGGCGTCGACGCGGAGCGGTCGTTCTGTGCTGCTGTCATGGCAAGCCAATACGCGATGAGCCCCCGGCCCGCAACCGCGCGTCTGCGCGCGCCCACATGCTTCTTTGGGCATGGACAAATGGATATAGGTAAGTATTATTGACCTAATTTGCCCCGCCACGAAGCAGGGCCAATCAGGGAGAACGCCATGTCGAAATTTCATCCGCCATCAGCGCTCGCCGCGCTCGGCCGCACCTGGGTCGAGGCCTGGAACGCGCGCGATCTCGAGCGCGTGCTCGCGCTCTATGACGATGCCACCGTGATGACCTCGGACCGCATCCCCGCGATGGGGTTCGATGCCAGCGGCACCGTGCGCGGCAAGGACGCGTTGCGCGCCTATTGGAGCAAGGCGCTGGGGCTGCTGCCGGAGCTGCACTTCTCGCTCATCGAATTGTTCGTCAGCCCGGACAGCGTGGTGGTGTTTTACCAGAACGAGCGGGGCAAGAAGATCTGCGAGTATTTGCGGGTGAACGATGCGGGGCTGATCGTGCAGGGATCGGCGAACCATCTGCCGCATTGAGTGCTGCTCCCGTTCATTGCGAGCGCAGCCCTCGTAGGGTGGGCAAAGGCGCGCTTGCGCCGTGCCCACGATCTCTTTCAAGATCGCAGAGAGAACGTGGGCACGCTTCGCTCTGCCCACCCTACGGGGCGAACACAGACACCGCCGGCATCAAAACAGGATCCTCCCCATGAAACTGCCCACCTCGCCCTTCACCGTAACCGACTGGAGCAAGGTCGAAGCCACCACGCACCCCGGCGAGACCGGGCACGCGCTGTGGCGCACGCTGAACATTGGCGATCTCCGCGTGCGGATGGTGGAGTATTCGCCGGGCTATCTCGCCGATCATTGGTGCGATCGTGGGCACGTGCTCTACGTGCTCGCAGGCGAGCTCGACAGCGAGCTGCGCGACGGGCGCAAGTTCAAGCTGACGCCTGGGATGAGCTACCAGGTCTCGGATTTCGGCGATGCCGCGCATCGCTCGTCGACATCAGTGGGCGCGACGCTCTTCATCGTGGATTGATGGAACTATGGATTTAGTGTGCAGCGCAAAATAGCAAAGTGGTGGCGGCTCGCTGTCCACGGGCACTGCCTTGCTCTGGCCCCATTATTTCGCTAGATTGTGAACCATCGATCCTTGGCCGAACGACTGGGCCGCGACGCCTCATTTCCAATGGGCGAGCACGTTTCAGGTATTTCTCCAAAATCGACCAATCGGGACGAAGGGCGCGAAGATTCGCGCTTCAATCCCCCTGAGTGCATCGTCAATTGAAAAGGAAATGACTATGGCAATGGGCACCGTGAAGTGGTTCAACAACCAAAAGGGCTTTGGCTTCATCCAGCCGGATGACGGCGCAAAGGACGTCTTCGTTCACATCAGCGCCGTCGAGCGCGCTGGCCTGTCGACCCTCAACGAGGGCCAGAAGGTTTCGTTCGACATCGTCGCGGACCGCCGCAGCGGGAAGTCCTCGGCCGACAACCTCCGCGCCGGCTAGTCGCCGCGCTGACGCTCTGACCACGGACGTACCGGCAGAGTGTTGAGACAAGAAACCCCGCGACCGGGATCCGGTTCGCGGGGTTTTTGTTTGCGCTGTCATTTCGGGGCTCGCGACGCGGGAGCCCGGAATCCATTGATCCGCAAAGTATGCCGCGCGATGGATTCCAGGCTCGCGCCGGATGGCGCCCCCCGGAATGACGGCGGAACGGATCAGCCGACCTTTTTCAGAACGGACACGAAGAACCCATCCGTGCCGGTGCGCCTTGGCGTCATCAGCCAGCCCTCAGGCGATTGCAGCGCGGCTGCCGCAAACGCCTCGGCCTTGTCCCAGAGCACGCTTGCGGTCTGCTCCGGCGGCACGACTGCAAACTCCGGATGCCCGGCGATGAAGGCCCTCACCTGCTCGCCGTTCTCTTCCGTCAGCACCGAGCAGGTGATGTAGGCGATGCGGCCACCCTGCTTCACCAGCGGAACTGCCCGCGCGAGCACCTCGGCCTGATCTTTCAGGCGGATCTCGAGCGCACCCGGCCGCATGCGCCATTTGGCATCGGGGTTGCGGCGCCAGGTTCCGGTTCCCGTGCAGGGCGCATCGATGACGACGAGGTCGGCGGTGGCGCTGATGTCTTGAAGCGGATCGGCCTCGCCCTTGGGCGTGCGGACGTCGGCATTGTGAACGCCGGCGCGCGACAGGCGCTCGTGGATCGGCACGAGCTGACGCTTGTCGCGGTCGGTGGCGATGAGCCGGCCCTTGCCCTGCATCAGCGCGGCGAGCGCCAGCGTCTTGCCGCCGGCGCCGGCGCAGAGATCAATCACCTGCTCGCCCGGCTTTGCCGCGGTGAACAGGGCCGCAAGCTGCGATCCTTCATCCTGCACTTCAATGCCGCCCTTGATGAAGTCCTCTTCCGCCTGGATGCCGGGGTTGCGCGCATCGGCCGAAAGCTCGATGCGAAGGCCGTTTGGCGACCAGGGCGTCGGTTTCGCATGAAGATGAGCAAGCGCCTTCAGCACCTTGTCGCGATTGGATTTTAGCGTGTTGACGCGCAGGTCCAGCGGCGCCCGGCTCGCCATCGCCACCGCCTCCGCCGCGCGGTCCTCGCCGAACACTTTTGCCAGATGGGAATCGAGCCATTCGGGATAGTCGCCAGCGATCGCGGCGGGCGCATCCTTGAGGGAGCGATGGCTGAGCGCCGCCTGCTCGGCGTCCGTCAGCGGCGCCGGCGCAAACCGGCTGCCGTCGAACATCGCGGCCATGGTGGCGGTGTCCATGTTGCGCTCCAGGCGAAGCATGCCGATCAGGCGGGCACGGGCGGTGTCGGAATCCATCAGGAACGCACTCGACGCGTAGCGGCGCAGCACGTCCCAGACCAGGCCGGCAATGGCGGCGCGGTCGCCGGAGCCGGCAAAGCGGTGCGCGGTGCCCCACTCTTTCAAAGCCTTGGCCGCGGGCACGCGGTCCTTCTCGATGATGTCGATCACTTCGATGGCTGCGGACAGCCGGGCAGCGGGAGTCATTTGCATCTTTCAGGTGAGATCGGACCAGCAAGGGTCAGATCAACAACAGGATTTTCAGTGCGAAGTAGATCCACATCGCCAGCAGCACGAGCACGCCGGCGAGCCAGACCGTGGAGCGGCGGCCGAGATCGTTCGAGGTGACGAACACGCCGGCATGGGCAAAGCGGCTCACCACGAACACCCAGGACATCAGCACGATGAAGAGATCGGCATGGCGCAGCGGCAGCGCCAGTGCGATCAGGGCGTAGAACAGCACCGGCAGCTCGAACTGGTTGCGGTAGCAATTGGCGATTTGTGTGGCGCCCTTCGGCCAGTTCGGCTCGCCCAGCGCGATGTCGCGGATCTTGGTCTCGCCCGAGACCAGCGCCTTCCGGCGCCCGAACACCATGCCGATCAGCAGCGCGAAGGTGAGCCCGATCTGCACGAAAACAGGCAGCAGGACCATTTGAACTGACATCGGAACTTTCCCGTCGATCGCGGCATGCCGCGGACCGTCATTAGCCGCGACTTCTCGCGCTGACAATCAGGGAGTTGAACCGGCGTTCCCGATTCCGCGACCAACCACCGATTGTTAAAGCGATTTTGCCCCATTGCGGGCCCTCGAGGCGAGCCGCCATGAACATCCTGTCCAGCCTTTGGACCGACTCCGCCGACGCCCAGCTCGGCATCTGGATGTCGGCGCTCTCAGGCGTCGCGGCGGCGCTCGCCGTCGCGCTGGCGATGACGGTCTATTTCCGCCTCGCCTACCGCACCTGGCGCGACGTCGCCAGGCACGGACTGGCGATGCTCGCGGCAGCAGCCCTGCTCGCGTTCGTTGCCTTCGACATGCGTCACGCCGCGCTGGCTTTTCTCGGCCTCAACCCGTCCAAGCCGGCGGTGGAGTTCGAGATCCGGATGCCGCGCGAAATCCTGACGGCCGTATCCGGCGACACCCAGATCGAGCTGCACACCGACCGCAACCAGACCCTCGCGCTGGTCGACAGCGTCGACGACCTCACCGATGGACGCGCGGTGCTGCGCGGCGCGGTCGTCCTCACCCATCGCACCGCCGACCGCATGCTGGTGGTGAACCTGCCGGGCAAGGGCACGTTCGAGTTCCGCCTGCGCCTGCCCGCCGAGCCGCATCGCACCGAGCAGTTCGGGCCCTGGCATCTCGCCGACCGCATCGCCTTGCCGCTCGCAAGCGGCATCGCGCAGCAGGATGCCTACTCGATCCGTTATCGCGTGCTTTAAACTTTGTTTCATCACGGATTTTGCGCTGATGTCATCGTTCCGACGTTTGGCCGCGCGATAGTTCGCGCATGTCCGAATTTCGCATCACGCAGATTTCCGACACGCATCTCGGCCGCCGCTTTCCCGGCCTGATCGCGAATTTCCAGGCGGTCAGCGAGCACATCGATGCAAGCCGGCCCGATCTCGTCATCAACACCGGCGATGTATCGTTCGACGGGCCGAGCAGCCGCGACGATGTCGAATTCGCGAAGAGCCTGCACGCCGCCCTGCCCGTCGACTGTCGCTACATCCCCGGCAATCACGATATCGGCGACAACCCGACCGCGCTTGGGCCGGCGCCGAAGCCGCCGGTCAGCGAGGCGCAGCGCCAGCAATTCCGCGACATCATCGGCGAGGACCATTGGTCGTTCGAAGCCGCCGGCTGGCGCTTCATTGGCCTCAACTCGCTGGTGATGAATTCAGGGCTCGCGTTCGAGGCCGAGCAGTTCGACTGGCTCGCTTCGGAGATCGCTGGTGTCAACGGCAGGCCGGCCGCGCTGTTCATCCACAAGCCGCTGTTTCTCAGCCTGCCCGAAGATCCTGAGCTTCCGGACACCTCGATCCGCTACGTGCCGCAGCCGGCGCGCGCGCAGCTGATCGACATGTTCGGGCCCGTCGATCTCCGCTTGATCGCCAGCGGTCATGTGCACCAGCGCCGCGACTTTACGTTCCGCCATATCAGGCATGTCTGGGCGCCGTCGGTCGGCTTCAAGATCAACGATTCACGCCAGGACCGGATCGCGATCAAGGAGACCGGCCTCGTCGAGTACCGCTTCGCGTCAGACAGTTTTGAAGCCCGCCACATCCGCGCGCCGGACCAGGTCGATATCGATATTGACGAGGTCCTCGCCCAGATGGGCGGCGAGGACTAGCTTAGCCGGCGGGCACCTTTCCTTACCTCAATACCCTATCGCACCAAATTTGACCTCGGGATGCTCATTTTTGGCAGATGACAACGTTGTCATTCCCTCATATCGTCCTCTGCGCGGCCTTGAGCCGCGCGAGGGAGCGACCGATGCAGTTCTTGGCCCGGTGGGATAACGAGCGCCTGTCCGCGACGACGCGGGGCATTCCGCTTGTTGATGGCATTGCCACCGACGACATCGGCACCCGGGGCTGGCGACCTTCACGCGGAGATCTTGCCCTTCCCGCCCTCACCCTCGATGAGACCGCCTTCGCCGCCAATCGCGACCTCTTCCTGCGTTGGTGCAGGAGCAGCGGCGTTGTCGTTGCCCCGCACGCCAAGACGCCGATGTCCCCAGAGCTTGCGCGCTCGCTGCGCGAGGCCGGCGCCTGGGGCACGACTGTTGCGAACACCCAGCAGGCCGCTGTGCTGCTCAGCCATGGCGAGCGGCGCCTCTTGCTCGCCAACGAGATCGGCGGGCTCGCGGCTGGCCGGCGGCTCGGCGCGCTGCTGAGCGCCTATCCCGATGTCGAGCTTCATGCCTTTGCGGATTCACCTGAGGCGGTCGCAACGCTGGCCGAGGCGGCGCGTGTTGCCGATAGGCGCGAGCTGTCCGTGCTGATCGAGCTCGGCGCAGGCCGCGCCGGCGCGCGCGATCGCGCCGCCGTCGAGGCGACGATGGCCGCGGTGCTGGCCGCCGATCGCCTCACACTTGGCGGCGTTGCCGCTTACGAAGGTGCGGTCGCAACGGCCGACGCCGACGAGACCCTGCGCGCGATTGCAGCGCTGATGGAGCGCACCGTCGAGGCCTTCACCATGGTGCGCGCCGCTGCGCCTCGCCTGCCGCTGATCCTCAGTGCCGGAGGCTCCGCCTATTTCGATGTCGTGGCCCGCGCGCTCGCACCTGGCGCGCAGGCCGATGGCAACGCCACCATCGTGCTGCGCTCCGGCGCACTGTTCTTTGCCGATCACGGCATCTATGCCCGCGCCTTCACCGCGCTCGACCGGCGCGGTGGTCTCCTCATCGACGGTACGCATCACTCGGCGGCGCAAAGCTTTCGCCCGGCGCTGACGCTGTGGGCCGAAGTGCTGTCGCACCCTGAAGCCGGACTGGCGATCGCAGGCTTCGGCATGCGCGATGCCTCCTTCGACCAGGGATTGCCGGTTCCCCTGCGCGTCTTTCGCGACGGTGTCGAACAGGATGGGCTCGCCGGGCGCCTGTCGGTCACGCGTCTCAACGACCAGCACGCCTTCCTGAACGTTGCGCCCGATAGCCCGCTCGCAGTGGGCGATATCATCGCTTTCGGTATCTCGCATCCCTGCACCTGTCTCGACCGCTGGCGCGTGATCTTCGGCCTCGATGCCGACGGCGTCGTGAGGCGCGCCCTTCCCACCCAGTTCGGCTGAGAGCGCTACGATGAATTTCCTGCCGCTCTGGCGCTATCAGAACCAGCTCATCGACGGGGCCATGGTCACGCTCGAGCTGACGGTGATCTCGGCGTTGTGCGGACTCCTGATCGGCGTTGCCGGCGCGGTCGTGCTGAAGGGACGCAGCGCGCCGCTGCGTTTGATGGTGCGCGGCTACATCGAATTGTTCCGCAACACGCCCTCGCTGATCCAGATCTTCATCATCTTTTTCGTGCTGCCGAGTTTCGGCCTGAAGCTGCCGGCGTTCGAATCCGCTGCGGTCGCGCTGTCGCTGTATTTCGGCGCCTATTCGGTCGAGATCATCCGCGCGGGGCTCGATTCCATTCCGCCCAGCCAGGTTGAGGCCGGGCAATGCTTGGGGTTGTCAGGCTGGCAGGTGTTCCGTCACATCGTGCTGCCGCCGGCGCTGCGCAATGCCTATCCGGCCGTGACCAGCCAGTTCGTGCTGCTGCTGCTCGGCACCTCGCTCGCCTCACAGGTCGCGGCCGACGAGCTGTTTCATGTCGCCGGCTTCATCGAGAGCCGCACCTATCGCAGCTTCGAGGTCTACGCGGTGATCTGCGTGGTCTATTTCGCGATGGCGATGGCGTTCAAGGCGCTGTTCGCGATCATCGCGGCGGCCGCCTCCCGCTGGCCGCGACGGCGCTGAGGGACAGGCGATGCGCTCCTTCACCCTCATCGACTTCGTCTCGCTGTTTTCGGCCCTGCGCTGGACCGTCGCGCTGGTCGTGCTCGCGCTCACCTTCGGCGCGCCGCTGGCGCTCGGCCTCGCAATGGGTCGCATCAGCCGCTTCAAGGGCCTGCGCTGGGCGATGGCGGCGCTGATCCAGACCATCCAGAGCGTGCCGCTGCTCGGGCTGTTGTTCTTCTTCTATTTCGGCATGCCCGTCTTCCTCGGCATCCAGGTGCCCGCGATCATCGCGGTCACCGTCGCCTACACGCTCTACACCGCCGCCTTCCTCGGCGAGATCTGGCGCGGCGGGCTCGAGGCCGTGAAGCAGGCGCAGTGGGAGGCCGGTGCCTGCCTCGGCCTCTCCGCCTGGCAGCAGTTCCGCCACATCGTCGCGCCGCAGGCGCTGCGCCTGTCGCTGCCGCCGACCGTCGGCTTCCTGGTGCAGCTGATCAAAGGCACCTCGCTCGCCTCGATCCTCGGCTTCGTCGAGCTCGCCCGCGCCGGGCAAGTGGTGAGCGCGGCGACGTTCCAACCGCTGCTCACCTATGCGCTGGTCGCTGCGATCTATTTCGCGCTGTGCCTGCCGCTCACGCTCTGGTCCCGCTCCCTGGAGGCCCGCCTCGATGGCTCTCGTTGAAATTCGCGACGTGCACAAGACATTCGGCAAGACCGAGGTGCTCAAGGGCGTCTCGCTCGACGTCGAGGAAGGCGAGATCGTCACCATTATCGGCCGCTCGGGCTCGGGCAAGTCGACACTGCTCCGCTGCATCAACGCGCTGGAGAGCGTCGATTCTGGCGAGATCCGCGTCGAGGGCCAAAAGGTCCACGCCAAGATGCCGGACCTGAAGAAATTCCGTCAGCGCGTCGGCATCGTATTCCAGGCCTTCAATTTGTTTCCGCATCTGAAGGTCGAGCGCAACATTACGCTCGCCCCGCTGCTCACCGGCCGTATCGACAAATCGAAGGCCCGCGCACTCGCCGAGGACGTGCTGATCCGCGTCGGCCTCGCCGACAAGATCGACGCCTGGCCGGAGCAGCTCTCTGGCGGCCAGCAGCAGCGCGTTGCGATTGCGCGGTGCCTGGCCATGGCCCCTCACCTCATGCTGTTCGACGAGGTGACCTCCGCGCTCGATCCCGAGCTCGTCGGCGAAGTGCTGAAGGTGATGGAGGCGATGGCCAAGCAAGGCATGACCATGATCCTCGTCACCCATGAGATGGGCTTTGCCCGCAACGTCGCCAACCGCATCGTCTTCATGCATCAGGGCCGCGTCTGGGAGCAGGGCTCGCCGGCCAAACTATTCGCAAACCCTGAAACACCCGAGCTCGCAAGCTTCATCGCTTCGGCGAAATGAACGTCGTCCCACCAATCCGGCCATCGTGCCGCCACCAGGAGAAAGCCATGAGAAAGCGGAAGTCCCTCTTCACGGTCGTAGCAGCGGCACTTGCCGTCCTCGCTGCGACAAGCCTTGCCAAGGCCGACAAGCTCCAGGACGTGCTCGGCGCGGGCAAGCTGCGCGTCGGCATCCTCACCGATGCCGCTCCCTGGGGCTTCAAGGACGACAAGGGCGAGATCGCAGGTCTCGATGCCGATCTCGCCAAGCTGATTGCGGCCGACATGGGCGCGAAGCTGGAGCTCGTGCCGGTGACGGGCCCGGCGCGCATTCCGAGCCTCTTGTCCGACAAGATCGACATCCTCATCGCGGGCCTCGGCGCCACGCCGGAGCGCGCCCAGCAGGTGATGTTCTCGCAGCCCTATGCGGTGGTGAATCTCGGCGTCTACGGTGCGAAATCGATTCCCGCTGCCACCGGAAAGAAACCCGACAATCTGGAGGGGCGCACCGTCGCGGTCGCCAAGGGCACGACGCTCGACGTCTGGCTGACCGACAATGCGCCGAAGGTGAAGCTGGTGCGCTTCGAGGATACGCCGGCCGCACTCGCCGCGTTCCTGGCGGGACAGGCCGACACCTTCGCCGAGAACAGCGCCATCGCGATCAAGGCGCAGGAGCAGAACCCGACCAAGGAGATCGAGCTCAAATTCCTGATCCGCCAGTCGCCCGCCCATGTCGGCGTGCGCCAGGGCGAGCAAAATCTGCTCAACTGGATCAACACCGATATCTTCACCAACAAGCTCAATGGCAAGCTCGGCGCGCTGCAACTGAAATGGTTCAAGGAAGAGCAGACGCTGCCGACGCTGTAAGTTCAGACCGGCTCCCGCGATTCTGCGGGAGCCGCCCGTAGGAGAATTCGAGATGATCAAACGTTATGTCGTCGGCTCGCGCATGAGTCAGGCCGTCGCGGCGGGCGGCATGGTGCACATCGCAGGTCAAGTCGCCGATGACCGCAAGGCGGGCATCGTGTCGCAGACGCAGCAGGTGCTCGCCAAGATCGACGCGTTGCTGAAGGAAGCCGGCTCCAACCGCTCCAGGCTGATCGCGGTCAACGTGTTCCTGCCTCACATCACCGACTTCGAGACCATGAACTCGGTCTACGACGCCTGGATCGACCCGGCCAATCCGCCGGCGCGTGCCTGCGTCGAAGCCCGCCTGGCCGATCCCGATCTGCGCGTCGAGATGACCGCGGTCGCGTTGCTCTGAGCGCCGTTCTTTTGTTCAACCTTTGGCCGCCACCGGCGACGGTGCGGCCGCGAGGCAAACCATGCATACCGGACTTTTCCACGAGATCGATTTCGAGAAGGACCAGAAATGGTCGGGCCATCTCGGCATTCCCTTTTCGATCGATCGCTCGCCCTACTTCCAGCTCAAGATTCCGATCTTCCGGATCAAGAACGGTGCCGGCCCAAAGCTGCTGCTGATGGCCGGCAATCATGGTGACGAATATGAGGGCGAGATCACGCTGACGCGGCTGTATCGCCGGCTCGATGTTACGGCCGTCAAGGGCGAGATCACCATTCTTCCGTTCGCCAATCTGCCGGCGGTGATGGCGGCACGGCGCCGCTCGCCGCTCGACGAGGGCAATCTCAACCGCGCCTTCCCCGGCGATGCCGGGGGCACGCCGACGTTCCGCCTTGCGCATTTCCTCGAGCACGAGCTGTTTCCGCGCCATGATGTCGTCTTCGACATCCATTCCGGCGGCACGTCGATGGCGCATGTGCCCTGCGCACTGATCGAGCGGCAGGGACCGCCCGAGATGTTCGGCCATGCGCTGCGCCTGATGGAAGGGCTTGGCATGCCCTTCGCCTTCGTCGCCGAGAACGGCGCCGCTGCACCGACCTCGATGGCCGCTGCCGCGCGTGCCGGCGCGATCGGCCTCTCGGGTGAATTCGGCGGCGGCGGCACCGTCACGCCGCAGACGATGGCGCTGACCGCGCGCGCCGTCGACCGCCTCCTGCTCGCGCTCGGCCTGGTTCAGGCACCTGTGCTCGGACCGCACGCGCCGGTCGAGCGCGCCAGCGAATTGCTGGCGCTGCAAAGCCACGCGCAGGCGGTGTTCGCGACACGCCGCGGCTGGTTCGAGCCGGCCGTCACCGTCGGCGCGCGGGTCAAGGCCGGCGACATCGCCGGCTGGTACCATGATTTCGAGCGGCCGGAGCTGGCGGAAGAGGTGCTGCGCTTCCCCGCCGACGGCATCGTGATCTCGCAACGCCTGCACACCGACAGCCAGAGCGGCGACTGCCTGGTCCAGGTCGGCCGCGGGCTCTCTCGCGACGAGGTAACGCGCTGAGCTTTGGAGAGACCACCGACTTCGACTAACCTTTGGAACCGATGACCGATCCGGCCAAGCCGAGCTATGACGATGTGGTGCGCATTCCGGCGCCGCCCGGCCGCAGCAATGCGACCGGGCGGCCGCCGCGCATCGAGGAGGTCGCGGAGCGCGCAGGCGTGTCGCCGATCACGGTGTCGCGCGTGCTGCGCCACCCCGAAAAGGTCAATCGCGAAACGCGCGAGCGCATCCTCGAAGTGATCGAAGCGACCGGCTATGCCTCCAACCCACATGCGCGCGCGCTGCGCTCGGGCCGCTCGAACGTGGTCGTCGCCTTTGTCTCCAACATCCTCAGCCAGCAGTTCGGCCTTGCCGTGCGCAGCTTCGCCGCAACGCTCGAGCCCGAGGGTTTTGAAGTGCTGGTCGGCCAGACCTCCTACTCCTATGCCAAGGAGGTTGCGATGATCCAGTCGCTGCGCGGCATCAGGCCCGCGGCGGTGATGTTCACGGGCGTGATCGAGCTCGAGGAGAATCGTGCCGCACTTGCCGAACTCGGAATTCCCGTGATCGAGACCTGGGCCTATCCGCGCGATCCCATCGACATGCTGGTCGGCCTGCCCAATGCCGATGCCGGCGCGATGGCGGCGAGCAGGCTGGCGACCGCCGGGCACCGCCGCGTCGCCTTCATCGGCCGCAGCAGCGGCCGTGGCGCGCTGCGCCGCGACGGATTTCGCGCAGCGGCGGCGCAGCTGGGGCTCACTGTTGTGCACGAGATCAGCGTCGGTGAAATCACCGGGCTCGTCGACGGCCGCGCCGCGTTCACCGCCCTGCTCGAGCGCGGCGACCGCGTCGATGCCGTGTTCTGCGCCAACGATCTGCTCGCAACCGGCGCGCTGATCGAGGCCCGCGCCCGCGGGCTCTCGGTGCCGCGCGATCTCGCCGTGCTCGGCTTCGGCGACAACGACGTTGCCGATCAGATTACGCCGGGACTCACCACCATCTCGTTCGATGCCGGGGCAGTGGGTCGTATCGCGGGCGAACTGCTGCTGGCACGGCTATCGGGCACGCCGCGCGGCGCGCAGCAGCTGGCCGTCGATCTGTTCCTGATTGAACGCGGCAGCGTCTGAGCGGGCAGCTCAGGCGACGCTCTTGAGATCCTGCTGGATCGCAGCCAGCAACGACTGCAGCGCATCGCTGCTCACTGGCTTGGCCGTCGGATCATTGGCCTGCACGATCTTGGTTGGCTGGACTGGCTTGACTGGACGACTGGGAAAACACGGAGGAGGTGTCGGCATGACGGGAGCGGCGAAGTCGCCCTCGTCCTCGCTGTGCACGAACTTGCCGTGGATGACGTCGTCATGGCGGCCCATGACATACATGGCCGCCCAATAGCCGGCAGCCAGCAGGATTACGCAGAAAATACCGATCTCTAACATCGCAACACCCTAAATATGCGCGATGATTCAATGGGCTTCACCCCGGCGTCAATGAACCCTCGGTCACAGCTTGCGTCTTTTACGGGCAGGTGTGGCCGATCGGTAACTATTCGTTAACCACCAACGTCTGGCGTGTGGCGGCAGCGCAACTCCAGGACGCTCCAAGCCTCCTGGAGACGCCAAAAGCCCAGGCTTTAGGCCTTGTCCGGCCCGACCCGGACCAGCTGCTTGCCGAAATTGGCACCCTTCAGGAGCCCGATGAAGGCGCCCGGAGCGCTCTCCAGGCCCTCGGTGACGAATTCCTTGTATTTCACCTTGCCGTCACGGACCCACCCGGACATGTCGCGCAGGAAGTCGCCATGGCGCGAGGCGAAATCGGAGACGATGAAGCCGCGGAAGGTCAGCCGCTTGGTCAGCGTCGCGCGCATCAGCGATGCGGCCCATTTCGGCGGCTTGGCTTCGGTGTCGTTGTAATGCGCGATCAGGCCGCAGACCGGCACGCGCGCGAACGGATTGAGCAGCGGGAACACCGCCTCGAACACGGCGCCGCCGACATTCTCGAAATAGACGTCGATGCCATCAGGGCACGCGTCCTTCAGCTTCGCCGCCAGATCGGGATCGCGGTGATCGATGCAGGCATCGAAGCCGAGCTCCTTCACCACGTAATCGCACTTGTCCTTGCCGCCGGCGATGCCGACCGCACGCGCGCCCTTGATCTTCGCGATCTGGCCGACGGCGGAGCCGACTGCGCCTGATGCTCCGGCGACGACGACGGTCTCGCCGGCTTGCGGCTTGCCGATGTCGAGCAGGCCGGTGTAGGCGGTCATGCCGGGCATGCCGAGCACACCGATCGAGGTCGAGATCGGGCCGAGCCTGGGATCGACCTTGATGAGGCCCTTGCCGTTCGAGATCGCATGCGTCTGCCAGCCGGTGCGTGCGCGCACGATATCGCCTACCGCAAAATCAGGATTGTTGGAGGCTGCGACTTCGCTCACCGCCTCGCCTTCCATCACGCCGCCGACCGGCACCGGCGCGGCGTAGGACGGACCATCGCTCATGCGCCCGCGCATATAGGGATCGAGCGACAGCCAGATCGTGCGCAGCAGAACCTCGCCAGCGCCGGGCGTTGGCACTGCGAATTCCTCGATGCGGAAATCGGACGGCTTTGGTTCACCGACGGGACGCGCGGCGAGAACGATGCGTTTGGCTTGGGACATGGCTTCCTCCTGACTGCTTGTTGCAGTCATTTAGGAGGTAGGCGGGAATGAAGCAAATCCCAACACGCGCTGTCATGCCCCGCCTAGTGCGCAATTGCGCACGGGGGCGGGGCATCCAGTACTCCGAGACGATAGTGATTGAACCGGGAAGCCGCAGCGTACTGGATTCCCCGCCTTCGCGGGGAATGACGCCGCCGGTGAGGAGAGTGCGCCCAAACAAACGCGCAGCCGCGAGCGAAGCGCCTAACCCCCGCCCGGATAATTCGGCGCCTCGCGCGTGATGGTGACGTCGTGGACGTGGCTTTCGCGCAGGCCCGCGCCGGTGATGCGGACGAACTGCGCCTTCTCGTGCAGCTCCTTCATGTCCTTGGCGCCGACATAACCCATCGCCGCACGGAGGCCGCCGGCGAGCTGGTGCATGACGTTGCCGACCGGGCCCTTATAGGGCACCTGGCCTTCGATGCCTTCAGGCACGAGCTTGAGCGAGTCCTTGATGTCCTGCTGGAAGTAGCGGTCGGCAGATCCCCGCGCCATCGCGCCGACCGAGCCCATGCCGCGATAGGCCTTGTAGGAACGGCCCTGCCACAGGAACACTTCGCCGGGAGTCTCGTCGGTGCCGGCGAGCAGCGAGCCGACCATGGCGATGTCGGCGCCGGCGGCGAGCGCCTTGGCGAGATCGCCGGAGAACTTGATGCCGCCGTCGGCAATGACGGGAATGTCGGACTTCTTGGCCGCCTCGACCGCGTCCATGATCGCGGTGAGCTGCGGCACGCCGACGCCGGCGACGATGCGCGTCGTGCAGATCGAGCCCGGGCCGATGCCGACCTTGATGCAATCAGCGCCCGCATCGATCAGCGCCTGCGCGCCGTCCGAGGTCGCGACGTTGCCGGCGACGACCTGCACCGAATTTGAGAGACGCTTGATGCGGTTCACCGCATGCAGCACGTGGCGGGAATGGCCGTGCGCGGTATCGACGACGACGAGGTCGACGCCGGCATCGATCAGGCGCTCGGTGCGCTCGAAGCCGGTGTCACCGACGGTGGTGGCGGCGGCGACGCGCAGGCGCCCTTGCGCGTCCTTGCAGGCGAGCGGATGGGCGACCGCCTTCTCGATGTCCTTGACGGTGATCAGGCCGACGCAGCGATATTGATCGTCGACCACCAGCAGCTTCTCGATGCGGTGATGATGCAGCATCCGCTTGGCTTCGTCCTGGCTGACATTCTCGCGCACCGTGACGAGGTTCTCGTGCGTCATCAGCTCGGAGACTTTTTGCCGGCGGTCGGTGGCAAAACGCACGTCGCGGTTGGTGAGGATGCCGACCAGCTTGCCGGGCGTCGCCTTGCCTGCACCGGTGACGACGGGAATGCCGGAGATGCCGTGATCGCTCATCAGCTTGAGCGCATCGTCGAGCGTGGCCTCGGGGCTGATGGTGAGCGGGTTCACCACCATGCCCGACTCGTACCGCTTGACCTGCCGCACCTGGGCGGCCTGCCCTTCCGGATCGAAATTGCGGTGGATGACGCCGAGGCCGCCGGCCTGCGCCATGGCGATCGCCATGCGGGCCTCGGTGACCGTGTCCATGGCGGAGGCCATGATCGGGATGTTGAGCGGGATGGCGCGGGTGACGCGGGAGCGGATGTCGACCTCGCCCGGCATGACGTCGGACAGGCCCGGCTTGAGCAGCACGTCGTCGAACGTAAATGCTTCGCGGATGCCCTGAAGTTGCACCGTGGCCATATGCCAACTCCTTCCTGCGGCCCTGCCGCAAATGAGAATGGATGAGCGCCGCCCTCGGCGTACCTTGCGGCATCGCCTTGAGAATCGGAGCCCATCGGTGGGGTTGACGCGGGTCGATAGCATGTCCGCGTGACGAATCAAAGCAAATCGGGCCGCTGGCCAGCCATGCACAGGCTTTTTACGTGAATTTAGCGGGGATTGCCCAGCGCCCCCCGGTCATTCCGGGGTGCGTCGAAGTCGCGAGCCCCGGAATGACGTAGGAACGAGCGCAGGATTTAGGTGCTATGCGTCGATCTGCAATGGTCCCGCCGGGGTGGCGGTGATAAGCCGAAATTCTCGCCCTCCCACCCCATTTCCATGACCAACCCGACATGATCGACAAGCAACGCATCATTCCGCTGATCGTGGCCACGGCTCTCTTCATGGAGAACATGGATTCCACCGTCATCGCCACCTCGCTGCCGGCGATCGCGGCCGATATCGGCACCAGCCCGCTGACGCTGAAACTCGCGATCACCTCGTACCTGCTGTCGCTCGCCGTGTTCATCCCCGCGAGTGGCTGGACCGCTGACAGGTTTGGCGCGCGTCTGGTGTTCGCGATCGCGGTCGGCGTGTTCATGATCGGCTCGGTCGGCTGCGCGCTGTCAGGTTCGGTCACCGGCTTCGTGTTCGCACGCATCCTGCAAGGCATGGGCGGCGCGATGATGACGCCGGTGGGACGCCTCGTGCTGCTGCGCTCGGTCGACAAGAGCGCGCTCGTCAACGCGATGGCCTGGGTGACGGTCCCTGCCCTGATCGGTCCCGTGATCGGCCCGCCGCTCGGCGGCTTCATCACCACCTACGCGTCTTGGCACTGGATCTTCCTGATCAATATCCCGATCGGGCTGCTCGGCATCTTCATGGCCTTGAAGTTCATCGATCCGATCAAGAGCGAGACGCAGGAGAAGTTCGATCTCTACGGCATGGTGCTCGCCGGCGTCGGACTTGCAGGCATCGCCTTCGGTCTTTCGGTCGCAGGCCTCAATTTGTTGCCGTGGAGCACGGTGGCGGCCCTGGTCGCGGGCGGCGCGATCTCGATGACGCTCTACGTCATTCATGCCCGGCGGACGGGCTCGCCAGTGCTGGATTTCTCGCTGCTCAGGCTGCCGACGCTGCGCGCGGCGATTATCGGCGGGTTCCTGTTCCGACTCGGCATCGGCGCCCTGCCCTTCCTCTTGCCATTGTTGATGCAGATCGGCTTCGGGCTCACGCCATTCCACTCCGGTCTCGTCACCTTCTCCTCCTCGCTCGGTGCCATGGGCATGAAGACGCTGGCGGCACGGCTCATCCGCGCCTTCGGCTTCCGCAACCTGATGACGGTGAATGCGATCGTCAGCGCGTTCTTCCTCGGCGTCTGCGCGCTGTTCACGGTGACGACGCCGCTTCTGATCATCATGGTCATCCTGGTGGTCGGCGGTTTCTTCCGCTCGCTGGAGTTCACCGCGATCAACACCGTGGCCTATGCCGAGGTCGAGAGCCCGCAGATGAGCCGGGCCACCACGCTGGTCAGCGTCAACCAGCAGCTCGCAGTCTCCGCTGGCGTCGCGGTCGGAGCCGCCTCGGTGGAGACGACGATGTGGCTGAACCACGTCAGCGAGCTCAACGCCACCGTGTTCATGCCGGCCTTTGTCGTGGTGGCGCTGACCTCGGCGGCATCGAGCTTTTTCTTCTGGCAGATGCCCGCCGATGCCGGCCACGAGATCTCCGGCCGCAAGGCGATCGAGGTTGCAAGCCGCAAGGGCGCGGCGAAGAGCGCCGCGAGCGCCGCGGTCAAGGCGGCGACGGAAGACACGCAGGACATGCGGGATCAGCGGCTGGGGTGAGGACCTATGCCTGGAGCGGCATCAGCGCATAGCCGACGCCGCGGATGGTTGCGATCGGAGCGGCCGTTCCCTCGTACTGCATCTTGCGACGCAGCCGCACGATCAGATTGTCGACCGTGTGCTCGCTGATCTCGCGCGGATCGCGATTGGAGATGACGTCGAGCAGGAAATCGCGGCTTAGCGGCCGCGTCATTTGCGCGGCAAGAGCCGCGAGGATGTTGAATTCACCCGAGGTCAGCTTGACCATGCTGCCGTCGGGCCGAAACAGCTCGCGCCGGACCGGATCGAGAATCCATCCGTCGAACGTAATGATCTTTTCCTTGGTCCGCCGCAATACGCTGCGGATGCGGGCAAGCAGCGTTCGCAGATTGATCGGCTTGGAGATATAGTCGTCACCGCCAGCCTCGAGCCCGGACAGAACGTCGTCATCGGAATCGCGGCTGGTGACGAAGATCAACCCGCATTGCTCCCCGAGCCGCAATTCACGCGCGAGCGCAATACCGTCAGCGTCCGGCAGGTTGATGTCGAGCAGGACGATGTCGGGCCTGAGCGCAGCGAGCCCCGCACGCAGCTCGCCGCCGGTCGCCATGCCGTGCGTAACCATGCCCTCTTCCTGGAGGAACGACGTCAGCATCAGCCGGATCTCCGGCGCGTCCTCAACCACCAGTATGATCGTCGACATTGGTTCCTTCGAACGCGCGGTTGGTTGAAGCGGGCGCCAGCCTGCCCTGAGCGGCGACATCCAGCTCCCGCAGCACGAGCCTGATCTGCCGCCTGAGCGCCTTCACGGCTTCGTCCCGGTCGCCGCGGCTCACCCCGGCAGTCTTCGCCGCCAGCAGCGCGTCATCGGCGCGCGCGGCGAGTTCAGGCATTCGTAGGTTTGCCGCGCTCCCCCTGATGCGGTGGGCGATGCTTGCGAGATCCTTCGGCGCCAAGTCGCGGCGCGCCAAGTCGCGGTCGAGTTCCACGAGGCTGTCGGCGAACAGCCCCTGCAATTCATCGATGCGATCACGCTCAAACACCTCTTCGAGCGCGAACGATCCGTGCGCCTGCGGCGGTGCCAGAAACGCCTCGATCCTCCAGACGATGTCATCAGCGGCAAGCGCGGGCGCCAGCGCGAGATCGGCGCCCTCCTCCAGCAGCATCGCGGCTTGGCCATCGGAGGGAATGCCGATGATGAACATGCCTTTGCCTTCCCCTGCGGTGCGCTCGCGCAGCGATCGCAGAAATCCCGAGGGCGGGGCGACCGCCACCAGCGCGGCGAATTCCCGCGCAGACACCATCGTGCCGGCCGCTTCGAACGACTGGGCCGGAAAAACGCGAAATCCGAGTTGCTGCAGCGGAGCGTGCGCTGCCTTGCGTTCGTCGCCCACCACGAGAACGTCGCCACCAGCTTTCAGGGAAATGCTCGGGCCGGATACCGGCCAGCGCCGGGATTGCAGCGCGGCCTCGATCGCCGCGTGCAGGGCGGCGACGTCGATCGGCTTCGCCAGATGTCCGTCCATACCCGCGGCGAGGCACGCGGCGACATCCTCCGACATGACGTTGGCGGTGAGCGCAACGATCGGAACCCGGCTGTGCGGAGGCGCCAGGGCGCGGATTCGACGCGTCGCCTCGAGCCCGTCCACGTCAGGCATCTGCATGTCCATCAGGACCGCATCGAATCGCGCGCACTGCACGAGTTCGATCGCCTGCTCGCCCGATTTGACCAGCGCGATGCTGTGGCCAGCCTTTTCCAGAATCCCGCGCGCGACCATCGCGTTGACGGGAAGGTCCTCGACGAGCAGCAGATTGAGCCGCCTGACATGTAGAGCCGCCGCCTCGACCACATCGCGCCCCACCGGCTCACGGGTTGCCGGCAGCGGCAAGCTGAAGCGAAAGCGGCTGCCCCGCCCCGGCGTGCTCTCGACGTCGATCTCGCCGTTCATACCGTCGACGAGCCGCTTGCAGATCGCAAGTCCAAGTCCAGTGCCGCCGAAGCGACGCCGGATCGACGCGTCCGCCTGGCCGAACGCCTGGAAGAGGTGCGCCCGTTGCTCCGGCGTGATCCCGATGCCGGTATCCGACACGCAGAACATGGTCCGTGCCTGCTGGTCCGGTCGAGCGGCCGTGACTTCGATGGTGACGCTGCCCTGGCTGGTGAACTTCAGGGCGTTGCCAATCAGGTTGAACAGGATCTGCCGCACCCGCGACGGATCGCCGAGCACCCATTGCGGCACCAGCGGCGAGAGCACCAGTTGCAGGCTCAATCCCTTTTCCTGCGCCCGCGGCGTCATCAGATTGACGATCTCGCGCAGGCTCTGCCGGAGATCGAACGGCGCGCGCTCATAGAGCTCGGCCTGCCGTTCGAGCTTGGAGATGTCGAGAATGTCGTCGAGGATGTTGAGGAGCCCCTCCGCCGACGATTTGATGATCGACAGACGCTTGCGTTGCGAGGGCGGTAGCGGCTCGTCGAGCGCCAGTTGCGCCATGCCGAGGATGCCGTTCATGGGCGTGCGGATCTCGTGGCTCATGACCGCAAGGAAGTCCGCCTTGACGTTCGCGGCCGCTTCCGCCGCATCCTTGGCCTCGCGCAAATCGAGGTTGATCTGCCGCTCGCGCGCGATACGCAGATATTCCTCGCGCCGGAGTCGGTTGAACTGTGTACGCGCCACGGCGCCGACGACGTAGCCGACCAGCACGATCAGCATGATGATCGTGAGATCGAGCGGGCTCTCCGGATCCGGCCTCAGCACGGCCCAGAACAACAGGCTGACGATCGGCGCATAGGCGCTCATCAATGCAACCCAGCGAAATCGCCCGGGGACGCACAGGTTGAGCGCGATGGCGATCAGCGGCAGCAGCAATCCGCCGTGACGAGTAAGGCTAGGATGGTTGAAGACCAGCGCGTTGAGCGTGAAGAACGCAATCTGATGCAGATGCGTGATCGCGACGATGCGGGCATAGCGGTTCGTCCGCAGCAGCGCCAGCACGGCGGCAGCCGCCGCGAGCCCGATCAGGACCCGCACCTCCACGAAGAAAACCAGCCGAGGGCCGGTCAGCATCAGGAAATCCAGCGGCGCGAAGGACAGGCTCGCGACCGTCTCGGCGAGGACACATAGCAGGGCCATCGCGCGCGCCGACTGCCAGACGCTCGCGGAGAACGCCTCCTCCGTCGTGCTGTCGCGAAACTCGCCGGTCTTGCCGATCAATCCGGGAAGGTCAAATTCTACCGCCGGCATCCCGGCCTATCCTCACGCTCGTCACTTGCGGCCTTCAATTGCAGAAGTGATCGGCTCTCGTCCAGAGCCAATGTCGATGCAGCTTCTTCACTTCAGGCTAGCAGGATTCCGGCGCGGTACGACCCCGCCGTCGCAAAGATCAACCCGCATTGATGGTCGTTTCCCGCCCTTTCGCCTAGGAGCCATTTTCAGTCGATCCCAGACACCTCCGACGTCGCGTCGCCGGGCTCTGCGGTCGTTGACCGGCCGCGCCGTCAGTGCGGTCCCGCATCAAGGTCAGTCTTTCGGCAGCGATGCGGACAGGTTGGGGATTGGGGTATGATTTTCTTTGTTAACGCCGCGCGCGCAGGCCTTGCCCGCGTCAAGCAGGTCACCTCGGCGGCGGCACTGGCTGTATCCCGCCTGGTCGTGCTGCTCGCGCTCGCCCAGGCGATCGGCGTCGGCTCGGCCCTCGCGGCGGCCACCTGCGCCGACATCAATGGCGGCGCGTTCAATTGGAGCGGAGACAACCAGTCCACCACGGTGTCGCTGACCGCCGGCGACATCATCACGCTGAACTACACCTTTGTCGTCGACACGACGTTCTTCTACGGCATCGAATTCGGTGTCGGCGGTCATTATGGCGATGGCTCCGGCACGGTATCGGGCTCGCTGCATGTCACGGTGACCACGACGGGCACACAGACGTTCAGCTGGCGCTCACTGAGCGAAGGCATACCGTCCCAGATCGATGTCACCGTGGCTTGCACGGCTGCGCCCAGTCCCGGCCCCGTGGTGACCAGCACCAATCCGGCGTCGGGTCCGGTCGCCGGACAGCAAACGACGATCGTGATCGGCCAGCATCTCACCGGCGCCACGTCGATCAAGTTCGGCGGCGTCAACGTGCTCAGTTTTACGGTACTGAGCGCGACGCAGATCTCGGTGGTGACGCCGCCGCATGCGGCGGGCGCAGTCGACGTCACCGTCACGACGCCGCTCGGCTCGGCCACGGGGACGGCCATCTATCGCTATGCCGCCATGCCGGATCCGACCGCAGATCCGTCGATCAAGGCGATGGTCGACTTCCAGGTCCACACCGTGCAGGTGATGGGTCAGCAACAGATGGACAACGTGCAGGACCGGCTGACCGAGTTGCACAATGACGACGTGCCCCTGGTGAGCAACAGGGCCTCGTTCGCGCAGATACCGGCCCCGCAGCGTCAGTATGGCTTGCCGGCGGATGCAACGCCGACGATAGGCTCCGCATCCGATACAGCGCAGCGAAGGTCGAAAGACGGACGGGCTGAACCCGTGGTGGCCGCTCCCGATTCGTCGCTCCGCTACTGGACTGCCGGCGCGCTGCAATTCGGCCGGGACACGACTTACGCCGATGCCAAGTACAACGTGTCCTCGACCGGCATGACCGCCGGCGTCGACACGCGCCTCGCCCCAAATCTGAAAGCCGGCGTTGCCGCGGGCTTCGGCATCGATCACGCCACGATCGGCAGCAATGGCTCGCGCATCGATGCCAATGTCTGGTCGGCGCAGGCCTATGCCAGCTACCGCGTGGCACCGCTCTGGTTCATGGATGGCGTCCTCGGCTATGCGAGAGGCCGGCTTGCAAATTATCGCTACGACAGCACCGCATTGGCGTTCGGCGCCGGAGACCGGTCGGCCGGCGATCTGTTCGGCTCGCTGTCGGTGAACCACGAGATCAAGATCGATCGCTGGAAGATCGCGCCCTACGCGCGGCTCGACCTGCAATGGATCTGGCTCGACGGCTACGCCGAGACCGGCGCGGGCATCTACAATTTGACCTTCGACCGGACGTCGGCCGTCGATGCCGCCGGCGTGCTCGGGACGAAGTTCAGCCATATGATGGACACTTCGGCCGGCGCCCTTAAATCGAGCCTCGAACTCGCCTATCGCCACAGCTTCAATGGCGCCTACACGCAGATTGCCTATTACGGCTTCGATGCGGCGACGACCTACAGCCTGTTCGGTCTGGCAGAGAAGCACGACCATGCCTTGATCGGTCTCGGCTTCGAGCTGCAAGTGAACAAATCACTCAGCCTCACCGCACGATTCGACGAGCTGCTTGCAAATCAGGCGAGAAGCGAGCGCGCCCGGGCGCAGGTCAAGTTCGCGTTCTGAGGAAGCGTTATTGCCGGCTCGGTCCGAATCTCACGCACACCGGACGATTTTCACCAGGGATCAGGAGGCCCAGACATGATCGATGCAAGCAGTCCTGCGCGCGCCAGGTTGACCAGCCGGCGCCCAGCCCAGAACGAAACGGCCTGGCTGCTGGCCGTAGCCGCCGCATTTCTCTTCGTTCACGTCGTCGCCTTGACGATCCTCCAGCGCGCCTTGGGAGCCCATACGCCTGCCGGGCAATCGGCGATATCGGAGCTGTGCGACTGACCTGGCTGGCGCCGACACCGAATGTGGAGCAAGCCGGCCCAATCTCCAGCATCAACGCGCGTTGATGGTGGATTCCGCGCCCTTCGCCTAACTGGGCATCAGTCGATCCAGACACGCAAGGTCGTGTGTCGCGCGAATTTGCAGGCCGTTCGAAGGCCGCACATCCCGCCCCTGGCGGGTCCGCCGAAACGAATGCTCGGCCTGGGTCCGAACGAGGGGGCGGGTAGAATGATCTCTTTTTATTTCGATATGCTTGCGCGCCGCAACCGGCTTCGGTTGAGGCAGTCAAGCTTCGCCACGATGCTGGCGATCTTCGCGTTCTTCATCATGCAAGGCACCGCCCGTGCAGATCGGATGCTGCCGAACGCAACGGTCGGTACGGCATATTCCCAATCCGTCACGGTCTATACCGACACCGTCTCGTGCAACCCACAGGCCTGGGGGTTCAACAATTTTCCCGGCATCACTTTCACCAACACCACCAACCCTTTCGGTTCGAAGACCTGCTCCTTCTCGCTGACTGGCACGCCCACGGCGGCAGGGACGGTCACCGGCTTCTTCACCTTCTTGACCGGGTCGTCGAACCACCCGCCGGATTCTACGACGGGCGCGAGTTTCACCCTCTATTATCAGCTCACGATCGACAAGACGTCGCCGTCGCTCTCCGTCTCGCCCTCGCCTTCGCCGGTCGCCTATGCCAGCCCGCTCACGCTGACCGCGACGTTGGGCAACAGCTACTCGCCGACCGGAACGGTCACATTCTACGATGGCGGGACCCCGATCGGCACAGCGACCGTCTCGGGCACGACCGCCAGCCTGACATTGAGCAACCTTTCGGTCGGCTCGCATTCGATCACGGCGAGCTATGATGGCGATTCCAACAACAATCCCGCGACGGGCGGGACGACAGTACCGGTCACACGAGCGACGCCCTCGATCGCAGTCAACGCCTCCTCGACGGCCGCGAGCAACGGCATGTCGGTCGCCGTGGTCGCGGCAGTGACTGGCGCAGGTTCCCCGACCGGCACCGTGACTTTCTACGAAGGCTCGACACAGCTCGGCAGCGCTGCCCTCTCGGGCTCGAGCGCCATCCTGATGCTCTCCTCTTATCCACTGGGCTCGCACACGTTCACCGCGATCTACAATGGCGACACCAACAATGCCTCTGTGAGGTCGGCGGCAGCCACAATGCCGGTCGTCAAGGCGGCAACGACGCTCTCGGTCTCGAGCGCGACGACATCACCTGCCGCCGCGCAATCGGTCACCCTCACCGCGACGCTGTCGAGCGCAATTTCGTCGACCGGCGCCGTCACGTTCAAGGACGGCACGGCCGTTTTGGGGACCGCGACCCTGTCGGGCACGACTGCGATTTTCACGACGCCGGCCCTGGCGATGGGTGCACATTCGATCACGGCCGTGTATGCGGGCGATAGCAAAAATGCGGGGGCGACCTCGAGCGCGATCACACTGACCGTGGGCCGCTCCGATCCGACCGGCGACGCGACGGTGCGTGGGCTGGTCGGCTCCCAGGCGTCGAGTGCCGTGCGGTTCGGCCAGACCCAGATCGACAACGTCTTCAGCCGTTTCGAGGCGCTGCATGATGAGGGCGACGGCGAGGCGCACGCCGGCGGCAGCAATAGTCAGGCTTCTCGGAGCGGAGCTGCAAACGGAATGGTCGCCTCCGCGGGCGGCCTCGGTGGCAACCGCACGGCCGCCGCGCTCAACAGCCAGGCGGATGCGGCATCAGCCCTTGCCTATGACAGTGACCTGCCGATTCACAGTCCCGCGACGCAGAGCGACGCCGGCCGCGCCATCAGCCAGCTCTCGGCGGCGCTGCCGCAAGCGATGGACGCGCTCAACAAGACCAATGCGCTGCCGTTCCATGTCTGGGCCTCCGGCACTGTCGGCTTCGGCCGTCTACGCAACGACGACAGCTTCGACAATCGCTTCACCTCCTCGGGCCTGACGCTCGGCTTCGACCGCCGCATCACCGACGGACTGAAGGCGGGCGCCGCGCTCGGTTTCGGCCTCGATCGGAGCGAGATCGGCAGCGACGGCTCGCGGGTCGATGCACGCAATTTCGATGCGACGCTCTACGCGAGCTGGCGCTTCCTGCCGCGCACCTATCTCGACATCGCCGGAGGCTATGGCGTCCTCCGCTTCGACAGCAAGCGCTGGTCGAACGACGGCAACGTCATGCTAGCAGGAACACGCTCGGGCAACGACGTGTTCGGTACGGTCGGGGTCAGCCACATCTCCCAATGGGACCGCCTCAAGCTCTCCTCCTATGGCCGGCTTGACCTCGTCAGAGCCGCGCTCGAGGGTTACGCTGAGACCGGTTCGGGCACCTGGGCACTGGGCTACGACAGGATGACGACGACGAGCATCGCCAGCGTGCTCGGCGGCCGCCTCACCTACCCAGTGCTGCAGAGCTGGGGTGTGCTGACGCCAACCGCGCGCGCGGAATGGCGGCACGCCTTCGACGGAGGCTACGTGCAGGGCCTGAACTATGTCGATCTCGTCGGCCTGAGCTCCAACTACTCGATCTCAGGCACGTCCACGGCGCGTGACACACTCACCGGCGGGCTTGGCTTGCGGGCCGAGGTCGGCGGCGCGCTCAGCCTCGATCTCGAATATCTGCTGACGAGTTCGGTGAGGGGGATCGAGAGCCAACGGGTGCGCGGCGCGATGAAGTACGGCTTCTGAGAGGAAGGGACGTGCCCCGCCTAAGCCTCGCTCCTCGCTGCACCGCGAAATCCGGTCGCCAGCACATAGCGCTCGGAGGAATCCTGCCGGCTCGCGGCGGGCTTGACATGTCGCACCGTCGCAAAGTCGCGCTTGAGCTGCGCGAGCAGATCGGCGTCGGCACCGCTCTGGAAGGTCTTGGCCAAAAACGTCCCGCCGGGCTTGAGCACATCGCAGGCAAAGGCTGCCGCCGTCTCGACCAGGCCGACGATGCGGAGCTGGTCGGTCTTGCGGTGGCCGGTGGTGTTGGCGGCCATGTCGGACATCACGACATCGGCGCCGCCGCCCAGCATCGCGGTGAGTTTTTCCGGCGCGGCATTGTCCATGAAGTCAAGCTGGGCGAAGTCGACGCCGGGGATTTCAGGCATCTCCAGCAGGTCGATCGCGACGACCTTGCCCTTGCCGTCGACCGAGCCGACGCGCTTGGCGGCGATCTGGCTCCAGCCGCCGGGCGCCGCGCCGAGATCGACCACGGCCATGCCTGGCTTCAGCAGCCGAAACTTGTCGTCGATCTCGAGCAGCTTGAACGCCGCCCGCGAGCGATAGCCCGCGGCCTTCGCCTTGGCGACATAGGGATCGTTGAGCTGCCGCTCCAGCCACAGCTTCGACGACAGCTTGCGCTTGCCGCCGGTCTTGACCTGAACGTGCAAGCGGCCGGTGGTGTCTTTCGCCATCTCACCAGCTCCTGAGCGCGCCGTCCTCGCGCATCATCTCGACCAGCATGCCCTCGCGCAGGCCCCGGTCGGCGACGCGCAGGCGCGGCAGCGGGAAGGCGTGCCTGATGGCATCGAGGATGGCGCAGCCTGCCAGCACCAGATCGGCGCGCTCGACGCTGATGCAGCTGTTGCCCGCGCGGTCCTCGTAGCTCATGCCGAGCAGCTTGTTGATGGTCGCGGTGATGTCGGTATCGTTCATCCAGATGCTGTCGATGCGGCGACGGTCGTAGCGGACGAGATTGAGATGGATGCCGGCGAGCGTCGTCACCGTGCCCGACGTGCCGAGCAGATGCATGTCGGTGAGATCGCGGCCGTGCTCCGCGGCGAAGGGCGCAACGTGACCCGCGACCTCCTGCTCCATCGCGGCATAGATCTCCGGCGTCACGTCACGACCACCAAACTGCTCGGCCAGTGTCACGACGCCAAGCGGGATCGACATCCAGGCCTTGATCCGCGGCTCCGGATTGGCGGGATCGCGCTCGATCCGCACCAGCTCGGTCGAGCCGCCGCCGATGTCGAAGAGGATGGCGCCGCGGCCCCTGGGATCGACCAGCGGCGAGCAGCCGAGCATGGCGAGCGAGGCCTCGGTCTCGCGGTCGATCACCTCGAGCTCGATACCGGTCTCGGCCGCGACGCGGCTGCGAAAACCTTCCGCATTCGAGGCGGCGCGGCAGGCTTCAGTGGCGATCAGCCGCAGCCGCTTGGCCTTGCGCAGGTTGATCTTGTCCCGGCAGATGCTGAGCGCGGCGATGGCGCGATCGATCGCGGCCTCGCTGATGCACCCCGTGGCCGAGACGCCCTCGCCGAGCCGGATGATGCGCGAGAAGGAATCGACCACGCGAAAGCCGTCGTGGGTCGGACAGGCGATCAGGAGCCTGCAATTGTTGGTTCCGAGGTCCAGCGCCGCATAGACTCCGGTTCCCGGTGCCCGCGCAGGGACCGCAGGCTCGATGGCCAACGCCACCGCCGCCATCGACCCCTCCAGCTCGCCGTGCGGCCCATGTTGGCTTACATGGCCGTCGCGGAGCCGCGTGTGGTCATTCATACAAACTGTCTTTCCACGGCCCCTAAGGGGCCGATCCGGAATTGATTTTTCGCCTGAAACATTAGCAGCGCGGCTGACATGCGCAACATCGCATCACATAGGACCATGTCCATTCGTGCGTTGTCGTGAACGGGGCCGTGGGCTATTTTTGCAGGGTCCGGCCCTCCAGGCGCCCCCCAAAACGCGCAATTGCCGGCTTTTCAGGTCAATTCCCATGCAAGAACACACCAAATCGTCCACGCTCGAAAACGCTATTGCACTGCAAAAATATGGCGTCGGGCAACCCGTCCGCCGCAAGGAGGACGACACCCTGGTGCGCGGCAAGGGCCGCTACACCGACGATTTCAACCTGCCGGGCCAGGCCTATGCCGTGATCGTCCGCTCCACCCATGCCCATGGCGTGATCCGCGGCATCGGCATCGACGCCGCCAAGGCGATGCCGGGCGTGCTCGGCGTCTGGACCGGGACGGATCTGAATGCCGCGGGCTACGGCCCCTTCACCTGCGGCCTGCCGCTGAAAAGCCGTGACGGCTCGCCCCTGATCCAGACCAACCGCCAGCCGCTGGCCACCGACAAGGTGCGCTTCGTCGGCGATCCCGTCGCCTTCGTGGTGGCGGAAACGCTGGCCCAGGCCCGCGATGCGGCCGAGGCGGTCGAGCTCGATATCGAGCCGCTGCCGGCGGTCACGGATCCCGAGGAAGCTGCCAAGCCCGGCGCGCCGCAGCTCTATGACCACATCCCTAACAACGTCGCGCTCGACTATCACTATGGCGACACCGAGAAGGTGAACGCGGCCTTCGCCAGCGCCGCCCATGTCACAAGGATCGACATCGAGAACACCCGTGTCGCCGTGGTGTCGATGGAACCGCGCGTCGGGCTTGCCTCGTACGACAAGGCCACCGAGCGCTACACCATCCAGATGCCGACGCAGGGCGTTGCGGGCAACCGCGCCAACCTCGCCAAGAATTTGAAGGTGCCGAACGAGAAGGTGCGCATCCTCACTGCCAATGTCGGCGGCTCGTTCGGCATGAAGAACGTCAACTATCCCGAGTATATGTGCATCCTGTACGCGGCGAAGGCGCTCGGGCGCCCGGTGAAGTGGCTCGACGAGCGCTCGACCAGCTTCCTCTCCGACAGCCACGGCCGCGCGCAGAAGATCCATGCCGAGCTGGCGCTCGATGCCGAAGGGCACTTCCTCGCAGCAAAACTGTCCGGCTACGGCAATCTCGGCGCCTATATCACCGGCGTTGCGCCCAGCCCGCTCTCGCTCAACACCGGCAAGAACTTCTCCAGCGTCTACCGCACGCCGCTGATGGCGATCGACATCAAGACGGTCTTGACCAACACGACGCTGATGGGGGCCTATCGCGGCGCCGGACGGCCCGAGGCCAACTACTACATGGAGCGGCTGATCGACCGCGCCGCCGACGAGATGGGCATCAACCGGCTGACCCTGCGCAAGCGCAACTTCATCAAGCCGAACCAGATGCCGTTCCCGGCCTCGTCAGGCGTCACCTATGACAGCGGCGACTTCCAGGCCGTGTTCAACAAGGCGCTCGAGATCTCCGACCACGAGAACTTCCCCAAGCGCAAGAAGGAGAGCAAGAAGGCCGGCAAGCTGCGCGGCATCGCGGTCGGCTCCTATCTCGAGGTCACCGCGCCGCCCGGCGTCGAGCTCGGCAAGATCGTGTTCGATCCTGATGGCACTGTGCAGCTCATCACCGGTACGCTCGACTACGGCCAGGGCCATGCCACACCGTTCGCACAGGTGCTTTGCGCGCAGTTAGGGGTTCCCTTCGAGAGCGTGAAGCTCGTCCAGGGCGACAGCGACATCGTCCACACCGGCAACGGCACGGGCGGCTCGCGCTCGATCACGGCAACCGGCATGGCGATCGTCGAGGCCGCCAAGCTCGTCGTCGAGAAGGGCAAGCGCGCCGCCGCGCACCTGCTGGAGGCCTCCGAGGCCGACATCGAGTTCGCAGACGGCAGCTTCACCATTGCCGGCACCGACCGCAGCATCGACATCATGGAGCTTGCCAGAAAGCTTCACGACGGCAAGGTGCCCGATGGCGTGCCTGACTCACTCGACGTCGATCACACCAGCGAGCCGGTGCCCTCGGCTTTTCCGAACGGCTGCCATGTCGCCGAAGTCGAGATCGATCCGGACACCGGCGTGGTGCAGATCGTGCGCTACAGCGCGGTGAACGATTTCGGCACGGTGATCAACCCGATGCTGGTCGCGGGCCAGCTCCATGGCGGTGTGGTCCAGGGCATTGGCCAGGCGCTGATGGAGCACGTCCGCTACGACGAGAGCGGCCAGCCGATCACGGGCTCGCTGATGGACTACGCCCTGCCGCGCGCGGAGGACGTGCCCGACATGACGGTCGGCGATCATCCGGTGCCGGCCACGACCAATCCGCTCGGCAGCAAGGGCTGCGGCGAAGCCGGCTGCGCCGGCAGCCTGTCGACGGTGGTCAACGCCGTGCTCGATGCGCTTTCCGACTACGGCATCAAGCACATCGACATGCCGCTAACCCCGGAGCGGGTGTGGCGCGCAATCCAGGATGCGAAGCGGAAGGCGGCGTAAGGCTGCCCTTCCGCCTCCACAAGAATGCTGTCATCGCCCGGCTTGACCGGGCGATCCAGTACTCCGAGACAGCAGTAATTCACCGAAGGGCCGCGGCGTACTGGATGCCCCGCCTTCGCGGGGCATGACACCGTATTTGAATTGACGCGCTTGCCTCTTCCTGTGCTACGCCGCCGCCTGCTCGCGCGGCTGGTAGATCGCAATGTGCTGGCAGCGTGCAATCGGCGTCGTGCCGTTGGCCACGACCAGCGCGTCGAACTCGACGAAGCGGTGGCCTTTCTTCTCGTAATTCGCACTGACCTTCGCCCGCGCGACAATCTCGTCGCCGATGCGTGCGGTCGACAGCAGCTGCATGCGGCTGCCGACATGGATCCATGGGCCGAGGATGGTGTTGTCGACCAGCACGCGGTTCATCACACGCTGGATCAGGCCGGGATGGCCGAGGCCCTCACGCACGAAAATCGGATCCGTCTCCCTGATGTCGGCGAGATAGTCGCTCGCCGCCTGCCCGGCCCAGCGGCGCGGCGCCGTGCCCAGCCACTTGCCGACTTCAAAGGTCGAAGGGCTGACCGGCTTGCGCTCGGCGATCGCGGGCACTTCGACATAGTCGCCTAGTGACACCGCAGGCGCTGCCGCCGGCAGCGAGGCCGTTCCAGTGGCGCAGAGTTCGGTGCGGCTGAACACCTCGATCGTCAGCAGGCCGTTGTGCTCGGTGGCGTCCACATCCGCGACCTCGCCGTCATAAACCGGCTTGATGAAGCGGGCCTCGACCAGGCCGCGGGCAAGAAAATCGCGGCCCCAGCGCGCCACCGGCACGTGCATCATGTAGGCGAAGACATCGACGCCGGGGACCAGCCCGCCGGCAAAGCCGAAGCGGCGCGCCACCGCGTCGTCGTGCATCTTGTTTTCTGACTGTTTTGCGGTGTTGTAGGCCTCGACGCGCCAGGTTTCGAGCAGGTTCGGCATGGCTTGGCTTCCCCAATATTCTTGTTGTTCAGGGCTGATCGTAGGCCCCGGGGAACAGGGGTCAATCCCCTCGCCTTTGCGGCCCGAATGCGGTACCACGCGGCCAATGACAGACACTTCCACCCGCATCTATGTCGACGCCGACGCCTGCCCGGTGAAGGACGAGATCTATCGCGTCGCGCTCAGGCACGGTGTGCCCGTCAGCGTGGTCGCCGGCAATTTTATCCGCGTGCCGCAGGACCCCCTGATCGAACGCATCGCTGCCGGCGCCGGCATGGACGCGGCCGACGACTGGATCGCAGAGCGGGCGAGGCCCGGCGACGTCGTCATCACGTCTGACATTCCGCTAGCGAGCCGCTGCGTCAAGGCGGGGGCCGACGTGATCGCGCCGAACGGCAAGCCGTTCACGGAGGAATCGATCGGCATGACGCTGGCGGTGCGCAATCTGATGACGGATCTGCGCTCGGCCGGCGAGGTCACCGGGGGCCCACGCTCGTTCGCGCCGCGCGACCGCTCCGCTTTCCTCTCGGCGCTCGACCAGACGTTGCGCCGGATCCAGCGCCGCCGCGCCGATCAGGCTGCTACGAGCCAGGGCTGACGATGGCGCCGCCGCTGATCCAACTCAAGGACATCAAGCTGACCTTCGGCGGCACGCCGCTGCTGTCGGGCGTCGAGCTCAATGTCGCGCCATCGGAGCGCGTCTGCCTGATCGGGCGCAACGGCTCCGGCAAGTCGACGCTGTTGAAGATCGCGGCTGGCCTGGTCGAGCCCGACGACGGCACGCGCTTCGTGCAGCCCGGCGCGACCGTGCGCTATCTGCCGCAGGAGCCTGACTTCGGCGAGCACAAGACCCTGCTCGCCTATGTCGAGGCCGGTCTCGCGCCCGGCGACGACCCCTATCAGGCGCGCTACCTGATCGAGCAGCTTGGGCTGACCGGCAACGAGAACCCGGCGAACGCCTCCGGCGGCGAGGCGCGCCGCGCCGCGCTCGCGCGGGTGCTGGCGCCCTCGCCCGACATCCTGCTGCTGGACGAGCCGACCAACCATCTCGACCTCTCCACCATCGAGTGGCTGGAAAAGGAGCTCGACTCCCGGCGCAGCGCGCTGGTCATCATTAGCCACGACCGCCGCTTCCTCACCAATCTCTCGCGTTCCACCGCCTGGCTCGACCGCGGCAAGATCAAGCAGATCGATCGCGGCTTTGCCTCGTTCGAGAGCTGGCGCGATGAGGTGCTGGCGGAAGAAGAGCGCGACCAGCACAAGCTCGACCGCAAGATCGTCGACGAGGAGCACTGGCTGCGCCACGGCGTCTCCGGCCGGCGCAAGCGCAACGTCAAGCGGCTCGCCAATCTGCACGCGCTGCGCGACCAGCGCCGCAACTATCGCGGCACCGCCGGCACCGCCAGTCTCGCCGCGGCGGAAGCCGAACAATCCGGCAAGCTGGTGATCGAGGCCAAGGGCATCACCAAGGCGTTCGGCGATCGCGTGATCGTCGACAATTTCTCCACCCGCATCCAGCGCGGCGACCGGCTCGGCATCATCGGGCCGAACGGCGCCGGCAAGACCACGCTGGTCAATCTGCTCACCGGGGGCATGCAGCCCGACGCCGGCACGGTGCGGCTCGGCGCCAATCTGGAGATGGCCACGCTCGACCAGCACCGCGAAAGCCTCGATCCCAAATCGACACTCGCGGAAGCGCTGACCGGCGGCCGCGGCGACCACGTCATGGTCGGCGGCAAGCCCAAGCACGTCGTCGGCTACATGAAGGACTTCCTGTTCGCGCAGGAGCAGCGCGGCACCCCGCTGGAGGTGCTCTCGGGCGGCGAGCGCGGCCGGCTGATGCTGGCACGCGCGCTGGCGAAACCGTCCAACCTGCTGGTGCTGGACGAGCCCACCAACGATCTCGATCTCGAAACCCTCGACGTACTCGAGGAGATGCTCGGCGATTACGAGGGCACGGTCATCCTGATCAGCCATGACCGCGACTTCCTCGACCGCGTCGTCACCTCGGTGATCGCGCCCGACGGCGACGGCAAGTGGATCGAATATGCCGGCGGCTACAGCGACATGCTGGCGCAGCGCGGTGCGGACCTGAAGCGCGAGACGGCCAAGGCGCAGGCGCCAGCGGAGAAGAAAGAGGAGCGTGCTGCGGCCCCCACTGCCACGCCCAAGCGCAAGCTGAGCTTCAACGAGAAGCACGCGCTGGAGACGCTGCCGCAGAAGATGGAGACGTTGCACGCCGACATCGCCAGGCTGCAACGCGTGCTCGACGATCCAAATCTGTACGCCAGGGATCGCAAGACATTCGACGACACATCCGCCGCCATCGCCAAGGCGCATGAAGAATTGTCAGCCGCCGAAGAGCGCTGGCTCGAACTTGAAATGCTTCGCGAAGAGATAGAACAGGCTTAACCCATGACAACGACCCTTGCTGCAAAGATCGCCCGCGAATATGGCACGCCCTGTGCCGTCATCGACATGGACAAGGTCGAGCGCAACATTGCCCGGATCCAGAAGGCCTGCGACGACGCCGGGATCGCCAACCGCCCGCACATCAAGACCCACAAGAACCCGACCATTGCGAAGATGCAGGTCGCGGCCGGCGCCAAGGGCATCACCTGCCAGAAGATCGGCGAGGCCGAGATCATGGCCAATGCCGGGATCGACGACATCCTGATCAGCTACAATCTCTTGGGCGAAGAGAAGATGGCGCGGCTCGGCGCGCTCAATGCCAAGACCAGGATGACCGTGGCGGCCGATAACTCGACGGTCGTTGCGGGCTTGCCGAAGGCCGCCGAGGCGTCGGGCCGTCCGCTCTCGGTCGTGGTCGAATGCGACACGGGTCGCAAGCGCGCGGGCGTCGAGACGCCAGCGGAAGCGATCGCGCTGGCGCGCGAGATCGCCGCGTCCAAGGGGCTCGAGTTCGCCGGCTTCATGCTATATCCGACCGAAACCGGCTGGGCCGATGCGCAGAAATTCTACGATGAGGCGCTGGCCGGCGTACGCGCGCACGGGCTGGACGCAAAAATCGTCTCGACCGGCGGCACGCCCAACCTCGTCAATATCGGCAAGCTCAAGGGCGGCACCGAGCATCGCTTCGGCACCTACATCTACAACGACCGCATGCAGGTCGCAGCCGGCGTCGCCAGCTGGGACGATTGCGCGCTGCATATTTATTCGACCGTGGTGAGCCGCGCGGCTCCCGAGCGCGGCATTCTCGATGCCGGCTCGAAGACGCTGACATCAGACACCGGCGGGCTCGACGGCCACGGCCTGATCCTCGAGCATCCCGAAGCCAGAATCGCAAAATTCGCCGAGGAGCACGGCTTCCTCGACCTCTCGCGCAGCAACACCCGGCCGAACGTCGGCGACGTCGTCCGCATCGTGCCGAACCATGTCTGCGTCGTCGTCAATATGATGGACGAGGTGGTGATGGTGCGCGGCGATGAGATCATCGGCACGCTGCCGGTGGCTGCGCGCGGGAAGCTGCGGTAGGGCACGCTGCCGTAGGGTGGGCAAAGCGAAGCGTGCCCACGACTTCTCGTCGTAACTGCGAAGATGGTGGGCACGGCGCTTCGCGCCTTTGCCCACCCTACGATTTCTGCAACTGGGCGAGCCACGCCAATACACCCCTGCCCGCCGCCACACCTGTCGCAAACGAGGCCTGCAGCAGATAGCCGCCGGTCGGCGCTTCCCAATCCAGCATCTCGCCAGCGGCGAACACGCCGGGCAGCTTGCGCAGCATGAAGTGATCGTCGAGTTCGTCGAAGGCAATCCCGCCCGCAGTCGAGATCGCGCGCTCGATCGGCGCGACGCCGGTCAGCTGAAGCGGAATCGCATTCGCCAGATGCGCCAGCTCCGCCGGCGAGAACGAGGCCAGCTGCCGGCCTGATCCGATCGCCGCCTCCTGCATCAGACCAATGCCGACGGGCGACAATTGCGCCGCCTTGCGCAGGAAGTTTGCGAGCGACTGCTTGCCGCGCGTGCCTGACAGCCGCATGGTCAGCGCGGCGGTGCCGAGATCCGGCCGCAGCGCGATCGTCAGCGTCGCCTGCCCGATCCCCAGCACCGCCTCACGCAGCTCCGCCGACAGTGCGTAGATCGCGCCGCCTTCGATGCCGCTGCGCGTGATCATGGCTTCGCCGCGCACAGTGTGCGGACCGACCGTCAGCGCCACGCCCTTGAGCGGCTGGCCTTCAAAACGATTGCGGAAGACATCGGACCATGCAACCGCGAAGCCGGAATTGGCTGGCCGAAGCTTCGAGATGGAAATACCTTTTGCAGCCAGGATATCGACCCAAGCGCCATCGGAGCCCAATCGTGGCCAGCTCGCACCACCGAGTGCGAGCACCGTTGCACCAGCGGCGACGGCAAGCGTGCCGTCCGGCGCGCGAAGCTTGAGCCGTCCCTCCGCGTCCCAACCGATCCAGCGATGGCGAAAGGCGAACTGCACACCTGATGCATCGAGCCGCCGGAGCCAGGCGCGCAACAATGGCGAAGCCTTGAAGGTTTTTGGAAACACCCGTCCGCTGCTGCCGACGAAGGTCAGCTGTCCGAGGCCCGCGCTCCAGTCGCGCAGCGCGTCGGGCGTGAACGCCTCGACGGCGGCGCGCAAGTGCGGCATCGCCTCCCGGTAACGCGGGAGGAAATCCGCCAGCGGCTCACTGTGGGTGAGGTTGAGCCCGCCCCGGCCCGCCATCAAAAATTTGCGGCCGGCCGACGGCATGGCATCGTAGACGGTGACGCGGGCGCCGCCTTGCGCCAGCACCTCCGCCGCCATCAGCCCGGCGGGACCGGCACCGATGACGGCGACGTCGGTCAGAGCTTGATCCCCGCCCGCACTGCTGCCTGCGCGACATACTTTTGCGTCTGCTCGAACGCACCGGCAAGCGCCTTGGCCTTGGACATGTCGCTGATCTCGGCGAAATGCGCCGCAATCGCGTCCGGGGTCCAGTCGGACTCAGGCAGGTTGATGCCTTCGCTCTCGACGATCTTGATCACGGCGAAGGAGCCGGCGCCGGCACCCATGATGGTGCGGGTCGGCGCGTCCTCGCTCAGCATGTATTCGATCGCCGGCGTGATCGCGTTCGGCTTCATCAGTTGCAGCGCTTGCGGCGGCAGCAGCTCTTCAGTCATGCGGGTCGCGGCGGTCGGCGAGATGATGTTGACGCGGATGTTGTTCTTGCGGCCCTCTTCCGCGAGCACATTCATCAGCCCGACCATGCCCGACTTGGCCGCGCCATAGTTGGCCTGGCCGAAATTGCCGTAGAGGCCGGAGGAGGACGTGGTCAGCACGATGCGGCCGTAGTTGCGGTCGCGCATGCCGGCCCACACCGCCTTGCAGCAATAGAAAGTACCGACCAGATGCACGTCGAGCACCTTCTGGAAGTCGGCTGCTTCCATCTTGCCGAACGACTTGTCACGCAGGATGCCGGCATTGGCGCACATGATGTCGACGCTGCCCCACTCCTTGGTGGCGCGCTCGACCATGGTGGTTACCTGCTCGAAATTCGAGACGTCGGCGCCGTCGGCCATGGCGGTGCCGCCGGCTTTGCGGATCTCCTCGACCACGGCCTCTGCCGGCGACAGCGAGCCTCCGGTGCCGTCACGCGCACCACCGAAATCATTGACCACGACCTTGGCGCCGCGGCTGGCGAGGCCCAGCGCGTGCGCCTTGCCGAGACCATTGCCCGCGCCGGTGACGATGGCGACGCGTCCGTCGAACCTGATTGCCATGAGTGCGCTTCCTAGATGTTAGACCGTCATGGCCAGGCTTGACCCGGCCATCCATCAAAATCGACAGGCTTTTGAGCAGCGATGGGTTGCCGGGTCAAGCCCGGCAACGACGCCTCAAGTCAGGCGAAATAGGTCAGGCCGAGCCACTCGGCGACCAGCGCCGGCTTTTCCTCGCCTTCGATCTCTACCGTCACGTTGGTGCGGGTCTGAAATTCGTTGGGCTTGCGCAGCTTGGCCTCGGCCAGCACAAATCGGCCGCGGACGCGCTTTCCGGAACGCACCGGCGAGATGAAGCGCAGCTTGTCGAAGCCGTAGTTCACGCCCATCGTGGTGCCGGCGATGACCGGCATCACCTCATAGGACATGATTGACAGCAGCGACATCGTCAGAAAGCCGTGCGCGATGGTGGTGCCGTACGCCGTCTCCTGCTTTGCCCTCTCGGGATCGACGTGGATGAACTGGTGATCCTCGATCACGTCGGCATAGGCGTCGATGCGGGGCTGGTCGATCAGGTGCCAGGACGACACGCCGATCTCCTTGCCGACCAGGGCCTGATAGGCCTGAAGCGTGATCGGCGGCTTCTTCCAGATTTGGTTCATTGGTAACTCCAAATACCGTCATTCCGGGGCGATGCGCAGCATCGAACCCGGAATCCATTATGCCGCAGCGCTGTTGCTGAATGGATTCCGGGTTCGTGCTCCGCACGCCCCGGAATGACAAGCTTCACCTAAGTCTCACTTCTTGTTCTCGGCAGCTCCGGAAAATCCTCCTCGCGGAATTCCCGGCCGCGCAGCGGATCGTCGCGATCGTTGTCGCGTTCGAGCCGTCGTAGCTGCACGCGGCGGATTTTGCCAGAGATCGTCTTCGGCAGCTCGGAGACGATTTCCAGCCGGCGGATGCGCTTGAACGGCGCAAGCCGGGTGTGCAGGTGCTTGAAGATGGAAAGCGCCGTCTCCGGTGTCCGCTCGGCGCCCGCGGTCAGCAGCACGAAGGCCTTGGGAATCGCGAGCCTGATGGGATCGGGGCTCGGCACCACCGCGGCTTCCGCGACGAGCTCATGCTCGAGCAGCACGCTCTCGAGCTCGAAGGGGCTGATGCGATAGTCGGAGGATTTGAACACGTCGTCGGAGCGGCCGACGAAGGTGAGATAGCCGTCCTCGTCTGCGAAGACGACATCGCCACTGCGATAGAGCTGGCCTTCCGCGCCCGACAGCTTACCGTCGTCGCCCTGATAGCCTTGCATCAGGCCGGCGGGACGAGCAGCGCCCAGCAGCAGCGCCACCTCACCTTCCTTGGCTGGATGGCCGTCGGCGTCGCTGACTTGCACACGGTAGCCCGGCAGCGGCCGGCCCATCGAACCAACCTTGATCTTTTGCCCAGGCGAGTTGCCGGCAAGCGCAGTCGTCTCGGTCTGGCCATAGCCGTCGCGGATGGTCAGACCCCAGGCGGCCTGAACCTGGTCGATCACCTCAGGATTGAGCGGCTCGCCCGCGCCGCAGACTTCGCGCAAGGCAACCTTGAACGAGGACAGGTTCTCCTGGATGAACAATCGCCACACCGTCGGCGGCGCGCACAGCGTGGTGACGCCGCAGCGGCCGACGGTGGCAAGCAGGCCCTTCGCGTCGAAGCGCGGCTGGTTGACCACAAACACGGTCGCACCCGCATTCCACGGCGCGAAGAAGCAGCTCCAGGCGTGCTTGGCCCAGCCGGGCGAGGAGATGTTGAGATGGACGTCGCCGGGCTTTAGCCCAATCCAGTACATGGTCGACAGATGCCCGACCGGATAGCTGCGCTGGCTATGCCGCACCAGCTTCGGCTTTGCCGTCGTGCCCGAGGTGAAATAGAGCAGCATCGGGTCGTCAGCGTTGGTCGGGCCGTCGGGCGTGAAACTCACAGGCGCCTTCGCCGCTTCGTCGTAAGCGAGCCAGCCCTCGGACGTCTCGCCCACAACGATGCGCGCGACACCATCGACGCCAAGGCTGGCAAACTTCGCGACCTGATCCTGTGCAGCCACCACCGCCTTCGCCTTGCCGCGATCGAGCCGGTCGCGCAGCTCGTCGGCCGTGAGCAGCGTGGTCGCGGGGATCACGACGACGCCGAGCTTCATTGCGGCGAGCATCGTCTCCCACAACGGAACCACATTGCCGAGCAGCAGCAGGAGATGATCGCCGCGCTTCAGGCCCTGCGCACGGAGGAAGTTGGCGACCTGGTTGGAGCGCTGCGAGAGCGTCGCAAAGGACAGTTTCGTCTGCTTGTCCTGCGCAGCATCGACAATCCAGAGCGCGGGCCGATCCTTGCTCTCCGCATTCGTCGCCAGCTCGGCGTCGAACCAGTCGAGCGCCCAGTTGAAGGGATCAGGATCGGGCCAGCGAAAATCCCTGACCGCTGTCTCGTAATCCGTGCGGTGCTGAAGCAGAAACGCGCGCGCTTCCTGAAATGTCGTCATTAAGATTTCCCGGCCAGCTCCCTAACGTGCTTGATAATTCCGGAAAAATCCACCCCGCCATGGCCGGCTGCGTCGAAAGACCGGTAGATCTCCTGCGCATGCTTGCCGAGCGGCGTCACCGCGCCGGCGGCCTTGGCGGCATCCTGCGCCAGGGTCAGGTCCTTCACCATCAGCGCCGAGGCGAAGCCCGGCTTGTAGTCGTTGTTGGCCGGCGAGGTCGGCACCGGGCCCGGAACCGGGCAATAGCTCGTCAGCGACCAGCACTGGCCCGACGAGGTCGAGGCGACGTCGAAGAGCGCCTGATGCGAGAGGCCGAGCTTCTCAGCCAACGCAAAAGCTTCGCTCACCGCGATCATGGAAATGCCGAGGATCATATTGTTGCAGATCTTGGCCGCCTGGCCAGCTCCGGCGCCGCCGCAATGCACGATCTTCTTGCCCATCTTCTCCAGCACGGGCTTGGCTGCCGCGAACGCGCCCTCCTCGCCGCCGCACATGAAGGTGAGCGACGCGCCCTTGGCGCCACCGGTGCCGCCGGACACCGGTGCGTCGACCGAAAGTACACCGTGTTTGGCTGCGAGCGCATGGGCGGCCCGCGCGCTCTCGACATCGATGGTGGAGCTGTCGATGATCAGCGCGCCCTTGGTCATGACAGGTACGACCTCGTTCCAGACGGCGAGCACGTGCTTCCCGGCCGGCAGCATGGTGACGACGACATCGGCGCCTCTCCCCGCGCCCGCCGCGCTGTCGGCGATGCTGGCGCCATCGGCCTTGGCCTGGCTGCGCGAGGCCTCGACGAGGTCAAAGGCCACGACCTTGTGGCCGGCCTTGACCAGATTGGCCGCCATCGGGCCGCCCATGTTGCCGAGACCGATGAATGCGATCGTAGCCATTGTCGTTTCCTCCACTTCGATCGTTATTGGTTGAATTTGAGCTCGTCGGCGCCGATCTCGGCAAAATACGGTGCAAGCATCTCCGGCGTCACATCCTCGATGCGCGGCGGCGACCAGGTCGGGTTGCGGTCCTTGTCGATTACCGCGGCACGCACGCCCTCGCGGAAATCATCGCTGCGGAAGACCTCATTCGCGGCGCGATATTCCCGCACCAGGCATTCTTCCAGGCTCGACGCGGTGCGCGCCAGCCGCAGCAGCTTCAGCGTCACCACCATGCCGCGCGGCGATTTTTCATTGAGCGTCTTGAGCGTTGCCAACGCAAAGTCCGAGCCGTCGCGCTTGAGCGCGGCAAAGATGTCTTCCATGCGGTCGAAGCCGAACAACGCATCGATCACCGGCTCCTTTGCCGCGACCGGCCCCGCGGTCTCGCCGGTCGCAAAACCGTTGATGAGCCTGCTGATATCAGTCGCGGTCGCGCCCGCGCGCACCTTGGTCAGCGCCCCGCGCAACTCCGGCAATTTTGCTGCAGGAACCACCCAATCGGCAAATCTCGCGTGGATCGCATCCGGCCCGTTCATGGTCTGGCCGGTCAGGCCGAAGAACGTGCCGATCTCGCCGGGCGAGCGCGACAACAAATAGGTGCCGCCGACATCGGGAAAGAAGCCGAGCCCGACCTCCGGCATCGCCAGCTTCGTGCGATCCGTGACGACCCGATGGCTCGCATGCGCGGACAAGCCGACGCCGCCGCCCATCACGATGCCGTCCATGAAAGCGACATAGGGCTTTGGAAACTTCTTGATCCGGGCGTTGAGGATATATTCCTCGCGCCACAGGATCTTGCCGAGATCGCCGCCAGCCTTCGAGCTTTCCCAGAGCGTGCGGATGTCGCCGCCGGCGCACAGCCCGCGCTCACCGGCGCCTTCCAGCAGGATCACGGCAACGGTGGGATCGCTCTCGAAGCGGTCGAGCGCCTTCTCGATGTCGCGAAACATCTCCAGCGTGACGGCATTGATGGCCTTGGGACGATTCAGCCTGATCACGCCAGCCCCGCCCTCGACACGGGCGACCAGATCGCCCTCCTCCACTTCGCTCATCGCGCGCCCTCGATCAGTTTGCGCGCCACGATGAGCCGCATGATTTCATTGGTGCCTTCGAGGATCTGGTGCACGCGCAGATCGCGCACGATCTTCTCGATGCCGTATTCGCTGAGGTAGCCGTAGCCGCCGTGCAGCTGCAGCGCATGGTTGGCGACCTCGAAACCGACATCGGTGCCGAAGCGTTTTGCCATCGCGCACAGCATGGTGGCGTCGGGGTCCTTGCGATCCAATGCGGCCGCGGCCCGCCACAGGAAGGTGCGCGCGGCCTCAAGCTCGATCGCCATATCGGCGAGCTTGAACTGCAAGGCCTGGAATTCGTCCAGACGTTTTCCGAACGCCTTGCGCTCCTTCATGTAGGCGCGCGCCTTGTCCAGCGCCGTCTGTGCGCCGCCGAGCGAGCACGCCGTGATATTGAGGCGGCCGCCGTCGAGGCCGGCCATCGCGATCTTGAAGCCGACCCCCTCCTCGCCCAGGCGGTTGGCAACAGGCACGCGGGCGTTCTCGAACATCACGGCGCGGGTCGGCTGCGCGTTCCAACCCATCTTGCGCTCATTGGCGCCGAAGGAAACACCCGGCGTCTTGCCGTCGATGACGAGGGTCGAGATGCCGCCCGGGCCATCACCGCCGGTGCGCACCATCGCGACCAGGAGATCGGTGCCGCCAGCACCGGAGATAAACTGCTTCTGGCCGTTGAGGACGTAGTGATCGCCGTCGCGCACTGCACGCGTCCGCAGCGCCGCTGCGTCGGAGCCGGCGCCCGGCTCGGTCAGGCAGTAGCTCGCGATCAGCTCCATCGAGCAAAGTTTTGGCAACCATTGATGGCGCTGGGTGTCGCTGCCGAAGGCATCGATCATCCATGACGCCATGTTGTGGATGGAGATGAAGGCCGAGGTGGTCGGGCAGCCCGTCGCCAGCGCCTCGAAGATCAACGCGGCGTCGAACCGCGTCATGGCGGAGCCGCCGACATCGTCGCGGATGTAGATGCCGCCCATGCCGAGGGTTGCGGCCTCGCGCATCACATCGACCGGGAAATGCTTCTCCTCGTCCCAGCGTAGCGCATGCGGCGCGATCTTCTCCGCCGCAAACGCCAACGCCATGTCGCGAACCGCGATCTGATCCTCGTTCAGAGCGAATTGCATGATCGCCTCGCTCTAAACAGAATTACTTCATCAGCGGGATCGAGAACTCCGCACCTTCCTTGACGCCGGACGGCCAGCGCGAGGTCACCGTCTTGGTCTTGGTGTAGAAGCGGACCGAATCCGGACCGTGCTGGTTGAGGTCGCCGAAGCCCGACTTCTTCCAGCCGCCGAAGGTGTAATAGGCGATCGGCACCGGGATCGGCACGTTGATGCCGACCATGCCGACATTCACCTTGGCCGCGAAGTCGCGCGCGGCATCGCCGTCGCGGGTGAAGATGGCAACGCCGTTGCCGTAATCATGCTCGGACGGCAGCGCCAGCGCCTCCTTGTAGTCGTGCGCGCGCACGACCGAGAGCACGGGCCCGAAGATCTCTTCCTTGTAGATCCGCATGTCCTTGGTGACGTTGTCGAACAGCGAGCCGCCGAGATAGAAGCCGTTCTCGTAGCCCTGCATCTTGAAGCCGCGGCCGTCGACGGCGAGCGTCGCGCCTTCCTTGATGCCGATGTCGATGTAGCTCTTGACCTTTTCGACCGCCTCGCGCGTCACCAGCGGGCCGTAATCGGCCGACGGATCGATCGAGGTGCCGATCTTGAGCGACTCGACGCGCGGGATCAGCTTTTCCATCAAGCGGTCGGCAGTGGACTTGCCGACCGGCACCGCGACCGAGACCGCCATGCAGCGCTCGCCGGCCGAGCCGTAGCCCGCGCCGATCAGCGCGTCGACCGCCTGGTCCATATCGGCGTCAGGCATGACGATGGCGTGGTTCTTGGCACCGCCGAAGCACTGGCAGCGCTTGCCGGTCTGGGCGGCGCGCTCGTAGATGTACTGCGCGATCGGCGTGGAGCCGACGAAGCCGATGGCCTTGATGTCAGGGTCGTCGAGGATGGCGTCGACCGCTTCCTTGTCGCCATTGACGACGTTGAGAATGCCGGCCGGCAGGCCCGCCTCCATCATCAATTGGGCGAGCAGCATCGGTACGCCGGGGTCGCGCTCGGATGGTTTGAGGATGAAGGCGTTACCGCAGGCGATCGCGGGCGCGAACTTCCACATCGGGATCATCGCCGGGAAATTGAACGGTGTGATGCCGGCGACCACTCCCAAGGGTTGCCGCATCGAATAGATGTCGATGCCGGGACCGGCGCCTTCGGTGTACTCGCCCTTCATCAGATGCGGGATGCCGCAGGCGAACTCGGCGACTTCGAGGCCGCGCTGGATGTCGCCCTTGGCGTCGGGCACGGTCTTGCCGTGCTCGCGCGCCAGCAGCTCGGCGAGCTTGTCGTAATCGCGCTGCACCAGCTCGACGAACTTCATCATCACGCGGGCGCGACGCTGCGGGTTGGTCGCGGCCCATTCCGGCTGTGCAGCGCGGGCGTTCTCGACGGCGGCGCGAACCTCGGCCTTGGACGCCAGCGCGACCTTGGCCTGGACGTCACCGGTCATCGGCTCGAAGACGTCGGCGGTGCGGCCCGAGGTACCCTTGACCTCCTTGCCGCCGATGAAATGTCCGATTGAGCGCATGGAATGATCTCCTTCAGGCCGAGCTTGGACGCTTTGACAAATCCTATTGACCTGCATTTTATAGGATTCAAGTCTGAGATAATGCACCATAGATGTGCGAAAATGCTGGATCAAGGCGCTATCGACTGGGATGACTTCCGCTTCGTGCTGGCCATCGTGCGGGGCGGCTCGGTGTCGGCTGCCGCAAAGCAGCTCGGCGTCGACCATGCCACCGTGATCCGGCGTGTGGACCGGCTGGAGAAGCATCTCTCGGCCAAGCTGTTTGACCGGCGAAAGACCGGCTACCTGCTCACCGAATCCGGCCAGCGCGTGGCCGACAGCGCGGAGGCGATGGAATCCACCATCGTGGCCAACCAGGAGCAGGTCGGCGGCTCCGTGGCGCGGTTGACCGGCACGGTGCGGATCGGCGCGCCCGATGGCTTCGGCACCGCCTTCCTGGCGCCAAGGCTCGCCCCGTTCGCCGACCGCTATCCCGACCTCGATCTGCAACTTGTGGCCACCGCGCGGCTGTTCAGCCTCTCCAAGCGCGAGGCCGACATCGCGATCAGCCTGACCATGCCGAAGGAAGGCCGCATCGTTGGCCGCAAGCTGCTCGACTACCGCCTCGGGCTCTACGCCGCTCCCGCCTATCTCGATCGTTTCCCGAAAATCGTCTCGCGGCAGGACCTGCCGCAGCACCGTTTCGTCGGCTACATCGAGGAACTGCTGTTCACGCCGGAGCTCGACTATTTGCCGCAGGTGTCGCCGCGGATCTCCGCGCGCTTCCGCAGCGCCAATCTCATCGCGCAGCTCAACGCTACGCTCTCAGGCTTCGGCATCGCTGTGCTGCCGCACTTCATGGCGAGCGACTATCCGCAGCTCGTGGCGGTGCTGCCCGAGGAGATCTCGATCACAAGGACGTTCTGGATGCTGATGCACGCCGACAGCAAGGACCTGGCGCGGATCCGGGCGGTGGCGGATTATATCGGGGAGATCGTGGAGCGTGACCGGGCGTTGTTTGCGGGGCGATAAAAGCCGGGCTCGTAGGGTGGGCAAAGCGAAGCGTGCCCACGCATTTTTGTGACCGAGAGAGATGGTGGGCACGGCGCTTACGCGCCTTTGCCCACCCTACGGCACCTCGCCTAGTTTTGCTTCGCCTTCTTCGCAGCCGCCACCTTCGGCTCCCGCCTCGCGCCCTCGAGCGCGCTGTCCCGGCCCGCCTTCAGCACCTCATCCGACAGCTCGCTGGAGCCGGCGATGCGCGCCAGCAGCATGGTGCCGGCCATGGTCGCCAGCGTGGCGATCGCCTGCTTGCGCGCAGCCTTGCGCGGAACGTTCGGGATGAAATCGGTCATCATCTCGATCATCTCGTCGAGCTTGCCAGCAAAGGCTTTTCGCGTCTTCGGGCTCTCGCGGGCGATCTCGGCGCCGAGCGCTGGGATCGAGCAGCCCTGGCCGGGATTGTCGCGGTGCAGCACCGAGAGATAGGTTTCGACGATCTGGGTGAGCTGCCTCTCGGGCGCAACCTGATCGGACTGCTTGCGCCAGTGCTCCATCGAGCGGTCCATGGCGTAGGCAAAGGCTTCGATCACCAGCGCCTCGCGCGAATCGAAATGGGCGTAGAAGCCGCCATGAGTGAGGCCCGCCTCCTTCATGAGGTCGGCAACGCCGATACCATGGGCACCTTTTTCGCGCAGCCGCACGGAGGCCTTCCTCACGATGCGGTCGTGGGTTTCCTGCTTGTGTTCCCGAGAATAGCGCATGCAGCTCTCATTGGATGTCGGAGGTCATCTCATAACACGAATATCGGCCAAGCGGCGCATTAATTCCCGGTAAAGATGTTGCCGACCATAGAAAAAGTTGCAGTTGCATGGACTGCGAGTGCCCCTTTACCATCCCGCACAAACCCTTCGGTATAGCTGGTCTGGCGCCCAAGCTTGATGATCTTGCCTTCGGCCGAGATCAGTCCGGACCGGACCGAGAGCGGCCGCAGGAAGGTGATTTTCAGGTCGAGCGTCACCGACGACTGCCCGGCCTCCAGCCGCGTCGAGATCGCACAGCCCATCGCGGTGTCGAGCAGAGCCGCCGCGGTCGCCCCATGCAGAAGGCCGATGGTATTTTCGAGATCCTCGCGCGGCTCCAGTTCCATCACGATCCTGTCCGGCTCGACCACGGCCATGACAAAACCGATCAGCCTCGCGAAGGGCGGCGGTGGCAGCCGACCATCGCGGATGCCAAGCATGGCGTCCAGGCCTGATAGCCCCATGGCCACTTTCGCGACCGGCGCAGGCACCTGCCAGTCGACCACGCGCTCGCGCCGCTGCGCGGACGAAAACAAATCGACTTGAGCGGATTCCGTCATGATACCCTCTTTATAATATTATGATAATCATACTATGCGACGGACTTCATGCTGGCAACACCGTCGCATCCGCTTGACAAGCGCGGCGTTTCGGCCCACGGCCGCGCCTCGCGCCCGTCCACAAAGCTTCGAGACATCAGATGGAAATGCTCAACGACCACTGCGGCGTAACACGCGATGCGCGCGGCGTCGTTCATGTCGCAATCAGCAACGCCGGCTCACTGAACATTCTGAGCTCGCACGTGACCGACGCAGTCCGCGAAGGGCTGCAAAAGCTCGCCACTGACCGCAGCATCCGGGTCGTGGTGCTGCGCGGCCAGAGCGAGAAGAGCATGATCGGCGGCGCCGACATCAAGGAGATGGCCAAGCTCGACCAGACGTCCGCGGAGGCCTTCATCAGCCGCCTGCGCGATCTCTGCGAGGCGGTGCGGCAATTCCCTGCCCCGATGATCGCCCGCATGCCGGGCTGGTGCCTCGGCGGGGGGCTCGAGGTCGCAGCGGCCTGCGATTTCCGGATCGCGGCGCATGATGCGCATTTCGGCATGCCGGAGGTGCGCATCGGCATCCCCTCGGTGATCCACGCCGCGCTGCTGCCGCGCCTGATCGGCTGGGCCCGTGCCCGTTGGCTGGTGATGACCGCAGAAAATATCGATGCGCCGACGGCGCTGTCCTGGGGACTGATCGACAAGGTCGCGCCGGCGGGCGGGCTGGATGCCGAGATCGAGCACTTGGTGAGCACGCTGCTCGAATGTGGCCCGGAGGCGTTGCGCTCACAGAAGGCGCTACTGCGGCAATGGGAGGAATTGCCACTCACGCAGTCCGTCGACCTCAGCGTCAAGGTGTTCGGCGAGTCGTTCCTGACCGACGAGCCGACCCGGCTGATGCAGGCGTTCGTGAACAGGAAGCGGTAGGGCCCACTCCAAAGACGCTGTCATGCCCCGCGAAGGCGGGGCATCCAGTACGCGGCGGCCCCTCGATTCAACTACAAGCGTCTCGGAGTACTGGATGCCCCGGTCGAGCCGGGGCATGACACCATCTTTGGAGGGACGCCCTCGTTCCTCGCGCCAACCAACTTCGCTCGCACGACCAAATCTCATCTGGACCACGACATTTTCTCATGCCGGTCGCGGTTGCATTTTTTGCGGCGCATCATATGATGATCGTAATTTAATAGACCGTCGCCAGGGAGTTCTGTCATGGCCGAAGCCGCCGATTCCGTCGTCATCGTCTCCGCCGCCCGCACCCCGCTCGGCCGCTTCATGGGCGAATTATCGCCGCTTGCCGCGCACAAGCTCGGATCGCACGTGATCAATGCAGCGTTGGAACGCGCCGAGCTCGCGCCCGAGAAAGTGGACGAGGTCTTCATGGGCTGCGTGCTGCCGGCTGGCCAGGGCCAGGCGCCGGCGCGGCAGGCGGCGCGTGGCGCCGGTCTGCCCGACGCGACAGGGGCTACCACGGTGAACAAGGTTTGCGGCTCCGGCATGAAGGCGACCATGCTGGCACACGACATCATCCGTGCCGGCTCAGCCGAGATCGTCGTCTCCGGTGGCATGGAGAGCATGAGCAACGCGCCCTACCTGCTCGCGAAGGCGCGTGGCGGCTATCGCGCCGGGCATGACCGCATCATCGACCATATGATGATGGACGGCCTTGAAGACGCCTACGAGACCGGCCGTTCGATGGGCGATTTCGGCGAGGCCACGGCCGAGGCTTATCAATTCACCCGTAAGGATCAGGACGCCTATGCGATGGAGACGTTGAGCCGCGCGCGCAAGGCGGTCGAGGGCGGTGCGTTCAAGGCCGAGATCGCGCCTGTTACGCTGACCGAGAAGGCTGGCCCGCGCGTGATCGCCAATGACGAGCATCCGCTGAAGGTCGATCCCGACAAGATCCCCGGACTGAAGCCGGCGTTCCGTGCCAACGGCACCATCACGCCGGCGGCCTCCTCCGCCAATGCCGACGGTGCCGCAGCGCTGGTGCTGACGAAGCGCTCGCTCGCCGATCGCAACAACCTTCCTGCCATCGCCGAGATCAAGGGCCACGCCACCCACAGCCAGGAGCCGCAATGGTTCACCACGGCGCCGATCCCGGCGATCAGAAAACTGCTCGATAAGGTCGGCTGGAGCGCGGGTGATGTCGACCTCTTCGAGATCAACGAGGCCTTCGCCGTCGTCGCGATGGCGGCGCAGCGCGATCTCGGCATCCCGCGCGAAAAACTCAACATCAATGGCGGCGCCTGCGCGCTCGGGCATCCGATCGGCGCGACCGGCGCGCGGCTGATCGTGACGTTGCTGCATGCGCTCGAAGCCAACAACCTCAAGCGCGGCGTCGCGGCGCTCTGCATCGGCGGCGGCGAGGCCACCGCGATCGCGGTGGAGCGCCTGACGTCCTAGCCATCGCAACGTCCGAAATTGAGGGAAGTCTGTCATTTCAGACTTCCCGTTTTCGTGTCAGAACTGCAACAATGACGCGGGCCTGCCAAAACCCGCCAACCTGGATTGAGGCGCAATGATCTCGAACTGGCTCTCGGCCGCGCTCGGCCGTCGCAACATCCATTACGGCTGGGTGATGGTCGGCGTGACCTTCTTCGCAGCACTGATCAGCGCCGGCACGGTCGGCGCGCCCGGAGTGTTCATCGTTCCGCTTCAGAAGGAGTTCGGCTGGAGCACGGCCGAGATCTCCTCCGCGCTGTCGATCCGCTTCATCCTGTTCGGGCTGATGGCGCCGTTCGCGGCCGCCCTGCTCAACCGGTATGGCCTGCGCAACGTCACGCTGACGGCGCAGCTCATCGTCGTCTCGGCTCTGGTTCTCTCGCTCGGCATGACGCAGGTCTGGCAGCTCGTGATGCTGTGGGGCGTGGTGATCGGCATCGGCACCGGCATGACCGCGCTGGTGCTGGGCGCCACCATCGCGACGCGCTGGTTCACAGCGCGCCGCGGCCTTGTCATCGGCATCATGACTGCGAGCGTCGCCACCGGCCAGCTCGTATTCCTGCCGCTACTGGCGAGCCTGACCGAACGTTTTGGTTGGCGACCGGCGCTCGGCTTCGTCTGCATCATGCTTGGCGTTTCCGCAACCGCGGTCATGCTCATCATGCGCGACCGCCCAAGCGATGTGGGCCTGCGCCCATTCGGCGACGAGGGCAGCGAGCCCCTGCCCGCACCTCCGGTGAGCCACGGCTCGATCACGGCGGTGGCGCTCGGCACGCTGCGCGACGCCTCGAAGTCGAGCGCGTTCTGGATCCTGTTTGCGACCTTCTTCGTCTGCGGCGCCTCCACCAACGGCCTCGTGCAGGTGCATTTGATCCCAATGTGCCTCGATTTCGGCATCCCGCAGGTGCAGGCGGCGAGCCTCTTGGCGGCGATGGGCATCTTCGACTTCTTCGGCACCATCATGTCGGGCTGGCTGTCGGATCGCTACGACAATCGCTTCCTGCTGTTCTGGTATTACGGCCTGCGCGGCCTCTCGCTGATCTTCCTGCCCTTCAGCGATTTCTCGTTCTATGGCCTGTCGATCTTCGCGATGTTCTACGGCCTCGACTGGATCGCGACGGTGCCGCCCACGGTGCGGCTCACCGCGCAAAAGTTCGGCCCCGAACGGGCCAATCTGGTGTTCGGCTGGATTTTCGCCGGGCATCAGCTCGGCGCCGGCACTGCCGCTTTCGGCGCCGGCCTGTCGCGGACGCTGCTGCAGAGCTATCTGCCCGCCTTCTTCATTGCCGGCGCGCTCTGCGTATTTGCCTCGCTGATCGTGCTGGCACTGTCGCGACAGCCGAAGCCACAGGCAAAACCCGCGATGGCCTAAAGCGATCGCGGCGGTGAATCAGTCGATCGGATCCGATGTGCCTCGCCGCCGCCGAAACGGAGCTGTTGACATGCTCGCCAGTGATGGCATCGCCGTCAACGCTCGGCCGGGGACCGGCTTTCCCATTGCTCAAGGCGGTCGATCGACGCCTGCCGTTCGTGCTGGCCCAGCCAAATCGTGAGGAGAACCAGCGCACCAACGAGAGCGCTGATGCCGAAATAAAGGTTCTTCATACGCGTTGAATGCAGCGCGGCGAAAATCGTTCCTGGCATCGCGGCGCGAACAGCGTTACGGATCGAGAAGTGGTCGCGGAAGCCCCGAATACCGGCGTCAGGCCACCATTGGACATCCGACGAGCGAGCGAAGACTTTCCCGGACCAGATCCTCCACTCACCGATCAACCGGACGCAGCCTGGAGCAAGCCGGGCTAACGGGAGGCCGTTCTTGAAGCGTCCTCGCCAAGTTGCTGGCCCTGCGCGAGTCTGCGCTCGACCATCCCCATGACGGAGCTCACCTCGTCGAAGGCTCTGGAGTGGGAATCGTCTCCACCAAGCTGGGTGAGGTCGAACACCAGGATCTTCTGCTGCGCCAACGCACTTCTGTACGGCTCTTCCTGCGGATTGATATCACCGAGGCGAATTGTCCCTCCGGCAAGCGACTTCGAGATTTTGAGAGCGACATCATCCTGCGACAGGAACAGGCCGATGCGGGGGCGCCGCGGCCCCAAAGCTCCGACCGCGCTGATGAACTCGTCGAAGCCGATGTCCGGCGCCACCAGCGCGGCATTCTTCAGCTTCGGCACCGATCCAGCCCGCGATGCCCTGCTCCGCAGCGCGTCGAGCGTCACCAGGCAGCCCATGGAATGGCAGACGAACGTGATCTCCTTGATGGTGGGATTGGCGCTCACGGTCTCCAGCAGTGCTGCCAGTGCCGCGCCCGATTGGCCCGCGACCTTGCGGTCGTGGTCGTATGACCCGAGATTGCCTGCCCCCTGCGACGGCCATGAAAACAGGATGGGAATGACGGGAAGCCGGCCGTCATGGACGAATTGCGCGTAGCGATACACCGCATCGTCAAAACGGTTGTTGAACCCGTGCACGAAGACCATCGCCTTGTTGCGATGCGTGGCCTTCACCGCTTGGGTGATGGCAGCATTGAATTCGGCGCGATCCAGATAACCAGCCGATGCCGTGACGAACTCCTTGCGCGGATCGCCGGGAGGCGAGAGCGGCCACTGGATCTCTCCGACCTTGCGCGATCCATCCGGTGGAATCGACACCGTGACCTGGGCAAACGCCATCTCGGTCGACGGCTCCCGGCTGAACATCTCCCCGGGATCGCCGCTTGAACGCGCCCGTGTCGTTCCGATCAGAACAGGTATTTGGGAGCTCGCTTCAACAGCCTCACTGCTCGGGACCAGCACGCCTTGCAGGGGGCGCATCGTGCAGGAAGCGCAGGCCAGCATGGTCAGCACAACAGCAGCAACATGCAGGGAAGTGACGGTACGGCTCCGAGGATGCATCCGGTTCTCCTTCCGGCGCACACAATGGGGTCCGGAGCAGTCTTACAATCGCCTGTTGCCGGCCCCGATTTTGACGCCGCCGGGCGGGTGCATCCGGCAAGCAAAGGCAGCTGCATGCTGTTCCGATTGATCCAGATCAACCCTCCAGTCCGGCAAGCCGGCTCCCGAGGACGCGATGATCCCTTGCCAGAACTCCGGCCCAAAGGCTTCTATGCCGGAGACCAGTCTTGATGTGCATCAAACGGTCGGGGAACGAAGCGGCTAGGAAATGAGGCCTAACTCGCCGGCGTCGGAGCGCGACATGGGAAAACATGCTGTCAAGTGTTTGATAATTGCCGGTCTTACCGCTGGTTTCGCCGCCGCGGCCCAGGCTGAAGACGTCGACGTCGGCAAGTCAGAGTTTCAGTCGTCCTGCGCGAGCTGTCATGGTGCGGATGCGAGGGGCAAAGGACCGGTCAGCAACCAGCTGAGGACACCACCTGCCGATTTGACGATGCTGGCCAAGAACAACAACGGCGTGTTTCCCGCGGACGCCATTTACGAAACAATAGAGGGAATGAAAACAGTTCCCGCTCACGGCTCTCGTGAGATGCCGATTTGGGGCGAGCGGTTCAATCCCATCGTCAACCTGCCGCACTATGTCGATCCGTCATATTGGGAAAAGGCCGGGCCGGAAAAGAACCCCGAGGTCGTTGTGCGAAAGCGCATCCTCTCTGTTGTCGATTATCTCAGCCGGATTCAGCAAAAGTAGCAGCTGGCAAGGATCGAGATGACCGGCCCCCGGCGCTCGGCTGTCCTCCAGAGCGGCCCGCTGCCCAATGCCTCCCACCCCTGGCTCGGGGCATATTGCCGTTAGACTTGGCGGCCCAAACGTGGACAATGCGACCTCAAGCGCTTCGCGCGCGCAGTGCACACCAAGATGCGCCAGAGGAAACAAGATGCCGACTGCCTTCCCGTCGCCCGTCCCCACCATTCCGACCACTCCCCTGACTGCCCAGCTCCGCGACGCGATGCGCGCGATCGTGGGCGAGAAGGGTTTCATCGAGGACGAACACGGCATGCAGCCGTTCATCACCGATTGGCGCGGGCTGCTGTTTGGCCGCGCCGGCGCCGTCGTTCGTCCCGGAAGTACCGAGGAAGTCTCAAAGCTCGTCCGGCTGTGCCATGAGCATGGCGTCGCCATTGTGCCCCAGGGCGGCAACACCGGGCTGATGGGTGGGGCCACGCCCTGGCCTGCGCACACCGGCATCGTGTTGTCGCTGGGCCGGATGAACCGCGTGCTCGACGTCGACCCCGTCGGCTATGCCATGACGGTCGAAGCCGGCTGTGTGCTGGAAACGCTTCAGGAGACAGCTAGCCGTCACGACAGGTTCCTGCCGCTCAGCCTGGGTGCCCAGGGCTCCTGCATGATCGGCGGCAATCTCTCGACCAATGCCGGCGGCGTGCAGGTGCTGCGCTATGGCAATGCCCGCAATCTCGTGCTCGGGCTCGAGGTCGTGCTGCCCAATGGCGACGTCTGGAATGGATTGCGCGCGCTGAAGAAGGACAACACCGGCTACGACCTCAAGCACCTCTTCATGGGCGCCGAGGGAACGCTCGGCATCATCACCAAGGCCGTGCTCAAGCTGTGGCCGGCGCCGAAGGACGTCTGCACGGCGTGGCTGGCCGTTCGCGATCCGCGCGCGGCGCTGGAGATCCTGTCCGAAGCGCACGCGGCGTCCGAGGACAATGTCGGCTCTTGCGAGCTCTTGAGCCGCGCGGCCGTCGACCTCGTGATGCGCCACATTCCCGGTGTGCAGGATCCGCTGAAGGCGGACACGCCGTGGTACCTGCTGCTGGAATGGTCGTCCTCGCGCCCGCGGCAGGACGGGGCCGACGGCATGTCGGAGAAGCTCGAGGCGTTTCTCGCCGACCAGCTCGAAGCCGGTCGCGTACTCGATGCGGTGATCGCGCAGACCGTCAGTCAGTCACGCAACATGTGGCGCATCCGGGAAGCCATGGCCGAGGCTGCCCGCGCCGAGGGGCCGGGGATCAGCTATGACGTGTCGGTGGCGATCTCGGGGATCCCCGAGTTCATCGACAAGGGCCTCAAGGCCGTGCTCGACATTCTCCCGAGCATTCGCCCCTATCCGCTCGGGCATATCGGTGACGGCAATCTGCATTTCTCGTTCATGGGACCAATCGGCATGGATCAGCAGACGCTAAACCAGTATACCGCCGCCATCACGCGGGCCGTGAACGACCTCATCACCTCCATGGGCGGCTCGATCTCGGCGGAGCACGGCATCGGCATCGAAAAGCTCGACGAGCTCAGCCACTACCGCTCGAAGACCGAGCTCGACATCATGCGCACCATCAAGCGCGCGCTCGATCCGCAGAACATCATGAATCCAGGCAAGGTGCTGCGGGTGTGATGGGCCGAGCACCTCGCCGTTTCCTCAGCCGTGCGGGTTGACGATGGTGTACCCCGCAGCGAACGCGCGTGCATGCGTGTGGCGTGACCGCCCGAGTTGGCGTCGTACGCCATCCACATGTCGCCGCCGAGAGACTGCTCGAGAACGAAGACATGCCCCCGTCGCGCCGCGACCATGCCCGGCGCCGGCGCCGCGCGCGGAAAGCGCAGCCAGTTGGATGCAAGATTCAATTCCGGCACGACATGACCGAACACGCGCAGCGCCGCGCCGCAGCCACAGAACGACGATGGGCAACCGGCGGGCCGGCCTCCGATGATGCGCTCGCCGGAGACGCTGATCGTGGTGGCCGTGGCGCCGGCATCGGTCACCGTCATTTGCGTTGAGCGATAGGCCTGCAACGGCCTGGGAGCCCGCTCGCGTCGCGTGGGCGAATAGGAGAAGTCGCAGGGCATGGTGACGTTGCATTCAGAGGCTTGGACAGCGCGATAAGGCCGCGCGTCGGCAACGGCAGAACTGGCGACAACAAAAATGCACGCAGAAAGAACTGTCTTGATCATTTGCAGGACTCTGAGTTGGAGGGTCCTGCCCCGCTGCAAAAAGACCAATATTGGTTTGGCTGAAATGAGCCTGAAGAGCGGCGGAAAAGGGCGTGCGATTAACCTGAGTTAACTCTCCGACCCGGGCACGGACGCACTCGCGCGACAATCATCATTGCGGACAAGCAATCCCGACCGTTTCCTACGTGCCCCGGACGCACCGTAGCGCGCCCCTGGCGATGCGAAGCATCGTCCGGCGCGGCGTGATGCGTTGCAGAGCCGGGGCCCATCCCTCGGCAATCTCGTGTGTGGCTTTTCTGGGTCCCGGCTAAGCGCAGCGACGCTGAAGCGTTGCGGCGCGTCCGGGACACGGGCTCACGGCCTGATCGAGAAATTCTCCGGCGGCCCCGCTTTGCGCAGCGGCTCGGCGAGACGTGCGAACTCGCACAGCAGCGAGCGCGTCTTGCGGGGATCGATGATCTCCTCGACCCAGAATTTCTCGGCCGAGCGGAACGGCGAGCGCAGTCTGTTGAGTCGCTCCTCGATCTCCTTCAGCTTGGCTGCCTTGTCCTCGGCGGCATCGATGTCGGCGCGGTAGGCAGCTTCGATGCCGCCTTCGAGCGGCAGCGAGCCCCAATAGGCGGACGGCCAGGCGTAGCGGATCGAGAAGCGGTCGGCGGGCTGGTGCACCACGCCGGCGACCCCGAAGGCGTTGCGCAGGATCACGGTGCACCAGGGCACGGTGGTCTGGTTGACCGCGGCCATGGCGCGGACGCCGTGGCGGATAGTCGCCGCCTTCTCGGCATCGAGACCGATCATGAAGCCCGGGCAGTCCATGAGATAGACGATCGGCAGATGGAAGGTTTCGGCGAAGTCGACCCAGCGCACCACCTTCTGGCAGGCATCGGCCGTCCAGGAGCCGCCATAGTGAAAACTGTCGCTGGCGAGCAGCATCACCGCCCTGCCCTCGAGCCGTGCGAGGCCGACGATGATGGGCTTGCCGAAATTACTGGCGACCTCGAAGAACGAGCCCTTGTCGACGACCGCTTCAATGATCGGCCTGACCTTGTAGACCTGCTTGCGGTTGCGCGGCACCGCCTTCATGAGCGCTTCTTCCATGCGCTCCGGATTGTCGATGCAAGGCAGGGTCGGCGGCAGCTCGTAGACCGACGACGGCAGATAGGACAGGAAGCGCCGGGCGCAGGCAAAGGCCTCTTCCTCGGTATCGACGGCATGATCGATCGCGCCGGCCTTGGTCTGAATATCAGCACCGCCGAGCTCTTCCTTCGAAAGGTTCTGACCGAGCGCCTTCACCACCGGCGGCCCTGCCACGAACATCGCGGACTTCCGGGTCATGATCGAATAGTGGCTGGCGGCAAGGCGCGCGGCACCTAAGCCCGCGACCGAGCCAAGGCCGAGCGCGACCACGGGCACGCGCGACAAATTCTCCGTCGTGAAGCGATACCAGCGCGTACCGCCGATGCCGCCGGGCAGGTTCGCCGCGCCCTTGGTCTCGATGGTCTTGACCGAGCCGCCGCCGCCGGAGCCCTCGATGATGCGGATGATGGGCAAACGGAAGTCGTGCGCCATCTCCTCCGCCATCAAGGGCTTTGCCGAGATCGACGCATCCGCCGAGCCGCCGCGCACGGTGAAGTCGTCGCCGACCACCACGACGGTGCGGCCGTCGACACGCGCGCGGCCGAACACGCAGTTCGCCGGCGTCACGGTCTTCAGCTCGCCTTTGGGATCGTACTCACCGATGCCGGAGACGGCACCGATCTCGTGGAAGCTACCCTTGTCGATCAGTCTGTCGATGCGTTCCCGAACTGTCAGCCGGCCCTGGTCATGCTGTCGCTTGACCTTGTCAACGCCGCCCATCTCCCGCGCGAAGGCTTCGCGCCGGGCGAGCTCGTCGAGTTCCGGCTTCCAGTTCATTCACTCCCTCCGAACTCATCGGCTTGTTATTGTTATGCACTGATATTGCGACCGGCTTGCGCGAGATGCGGTTGTTGAAGGCATCGCCTTCGGCGCCTTCCATCAGGCTGCCGAGCGAGCGGCCGAGCGCCAGCATCAGCGGCGCGACCTCGGCATGCAGGCGCTGCTCGTCATACATCGCCGACAGAAGCCCGATCGTGACGACCACGAAGGTCTGGTACTGCGGCGACCAGATCGGCACCGCCAGGCCGTTGATGTGCGGGCTCCACAGCCCGCAAGCCGTGACATAGCCGCGCTCGCGCAGCGACTGCCTGTTGGCCTCGATGCGGGGCCGCAGGATCTTTGCAGCCTCCGGCGCTTCGCGCTCCATGTCGTTGATGAAGGCATCGCCGACCTGTGGCGCCAGGGCCGCGGTGTAGGCCGCGCCCGCCGCAGTCGAGGCCATCGAGATGCGGCTGCCGGTGCCCTCGTGTAGGCCGAGCGCAGAAGGCGAGCGTGCAAACTGGAGATAGACCAGATGGAAGCGATCGGGCACGACGAAGCCGACGGTGCCGGGCAGCTGCTCGGCGACTTCCTGAAGCCGCTGGCGGATCATGCTGCGCAGCTGCGCGCCCTTCATCATCGAGGCGCTCATCGCCACGGCGCTCGGACCGATTCGGTATTTCTGATCGCGCGGCAGATAGACGAGCTGCCCCATGCGCGTCAGCGTGTGCGTGAGCCGCGACACCGTCGAGCGCGGCAGGCCGCAGCGATTCGAAATTTCGAGATTGCCGAGCCGCGCCTCGTGGCCCTCGAAGCATCGCAACACGTCGAACGCGCGCGACACCACCTGGATGACATCACCCTCACCGGCATCGCCAGCGAGCGCACCTTGCCTGCTTAACCGCTCCGAACGTCGTCCCATGATCCCTACCGTTTGTTCCGCTCTGCGGAATTAAATTCCACTTTGTGAACGACGCTACCTCAGGCATTTTGCCACGACAACAAAAAGGCGATGGCATGCCAGAAATTAAGATCGTCACGGAGGTCGCCGGCCGCATCTGCGCAACTCCCGCGCAAGTTGGAGGAACTGTCGCCGATGGCGAGGACGTTGTGGTCGTCGAAGCCATGAAGATGGAGATACCGGTGCAATCGCCTGCATCAGGCACGCTGACATCATTGCTCGTGAAGATCGATGACCTCGTTGCCGAGGGACAGGCGATCGCGATCGTCGTGAGCTGAGCGCGCGCCATCAGCGGCTTGTCGGCCACGACAATCTGAAACAGATGATATCGGAAGGGCGCGTGGCGTCTTGCGTTCGGGCGTGACCACGAGACCGGACGGGTTGCGCATATGCTTAATGCGTTGCACAAGGGAGCGATGATAGCGCAACCGTTGCACGCCTCCGCCTGGACCCGCTCGAAGCCGCCGCTGCTGCGGTTTCTCGACACATGCCTCAATGAATTCTCCGCGGAGACTGCAGGTCATGTCGCAGATTATATTCCCGAACTGAGCAAAGCCGATCCTGCCTATTTTGGCATCAGCCTCGCCACGCTTGACGGCCATGTCTACGAGGTGGGCGACTCCCGGGTGCCCTTCACCATCCAGTCGATGTCCAAGCCGTTCGTGTTCGCTTTGGCGCTGGATCTTTTGGGCGCGGGCAAGGTCGAGGGGGCGATCGGTGTCGAACCCTCGGGCGATCCCTTCAACTCGATCCGGCTCAACGCGGAAAACCATCCGTTCAATCCGATGGTGAATGCCGGCGCGATCGCCTGCACGGGGCTGATCTACGACAGCAAGGGATCTGAGGCCTTTGAGCAGATCCGGCTTGCGCTCAGCCGCTTTGCCGGGCGCGAGCTCGCCGTAGACGAGGCGGTTTACTCCTCGGAGAGCCAGACCGGCGACCGCAATCGCGCCATCGGCTATCTGCTCAAGACCAATGCGGTGATCTCGGACAATGTCGCTGAAGTCCTCGACGTCTATTTCCGCCAGTGTGCCGTGCTGGTCACCGCGCGCGACATCGCGGTGATGGCGGCGACGCTGGCCAATCGCGGCGTCAATCCGGTGACGGGCGAACAGGTGCTGACGCCGTATGCGATTTCGCGCACGCTGTCGGTGATGACGTCGTCGGGCATGTATGATTATGCCGGCGAGTGGATCTACCGGATCGGCATCCCCGCCAAGAGCGGCGTCGGCGGCGGCATTCTGGCCGCGCTCCCGGCCCGTCTCGGGCTCGGCAGCTATTCGCCAAAGCTCGACAAGCACGGCAACAGCGTGCGCGGCATCAAGGTCTGCGAGGCGCTGTCCTCGCATTACGACCTGCACATGCTCAACCGCAGCGATGACGCCCGCAACGCCGTGATCGCCGACTACGACATCGGCAAGAGCCCGTCACGCCGCGTCCGCCGCCAGCAGGAGCGCGACATCCTGGCCGCGCACGAGCAGGCCGTGCGCGTGATCGAGCTGGTCGGCGTGCTGTCACTGTCGGCCGTCGACTATGTCTCGCGGCGGCTCGCCGGGCGACCGCGACCGCAAATCGTCGTGTTCGACCTGCACCGCGTCACCTCGACGACGCGCGCTGGCGCCCGCCTGATCGCCGAAGCCTTCGAGGAGCTCGCCGCGCTCGATGTCACCGTGGTTCTGTCAGGCGTCAGGCGCGCCTCCAGGGAATGGGACAGCTTGCGCGAATGGACCGCGGGGCTGAAGAACGTCCGCGACTTCTATTTGCTCGACACGGCGATCGAATGGGCGGAAGACCAGATCGTCTATCGCTACGGCGGCTCGATCGATTTTCGCGAGACCACCGAGCTGTCCGAACAGCCGCTGCTCGACGGCCTCAGCGCGGAAGAGCTGACCGATCTCGCCTCGATCTGCACCATCAGGACCTATCAGTCCGGCGCAAAGATCGTCACGACGGGCGATCCGGCCGATGCGCTGTTCTTCCTGCGCAGCGGCGCGGTGCATGTCACCCTGCCCGACGGCGTGCGCCTGGCGACGCTGACCGCCGGCATGGCCTTCGGCGAGATGGCCCTGATCGAGACCGCCCGTACCGCCGACGTGTTCGCGGATATGGCAGCGACTGCGTTCGAAGTGCCGCTGAAGGACTTTGAGCGCTTTCGCAGGCAGCATCCGCGTGCCTCGGAGCGCATCATGCGCAACCTGGCGCAGCTGCTGGCCGATCGCCTGATCGTCGCCAACACCAAGGTGGATATTCTGACGTCGACGTGAGCGACCTTATGACAGGAGCTCGTCATGCCCGGGCTTGTCCCGGGCATCCACGTTCTCCATGCGCCTGGCAAGGCGCGGATGGCCGGGACAAGCCCGGCCATGACGTTGTGGATGCCGTCAGCGCCCCCGAACGCGCACCTGCCTTAGCGGCTCGCCGCCTCGCTGATCCGCCGCTTGATCTTGGCGGCGCTGGCCTTGAGCAATTCGGACGGCTGCTGGCCGGTCGCGGCGCACAGGCAGGCCCAGTAGTAGATAACGTCGCCGAGCTCTTCGACGAGACCCGCCTTGTCGAGCCAGTCGTCACGCAGGAGTTTCTTGATGTGCTCGGCGACTTCGCCCGCTTCGCCGGCGAGGCCCAACCCGAGATAGGACAGCCGCTCGTTCGAGGGATGCTCATCGACTTTCGCAATGGTTGCAGCCCAGGCCGCATATTCATCGATCGTCATGACCATCCCCCGCAGCTCGCGTCTGATCAGCCCACCACTTCGGTGACGGGCTGGAGATCGATCTCAAACGTCTCCAAAAACTTTGACGTCATGATGTAGAATCCGACCGAGAGCTGCAACTCGACCAGTGCGGCCGGCGTCAGCTTCGCGGCGATTGCCCTGAAGGTCGCATTGGTCGGCTTCTTCAGCTTGACGATCTCGTCGGTGAAGGCGAGCGCGGCGCGCTGCGTCTCATCGAAACAGTCGGCGGCCTGCCAGTTCTCCAGCGCCTCGTTCTGCGCGTCGGTGACGCCGACATTCTTGCCGATGCGCTTGTGCGCGATGATCTCGTACGGCGCCTCGCACAGAATGCCGGTGCGCGTGATCGCAAGCTCGCGCAGAACAGGATCGAGCTCGCCCTTGTGCCTGATGGCGCCGCCGAGCCGGCAATACTGCTCAAAATAGCTCGGCGAATGCGCCATCATGCGGAAAATGTTGGCGTTGCGGTTTTTGTCGAGGATTTCGCGGGTGCGGTCGGACGCCTTGGACGGATCGCTGTAGTCGATACGGGCCATGATTTACCTTGGGTTTTTCCTGACGCCTTTGAGGCTTATTGTCGTTACCGGAATAAGTTCCGAAAAACTCTATTCGCAGCCCGACGCAGGAGCAACATTATCGAGTCAAATTGCCGCCGCATTGCTGATCGACGCTGGCACAGTCGATATTCGCCGCGTGGGGACTTAATTGCGGTGAATACTCGAAGTGGGGTGTTCCGAGTAAAAACAATTGACCGTCTTTGCGCTTGACCGCGCAACGATGAGTCATGCCCAAGTCTAGGGAGAAAACGGCATGAAGGAAGCCTCCAAGGGGGCAGCCTCGGAAGCGCTCGCGCATATGCTGGCGGTGATGGCGATGCTCGTCATCGCCAGCATCATGTTCTACGCGCGCTGAGTTCGAGGTTTACGGTTTTCGTCATTCCGGGGGGCCCCCTCGGGACCGCGCAAAGCGCGGCCCTGGCAGGCCAGGCCCAGAATTCCCGTTCCAGGCTCGGTCCCACGACCGCCCCCGAATGACGAAATCCCACGTTGGCTGCCGTAGCCCGGATGGAGCCAACGGGTCGGCGCGAAGCGCCGCCCGATGACAGGCTCCGCGCAATCCGGGAAAATCTATCCGCGAGGTGAGATTCCCGGATTTCGCTGCGCTCCATCCGGGCTACAGCATCCCAATCCCACTATTTCTCTTTGGCGAAGTACGGCACGAGCTTACCGGCAAACGGCCTGAAGCTCGCCGTGACCGCATCGCCGATGGCCAATCCGTTATCGCCATGGGCCATCATCCGAAATCCTTCGGCGCAATCGACGAGGAGGATGTTGTAGGGCACGTGCGCGCGCGTCTCGGGCGTGGCGGCGCGGCAGACCAGAGAGGTTGCGTAGACCCTGCCCTTGCCGCTGGCGCGCGCCTCGCGCGGACCTGCGGCTCCGCACGCGGCGCAGAAAGCGCGGTGGAAATACTGGACATGACCGCACGCGGCGCAGGCCTGGTAGGTAATGGCCTCTTCGCCCCTGGTCCAATCAGCCAAGCGCTCGCTCATCGCACTTGCTCCAGAAACATGCTGACATGGGACGACAGCACGCCGCCGTCGCCGTGCAGCAGCGCAATCGAGGCGTCACGCACCTGGCGATTCGCTGCCCGGCCCGTCATCTGCAAATGCGCCTCGACCAGATGCGCCATGGCGCCGCCGACGCCGCAATGGCCGTAGCTGAGCAGGCCACCATGAGTGTTGAGCGGCATCTCGCCGTCGCGGCCGAAATGCCCCGATCGCACGCGCGCAGCCGCCTCGCCTCGTCCGGCAAGGCCAAGGTCTTCCAGCAGCATGGCCAGCGTGATGGTGAAACTGTCGTAGATCGCGGCGTAACGCACGTCTGATATTGCCAGCCCCGTAGCCTCCTTCGCGCGCGCGATGGAGATTTCGGCGCCGAACTCGCTTAAGCCTGGTGCGGCGGTGACGTGCTGATGCGTATGCGCCTGCGCGCAGCCGCGGATCCGCACGCCCGCCTCGCCGGTTCGCTCCCGGCTGATCACAAACGCAGCGCCGCCGTCGGACACCGGGCAGCAATCCAGCAGCTTTAACGGCATCGCCACTGGCTTCGAGGCCATGACATCGGCCACCGTGATGGGATCGCGGAATTGCGCCCCAGGATGGGTGCAGGCGTGCGCACGCATCAGCACGGCGAATTCGGCAAGGTCTTCTTCGGTCACGCCGTATTCGTGCATGTACCTGCTGGCAACGAGGCCGTAATAGGCGGGGATGGTCGGACCGAGCGGCACCTCGTAGTCGGGGTGGCCGACCTGCGCCAGCGCCTGGATCGAGGCATCGCGGCTCTGCCCGGTCAGGCGGTTCTCGCCGGCGACGACGAGCACATTGCGGCAGACACCTGATACGACGAGGTGATGGGCTAGCATGGTCATCGCAAGGCCCGTCGCGCCGCCGACCTGCACGGCATGGGCGTAAGACGGGCGGATGCCAAAATGCTCGGCGAAAACAGTCGCCAGCATGATGTGCGGCGAGACGGTGGAATAGCCGCAGAGGATGCCGTCGATCTCGGCGCGCTTGAGGCCGGCGTCGTCGAGCGCAGCTCGCGCCGCCTTGCTCATCAGGTCGAGCGAGGACGAGCCTTCGTGCTTGCCGAAAGACGTGAGGCCAACGCCGGTGATGAAGCTCATGGCGCGCCCCCATCGTCATTCCGGGGCGGTCCAAAGGGCCGAGCCCGGAATCGCGAGATTCCGGGTTCTCGCTTCGCGAGCCCCGGAATGACGGCGGAGAGAGCCTTCGCCATATCTTCCCCCTACTCCGGTGCCGCGCGTGTGACGCCGTCGCGGACCATGGCGGCGATCTCGCCCTCGGAGTAACCGATCTCGCGCAAGATCTGCGCGCCGTGCTCGTTGAGGCGTGGCGCCAGCCGCACCGGCTCGGCCGCGGTCTCCGACCAGCTCGCCGTCACCTTCATGCTGCGGATCGGGCCTTCGGTCGGATGGTTGACGACGGGGAAGAAACCGGTCGCTTCGAGATGCTCGTCGTGCAGGATCGATGCGAGGTCGTGCATCGGCATGACGGGCACGTCGGCCCTGGTCAGCAGCTCGATCCATTCAGCCGTGGTGCGCGTCTCGAAGATGCGGGCGAGCTCGGCATAGACGACATCGATATTGGCGGCGCGCCCCGCAAAGGTCGCGAATTTGGGATCAGCGCGCAGGTCATCGCGCCCGGTCGCCTTGAAGAAATTCTCCCACTGCTTGTCGTTGTAGACGATGACGCTGAGATAACCGTCCGAGGTCTTGTACGGCCTGCGGTCGCGCGAGAGGTGGCGGGCATAGCCGCCCTTGTCGAGCGGCGGCTCGTAAGTCAGCCCGCCCATGTGGTCGCCCATGACGAAACCGGCCATGGTCTCGAACATCGGGATGTCCAGACGCTGGCCGTGGCCGGTACGGTCGCGATGCACGAGGCTGGCACAGATCGCGCCGACGGCGGTGAGGCCGACGATGCGATCGACCAGCGCGTTCGGCACGTAGCGCGGCACGCCGTCGCCGGTCTGCGCCATCAAGGCCGGCAACGCGGTTGCGCCCTGGATCAGATCGTCATAGGCGGGTTTTGCCGCGTATGGCCCGTCCTGGCCGAAGCCGAACACACCGGCATAGACGAGCCGCGGATTGATCGCGGAGACCACGTCATAGCCGAGCTGCAGCCGCGCCATTGCCTGCGGTCGGACGTTGTAGACGAGAACGTCGGCATCCTTCAGCAACCGCAGCACGGCCTCGCGGCCAGCGGGCTTCTTCAGGTCGAGGCAGATCGAACGCTTGCTGCGGTTGGTGTTGAGGAACACCGGCCCCATGCCGGCATGCCGCATCGGGCCGATCAGGCGGGTGACGTCGCCGTCGAGCGATTCCACCTTGATGACGTCGGCCCCGTAGTCGCCGAGCATCTGGGTCGCATAAGGCCCCATCAGCACGGTGGTCATGTCGACGACCTTGATGCCCTTCAGCGGCCCCATTGGTTCGCTCCCGATTGCGCGGGCTCTCCCGCGATTTCGGTCCAGCTAAGGGGAGTGGTGGCGCATGCGCAAGGGCGGCCGGCGAATAGCCGCATGCGCGCGGACGCGGCCGCTATTTCTTCTGGCGGGATTCGCGGATCTTCATGAGACGCTCGAGCTCGTCGTTCTGCTGGTTGATGCGGTCGGCGATGCGCGACTCGTTCTGCTCGCCGGAGGCGGCGGCGGCCTGCTCGATCAGCTGGCGGATATTATCCTCGAGAATCGCGATGCGATCGTTGAGGGCTTCGATAGAGAGTGAATCTTCGTAGTTAGTGCTCATGATGCTTTTCCGCAAATCAATCAGGAGCCGTAGGGTGGGCAAAGCGAAGCGTGCTCACCATGATCTACCGCAAGGAAATGGTGGGCACGGCGCTTTTGCGCCTTTGCCCACCCTACAAGAGTCGAACCTTACTTCAATGGCTCGAGAACCGAGACGTAGTTGGCAACGGCCGCGCCGCCCATGTTGAAGATGCCGCCGAGCTTGGCATTCTTCAACTGCATGCCCTCGGGCGCCTGCCCGGCCAGCTGCATCGCGGTCATCACATGCATGGAGACGCCGGTGGCGCCGATCGGGTGGCCCTTGGCCTTCAGGCCGCCGGACGGATTGACCGGCAGCTTGCCGTCCTTGAGCGTCCAGCCTTCCTTGATGGCGCGGGCGCCCTGCCCCCTCGGCGTCAGTCCCATTGCTTCGTACTCGATCAGCTCGGCCACGGTGAAGCAGTCATGGGTCTCGACGAAGGAGAGATCGGACAGCGTCACGCCCGCCTTCTCCAGAGCGCGCTGCCAGGCGACCGTGCAGCCCTCGAACTGAAGGATGTCGCGCTTGCTCATCGGCAGGAAATCCTGGGCATGCGCGGTGGCGCGGAAGCCGATCGACTTGCTCATGGTCCTGGCGGTCTCGGTGTCGGCCAGCACCAGCGCGGCGGCGCCGTCGGACACCAGCGAGCAGTCGGTGCGCTTCAGGGGACCGGCGACGTATGGGTTCTTCTCGCTCTCGGCGCGGCAGAAGTCGAAGCCGAAATCCTTGCGCATCTGGGCGAAGGGATTGGCGACGCCGTTCTTGTGGTTCTTGGCCGCGATCAGCGCCAGCGCATCGGACTGATCGCCGTATTTCTGGAAGTAGGAGCTGGCGATCTTGCCGAACACGCCGGCAAAGCCGCCGACGGTGTCGCCGTCCTCGGGCAGGTACGAGGCCTTGAGCAGGTTCTTGCCGATCTCCGGCCCCGGTGTGCGGGTCATCTGCTCGACGCCGACGACCAGCACGATTCTGGCCGCGCCTGCGGCGATCGCGCGCAGGCCCTGATGGACGGCAGCCGAGCCCGTCGCACAGGCGTTCTCCACACGGGTGGCCGGCTTGAAGCGCAGCTTCGGGTCGGCCTGCAGCACCAGCGAGGCGGTAAAATCCTGCGCCGAGAAGCCGGCGTTGAAATGGCCAAGCACGATCTCGTCGACATCGGAGGCCGAAATGCCGGCATCGGCCATCGCCTCATTGGCGACCCGGGTGACGAGGCTCTCGACGGTCTCGGTATCGAACTTGCCGAACGGCGTATGCGCCCATCCGACGATGCTGGCAGTCATGGTCTTCTCTCCCTGGCGGTCTCTTGCTGACCTAAGTCTTAGCCCAGGGAGGGCAAGACTTCACGCGGGTTTAAGGGCCTGGAGGGTGCGCTGGCAGATGGCAGTTATGCCGGCCCAGTTCCCGGCCCTGATCTCCGCCGTCGGGCACAGCCAGGAACCACCGACACAGACCACATTGGGCTCGGCGAGCCAGGTCGCCGCATTGGCCTCACCGACCCCGCCGGTTGGGCAGAACCGGACGTTCGGGAACGGCCCGCCAAGCGAGCGGAGACCCTTGATGCCGCCGGCCTGCTCGGCCGGGAAGAATTTTGCGACGTCGAAGCCGTAGGACAGCGCCGTCATGAGCTCGGAGGCGGTCGCGATGCCCGGTGCAAACGGCAGGGAGCTATCGGCGGCGACCTTGAGGAGGTCGGGGGTCAGGCCCGGGCTGATGCCGAAGGCGACGCCGAGCTTCTCGACCCGGGTGAAGTCAGCCGGATTGAGGATGGTGCCGATCCCGACCACCGCGTCGGGGACCTCGGCCATCATCGCCCGCGCCGCCTCGATCGCGACAGGGGTGCGCATGGTCACCTCCAGCGTGCGGACGCCGCCGGCCACCAGGGCTTTTGCCAGTGGCACGGCGTCCTGGATCCGCTCGATGGTGAGGACGGGAATGACGGTCGCCGCCTTGAACAGCGCGACGAGGTGGTTCTGTTGGGCGGCAGTGGGCATCTTCTGGGTCTCGTTGACTTGGTCGCGTGACTTCGTGGCTCTACTTCGTGGCTTGGCGTGTGGTCGCAGGCCGGTGCCGCTTCTTCGGCGGCATGGCATAGCCCGGAATGATGGCGCCGGGATAGCAGATCACGAGACTGGCGAGGCGATGGCCCGATTGGGCCGCCTCGACCGGATCGGAACCACCGAGGCGGGCCGCGATATAGGCTGCGGCAAAACTGTCACCGGCCGCCGTGGTGTCGACGACGGGCTTTGTCATGGGTTCAGCGCGGACCTCGCTGGTACCACCGGGGTAGCGCAGCCGGCTGACGGGCTCCGCGAGCCGGAACACCAGCTCCGGCGTCGGGATGCGCGCCATCAATTGCTCAGGACTTTCGCCAGGATAGAGCGCGAGCAGATCCTCGGCCGACGTCAGCACGATGTCGGCGGCGGCAAAGGCCGCAGAAAACACCTCGCGGGCGATGTCGCGATCGGGCCAGCCGCGTGCGCGGAAATTGGTGTCGAACACGAAGCGGGTGCCGAGCAGGCGGGCGCGCTTGATCGCCGCAAACAGGCGGTCGCGCCCGGCCTGATCGTAGATCGAGAGCGTGATCGCGGAGAGATAGACGATGTCGTAGCTCATCAGCGAGTTGAGCAACTCGTCGGTCTCCGGCAGGCTCATGAGTTGCCGCGCCGCAGCGCTGTCGCGCCAGTGGTAGAACTGGCGCTCGCCCTTGGCATCGAGCTGGATCATGTAGAGGCCGGGCAGCTTGCCCGGCAGCCGCACCACGCGCCTTGTGCCGACGCCCTCGGCGTTCCAGGCCGCAATCATCTCCTCGCTCATCGCATCGTCGCCGAGCGCGGTGAAATAGTCGACCTTGACGTCGAGCCGCGCCAGATACACCGCTGTGTTGAGCGTGTCGCCGCCGAAGCCGCGCGAGAACAGGCCACCGCCCTGCCCTGCCTGCCCACCCTGAGCCTGTCGAAGCTCGACCATGCATTCACCGATGCAAGCCACGCTCGCCATCGTCATATCCACGCTGTTCATCAGTTACGTCAGGCGACGAAGTTGCCGCCGAGCTCGTCTTCGATGTGAATGCGGATGATGTCGTCAAAGGTCTTCTCGGCCGTGGTGAAGCCGAGCTCGAGCGCCCGCTTTGGGTTGAAATTGCGCGGCCAGCCCCCGACGATGCCGACAATGAAAGGATCGGGCTCCCGCTTGATGCGGGCAGCGACCTTCTCGCCGGCAACGCGCTTCAAGGCGGCGATCTGCTCGCCGACGGTGGCCGACAGGCCCGGCATCGTCAGATTGCGGCGCGGGCCGACCGTGGCGAGGTCCATGGTACCGGCGTGGAGCAGGAAGCCGACCGCCGAGCGCGGCGTCGCGTGCCAGTGGCGGACATCCTCCGACACCGGAAGCACCGCTTCCTCGCCGGCGAGCGGCTTACGGAGGATATTGGAGAAGAAGCCTGATGCCGCTTTGTTGGGCAGGCCAGGCCGGATGCAGATGGTCGGCAGGCGAATGCCGATGCCGTCGAGGAAGCCGCGGCGCGAATAATCCGCAAGTAGGAGTTCGCCGATCGCCTTCTGGGTCCCGTAGCTGAGCAGCGGGGTGTGGAAGAATTCGTCGCCGATCGCATCCGGGAACGGGGCGCCGAACACCGCGATCGACGACGTGAACACCACGCGCGGCTTGTAGCCGCCGCCGACCAGGCGGATGGCGTCGAGCAGCATCCGCGTGCCATCGAGATTGATGCGGTAGCCCTTGTCGAAATCGAGCTCGGCTTCGCCGGAGACGATGGCGGCGAGATGGAAGATCACGTCGGGACGGCCGGCGATCAGCTTTTCGGCAGCGCCCGGCACGGCAAAATCGCCCGAGACAGTCTCGACGGCAAAACCCGCCTTCTCCGGTTTCTTGGGCTCGACCACGTCGTGCATGGTCATCTTGGTGATGTCGCTCTTGCCGAGCCGGCCGTCGCGCAAGAGACGTTCACACAATTTGCGGCCGACCATGCCGGCAGCGCCCAGAACCAGAATGTGCAAGAGCTTAACTCCTTCTTATTGGCCTTATTGGCCGGAACGCGCCGGAACCGACGCGCTGCAACGGCCGGCCGCCATCATTCCTTCACGGCGCCGGTCATCGCCGACACATAATGCTCCACGAAGAAGGCGTAAAGGATAACCAGCGGCAGCGACCCTGCCAGCGCTCCCGCCATCAGCGAGCCCCAGCGATAGATATCCCCGTCCACGAACTCGTTGACGATCGCGACTGGCACCGTCTTGTTGCTGGTCGATTGCAGGAAGGTCAACGCGTAGATGAACTCGTTCCAGCACAGTGTAAAGCAGAAGATGAAGGCCGAGATCAGGCCGGGAATTGCGAGCGGCACGACGATCTTGATCAAGATCTGCCAGCGGCTCGCCCCGTCGATCAGCGCGCATTCCTCGAGCTCGAACGGGATGGTCTTGAAATAGCCCATCAACAGCCAGGTCGAGAACGGGATCAGGATGGTCGGATAGGTCAGGATCAGCGCCAGCGGCGAATCGAACAGGCCATACTGATATACGACGGTGGCGAGCGGAATGAACAGGATCGACGGCGGCACCAGATAGGCGAGGAAGATCAAGCCGCCGACGAGATTGGCGCCCTTGTAACGCAAGCGCACGATGGCGTAGGCGGCGAACACCGAGGCGACAATCGAGAGCACCGTGGCGCAGATCGCCACGTACATCGTGTTCCAGAGCCAATGCGGATAGTAGCTCTCGAACAGCAGCTTGTGGAAGTGCTTGAAGGTCGGATTCCAGGTCCAGAACGGATTGTACTTGTCGAGATCGAGCAGCTGCTCGTCGGGCTTCACGGAGGTCAGCGCCATCCAGTAGAACGGGAACAGCAGGATGACGACGATGATCGTGAGCGGCAGATACAGCGTCACGATCCTGCGCGGCACCGACTGCAGATAGCTCATACCCTCGCTGTTGTCGACGCGGGGCGGCGTCGACAGCACGCTCTTGAGATCGACTTTGGAAGCAGGAAGATCAGTCATTGCTTTCTCCCTGCTGCCATTTGCGTCGCTGCAGGCCGAACCAGGAGACCATGATCGCGGCGAGCAGGAACGGAATCATGGCGCTGGAAATCGCGGCGCCCTCGCCGAGCTGCCCGGCGATGATCGCGCGCTGATAGGACAGGGTTGCCATCAGGTGGGTGGCGTTGACCGGGCCGCCACGCGTCATCGCCCAGATCAGCTGGAAGTCGGTGAACGTAAAGAGCACGGAGAAGGTCATCACGACCGCGATGATCGGCGTCAGCAGCGGATAGGTGATGTACCGGAAGTTCTGCCAGCGCGTGGCGCCGTCGAGCGTCGCCGCTTCATAGAGCGAGGGCGAGACAGTCTGCAGTCCTGCGAGCAGCGTGATCGCCACGAAAGGCACGCCGCGCCAGATATTGGCAAAGATCACGCAAATGCGCGCCCAGGTTGTATCGCCCAAAAAGTTGATGTTCTGGCTGATCAGGCCAAGATGCCTCAGCGACCAGGAAATGATCGAAAATTGCGAATCGAATATCCACCAGAAGGCGAGCGCGGAGAGTACCGTCGGGACGATGAAGGGGATGAGCACCATCGCGCGCAGCATCGCCTTGAAGGGCATGTGCTCGTTGAGTAGCAGCGCAAGGTAAAGCCCGATGCCGAATTTGAAAGCGCTGGCGACGAAGGTGTAGAGCAACGTGTTGAACACCGACAGCCAGAAAATGGAATCGTCCCACAGCCACTCGTAGTTTTCGGTGGCGATGAAGTGCCCGACCCTGCCGATGCGCGTGTCCGTGAAGGACAGCCAGATTCCGAGCCCGAGCGGATAGGCCAGGAAGAAGATCAGGAACATCATGGCCGGCACCATGAACCAGAAGCCGAGCCAATTGCGGTTGTGCTTGAGCTGGGTCCACGCGCCAGCCTTGCTCATCTGAGGCTTGGCCCGGGAAATTGCGACATCAGCCATGCCCGTTTATCCCTGATCGAAATGTTGAGGGGCGGGCGGCCGAAACCGCCCGCTCCGTGACGTCAGCGATAGATGCGCTTCAACTGCCGTTCGGCTTCAGCCATCGCGCCCTTTGCGTCCTTCGAACCGGTGCAGTAGTTGGCGAACATGTCGACGACGATGAAATCGGCGATCGCGGTGGCCGCCTTCTCGCCGACCGTGCCGATGCCGGATGCTGGCAGGGTGCGCTTGGAGGCCTGCGAGAACACGGTGTTCTTGGGGTCTGCGGTCCAGACCGGCGCCGTCTCATAGGCGTTCAGGGTCTGCGTCAGATAGCCTTGCGCGCCTTCCAGCCACTTCTCGTAGTTTTCCTTCTCCAGCATGAAAGCGATGAAGGCCTTCGCCGCATTCGGATATTTGGTGAAGTTGAAGGAGAGGATCGGCAGAGCAAGCTGAAGCTCGGTTGGCTTGCCGACCGGACCGACCGGATGCAGCGCGTGATAGGTGTCTTCCGCCAGTTCCTTCTTGGTGGGATCGGTCTTGGCGGCAACATAGATCGAAATGCCGTTGAGGGTGCAATAGAGCTCACCGGCCAGGTACGCCTTGTTGTTGGAGGAGTCGTTCCAGGACGGCGTGCCCGGGATGAAGGTGTCGTACAGCGCCTTGCAATACTCCAATGCCTTCGCGGTCTCGGGCGAATTGATGACGATCTTGTCGTTCTGGTCGACCGTGTAGGCGCCGTGGCCCCACAGGATCCAGTGCAGCCAACCATTGGCGTCGCCGCTGGCGTGTCCGAGCGCGAAGCCCGCCGGCGTGTTGTTCGCCTTGAGCGCCTTGCACATCTCGAGGAAGCTCGGGAAATCTTTCGGGAATTCCTTGAAGCCCGCCTTGTCCATCGCCGACTTGCGGTAGGTCATGTAGCCGCCGTTGGTCGCGACCGGGATGCCCAGCCAGTCATCGCCAAGCTTACAGGTCTTTGCTGCAGCGTCCGTCCAGCCGCCATATTTCTTGCCGAGATAGTCGGCGACGTCGTTCATCTTCAGGACTTTGGTCGGGAACAGCTGCGGCAGCGTGTGAAGGCCCCAAGCGACGTCGAGGCCGGAGCCCGTGTTGGCTGCAACGGATGCCTTTGGCTGCACGTCCTCGAAGGACTCGCTGAATACGTTCATTTCGGTGCCGGTGGCCGACTTGAAGGCTGCAACCATGGCATTGAACGCATCATCCTCCGACGGGACGAAACGCTTCCAGCGCATCACGGTGAGCTTCGCACCGGACTCCGCCTTCCAAGGCGAATCCGCAGCCCAGGCTTTCGCGAATTCGAACAGCGCAGGCCCGGTCAGCATGCCGCCGGCGGCCAGTGCCGTTCCGCCCTGAAGCAAAGCCCGGCGGGTGAAGTCTTTCATGTCGTCCTCCCAGTGATGCTTTTTTTTGCTTTGTTCAGGCTAAATTCGTTTGCCTGTCGCCTCGTCAAACAAGTGGATCACGCCCGGATCGGGTTTCAGCTTGACCTTGTCGCCTGGATTGAACTGGTGGCGCTCGCGGAAGACCGCGACGACCTGCTCGCCCCCGAGCTTCGCAAACACCTGCGTCTCCGAGCCGGTCGGCTCGACCACGACGATCTCGGCGTCGGCGCCGTCATCGGCAATGGTGAAATGCTCGGGACGGACGCCGTAAACCACGGGCTTGCCGTCCGAGGCAGCCGGCGCGCTCTTGAGCGGCAGCTTGACGCCGTTTGGTCCTTCGAAGGTCGCAACGCCGTTGACGCGGATATGCCCCTTCAGGAAATTCATGGCCGGTGAGCCAATGAAGCCGGCGACGAACTGGTTTTCCGGCCGGTCATAGAGCTCGAGCGGCGTGCCCATCTGCTCGACGATGCCGTCATGCATCACGACGATCTTGTCGGCCATGGTCATGGCCTCGATCTGGTCGTGGGTGACGTAAACGGTGGTGGTCTTGAGCCGCTGGTGCAGCTCCTTGATCTCGGTGCGCATGGCGACGCGCAGCTTGGCGTCGAGGTTCGACAACGGCTCGTCGAACAGGAAGACCTGGGGATCGCGCACGATGGCGCGGCCCATGGCGACGCGCTGGCGCTGGCCGCCCGAGAGCTGGCGCGGGTAGCGGTCGAGCAACGGCGTCAGGGCAAGAATTTCAGCGGCGCGCTTGACCCGCTTGCCGATCTCGTCCGAGCCGGCGTTCCGCAGCTTCAGCGAGAAGCCCATGTTCTCGGCGACGGTCATGTGCGGATAGAGCGCGTAATTCTGGAACACCATCGCAATGTCCCGCTCCTTGGGCTGGACATTGTTGACGACGCGATCGCCAATCGAGATCGTGCCTGAGGTGATGTTCTCGAGGCCTGCGAGCATGCGCAGCAGCGTCGACTTGCCGCAGCCGGAGGGGCCAACCAGGACGACGAACTGGCCATCCTCGATCGGGATCGAGACGCCGTGCAGGACCTCAAAATTGCCGAACGATTTCCGCACGTCGCGGATTTGCACAGACGACATCTAGCTCCCTCCTTCGACCGAGACGACACATCTCTGCAGCGCCGCCGCGGACTTGTTTTTTCCGAACTTCGCTGACCCGAAGCCCTCTTAACAGGCGACATTGTCAGCAGTTTGTGCGGGTTTGGCAATTTGTCTTTGGTTATTCGTTGCTGGTAGCGCTGTCAACGATCCTTTGTTTGCGGGAATGGCTGTGTTATGAGCAACAAATGGGTCGAAAGCGCACCAAGTCTGGCAAGATTCGGTTGGCGGAAGTCGCCGAGCTGGCCGGCGTCAGCCCGATCACGGCGTCCCGCTTCTTCCGCAATCCCGAGGCGCTCTCGATGGCCAAGCGGACGCGGGTCGAAAGCGCGGCCCGGGAGCTCGGCTATGTGCCCAACCTTGCGGCACGTGCGCTGGCCTCGCAGCGCACCGAAGTGATCGGCGTCTTGATTCCGTCGCTGACCAACAACGTGTTTTCCGACGTGCTGCGCGGCATCTATGACGCGTCCGAAGGCAGCCGTTACTCGATCCAGCTGTCCAACACGCGCTACTCCATTCTCCAGGAGGAGAAGCTGCTGCGGCTGTTTCTGGCACAGAAGCCGGCGGGACTGATCGTCACCGGCATCGACCAGACTACCGAGTCCCGCGCGATGCTTGAGGCGGCCGACTGCCCGATCGTGCAGATCATGGAGATCGGGCCTAATCCGGTCGACATGATGATCGGCTTCTCCCACTATGATGCGGCGCGCGCGGCAATTGCCCATTTGTTCGCGCAGGGCCACCGCAGGATCGGCTTCGTCGGCGCCCGCATGGATCCCCGGGTGCAGCGCCGGCTCGACGGCTATGCTGCAGCCATGAAAGAGGCCGGCCTGTTCGACCAAAGACTGACCGTGACGACGGCTACGCCGACCTCGGTGACGCTTGGCGGCGCGCTGTTCGCCGATCTGATCGCGCGCGAGCCCGACATCGACGCGGTGTTCTGCGCCAATGACGACCTCGCGCTCGGCGTTCTCTTCGAATGCCGCCGGCGCGACATCCCGGTCCCCGACCAGATCGCGATCGTCGGCTTCAACGACCTCGAATTCATGGCCTCCTCGGTGCCGACGCTGACGAGCGTGCGGACCAATCGTTACGAGATGGGCAGCACGGCTGCCGCGATGCTGATTGAAGCGATCGAGGGAAAGCGCCCTGAAAAGCCCGTGCTCGATCTCGGCTTCACGGTGATCGAACGACAGAGTTCGCAAGCACAGCGGCCGACGGCGAGCCCCCGCGCGGGCGAATGGGTGGCCGCCGTACAAAATGATAGCGTTACCAACGACCCGTGAGTAGTATCCCAACCATGAGGAAATGTTCGCCAGCAGGCGGGCCGTCTGACCATGCTCGCGCTGCCGGGCAGCGCACCGATCGACATCCCGAACGTCGGACCGTGCGTTTGCATTGAAGGAGAAACCCATGACAAAAAACCCAACCAATGGGCACGCGCCCGCCGGCAACGGCACCCGCCGCCATCTTCGCTCGCAGGACTGGTTCAACAATCCGCATAATCCGGGCATGACCGCGCTCTATATGGAGCGCTACCTGAATTTCGGCCTCACCCGCGCCGAGCTGCAATCCGGCAAGCCGATCATCGGTATCGCCCAGACCGGCAACGACCTGTCGCCCTGCAACCGCCACCATATCGAGCTGGCCCACCGCGTCCGCGAGGGTATCCGCGAGGCCGGCGGCATTGCGATGGAATTCCCGACCCACCCGATCCAGGAGACCGGCAAGCGCCCGACCGCGGCGCTGGACCGCAACCTCGCTTATCTGGGCCTGGTCGAGGTGCTCTACGGCTACCCGCTCGACGGCGTGGTGCTGACCACCGGCTGCGACAAGACCACGCCGGCCTGCATGATGGCGGCGGCGACCGTCAACCTGCCCGCGATCGTGCTGTCGGGCGGGCCCATGCTGAACGGCTGGCACAATGGCGAGCGCACCGGCTCCGGCACCATCGTCTGGAAGTCGCGCGAGCGGCTCGCCGCCGGCGAGATCGACTATGAAGAGTTCATGGAGATCGTGGCGTCCTCGGCGCCGTCGGTCGGCCATTGCAACACCATGGGCACGGCCTCGACCATGAACGGCCTTGCCGAAGCGCTCGGCTTCTCGCTGCCGGGCTGCGCGGCCATCCCCGCTCCCTATCGCGAGCGCGGCCAGATCGCCTATGAGACGGGAAAACGTATTGTCGAGATGGTCTGGGAAGACCTCAAGCCGTCGGACATCCTGACCCGCAAGGCGTTCGAGAACTGTATCGTCATCAATTCGGCGATCGGCGGCTCGACCAACGCGCCGATCCACATCAACGCGTTGGCCCGACACATCGGCGTCGAGCTGTCGATCGACGACTGGCAGAAATTCGGCCACGACGTGCCGCTGCTGGTCAACATGCAGCCGGCCGGATTCTATCTTGGCGAGGAATTCCACCGCGCCGGCGGCGTGCCCGCGGTGGTGCGCGAATTGATGAAGCACAAGCGCATCCATGAGGACGCGGTCACCGTCAACGGCCGCGGCATCGGCGAGAATTGCAAGAATGCGCCGGCGCCCGACAACGACGTGATCTGGGCCTACGACAAGCCGCTGGTGAAGGACGCCGGCTTCCTGGTGCTGAGGGGCAATCTGTTCGATTCTGCGATCATGAAGACCTCGGTGATCTCCAAGGAGTTTCGCGATCGCTACTTGAGCAATCCGAAGGATCTGAACGCCTTCGAGGGCCGCGCCGTCGTGTTCGAGGGGCCGGAGGATTATCACGCGCGGATCGACGATGCCTCGCTCGACATCGACGAGCATTGCGTGCTGTTCATCCGCGGCACCGGCCCGATCGGTTACCCCGGTGGTGCCGAGGTCGTGAACATGCAGCCGCCGGCGGCGCTGATCAAACGCGGCATCCTGTCCCTGCCCTGCATCGGCGATGGCCGTCAGTCCGGCACCTCGGGCTCGCCGTCCATCCTGAACGCCTCGCCGGAAGCCGCCGCCAACGGCGGCCTCGCGATCCTCAGGACCGGCGACAAGGTCCGCATCGACCTCAACAAGGGCAGCGCCAACATCCTCATCTCCGAGGAGGAACTGAAGAAGCGCCATGCCGAGCTGAAGGCCGCCGGCGGCTTCAAGCATCCGCCGAACCAGACGCCGTGGCAGGAGATCTATCGTAGCACTGTCGGCCAGCAATCGACCGGCGCCTGCATGGAGCTCGCCACGCGCTACCAGAACGTCGCCTCGGCGTTTGGCGTGCCGCGGGATAATCACTGACGCTGTCATTCCGGGGCGCGCGCAGCGCGAGCCCGGAATCCATCAATCCACAAACTTTGCCGCACAATGGATTCCGGGCTCGCGCCAAGAGGCGCGCCCCGGAATGACCAACTCAAAGGGAGAACACCATGGCCAACCGCCTCAAGGGCAAGCGCGCCGTCGTCACGGCTGCAGCGGCAGGCATCGGGCGCGCATGCGCGCTCGCATTCGCGCGTGAAGGCGCAACCGTCATCGCCACCGACATCAACGAGGCCGGCATCGCAAGCCTGACCAAAGAAGGCATCACGGAAGTCGCCAAGCTCGACGTCCGCAACACCGCTGACGTCAATGCCTTTGCAAAACGTATCGGCAAGATCGACATCCTGCTCAACGCGGCCGGCTTCGTGCACCACGGGACCATCCTGGATTGCTCGGAAGAGGATTTCGATTTCTCGTTCGACCTCAACGTCAAGTCGATGCACCGGACCATCAAGGCCTTCCTGCCTGACATGATCGCGGGCGGCGGCGGCAGCATCGTCAACATCTCGTCCTGCGCGGCGCTGCGTCCGCCGGCGAACCGCTACGTTTACAGCTCATCCAAAGCCGCGGTGTCGCTGCTGTCGCGCGCGGTCGCGCTGGACTTCATCACCAAGGGCATCCGTTGCAACGCGATCTGCCCCGGCACCGTCGAGACCCCCTCGATGCTCGACCGCGCCGCAGCCCAAGGGCCGCAGGGCAAGGAGATGTTCATCTCGCGCCAGAAGATGGGCCGGCTCGGCACTGCCGAGGAGATCGCATCCATGGCGGTCTATCTCGGCAGCGACGAGAGCGCCTTCACCACCGGTGTCGACCTCGTGGTTGACGGCGGCTACATGCTCTGACGCCCACCGGATCACATCTGATGAACAAGATTGATCTCAACGACCGCGTCGCCGTCGTCACCGGCGGCGCGCAGGGCTTTGGCCGCGCCATCAGCGAGCGTTTCGTCGCCTCCGGCGCCAGGGTCGCAATCTGGGATTTTGATTCAGATTTGGCCGAGAAGACCGCCGCGGAGATCGGCGACAACGTCCGCGTCTTCAAGGTCGACGTGACCGACACCGCAGGCGTCGAGCAGGCCCGCGATGCGACGCTGGCAGCCTTCGGCAGGATCGACATCCTCGTCAACAATGCCGGCATCGCCGGCGTCAACAAGCCGGTCTGGGAGACCGATCTGGAGGAATGGCGGAAAGTCCTGCGCATCAACCTCGACGGTCCCTTCATCGTCTGCAAGGCCATCGTGCCGGTGATGCTCAAGCAGAAATACGGGCGGATCGTGAACATCGCCTCGATCGCCGGCAAGGAAGGCAATCCGAACGCCTCGCACTATTCAGCCTCCAAGGCTGGCCTGATCGCGCTGACCAAATCGCTCGGCAAGGAGCTCGCCGCGCATGACATTCTCGTGAATGCGGTGACGCCGGCGGCGGCCAAGACCGCGATCTTCGACCAGATGACGCAGCAGCATATCGATTTCATGCTGTCTAAAATCCCCAAAGCGCGCTTCGTGCTGGTGGAAGAACTGGCGGCGATGGTCGCATGGCTCGCATCCGAAGACTGCGCGTTCTCGACCGGCGCGGTGTTCGATATCTCGGGTGGACGGGCAACCTATTGAGGACACCATGATCCGGGAAGGTGGATGCCTGTGCGGCGCAGTACGGTTCAAGGCGGAGGGCGAACCGCTGAACGTGCGCATCTGTCACTGCCGCATGTGCCAGAAGGCGATGGGCTCGCCCTATTTCGCCCGCGCCCAGTTCGACCAGAAGGCGCTGACAGTCGAGGGTGAGACCGGCCGCTACAAGTCGTCTGAGGCGATCGACCGCGTGTTCTGCAAGACCTGCGGCACGCGGCTGTTCTCCTGGCGGCGCAACGGCACGCTGGCCGGCGTCGCGCTCGCGACCTTCGACGACCGCAACGCCTTCGCGCCGACCGAGCACATCTGGGTCTCGGAAAAGCTCGCCTGGGTGAAGCTCGACGACGGCCTGACGCAGTATGAGACGACGATCCCGGCCTGAGGTCAGGGCTGCCTTGAAACGGTGATGCTTGCCGCCCGCACGCGCTTTCCCGTTGTCGTGGCTAACCAAATCCCTGCGAACACCGCGACAATGCCGGCCGCGAGGTTCCAGCGCAGCGGCTCATGCAGCAGCCAGGCGCCGACCAGCGATGCCGTGATCGGATTGACCGTGACCGAAATCGCCACGCGCGTCGGCGTGGTCCGCTCCAGCGCGAAGGCCCAGAGATAGAAGGTCAGCGCCGCGCCGAAGGCGCCGAGATAAAGCGCAGCCAGCCATTGGGGCGTGCCGAAATCTGCAACGGGCGCGAAGCTGCCTCGAAAACTTGAAAGCAGGATGAGGCAGAGACCGCCCGCGGCCATGCTCATGGTCGTAAACCCGATCGGGCTGGAGCGCCGGATCAGCGGCTTCGACCAGATGCCATACAGCGCCATGCACAGCGCAGCCGCCATCATCAGAAGATCACCGCGCCAGGCCCCTGACGGCGCCGAGCTCAAGTCAGAGAGAAGCGCGACGGCAACGCCTGATGTTGCCACGACGACACCAATTGACTTGCGCCAGGTCAGGGCTTCGCTGCCGAGCGCGGCGCCAATCACGAGCGACAACAGTGGCAGCGTCGATAGCGCGAGCGCGCCGCGCGCGGCTGTCGTGAAGATCAGCGATGCATTGAACAAGATTGGAAACAGCGCGAAAAACAATATGCCGAGCCCGACGGTAGCCGCCCAGTCATCGCGCTCCAGCCAGCGGTCGCCGCGCAGCAGGGTCAGCGGCAGTAGCAGCAGAAAGCCAATGCCAAACCGGAATGAGCCAATCGCCAGCGGATCGATGCTGCCGACGAGATAGCGCGTCGCGCCAATCGAGGTGCCGCCCAGCGCGCTCGATAGCACCGCGGCCAGAACGCCGAAAATCTCGCTCACGATTGCTCCCTGACGAACGCGCTGACGAACAGCATACGGGCCGTGTCAAAACTGAGAATGGAATTTCCGTCATGCTGGGATAACGTTCCGTCATGACCGCGCCCGACCTCGATCCCGATCTGCTGAGGGCTTTTCTCGCCGTCGCCGAGCATCGCTCGTTCACTCGCGCGGCCGATCGGCTCAACCGCACACAGTCCGCGGTGAGCGTGCAGGTCAGGCGCCTCGAGCAGCGGCTCGGCACAAAGTTGTTTCAGCGCAATCGGGACGGCATCGTGCAGACCGCCGCGGGCAAAGAGCTGCGCGCCTATGCCCAGCGTATCCTTGCCCTTCATGCGGAAGCGGTCGACGCCTTGCGCTCGCGCAAGCCCGAGGCGGTCATTCGCCTCGGCGTGATGGACGATTATGGCACGATCGTCGTTCCGCCGCTGCTGGCGAGCTTTGCCAACAATCATCCGACCGTCAGGGTCGAGGTCGAGACCGGGCTGACCGCCACCATGCCGGCCCGCCTCGGCGAGGCCTATGACCTCGTCATCGCCATGCATCCGGAAGGGCGTGGCGAGGGCGAGCTGTTGCGGCGCGAGCAGGCCGTCTGGGCAGCCGCCGCCGCTTGTCGTGCCATGGCGGAAGACACCCTGCCCGTCGCGCTCTACCCGCCGGGCTGCCTGTTCCGCCAATGGGCCGCGGAAGCACTTGATCACGCCGGCCGGCCCTGGCGGCTCGCCTTTGTCAGCCGGACGACGGCGGCGGTGGAAGCGATCGCAGCGGAAGGCCTTGTGGTGACCGTCGTGAAGGCCGGCACCCTGCCGCGCCGCCTTCGACCTCTCGGCTTACGCGACGGCCTGCCGCCGCTGCCGGTGGCGGACATCCGCCTCCATTGCGCGCGCGGCCTATCGCGCCCGGCGGCACTGCTCGCCGATCATCTGCAGCGTGGCATTTCGGAACCGGCCACCCTATGTTGAGCTGAAGCATTGCTGCACCGCCTGACGGTCGTCTGCAAGGCGACAGGCACAAACAGGCTGGATGCGACGTGAACGTTTCCTTTTATGATCTCTCGGTGTGGGTGCTGCCGCTGGTGCTTGCCATCACCTTCCATGAAGCCGCGCACGGTTTTGTCGCGCACCGGCTCGGCGACGACACAGCCTGGCAGCTTGGGCGCGTCAGCTTCAATCCTGCCAGGCACATCGATCCGTTCGGCACGCTGATATTACCGGCGATGCTGCTGTTTGCGCATTCCCCGTTCCTGTTCGGCTATGCCAAGCCCGTGCCGGTGAATTTTCGCAAGCTCAACAATCCGAAGCTGGACATGGTCTGGGTCGCTCTCGCCGGTCCCGTCACCAACATCCTGCTGGCGCTGGTCGCAGGTCTCGCCCTCCACGCTTTGCCCTTGGCGCCGGCAGGCTCCGCGCAATGGATCTTCGACAATCTCAAGAATGCGCTGCTGATCAACGCCGTGCTGGCGGTCTTCAACATGATGCCGATACCGCCGCTCGACGGCGGACGGGTCGCGGTCGGGCTGTTGCCCCGCGCGCTCGCCCTGCCGCTGTCGCGACTCGAGCCGTTCGGCATGATGATCCTGATCGGGCTTCTGATTTTGCTACCGCTGGCGGGTTCCCAGTTCGGTCTAAATCTTGATGTTATTTCAGCAATACTGCGAACGTTGACCGGTTATGTGATTCAAGCTGTTCTCTTGGCCACCGGCAATGCGTAGTTGAAACCGTACTTGATATCCCTGAAGACAAAGCCGAAGGGCTAGAGGCCAACTTGGTCAAAGCTGCCGATATGCTGATCGCGCGTCGCGCGGACACCCGTGCCCGAGCCGATTTCGCCACCTGGAAGATGATGGCCAAGCTGAACGGGTTGTCGGCGCTGCCCCCTGACGCACAGGGCTTCCTGGACGGCTACAAGAAGCTGCTGGAGCGGATGAGCGAGGCTGAGGCGACAGAGGCCGCCATCGCCGAGGTCTACAAATCCTACTATCTGGAGATGGGCGGCGGTGGAAACCCGCCCGACGTCCGCACGCGGCCGGCCGAACCGGCAAGGGACAATGTTACCGCTTTCCGGCGCCCGGCTCCAAAGCCGAAAAAGGCCGGCTTCTTCGGGGCAACGACGGCCGGAGGAACCCAGAAGCGCCCGCTGCCGGTGGCGCTGATCTTCGCCTGCCTGGTCGTGGTCTATGTCGGGATCAAGTTCTACTGGCGCTGAGCGCTATCAGCCTGTTTCGACGGCTTCTTGAAGTTCACCGGCAGGCTGAAGGCGAACTGATCGTCGGTCAGTTCGGCCGGCGGAACCGGCACCGGATCCGACCGGCGCACCATGGAAATGGCCGCATCGTCGAAGGCGGGATCCCCTGAGGATTCCGCGACATTGACGGACACGACATTGCCGCGCCGGTTCAGGACCAGGCTGAGCGTCACCGTCGTCGTCTTGATCTTGTCCTTGGGATAGCGCTTGTGAATCTCGAAATAGGCGCTGATCCGCTTGCCCCACTCGGCGGTCAGCTTGCGGATGTCCTTGCCGATGCCCTGATGGGGCGCCGCCGCCTTCTCGTCCTCGCGCGCGTCCTCGTTCAGTGCCTGCCTTGCCGATTCCTGGGCGTTCGGCATCTCCTCGACGGCCTGGGTCTCGACCTTAGCCACCTTCGTGGTGTCCTCCACCGGCTTCTTGGAGTCATTCTCGGTGACGAGGCGGTCCGGGTCCTCGGCCTCCTGGGGAATCTCCTTCGGCAGGTCGGTCTCCTTCACCTCGGCCTGCTGCTGCATCTGCTGCGGCTGGTACTGTGAGGCTTCGCTGTCCGGACCGGGCGGCAGATCCGTCTCGGGAAGCTTCGGTGAGGTCATTTCGACGGCGTATTCCGCGCCGTTCGCGCCGAGGCCGTCGTCACCGTCGTCGGCACGTAGGTTGGCGAGCGCGAGCGCGGCCCCGCCAAGATGCAGGCCAATCGCTACGACAGCGGCCACGATCCACAACGGCCGCGAGGATTTTGCCTCGAACACAGGGTCGGTCATCGCGCCGCCATCAGGGTTGGACTGCCCCTTGCGCCGGCCCGGCCGCCGCAGGAGGTGCCTCTAGCGCCACCAGCTTGATCCGAGAATAGCCGCCGGATCGCAGGATTTCCATCACGCCCATCAACTCGCCATACGGCACCGCCTTGTCGGCGCGCAGGAACAGATATTTGTCCTTGCTCATATCGGCGATGGCATCGAGCGAGCTGACGAGGTCGGTGCGCTTGACCGGATTCTCTCCGATCGCCAGCGTCAGATCGGGCTTGATGCTGACATAGGTCGGCTTGTCCGGCTTCTTCTGCGGCTGCGCGCTCGACGTCGGCAGGTCAATCGGCAGATCGACTGTCGACAGCGGAGCTGCGACCATGAAGATGATCAGCAGCACCAGGATGACGTCGATGAACGGCGTGACGTTGATGTCATGCGTTTCGGAGAAATCGTCGTCGTCATCATTCTCGGTGAGCGAGACAGCCATGGCTTACTCCGCCGCGTGCGAATGCGCGCTGCCATGGCTGCGGTCGAGATCGCGCGACAACAGCCGGGCGGCGGCGCCCGAGGCGCGGCTGACGAGCTCGAGATAGCCCTTCGTCACGCGCGAGAAGTGATTGTAGATGATGACGGCAGGAATAGCGGCGACGAGACCGATGGCAGTGGCGAGCAGCGCCTCGGCGATGCCGGGGGCAACCACAGCAAGATTGGTCGTCTGCGACTTCGAGATGCCGATAAAACTGTTCATGATGCCCCAGACGGTGCCGAACAGACCGACGAAGGGTGACGTCGAACCGATGGTCGCAAGCACACCCATACCGACGCGGATGCGCCGCGCTTCCGCGCGCACGATCTCGGCGAAGCTCGACGCCGCACGCTCCTTGATGCCGCCGTCGCTGGACAGGCCCGCCGACATCCGCGCTTCGCGCAGCGCGGCACTCAGGAAGGACGGCAGGATGCCCTGCTTGGTGCCGAGCGCCATCTGGGCTTCCGCGAGCGACCGCGCCTCTGCAATCCTCTTCAGCGCCGAACGAAGCCTCGTGGAGGCGATCGACAGCTCGATCGATTTTGCGATGAAGACGGTCCAGGTCACAAGCGAGGCGAAGGCAAGCCCGATCATGACCGCCTTCACGATGACGTCCGCCGACATGAACATCACCCAGGGCGACAATTCCTTCATGGCCGGCGCGATGCCGGCCTTCGGCGCTGGCTCGGACGCAGCCTCGGTCGCGGGAGCGCTGGGCGTCGCGGCCATGGGCGCCGCAGCCGTGGGCGTGGCAGCCGTGGCGGCTGCGGTCGAAGGCGCCGCGGTAGCGCTTGGTTGCGCCGCGGTAGCGGCAGTAACCGGCGCCGGCAGGGCCGCCGCAGGTGCAGGCGCTGTGGGCCGAGCCTGCGCCGCCGCCTGGGTTTGTGTCTGGGCAGCAGCAGGCGCTGTGAGCCAGGCGGCCGCGAGCAGCGCGGTTGCAACGAGGCTTGCGTGGAAAGATGCGAACTTCATACTTCGGCCCAGTTGCGAATGAGGTTGTGATAGATACCCGTCAATTTGACCGTTTCGGGATCGTCGCGCCCGAGCCGTGCCACCAGCGCCTGAATGGCGGTGTCGAGGTCAAAGATCATGCTGCGGGCTTGATCGTCCCGTATCATGCTCTGGAGCCAGAAGAAAGACGCAACCCGGGCCCCCCTCGTCACCGGGGTGACCAGATGCAGGCTGGTCGAGGGATAGAGCACGCAGTCCCCAGCTGGCAACTTCACTTCGTGCGAACCGTAGGTGTCCTCGATCACAAGTTCGCCACCATCGTAATCTTCGGGCTCGCTGAGGAATAACGTGACCGACAGATCGGTGCGAATGCGAAGGCCGGTCAGGCGGTCGCCGCGGATCGCGTTGTCGACATGCAGGCCGAAATAGTGGCCGCTGTCCGCCGCATAGCGGTTGAACAGCGGCGGAAAGATCTGGAGCGGGATTGCGGCCGCCAGGAACCGCGGGTTCGCCGTCAGCGCCGAGATGATGCGATGGCCGAGCTTGCGCGCGACCTCACCGTCCGGCGGCAACTGCTCGTTGCGCTTGACCATGGCTGACTGCGCGCCCGCGGTGGAACGGCCGTCTTCCCATTCGCTGGCATCCATCATGCGGCGAAACTCCGCCACATCATCCTTGCTCAGGACGCCTTCAATGCATGTCAGCATGGCACCTCGTTACTCTCCATCAGTAGCGCGCCGAGATCACCAGATAGGCGGCGCGCCCGGGCGCCTCCAGCACGAACGGCGTCGCGCTCTGGTACAGCGCGTCGTAGTAGCGCTTGTCGAAGATGTTGTTGACGAACAGCTTCACCTGCCAGTTCTTGTTGATCTTGGCTTCCGCGAACGCATCAAAGCGCCAGTAGCTCGGAATCGACGTGCCCTGGTTGGCCGCGAGCAAAGTGCCGCCATAGATCTTGGAGCGGTACACCGCCTGCCCGCCGAGCTCCCAGGTGTCGTTGAGCTGGTACTTCGAGAGCAGGCTGAACGACTCGTGCGCGATGTTGGCAAGCGGACGCCCGACATTGGAGGCGTAGAGTGTCGTATTGGCCGGCGGGGCCAGGGACTTCGTCACCTCCGACTGCATCAGCACGAGGCCGCCGAACACGCTCCATTTGTCCGTGATCTTGCCACCCACCCCGAGATCGATGCCGCGGACGCGATAGGCAGCGCCCGCCGTGATGCACGACACGGTCTTTGCCGGAGCCAAGGGGGCGAAGGTACAGCCAAGCGCCGCCGCCGCCGCCGTGCTGCCGACGTTCTGCGCCTCGCGCGCGTTTTCCTTGGTCGTCTCGAACAGCGCGGCAGTCAGCAGCAGGTGGCGATCGAACAACTCCCATTTGGTGCCGAGCTCTATGGCCTTGTTCTTTTCGGGCCCGAAGATCTGGTTGTTGCCACCGGCCAGATTTGGATTGATGCCGCCATAGGCGGTGCTGGTGCCGTCGAACTCCGAGCCCACGGGATTCGCCGAGGTCGCATAGGCGGCATAAACGCTGCCGTTGGGCAGCGGCTTCAGCGTGAGGCCGAGGTTGTAATCCGGAACCAGGAATTGCGCGGACTGCTGCCCGAAAGCACCCGCCGCCGTGAAAGCCGATGTCTTGATGCTGTAATCGTCATAGCGGAAACCGCCGTTGAGGATGAGGACATCGCGATAATTCGCGCTGTCCATGACGTAGCCGCTGATGGTTTCAATCCCAATCTTGGTCGGCCTGCCGGTCAGGCCCCCCGGTATCGGAAACGGATTGTCGGTGGCCTGAGGATAAAACACGCTGACGCCGGACGTCGATCCCGAGCCGGTGAAAGGCGTCGTCCCGGTCGTGATCTCCGAGCCAAGCCCGGTGTAAGTGTCGATCGACGATCGCTCGTTGTCGTATTCGATGCCTGCAAGCAACGTGTGCCTGAAGCCGGCATGATCGTCGAACTTGTACGTCGCCTCGGTCTGGTTGGCGAACACGTCGGTGGCCTGGTAGCGGCTCTGCGGGTTGGCGCTCACAGTATAAGCCGTGAACGGAGCGCCTGCGGCCAGCGTCGGCGATTCCGGCAGTGTGCCGATGTAGTTCTGCGTCGAGTGCGATTCCCGGATCTTGTTGGTGAGCAGCAGATCGGGCGTGACCTGAACTTCTGCATTGATCGTGCCGATATCCTGGCCGGTCCGGTAGAAATCGCGATTGACGAAGCCGTAGAAATTATTCCGGTTGACCCCGAAGTCCGGGAAAGGCCCGCCTGATGTCGACGACGTGCTCGGCCGATAATACGGCACGCCGAAATCGGGAATGCCCGTCAGCTCGGTGTGGATGTAATTGCCGGTGATCTTGATGGCGTCGGTCGGCTTCCAGGTCGTGGCGACGAAGGCGCCATCGCGGTTGTCCTTGACGCGATCCCGCCCCGCAACGTCGGCATCCTGAAACAGGCCCCCGGCGCGAACGGCGAGCGACGGGTTGATCACCTGGTTGACGTCGAGCGTGACACGCTTGGTCTGGTCGGTGCCAAACGTCGTGTCCATGTTATAGAAGCTCTTCTCGGTCACGGCCTGCTTGGTGACGATGTTGATGGCGCCACCCGCCGTGCCGCGGCCCGCGAAGGACGACGCTGGACCGCGCAGGATCTCGACCTGCTCGGTGAAGAAGTTCTCGCGCACGCTGACGCCGGCATCGCGCACGCCGTCGATGAAGACGTCGTTGCGGGCGTCAAAGCCGCGGATGAAGAAGCGATCGCCGAAAGCGTTGCCGCCCTCGCCGGTGCCGAGGGTCACACCGGCCGTGCTCAGGATCGCCTGCTTCAGCGTGGTGGCGCCCTTGTCCTCGAGGACTTCCTTGCTCAGCACCGTGATCGACTTCGGCGTATCGACCAGCTTCTCCGGAAACTTGCCGCCGGCCTGGACGTGATCGACCTTGTAGGGCGCAGCCGGATCTGCATAGGGATTGCGATCGGGCGACGGTGCGGCCGCATCGACGACCGGGGCCACTGCAGCCTGCTGACGTTGTTGTGCCGCACGCCGCAGCGCGTTGCGGGCGCGGACCTGATCGGGCGTCGGTTTCGCGGTGGTGGAGCGCGGCCGCTCCTTGGGCGCGTCGACGTTGACGGGTGGCAGACTTGTCTGCTGCGCTTGTGCTGCGCTCGATACCGACGCGACTGCGATCAGGCCTGCAACGGTGGAAGCAGTCTTGCCAGCCGTACCATCGAAATTGCCGACCAATGCTTGCCGTACCGCGGTCGAACGCAACGACCGCGGAGCCCTTGCCATACCCATCCTACGCCCCCATTCCAATTGCTGCAGTGTGTCGCACCGTGACAGAGCGACACACTGGTCGTATCGAGCGGGGCAATGAGGGTCAACGCAGTCACGGCATGAGCAACGTTGAATCCATCCAGATCAAAACGATTCTAAATTTGAGTTTGAAACCGTTCTAAGCTCGAGCTTGTAAGCGTTCTAAACTGGAGCCGATGTTTGTCCTTGCGATGCGCGGTTCGTGCATCGCGCTTTGCGTCAAAGCACGGGACGCCTGTCGCAGCAGGCATTGTCGCGCGACACGTTGATGCAGCGGGACATAGCGACACTCGTCTTCGTGCATCATCTTGCGCAGCCGTCAGTCGCTGCTCGGGGGCTTCATCAGCGAGAACAATTCATCGACGGTGCGCTGCGCGGTTGCACGCACGCGATCGGTGTTGTCCATGCCCACGATGTTGACGCCGCCAACGACGGCTTTGATCTCGTCGCGGAAGTCGGTGAGAAAGCGCAAGGGATCGCGCTGCTCATTGGCTACGCGAGCGATCAACCCCGTAATCAGAATCTGGCACGCGATCAGCTTGCCGTTCAATTCGTCCATTCCGCACTCCTGACGTGGCGGCGCCGATATGAACGATGCTGGTTTTGGTGACAACCGAAACGCGACCGGAGCGGTTTAGAACCGTTCTCGCGAAGGCAAATGCGCCCGCACCTGCACAGCGCGTTCGCTCGCGTCCTCCATCGCAACGTCACGACGCCTGCGAGTATTCTCTGTCTCTTGCACGCTCCTCGCTCGTCACAAGAGAATGCAGCACTGCACACCGGCGCGTCACCCGGTTGCCTACGGGGTGCAAAGCTTTCCAATTGTTTAGGATTCTCAACTGATAGTGCTGTTTACACTGGAACTTGGCGTGTAATATACAAGCCTTGCTGGAACCCTTTGATTGCCCCGCCATTCGTTGTTTTGGGCATACAAGCCGATACGCTCACAATGAAAAAGTCACGGCCGATCCTGTGGATTGTCATCATCGCAGCCGTGGCCGCCGGCGGCTATTACGGCTGGCAGCGATACCAGGCCGCGGAGGCCGGGAAAGCCCAGACTGCACAGAAGGGTGCGCCGCGCGCGCCCGCCGTGCCGGTCAGCATCGCGCCGGTCCAGAAGACCGATTTCCCGGTTTACCTGACCGGTCTCGGCACCGTTCAGGGCTTCAACACCGTACAAGTCCGGACCCGGGTGGATGGCCAGATCGACAAGATCGCCTTCACCGAAGGCCAGATCGTCAAGCAGGGCGAGTTGCTGGTCTCGATCGATCCCCGCCCCTATCAAGCCACGCTCGACCAGGCCAAGGCCAAGAAGGCGCAGGACGAGGCTAGCCTGGCCAATGCCAATCTCGAGCTGCAGCGTGCGATGAAGCTCGGCGAATTCGCGACCGCACAGCGCGTCGATACCCAGCGCTCGACCGTCGCCCAGCTCACCGCCCAGATCGCCGCCGACGAAGCCGCGATCGCCAACGCCCAGACCCAGCTCGACTACACCCAGATCACGGCGCCGATCACGGGCGTCGCCGGCCTGCGCCAGGTCGACATCGGCAACATCGTCAACGCCTCGAACCAGACCGGTGTCGTCACCATCGCGCAGGTCGAACCGATCACGGTGATCTTCACCGCGCCGGAGGACCAGCTGCCCTATATCAGCGAGGGCCAGAAATCCGGCGAGCTCAGGGTGATTGCGTTCACCACCGACGGCAAGAAGACGCTGGCCGAAGGCAAGCTTGCCGTCATCAACAACCAGGTTGATACGACCAGCGGGACGATCAGGCTGAAGGCGGTGTTCGACAACAAGGAGCACACGCTGTGGCCGGGACAATCGGTGTCGACGCGGCTGCTGGTGCGGACGCTGAAAGACGCGACCATCGTTCCCGATGACGCGGTCCAGCATTCGACCAACGGCCTCTACGCCTATACCGTCGGCCAGGACAACAAGGCCGAGGTTCGCAAGATCAAGGTCGCCTATTCCATCGACGGACGCTCGGTCATCGAGGAAGGCTTGAGTCCCGGCCAGCAGGTGATCACCGGCGGCCAGTACAAGGTTCAGCCCGGCAGTCTGGTCTCGACGACTGTCGCGAGTTCGGATCCGGTCCAGAAAAACAAGGTCCAACAGGAATGACCGACGGCGGGATTTCGGCACCTTTCATCCGTTATCCCATCGGCACATCGCTGCTGATGGCCGGCATTCTTTTTGTCGGCCTCGTCGCCTATCCGCTGCTGCCGGTGGCGCCGCTGCCGCAGGTGGACTTCCCGACCATCCAGGTCACGGCCAACTTGCCGGGCGGCAGCCCGGAGACGATGGCCTCGTCGGTCGCCCAGCCGCTGGAGCGCCAGTTCGCCCAGATTCCCGGCATCGCGCAGATGACCTCGACGAGCTATCTGGGCACCGCCTCGATCACCATCCAGTTCGACCTCAACCGCAGCATCGACGGTGCGGCGAACGACGTGCAGGGCGCCATCAACGCCGCCAGCGGCCAATTGCCGAAGAACCTGCCCTCGCCGCCGACCTACCGCAAGGTGAACCCGGCCGACTCCCCGATCCTGCTGCTGTCGGCGACATCGGACACACTGCCCCTGACCACGGTCAGCGATTCGATCGACGCCCAGCTCGCCCAGCAGATCAGCCAGATCTCCGGCGTCGCACAGGTCTTCATCGGCGGCCAGCAGAAACCCTCGATCCGCATCCAGGTCGATCCGGCGAAGCTGGTCGCCAAGGGCCTGTCGATGGAGGACGTGCGTAGCCAGATCGCGATCACCACGGTCGACAGCCCGAAGGGCAATATCGACGGCGAGAAGCGCGCCTACACGATCTACGCCAACGATCAGCTCACCCAGTCCAAGGACTGGAACGACGTCATCATCGCCTACCGCAACGGCGGCCCGCTGCGCATCCGCGACATCGGGCAGGCGGTCAGCGGCGCCGAGGATGCCAAGCAGGCGGCCTGGGCCAATGGCAAGCGCGGCGTATTCCTGGTGGTGTTCAAGCAGCCGGGCGCCAACGTCATCGAGACCGTCGACCGGATCAAGGCGACCCTGCCCCGCCTCGTCGCAGCGATCCCGCCCGCGATCAAGATCGAGCTCATCAGCGACCGCACCACGACCATTCGTGCCGCGGTCGAGGACGTCCAGTTCACGCTGCTGCTGACCATCGCCCTCGTGGTCATGGTCATCTTCGTGTTCCTGCGCAGCTTCTGGGCGACGGTGATTCCCACCGTCACGGTTCCGCTGGCGCTGCTGGGGGCCTGCGCCCTGATGTGGGTGTTCGGCTATTCGCTCGACAATCTGTCGCTGATGGCGCTCACGATCGCCGTCGGCTTCGTGGTCGACGACGCCATCGTGATGCTGGAGAACATCACGCGTTACATCGAAGAAGGCGAAAAGCCGCTCGCTGCCGCCTTCAGAGGCTCCAAGGAGATCGGCTTCACCATCGTCTCGATCTCCATCTCGCTGGTCGCCGTGCTGATCCCGCTGCTCCTGATGGGCGGCATCATCGGACGCCTGTTCCGCGAATTCGCGGTCGTGCTGGCGATGACGATCTTCGTGTCGATGTTCGTGTCGCTGACCCTGACGCCGATGATGGCCTCGCGCTTTCTGCGTGCCCATGGCGAAGTGACCCACGGCAAATTCTACAAATGGAGCGAGAGCGCCTTCGACGCGATGCTGCGCGGCTACGAATGGGGGCTCGACCATGCCCTGGCCTGGCGGCGCACCACCCTCGTGGTCTTCTTCGCCACGCTTGGGCTGTCGATCTATCTCTTCGTCCTGATCCCGAAGGGCTTCTTCCCGCAGCAGGACGTCGGCCTGATAACGGCGACCTCGGAGGCCTCGCAGGACATCTCCTTCGCCGAGATGCAGCGCCGGCAGGTCGAGCTCGGCAAGATCGTCATGCAGGACCCCGACGTCGCGACGATCGCGATGAACATCGGCGGCAGCGGCCGCGCCGGCAACAACGGCAACATGTTCATCACGCTGAAGCCGCGCGACAAGCGCGAGGCATCGGCACAGCAGATCATTGCGCGGCTGCGCCCCAAGCTCGAGAAGGTATCGGGCGCCCGTCTGTACATGCAGGCGGCCCAGGATGTCCGCCTCGGCGGCCGGCCGACCCGCACGCAGTTCGAGTTCACCTTGCAGGATGCCGATCTCGCCGAGCTCAACGACTGGGCACCGAAGATCCTGGCCAAGATGCAGACGCTGCCGGAGCTGCGCGACGTCGCCACCGACCAGCAGACCCAGGGCACGACGGTTCAGCTCAAGATCAACCGCGACACCGCCGCGCGCTATGGCATCCAGCCGCAGCTGATCGACGACACGCTGTACGACGCCTTCGGGCAGCGGCAGGTGACGCAGTATTTCACCCAGCTCAACACCTACAAGGTGATCCTGGAGATCCTGCCGGAAATGCAGGGCAATCTCGACAGCCTCAACAAGCTTTATCTGAAGTCGCCGCTGACAGGCGACCAGGTGCCGCTCTCGACCTTCGCGACTTGGACCACCGACCCGGTCCGCCCGCTCTCGATCAGCCACCAGGGCCAATTCCCGGCGATCACCATCAGCTTCAACCTCGCCCAGGGCGTTGCGCTCGGCCAGGCCACCGAGGCCGTGCAGAAGGCGATGGCCGATCTCGGCGCGCCGGCGACGCTGAACTCGAGCTTCCAGGGCACCGCGCAGGCGTTCCAGCAATCGCTCGGCACCGTGCCGCTTTTGATCCTCGCGGCGCTGGTCGTGGTCTATCTGATCCTCGGCATCCTCTACGAGAGCTACATCCATCCGATCACGATTCTGTCGACCCTGCCCTCGGCCGGCGTCGGCGCGCTCGCGATCCTGATGGCCGCCGGATTCGAGTTCAGCCTCATTGCCTTGATCGGCGTCATCCTGCTGATCGGCATCGTGAAGAAGAACGGCATCATGATGGTCGACTTCGCCATCGCGGCCGAGCGCGACGAGCACAAGACGCCGGAGGAATCGATCCGGCAGGCCGCGCTGCTGCGCTTCCGCCCGATCATGATGACGACGATGGCAGCATTGCTGGGCGGCGTGCCGCTGATGCTCGGCCACGGCACCGGCGCCGAGATCCGCCAGCCGCTCGGCTACGCCATGGTCGGCGGCCTCATCGTCAGCCAAGCGCTGACGCTGTTCACCACACCGGTGGTCTATCTCTACCTCGACAAATTCTCCAACCTGTTCAAGGGCGGCTCGGCCGACGAGGATGGGCTCGAGACGTCGGAGCACGGCACCGTCAAGGAAGCCGCCGAGTAGCTTGCGTCGCGACATCCGCGACGCTACAGCCAAGCCCTCGGTTCAAGCCAACGCGGTCACGCCATGCCCATGCAATCCAGACTTGTCGCCCTTGCCGCCGCTGTTCTGTTGTCGACGGGCGCTGCGTCTGCCCAGCAGGGCAGCAAGAAGAACGCGGCTTCCCCTGCCCCCGCCGCCCAGCCGACGCCTGCACCAACCCAACCGCAGGCCGAGAGCACGCCGCCTCAGCCCGGCTGGATCGCGCGCTGCACCAGCGCGAGCCGCGACGCCCCGCTCGAATGCGCGATCGAGCAGAACGCAGTGCTGACCAAGACCGGCCAGACCATCGTCTTGATCAACATCCGCGTCGCGCCCGACACCCGCACGCCGGTTGCGCTGCTGCAGCTGCCTCTCGGCCTCAATCTCCCGCTCGGCGCCAAGCTTCAGGTCGACGAAGGCAAGACGATCGATCTGCAGATCCAGACCTGCGAGAACCGCGGCTGCTATGCCTCGACGCCGATCGCGCCCGACCTGCTCGCGAGCCTTCGCTCGGGCAAGCAGCTGAAGGTCTCCTTTCAGAACATGGCCAAGGAGACGATCGCGATCCCGATGCCGTTGAACGACTTCGCCGCGGCCTACGACAAGATCAAGTAATTTGCGCGGCCAGCTCTGATCAGCGTTGCGGAAGCTGGATGGACGCCATGTAGTCGCGGATCGACCGATCAGGGATCGACTTGCGCGCAATCAGGTGATGAATACAGTTCGCAGCAAGGTCGAATGAGCGGTAGCAATGATGAGCGATCATTGCCAGATGCTTGAGTTGCTCGACCGTCATGTCAGTCGGCCGCATGAAGTTTCGCACATAGACGATATCGGCCTCCAGCAGCTGGTTCATCGCCGCGTAGGGATTGGATGGGTCGCTCAAGGGAGCGATCATACGCCGGTTGATGGCCGTAAAGGCGTGAGGAACGAACCCCTGCTTGCGCAATTCGCCATCGATATCGCCGAATGTCGGCTGCTCCTTGTAAAGGCAAAGAAACGAGACCTCCGTTTGAATGGCGACGGCCTGCTTCAGCTTCTGCCGCCCGCTTCCGAAGACCGCCAGCTCGGAGCCCTGAACGTCGATTTTCAGGAAATCCAGATCCCGGATTTCGGCGATATCGTCGAGCCGGCGGGTCTGAACCGGATGTTCGCTGACGACGCTGCCCCATTCGGAAAATTTCGCAAAATGCGACAGCACATTCTGATCCGGAAGCAGCAGGCTCGTCATTCCCGGGATTCGGCACAGACGCAGCTTTGCCTTGTGCCCATTGCCGACGACATAGTGATAGTAGCTCTCGAGGTCGCTCTTGCGGGCATTGAGCTCTGCAAGCGCTTCGTCCTGCGGTTCAAAGCCAACGACGGTACAAAGCCTTCGTTGCAGCATCGCCTTGTAGGGCGGCTCGCCATCGATCGGATTGGCTCCGACATCCACGACCGCGGTCAGCCGTGCGGGCCGGATGAGATTGTTGAGAAGGTCCGGTTCGTTGTCAGTCATTTCAGGAGAAGCCTCTGGAAGGAATGACATGAGGCTTCACGCCGAGGCGACCTCATGATGAGATTTACACGGCAAACGAGGCCGGCGCTTCGCCAGCGCAATGCCGACGCCACATTTCATCGAAAGCCTTTTCGATGTGCCGCGTCATGCGGGCGGTATCGAACAGCGGCGAAGTGGTCCGCTGCGACACCAGCTTGCTCTTCAGGGCGCTTCGAAGTTCGGAATCATGCGCGATCCGAAGCGCCAAGCTCTCATAATCGTTTAGCGATTGCGTCACCAGTTCAGGCAGGCCGACAGCGTTCAGGATGCTGGCTGCAACGCGTCCCGCAAAGGCGGTGCCGAGGCAGGTCACAACGGGCAAGCCGGCCCAGAGAGCGTCGCTGGCCGCCGTATGGGCATTGTAGGGCAGTGTGTCCAGGTACAGATCGGCGAGTTGGTGGCGCGCCAGGTGCGCGTCGGCAGCCACTTGTGGGGCGAACACGATCCTCTCTGCCGCGATGTCGCGCGCAACGGCCTCACGCTTCAGGTTCTCCCTGGCGATCGGGTCGCCATCAAGCAGCCAGAGGACGCTGCCGGCGGTCTCGGCAAGCAGCCGCATCCAGACATCGAACAGCACGGGCGTGATCTTGGATGTTCTGTTGAACGCACAGTAGACGAACGCATCGTCCCGCAGTCCGACCTCGCTTCTGGCAGGTACATTTGCAAGCGATCGCCTTGCGTCAGTCGCCTGATAGCTGTCCGGAAGGTAAATCACCTTCTCGGCGTAGTGCTTCTGCTCGGCTTCGGGAATGACGATCCGGTCGGCCATGATGTAGTCGATATAGGACGCGCCCATCGTGCCGGCAAAGCCGAGATAGTTGACCTGGATGGGAGCGGCCCGGTGCGCGAGGATTTTCGGCCTCGCGCCCGCGGTGAAGCCTCCGAGATCGACGAGAACCTCGATGTCGAGCTGGCGGATCAGCTTGACCACATCCTCGTCGGCAAGATGGCTGACATCTTCAAAGCGTTCGAATGCTGCCTCCATCCGACGGCGCATCGCGCTGCGGTCATCCGGCCCGTAGGACATGGCGCTGACGGCGAAGCGCTCACGGTCGTGCGCCTCAAAAACCCCGGCCATCAAATTTGCGGTGGCGTGATTGCGAAAATCGGCGGACAAGTACCCGATCCGCAGCCGGGAAACCGGTGACGGCGTTCTGGGTCTCGCCGCACCTCGGTCCGGGGCGACCTCGGCGACGAATGTCTTCGCACAGGTCAATTGGCGTGCGGGAGACGACGAAGCATGAAGGAACATGAAGGGATCGACCGCCACGCCGGATTCGACGGCCTCGTCCAGGCCGGCCTGTTCACGTTCGAAATCGCGCCAATCGGCCCACTTCCGCCTGGCATCGACGAGCTTGCTCAAGGCGAACGGGAAGGCCTTGTTGAGTGCGACAGTTCTTTCGAGTGCTCCGATCGCTTCGTCGTGTCGGCCCATTTGGCCAAGGACCTCGGACAAGACGAAATGAAGCTGCGGATTCGACGGTGCAAGCGCGACGGCTCTTTGGTAGCAGCCAAGCGCTTCGTCGAGCTGACCGAGCTGCCGGAACGCACTGCCCCGGTTGGCGAACGCTGCGCTCGATGGCGCGATCGCAATGGCGCGATCAAATTCCGCGATGGCCCCGTGAAGCTCCTGCCGAGCCATCAGGATCGCTCCGCGATTGAGATGCGCATCGGCGAAATCAGGCGACAGGGCAATCGCTTTCGCGAACCAGGCCAGCGCATCGTCCGTCTTGTCCAATGCACGCAGCACGTTGGCATAGTTGAAAACGACGTCGGGATTGCCGGCATCGACGCGGGCGGCCTTCTTGAGCAGCGGCTCGGCGTCCGCCAAATTGCCGCGCTGAGCGTGCAACAGCCCCAGCATATGCAGCGCGACAGGATGCGTTTTGCTTCCCTTCAGGACTGAAGTATAGGCCCGCTCCGCCTCCAACAGATTGCCCGAACGGTGCGCCGCAATGGCCTGGTCCAGACTAGCCGAGGGATGGAACGAGATGGGGGCCGACGCTCCCTTGTTGCGGCTTTGCTGCGCCATAAGACTGGTTCTGCACCCGACGACGGTTGGTCTCTTGGTGAATTGGTGCAAAAACTCTAGTCGCCTTCGCTAGAGAGAACAACGGCCCGCGCCATCGCGCTGCAAGGCACGAAATCACTGCGCAAATGCCCATTTTCGCACGCGGTAATCGATGCCGACCAACTCGGCTTTTCGATCCTTCGCGCGGTGACGATGTTCAAAGTGACCTGCAAAAAAATGACCCCCAGCGAAACCGCTGGGGGTCTTTGTCGTCGGCTCAGGACTGAGCTTAGAAGTTACGCTGAGCGCGGAGGAGCAGGGCGACCGAGTCCTGGTCCTTCAGCTCATAGAGAGCTGCCGGCTTGGCAGCGGCCGCAAGGCCCGGGCTCGCGATGGTGCCCGAGTACTTCTGGTCAAGACGCGACCAGCTCACGTCCGCCGTGAAGGCCAGGTTCTTCACCGGGGTCCACACGGTGTTGACACCGATCACAGCGAAGTTGAAGTCCGGGTTGCAGTTGCCCGTGAGACCAAGCAACGTGACCATGTTCGCGCAGATCGCGGCCTTGCCGCCGGAACCGTACTGAATGGCGCCGTAGCCACCATAGATCGCGCTCGCCCAGTTCGGGCTCCAGTTGTGGGTGTAGCCACCGCGGAAGCCCCAGGACTTGACGGATTCGATGCCAGAGCCGGTGGTGTAGACACCATCAGCAATGCCGGCGAAGCCGAGGCCCTGATAGGCAATGCCGCTACCGCTGTACATGAAGAAGGTCTGCGGGAACAGGCTCTGGAAGTTGTAGCGGCTCGCACCGTCGGTGTAGACCGCCTGCAAGTTGATCGAGTCACCCGCGCCAGTCGGGATGTTCTTGATCGACAACGAACCCTGGACCGCCCAGCCCCACTTGTCGCCCGGGTGACCCGTGGGTTCCGTCGCGCCGTAGTAGGCAGCATGCATGTCATGCGCAGCAACCGAGATCTGAGCCAGACCCCAGGCCTGGTCAACACGGATCGCACCGGTGATGTCGGGCGAGCGCGTTCCACCCCAGTTGTTGGCGCCGTACGCACCTGTGATGATGCCGCCCGCAGTCGCGCTCGACAGGTTCCACAGGTTCGACTGACCACCAGCGGAGGTCGTTTCATCCTCGAGCGCGATCGAGCCGGTGATGCCCTGGCCGAAGTCAGCGGTATAGGCGACCTGGTTGATACCGGTCACGTGGTTGGAACCGCCCGGAAGGGTATCGGGACCGCCAGCCGGATAGCTCTGCCACGGGGCGTCGAAGATCGAGACCGTGCGGCCGAAGGTGAAGCCGGCGAACTGGATGAACGCATGGTACAGGCCGAGCGAGGCCGAAGTGTTAGGCGTACCATTGAGGGTCGACGGGTTGCTGTTGCTGACAGCTTGCGTATCCCAGGTGAAGACCATGTCGGCGAAGGTGCGAACCACGCCGTACTCGGTCGCCGTGCGCGTATCGACCGTGAGGTCCATACGAGCGCGCATGCCCCAGTAGTTCGTCAGACGGTTGTTCGAACCCTGGTTCGCGCCCTGACGGAAGCCATAGTCGCCGCCCTGGGCCCAGTAGTCAGCGCGGACGTAGCCGCCGAACTTGATGCAGGTATCGGTGCCCGGCATGTAGTAGAAACCCGCACCGTACAGGGAGCAGATCTTCACGTATTCGACCGCCTTGGCCTTCACGGGGAGATCGGCTGCTTGAGCTCCGCCCACGGCGATCAGACCCGCCGCTGAGCCGAGCAAAAGGCTCTTAACCAACTTCATGTTAAACCTCCAAGTTGCTCTTCAGGGAAGGTCACTGACCCGAACGGCCAATTCCCCAACCCCCTTTAAATCACCGCTTTGGCCGCCTTCGCGTCTTCGGACACACCCGCATGAACGCGAGGGACTTAAGCGAAAGACCTAAACGGGACGACCTTGGGATGCCCCCCTCCGTCGCCCGATCACCATGATGGATGGCCGATGCACACGCAACATCCGAACGGGCCCAAACACCGCCGAACAATCCGAATCCGGGCAGGTGTTGCACAAAAATCACGCAACATTTTTTCGGCCAAGATCGAATAATCATTTGATTTTACTTCATAAAATATCGATCACAGCTGCGTGACGCCCAGGGTCCCCGACGGAACCCGCCGCTATGCGGTTTGCAGGCGAACCCTGGAGACCGCACTTCAGGGCTTGGAAAGGTCGAATCGGGCCGCGTGGAAAGAGCGGTCCGCACCACACGTCATCGCAGCAGCGACACGCGCCTTTCAAATTATTACTGTTACGCGGACGCATCAGTTCACGAGCCGTATTTTGCGCGGCGAGTGAAGATCGCAGCTATGCGAAGGCGAATCGCCACGGCCCAGGTCGGTCACAACGCGATGAGCTGCTGAACAGAGATTGCCGGACGAGGATGGTGACCGCGTTCGCTCATCGCAACGTCGGAGCGCGGGCGCGCCGACAACGCGAGCGCGGCGCCGGGCCAGGTGTTCCGCGCTCGGCCGATCAATGGACGATCCAGGCCGGGAATCTGACGCTTGGCTGGGGAACCTGGATTCGAACCAAGACAAACAGAGTCAGAGTCTGTTGTGCTACCGTTACACCATTCCCCAACGGAATAGCCGAACAAATTCAACGTCTTACTGATTTGTCCGACTGTGGCCGGCAGCGCGGTTTGCGCAAATCGCGGCTCAGGCGTGCAGCCTTCTACCTGCTCAGCCATAGGCTGGCAAGCGCGGCTGTGCATCTGGAGGATCGCACGACGATCGCACTTGCCGGATCGATCGAACGCGAGTTCGGCGGGTTCGCCGCCGCCGCCGCTCGCGCGCGGCGACGACGGCTAGAACGCGATGAGATTGGGATCAATCATCATCGCGCTTCAGGAAGCGCCGGCGGCAAGACGCTCGGCATAATCAACGGCCTCGATCAGGCTGTGCTCGTTGGCGATGCCCCTGCCGGCAATGTCGAAAGCGGTGCCGTGATCGACCGAGGTGCGGATGATCGGCAGGCCCAGCGTAATGTTGACGCCTGAGAGCTCCTGCCAGCGACCAGTCGTGGGATCGACCTGGAAGCCGAGCAGTTTTACGGGAATGTGCCCCTGGTCGTGATACATCGCGACCGCCGCATCGAACTGGCCGGCGCGCAGCTTGACGAAGATGGTGTCGCCCGGCACGGGGCCGACGACGTCCAGACCATCGGCGACGGCTTTGGCGATCGTCGGCGCGGAAACGTCGATATCCTGCCGGCCGAAAAGACCGCCCTCGCCGGCATGCGGATTGAGCGCGGCGATCGCGATCTTGGGCTTTGCAATGCCGAGCCGACGCAGCGCGTCATTGGTGAGATCAATCACCATGCGCAGTCGCTCCGGGGTCAGACGCTTCGGCACGTCCTCCAGCGCCACATGGGTCGAGACATGGCTGACGCGCATGTTGCCATGGGCGAGCAACATCACCGAGCCGCGCACGCCGGTGAGATGCGCCAGCATCTCGGTATGGCCCGGGAAGTGGTAGCCGGCCTTGTTGAGCGCTTCCTTGTTCAGGGGCGCCGTGACGATCGCCGCGGTGCGGCCGGACTGCGTCAGCCGGACGCCCTGCTCGATCGCCTTATAGGCAAAGCGGCCGCCATCGGCACTGAGCACGCCCGGCTTGATCGGATCGCCTTCGGCGTCGGCTTGCAGGTAGCAGAGATTGGGCCAGTCGCGATCGTCGGCGGTGACCTCCGGGATCGCAACGTTGGCGCCGAGCGTAGCCTTCGCGCCATCCAGCGCCGCGCCGCTGCCGATGATGAGCAGGCGGAGATCGCCTCTGGCAATCCGTTCCTTCAATCCGACGCAGGCCTTGACGATGATCTCTGGCCCGATTCCGGCGGGATCGCCCATGGTGACGGCGAGGTGACGAGAGGTCATGTCGGACTCTCCAAGTTGAGCAAATGATTGTCCCGCAGCAGATCGCGCCACAACTCGCGCACGCCGAATGCCCCGGATTTCGAGATGACATCGACGTCGGCCCAGCGGCCACCCTGCAGCGTCGAGCGGGGCAGGCCGGGCACGATGCGACCCGTAACCTGAAGCGCATGCGCACCGAGCGCAACGCATACGGCCTTCAACGTCTCGCCGCCGGCAACGATCAGGGTTCCCGGCGGATCGAGGGCAGCGGTGAGCGCCGTCAATTCGCGAGCGATCCGTTGCGCGGCCTCGGCGCGCGACAGGTCATCGGGAAGCGCGAATTTCACAAAGGCCACGCCGCCGTCTTCGAGTTTGCGCTGAACGCGCATGCTGCTTTCACCTTCGGCCAACGAAATTGTCGCCTCACCGCACGCTGCAAGCTGCGCTGCGGTTGCGGCTTGATCCGAGCCGAACAATCCGAGCACGGGCCGCTTAAGTTGAGGCGAAGCATCGGCGCGATGATTGCGCGCAAGCGCACCGGCCAAACCGCCGCTGCCGCACCAGAGCACAGGTCCCGGCATGCGTCGCCCCATTTCGGCGACGCGGTCGAGATCGAGGTCGCTCTCAGCGTCGAAGACCTGAACACCGCCCTGTGACAGCGTGTCGGAACAACCCCGCTGCGCCGCGATGCCCTCCTGCCTTAGCTGATCCAGCAGATTGTCGCCAACGCGATGCCAGTCGCCCTGCACGGTGCGCGCATATTGCTGGCCCTCGACTGTGCGGCGTCCCTGATAGTCGAAAGCAGGTGCGACCACGCAAGACGCCCAATGGCCGGTGTTCAGGCAAGCGCCGAGTTCGGCCGCCCACGCACCACGAAGCAGGCTGTCGACTTTCTTGTAGGCGACCTCGCCGTCCTGAAGCAGCGGCGCCAGCCGAGTGACGATCTCGACACTCTCGGTCTTCGAACGCTCACGAGTGCCGCTGTCGATGGCCAGGCTCCGCAAGACTGACGCAGCGGACGCCTCCGACCAGATCACGTCGAACGGCCCGCACAGGCCGACGAACTCCGCCGCGGCGTCGAGCGCGCCGGTAAGATCGTCGGCAAGCATACGGACGCGCGTCATCGCCATGCCTTGTCGTTAGCCTCTAAGCGGCTTTCGCGAATGCTGCGGCACTTGCGAGCAATTCTTTCACTTGAGCTGCCGGCAAGGTCTCGAGCGGCGGCCGCAGGCGCTGCCAGCCGGCGTGACCTGTGCGCTCAGCCATCAGCGCCTTGAGCGACGGCATCTGCACGAAGCGCGAGACCAACTCGCGCGCCTTGACGATGCGCGCCTGCGCTGCGGCGAGGCTTGCATCGCCGTCGCTGTCGCGGAAATGCTTGAAGACATAGGCAAGGTCGCGGGCGACGAGGTTCGAGGTCGCGGTGATGCAGCCCGCGCCGCCCTTGCGCAGCAGCGGCAGCAGCAGCGGGTCGGCGCCCGTCAGCACCGCAAAGCCCGGGAAACGCTCGACCATCGCGGTCATGTTGGCGAAGTCACCGGAAGAGTCCTTGATGCCGACGATGGTCGACGGATAGTCCTTGCGCAGCCGCTCGATCAGCGCATGCGAGATCGGCTGCATCGACATCTGCGGGATGTGATAGAGCACGATCCTGAGCCTGGGATTGGCGATGCGCTGGATGATCTCGCTGTAGGCGGCATAGACGCCGTCGTCGCTGACGTTCTTGTAATAGAACGGCGGCAGCATCACCACGGTCTCGACGCCGACCGACAGCGCGTGGCGCGTCAACGCAACAGTCTCGGTGAAGGCCGCGACGCCGGTGCCCGGCAGCAACTGGTTGGGCTTGATGCCGCCAGCGATCACGGCCTCCAACAATGTGGTCCGCTCGGAGACCGAGAAGGAGTTCGCCTCCCCCGTCGTGCCGAGCATTGCGATGCCGTCGCAGCCTTCTTCCAGCAGATAGCGGCAATGCGCGATGAAGCGCGCGTGATCAGGCGCGAGCTCGGCGTCGAGCGGCGTCAGCGCGGCGGAGAACACGCCATGCGGGTGCAAGGACTGTGAGTGCGAGGAGTCGGGTTGCAGCGATGATGTCGACAAAGCTTCCTCCGTTCGTTGGATCGACGTTGTTCGAAGTGCGAACATCCATGATCTGATCCGTTGGTAAGAGCCGGCCGCCGCGGCGTCAACGGCCGCGGCTGTCATGCAGGGCATTCGGGCACGGCCAAGGTGCCCGGTACAGGATCTCGCGATCAAGTCGGAACTATCGAGGTGATCGCGGGATGCGATCCAGGCGGCGGCTATTCCGGAACGAGCGTCGCAAGCCCGGCTTCGATGATGCTGATTTCCTCGCTGACCTGCGCGATGGCCTGCTTCGGGTCGACACCGGTCACGGCCACCAATTGCCGCAGGAGGTCCTGGCGATGCGTCAAAATACCTTCGAGCGCACGGCGATCGTTCAGCCTCACATAGCCCTCGACGATCAGTTCAACGGAACGCGACATCAATACTCTCAATACAACCTGATTTCTGATCTCGCGAAAATACCGCGCTGACGCGCGGCTGCGGGAATGAAGTCGCGTCAACCTTGACCGGTAAGATTAATGAACGTGCAACGCACGGCCTAAACAGTGATCCGATCCAGATCAGCGGCGATCCTGACGCTCGGGAAGATCCTTGCAGCTTCGGCCAGGATCTCGTCGTTCTCATAACGACCCGACAGATGAGTCAGAACGAGCTGCCGGACGTTGTTGGCAGCCGCGAACCGCGCCGCCTCTGCTGCCGTGAGGTGGCCGTAGTCTCGCGCCGTCGCAGCATCCTTGTGCAGGAACGTCGCCTCGATCACGAGCAGATCGGCAGCCGCGACGTGCGTCGAAAGTCCCTCGGTGGTCTCGGTGTCGCCGATCACCACCAACTTCTTGCCGCCGCTTGGCGGCCCCAGAACATCCTCCGGGTCAATCGTCCGGCCCCCTTCAACGACGATCGGCCGACCTGCGGCCAGCTCACCGCGCATGGGTCCATCGGGCACACCAAGTGCCGAGAGACGATCAGACAACAGATGACGGCGCGCCGGACTCTGGAATGAGAAGCCGAAACTGTCGGTGTCGCGATGGCGGACCGGAAAGCAGTCGATGCTGAAGTCGCCTGCGTTGATGACCTGCCCTTCCGACAGGGGCACAAACTCCAGTGCTATCGGCGCCCTTCCCGCGCCCCACAGGCCTGCAAGCATGCGGATCACGATATCGAGCGTTTCAGGCCCGCCATGGATGGTCATCACGTCGGAAGTCTGCCGAAGCCCCATCGTCGAGAAGAGACCGGGGATGCCCAGCACGTGATCGAGATGTCCATGCGTGAGAAGAATGCGATCGAGCCGCCGAAAGCCGGCGCCACTTCGCAGCAACTGGCGCTGCGTTCCCTCCCCGCAATCGATCAGCATGCGCGTGCCCGCGGCCTCGAGCAGGAGCGCCGGATGATTGCGTTCAGCAGACGGAACGCTTGCGGAGGTGCCAAGGAATGTCAGGGCGAACATGGTGGTCAGTTGTCCAGCGGATCGGCCGAGGCCCGCCCCCAGACGGCCTCACCGTCCCCAATGCCACGTGAGCAGCAGTGCGTATAGCCCCATTGATGCGGCATAGAGTGCAGCAAGCAGTGCGTAGCCCGCGATCTGACGGCCAAACGCGGCCTTCGGCGCGATCCACCAATCGAGCGCCTTGAACGCAGTAGGCACGAGCCACCAGCCGAGCAGCTGAGTGCTGACGAGATTGCCGACGAAGAGCGACAGCCAGATCGGCACCCCATGGCTGTCGATCAGCGGATGGCTGATGAAAGTGCCCCAGAGATAGACCACGGGATAGAGCACCAAGAGGACGATGAGGTTGCTCTTCCAGATCAGGTTCAAACTTTGCTCCGGGGCCTGGGCCTTGCCGGCCGGGAACCAGAAATTGAAGCCGTAGCTTGCCCTCTTCACGCTCATGCCGGCGTTGAAGCGCGCACCCTCTTTCAACAGCGTCTGCCGCAAGGGCGAGTCGAGCCAGGCGCTGAGGTTCGCATCGCTGTCGAACGACAGGATGATGATCCACTCATCGTGCAGGCCCGGAATTGGCCGCTCGATCTTGTGGCGGAGGAATCCCTTGAACTCGGCTTCTGCGGCCTGAATGCGCTGCTGCCATTTGAGGAAGTCGTCCTCCAACCCAACTGGCACCTTGAAGGAAATGACGGCGGAGACGGCGCTGTCGCGCTCGACGCCGGTATCGGGCAGGATATGGACATCCTCCGAACCGACGAAGTAGCGCTGCACCTCCGCGATCAGTTTCGCCCGCACCTCGCTCTGAAGCCAGGCGCGCGCCGCGGCCGGGCTCGCAAAACGCACGATCGTCACCCAGTCGACATGCGCCGGCGGCTGTGGCGGAACCACCTCCTGGCCGAGAAAGCCGGGCCATGCCTTGAGCACCTCGCCCACCTCGCCGTTCCATCGGGCGAACGCGGCAAAGCCATCGTCGGCGATCCGGCGCTGGATGACGAGTGCGACCGCCTGACCGGCCTTGTCGGGTGATCCGTTCATCGCGTCCGTTTCAGCTCTTCTTGTAGAGACGCTTGCCCATCACCCAGGTCTCGTCGACGCAGCGATCGTCACCGACCATCATGACGGCGAACAGCATGCTCGCGGCCTCATCCATCGTGCGCGGACCGGCGCCGTCGGCGATCAGCGACTGGTGCCAGGCTTGCGCGATTTGCCCGCCGTTGGGATCGAGCGCGACGAAATCGGCCTCCTTGCCCGGCTCGAAATTGCCGAGCTTGTCGTCGATATAGAGACCTTCCGCCCCGCCGAGCGTGATCGACCAGAAGCCACGATAGGGCGAGAGCTTGTTGCGCTCGGCTTCGGCAAGATCCTTGCGCGCCGGATCAATGCTGCCATCGAGCAGCGTGTTGTTGCACATACCGACCTTGTAGGCGTCATCTAACACGGAGATCATCGAGAAGCGGTTGCCGCCGCCGACGTCGGTGCCGAACGACATTTTCACGCGATGCTCCGGATCGGTGGCGCGGCCGAGGCGGAACAGGCCGCTGCCGAGAAACAGGTTCGAGCACGGGCAGAACACCACCGCCGCCCCCTTCTTCGACATGCGGCGGAACTCGTTGTTCGAGAGGTAGACGCCGTGGCCGCCGGAGAATTTCGGGCCGACCAGATCGAACTTCTCGTAGACGCCGAGATAGTCCTGGCAGTCCGGATGCTCGACCAGCACCCCAGTGCACTCGGCCGGGTTCTCGGAGATGTGGGTATTGACCCAGCAGTCGGGATGCTCGTGCTTGAGGCGCTGGCACGCCTTCAGCAGCTCCGGCGAGGCGCCGAAAGCAAAGCGCGGCGTGATGGCATAGAGGTTGCGGCCCTTGTTGTGGTACTGGGCGATCAGCCGCTTGCTGTCGCGATAGAAATTCTCGGGAGTATCGATGAAATCGGCGGGTGCGTTGCGATCGATCCCGGTGAGGCCGGCGATAACGCGCATGTTGCGGCGCGCCGCTTCCTCGAACAGCTCTTCGGTCGAGACCGGCGAGGAGCTGGTAAAGGCCTGGCAGGTGGTGGTGCCGGACGCCAGCAGCGCGTCGAGGAAACGCTTCACGCCCTCGCGCGCGTAATTGCGATCGCGGTATTTGAGTTCTTCCGGATAGACCCATTTCTGCAGCCAGGGCAGCAGCTGCTCGCCATAGGCACCCAACACGCGGGTCTGCGGCAAATGGATATGGCCGTCGATGAAGCCGGGGACGATGATGCGATCCTTGATGTCAGTGATCTCGACGCCCGGATGCGCGGCCGCGATCTTCTCGTAGGGCCCGAACGCCTTGATGATGCCGTCGGTGACGACCATGAGGCCGTCCTGATGGAAGCGCGCTGCGGCCTGCTCGTTGCCGACGTGCTTCCAGGGATCGTCGACGAAGTCGAAGAACGTGCCGCGAATACCGACTGTGGTCATGACGTGATTCCTTCTTGTGTCTGGGTGGCCTGGCGCGCCGCGGGCAACGAGATCGCGAGCAGCACGCCCGCGATGGCGCAGAGGCCGAGATAGAGCAGTCCGATCGGCGCCTGTGTCTCTTCGGGCAACACCGCCGCGATCGCCATGGCGCCGCTGACGGCGAGATAGCAGAGCGCGCTGATGAGGCCGCCGATCAGGCCATGGTCCCGCTCGAACAGGCCGAGCCCCATGCCGTACATCATCGGGCACAGCACGCCGCAGCCGCCGAGCACCAGCGCGCCGCCCAGTGTGATCGACGCGAAGTCGAGGCCGAGCGTCATGCCTGTTCCGGTCAGGACGCCGGCGCCGGCAACAAACAGCGCGAAGGCGCCGAAGCCGAGCAGCCGGGCCGGCAAAAGCTGCGCGAAATGCGCGCAGCCGAGTTCGCCGGCGAGATTGACGCCGCCAAGGCCGAGCGCGACGAGGCCGTAGATGGCCGCGGAGTAACCGAGCCCGGTCTGATAGAAGAACGGCGCGACGACGCCGAACGCCAACTGCGCGCTGGCGGCCGCAGCGAAGACCAGCACGAAGGCGAGGAAGCCCGGACGCAGCAGCGCATCGCGCAGGATGCCCGCGGTGCGGCGCGGATCGAATGGCGCACGTCGTTCGGCTGGCAGCGTCTCGGGCAGGAGGAACACGACGATCATGGCGACGGTGCTTGCGGCGATGGCGATGACGATGAAGACACCGCGCCAGGATGTGAGGTCGACGATGAAGCCACCGGCCGCCGGCGCAAGCACGGGTGCGAGCCCCCAGGCGGCGCCAAGCAGACCGGAGATCGCGGTCAGCTCACGGCCGCGATAGCAGTCGGCGGCAACCGCATAGGCGACCACGAGGCAGGTGCAGCCGCCGATGCCTTGCAGGAAACGCAATCCCAGCAGCAGCGAGGCGCTGGTGGCCATCGCACAGGCGACGCTCATGGCGATGAGCATCGCAAGACCCGCGAGCAGGACGCCGCGACGCCCGAGCGTATCGGAGGCAATGCCGACAGGCACCAGCGCGAGGCTCATGCCGAGCATATAAGCGGTGACGGTGTTCTGCATCGACGCGGAGTCGGTCGCCAGATCCACCACCATCTGCGGCAGGCCCGGCGTATAGGCATCGAGCGGAATCTGGCTGAACGGCACGACGCACAGCAGGATCGGCACGATCCCCCGCTTGGCGCGACCGGCGTCCGAAGCAAGTGCAGTCATGAACAACGCCCCCACAGTGCCCGCGGGCCCCGTCTTTCGTGCGCGCAATGAGACGCGACGATGCGGGTTGCGGGTCTTGACGCGCGGGACCGTGTCACAACTTTATGTAGAAATTCTTAGAGGTCCGGTTTCGATGCGCTTAGCCGTTGTTCGGGCGCCTTGCGGCGTGAGGACGCCCAGTCGAAAACGCGAAAACAACCCCATGCACAGTACAAATCACTGGCGAATTTCGCGTCTCGCGCCGCGCGCCGCGCTGACGCCGGGAGGCTTGACACGTCGGGCAAAACAGGCGCGCGACGGCATAATCTCCAGTCGTGAATCCGCAATCGCTCCGAACCATTAACTGTTCGGAAGCCATCGCCGTTGCGAACGCGGCTTGCTCCGGACGTCGCGAGCCGATTGCTGCATGCAGATCACTGAGGCATCGCCATCCCGTCGATTTGCATGACACCAAGCTGGTCGAACAACTCGATCCGTTCACCGTTCAGCACTGGAACGTAGCAGCGACGTCTGGCATCCGAGATTAAGAGACAGAGCCTATCCCCCGCGACCGTCCATGTCCCGGCCGCAGGTCCGAAGGCCTCGTCCCAGTGCGGATAAGTCATCCGGCCGTCGGGCTCGAATCGCATTGTGAGCGGACCATTCCTGAGCTTGGCACCGAAGCTGATCGTCTTGCCCTGGAGTTTTGCGAGAAGGGTCTCACCTGTCGGTCGTTCGCCGGCCGCTGCGGTGAGCGAGGCATCGGGCCCCGGATCATAGCCCTCGGCCTTCAGGATCAGCCAGAACAGCCTGCCGATACTACGAAAAGAAGGTTCGGTGAAGGGCGTGTCGCGGTCGACACGATGCACCACGACGAGGTCGAGCGCGGGCACGACCAAGGCGTATTGGCCGCCGGCACCTTGGGCCAAAAAGCTGCCTTTCGGCAAAGTGACCGTAGGCGCAACGTCACCGCCCAGAAAACCGATCCACCAGAGATAGCCATAGCCCGGCAGGGGTGCCGCTTTCGAATGGCTGCGCGTGCTCTCTTCCACCCACTCCCGCGGCACGATCTGGTGTCCGGCCCAATTGCCTTTGCGCAGATAGAGAAGTGCAAAACGCGCCAAGTCCCGAGCGCTCATGCGGATCTCATAGGCGGGGTGGATAGATGCTTCGCCGCGGACGTAGCTGCCATCCTGTTGGCGGTAGTCCTGCATGCCGATTGGCTTTGCGATTCTTAGGTCGAGCGCCTCGAAGATGCCGCTGCCAGTTGCGTGCTCGTAGATCGTGCCGAGCGCGTTGAAATCCCAATTGTTGTAATACCAGAAGGTGCCGGGCGGGTGGCTGCCGCGCGGCGGTCTCATCCTGGCCATATCAGGCGTCTCATAGAGCGCCGCGTGGTAGACCCCGGAACGCGCTTCGAGCAGTTCGCGCACCGTCGCGCCCTTCTCGAACCCGGTCAAGCCAGGCGGATTATCGTCGATGCCGAGTTCGCCAAGCGTGCTGTCGAGGTTGATCAGGTGATCCGACACTGCGATGCCGACCAGGGCGCTGAGCAGGCTCTTGCGGATTGAAGCGACTTCCATTGGCTTCGTCGTATTGCCCCACTCGGCCACCACCTTCCCGTGCTGAACGATCACAACCGCGCTCGAGCCAATCTGATCCGAAAAGGATCGCGCTTGGGCCAATTCGGTCTCTGACCAGCCCAATTCTGCAGGAGTGACGCGCTCCCACTCCGCTGCCGGGAAACCATCTTCAGCTGTGGCAGCCTCGAACCGAACCAAAGCGCCGAGCAGCACGAGGGCGAAAATAATCTGGCGAATATACATTGCATCCCACCCGCTGCGAGCCTGACCTGATCGCTGCACAATACTCATTAACGGATTGGCGGAACCAGGCAGAACGCCTGTTGAAGTATTTTCTTTGGATTCCCGCCAGCGCAGAGACGCACTATCAACAGTACGGCAGATGCAAGTTGCCGCGGTCAGCCAGCAGATGCGCCGCGTCGTGGGCGTTGTCCCCATCTACGGTGTGCTAGGCGATCCGACGAGGTTGCCTCAGCTGGCGGCCTCCTTCATTTTGGAAGGTCGCTTGTAGGCCCATCTGCGAAGTGGCGCCTCGCCTGCCGGAGCTCTGCTCACTTCGTCAGAGCAGACCAAATTTGCTCAACCTGAGTTCTTCGCTGTTTGACCCTCAGCGGACGGTCACGACCTGTTTTAGCCCTATCGAAAATTGGACCGAGCCGATAGGCTGCTACTATCTGGACCGGTAATAGCCATGAGGCGACGTAGTGTTCTCGGCATTTTGAGTGGCGCGGCGTTGTTGCCGGTTGCGACGTATGGGCAAAAGCGAGCGATGCCGTTGCTTGGCTTCCTTGGCGTTTCGAGCCTCGCAGATCAACAACCCCGCGTCGATGCCTTCGTTCGGCGCATGCGCGAGCTGGGCTGGTTCGAAAACAAGACGATCTTATTTGAGTATCGATGGGCGGAAGGCCGGTCGGAGCGATATTCTGAAATCGCAGCTGAGTTTGCCAAACTCAAGGTCGATCTCATCGTGACCGCAGGTGCTGGGCCGGTATTGGCCGTTAAACGGGCGGCACCTGAAATCCCAGTCGTGTTTGCGATAGCGACTGATCCGGTCGCGACAGGCATCGTCAGTAGCCTTGCGCATCCCGGTGGCAATGCCACCGGCTTGTCTTATCTCGGGCCCGATCTTGCCGGCAAGCGCGTGCAGTTGTCGCGCGAGGTCATCCCTGGCTTGTCCCGACTCGGAATTATGGCCAATCGGCTTGCTCCCGGTCCGATGCTCGAGCTGCAGGACGTTGAAAACGCCGCCATCAAGATTGGTATCGCAGCCACTCTCCTCAAGATTGTCGCACTCGATGACATCGAAGCTGTGTTCACATCGTTTAAGGACCGATGCGATGCGCTTTATGTATGCTCCGATCCTCTAGTTAACGCTGGACGTTTTCGTATCGTCAGTCAGGGGCTCGCGGCGAGCGTACCAACGGTGTTTGGCGAACGCGACAGTGTTAGCGCCGGTGGGCTATTCTCCTACGGTCCAAACGTTCCTGACATGTATCGGCGTGCTGCGGATCTTGTTGATAAGATACTTCGCGGCACCAAGCCTGGAGAAATTCCAGTCGAACAACCCACCAAAATTGAGTTCGTGATCAATCTCAAGACCGCCAAGGCGATTGGCCTGGACGTTTCACCAATCATTTTGGCGCGAGCCGACGAAGTTATTGAGTAGACGATGGATCGGAGAATGACTGCTTATAGCCCGTATGCGAACCTTCTCGCGTCGCATCGGACGTCCGCTTCTAGGGGCAGAGCAGGCCTGTAAGTCGGCAGGCCAAGGTCTCGCGAAATGACGCCATAGCGATCCTCATGGGTTGCAGACGTCGATAATGCAGGTGACCTCTATCTGCGACTTCGATATGTTGCAGTTTGCTGCCAGGTTGAGGGGAGTCCAGCCATGGCGACGTCAACTGCCAACGGCTATTCGAGCAGAGTGAGCGAGTATGTCTCCGGGCGTCCCGAATATCCGGTGGCCTTGCTCTCTGACCTGCCGCAGTCCGACACGATCATCGATCTTGGCGCTGGCACTGGGAAATTTACTGAGCTGTTGGCACTGAGCGGAAAGCACATTCTGGCGGTGGAACCGATCGCTGAGATGGCTGCGCGCATTCCGGTCGATCGTCTGGCGGCAGTTGAAGTCCTTATCGGTAGTGCCGAGAGCATTCCGGCGCCTGATAGAGTTGCGGGTCTGGTTTGTTGCGCTACCGCCTTTCATTGGTTCGACTATGAAAGGGCGACACGGGAGATTTTTCGAGTTCTGAAGCCGAATGGCGCTCTCGCTTTGATCTGGAATGTGCGAGACGAGCGCGTACCCTGGGTCGCGGCGTTTTCTAGGATCATGGATGGCTATGCGAGTGATACACCGCGGCAGTCTACCGGCAAATGGCGCGTGATCTTCGACGATGCGCGCTTTCGCCACCTGGAGAGTAAAAGCTATCCATTCAGTCAATCCATGCCGCCCAGCGGAATCATGGACCGCGCCCTGTCGACCAGCTTCATCGCTGTCTTGCCGAGTGAGGAACAGGACCGCGTTCGCACTGCGGTTGATAGCATCATCCAAAATGATCCCGCGCTGATCGGGCACCACATCGTCGCGTTTCCTTACGTGACGGAGCTGCACCTATTCGCAAAACAGGGCTGACCGCAATCCTCGGCCCGTCGGTCGTATCCCATTCACTTGCTGCGGTGGGTTACGCCGCGCGCATGTCTTCCAGGAACTTCCCGACCTCGAGCTTGAGCCGGCCGGAGTCTGCGGCGAGCAACTGGGCGGTGGCCAACACATGCGAGGAGGCCGAGCCGGTCTCGCTCGCGCCATGCCGGACGTCGGTGACGTTTGCGGAGACCTGCTGGGTGCCGTTCGCCGCCTGCTGCACGTTGCGGGCGATTTCCTGCGTGGCCGCGCCTTGCTCTTCGACGGCGGCAGCGATGGCCGAGGAGATTTCCGACAGCTTCTCGATCGTGCCGCTGATCTCCCTGATCGCGCCGACCGATTCCTGTGTCGCGGACTGGACGCTAGTAATCTGTTGACGGATTTCCTCGGTTGCCTTCGCGGTCTGCTGCGCCAGCGCTTTCACCTCGGAGGCGACCACGGCAAAGCCGCGGCCGCTATCGCCGGCGCGCGCCGCCTCGATGGTGGCGTTCAGCGCCAGCAGATTGGTTTGGCTGGCGATCGAGTCGATCAGTTCCACGACGTCACCGATCCGACCCGCGGCCTGCGACAATTCGCTGACGCGTTCATTGGTGCGGCTAGCCTGCTCAACCGCGTCTCCGGCGATGCGTGCGGATTCCTGGACCTGGCGGCTGATCTCGTGGACCGAGGAGGTCAGTTCCTCGGTGGCGGAGGCTACCGACTGCACGTTGGCGGAGGCTTCATTTGAGGCGTCTGCGACCGCCATCGACAGCACCTTCGACCGATCGGCCGTGGTGTTCAGTGTACCGGCGGAAGCCTCGAGTTCGGTCGCCGCGGACGAAACCGTGTTCACGATCTCGCCGACCATGGCCTCGAAATTGCGCGTGATGGTCTCGACGCGGCGGCTGCGCGCGATCTGCGCTTCGGCGTCACGCGCGACTGCCTCGTCCGCGAGTTTCTTCGCGATCAGCGCATCCTTGAAGATCTGGAGCGCGTTTGCCATGGTACCGATCTCGTCGCCGCGATGTCCGTCCGGAATTGCGACATCGAGATCGCGGTCGGCAAGCCGCAGAGTCGCGCCCGTCAGTCGAGTCAGCGGGCGGATGACCTGGCGCATCACCGCGACGACGACTGCGAGCGAGGTGGCGAACACGACGAAGAGAGCCGCAAGCGCCCAGACGAGCCGGGTCTGCGCCTGCCCGATCGCTGCGTCATTGGCCCTGTGGGCAAAGCTCAAGGCGGCGTCGCGCAGACCCAGCACGCTGTTCAGGACGGTCCCCCAGTCGGCCTCGCCGACCGGGGAAGGACGCCCCTCGCGTGCGGCCGCGGCGACGTCGCGAAACCGTGGCTCGCCTTCATCCATCAGTGTCGTGCGCACCGGCTTGATGGCGTTCACGAGCTCAGGCGCATCTCCGGCATTGTGCACACCTTGCTCGATCTGCTTCCAGATCAGCGCGACCTGGCCGCTCAGCTCGGTCGCTTCGACGATCTGTGCCGCGGACATGGGCTGCTTACGGACCAGAAGGCCGAGGAGGGCCGCACGGGAGCCGTTGATCGCGCGCATGGCTTGCGCTCTTTGTGCGAGCTCCGCCGACGGCAGCAGATTTTCGATGTCGCTTCCGACGCGCGACAGGCTGATCAAGGCTTCGCTTGTCGCCGCCGTGAGCGCATCGACCGCGCGGGCCAGACCGTCGACGATGGCCGACTGGCTGTTGGCGGGGCGCTGCGCCTTGGGCTGCATCGCCGCCTGACGCGCGACATTGCGCGTATTCTGCAAGGCTGTTTCGGCGGCTTCGATCGATCCCGCCGGCAGCTCAGCCGCGCGAATGGCCTGCTTTGCGGCACCGATCGCGGCATCCGTGGCGGCGAGTGCCTTGTCCAGAGCGGACAGGTTCTCGGGCGTGGCAGCATCGGTCAAACCCATGACCGCGAACCAGGCGGAGCGTTCGGCCGGGATCCGGCTGTTGGCCTTCATCACCAGTTCGAATGCGGACAGCGCGCGCGCCGCACTTTCGCTCTTGCGGAGATCGCCCCATCCGCTCCAGGCGATTGCTGCCGCGAAAGCCACCGCGAGAAGGCTCGTGATCAGATTGCCGGCCAGCAACCGCCATCGCAGGCTGATGCCCTTCTGTCGACTGACGGATGAGCGTTCCGGCGAAAAGGAAAGATCTGACATCATGGCACCAGGCAAAATCGCGCGATTGAGCTGTGGAAGGTATCGATGGGTCGCTCGCCCGGGCACGGTACTTCGCAATCGCAACCAAACCCTTACGCTTCGAGCCCGCGCATTTACGGATGCCGATCATCGACCTGACGCACGGACTGACGTCCGCGATGATCTTGAACGGGCGATGCCATGCCCGACGCCTGCTCATCGCGAGGCCACCCCCTACCAACGGCGGCGTAGCCTAGTCCCGCGCCGACTGCGCCTCGACGGCCTGCACCGCTACGCTCGCCACCTGACGCAGCGCCTCTCGGTCGGAGCCCGACGATGCCATCACGCCCATGCCGACCGATACGGCCGACACATAGCGCGCGAGCGCGGCGGGATCGGATGCCGGCTTCAGGTCGCCCTCCGCCTTTGCACGGATGAAACGCTCGCGGAGCTGGTCTTCGTTCTGGGCTCTGCGCGCGGCAAGCTCGAAGGGGACGTTCTCGGAGCCAGTACCGCAGGCGATGCCGCCTTGCACGAGCAGGCAGCCGGGCGGATTGGCGGGATCGGTCTGCTTCTCGGCGATGCCCATCAGCATCCGCTCGGCGACCTCGCGGGCGGTCGGTGCGGACACCACCTCGTCCATCCAGGCGCCGCGTAATTTGGTGTAGCGGTCGAGCGCGGCCTTGAGCAGGCCTTCCTTGTTGCCGAAACAGGCATACAGGCTCGGCGGGTTGATCCCCATGGCCTCCGTGAGCTGGGCAATCGTGGCGCCTTCATAGCCGTGGCGCCAAAACACTTCCATCGCCCGGTCCAACGCGACGTCAGCGTCGAATTCGCGGGGGCGTCCCATGCCCATGTCACTGATCTCCTCGGATTCGGCGCCGTCCCTCGATCTTAACGCCAGCTCCTATCTATTTGTTCTATCGTTCTTTTCTTTTCCGCCTTCCCATTCTTGCGGTAAGTGGCTACAATTTTCTTAGCGAAAGGTACATAAGTATCTTGCGCTGCGATATCCAGCTCCACATCTGTAGTGAACACTACATATCTGGAGCGCGCAAATGCCCCCCACCCAAAAAGTCTCTCGTCCCGGCCGCATCCGCCGTCTTCTCGGTGGCGTTGCTGTTGTGGGCGCCCTCGCCGTGGCCGGCTCGATCGCGACCGGCCACTACCTCCGTTCGGCCCAGGCCACCGCAACGGCGGCGGCGGCCGAACAGGCCGTGCCGGTGACGGTCGCTCTGATCGAGCCGAAGCAGACCGTGCTGTGGGACGATTTCTCCGGCCGGCTCGAGGCCATCCAGCGCGTCGAGCTGCGGCCGCGCGTTGCCGGTGCGATCCTGTCGACCAATTTCACCGAAGGCGCGCTGGTGAAGGCCGGCGACGTTCTCTTCAAGATTGATCCGGCGCCTTATGCCGCCGAGGTGGACAAGGCTGCCGCACAGCTCGAAGCCGCGAAGGCGCGCGTCGTCTTCACCCAGAGCGAGCTCGAACGCGGCGCGCAGCTGGTCGGCAACGCCGTGGTGACGCGGCGCGATTACGACCAGCGCGACAACGCCAATCGCGAGGCCATCGCCAACGTCAAGGCGGCCGAAGCGACGCTGCAGACCGCAAAGCTCAATCTCGACTACACCGAGGTGCGCGCGCCGGTTGACGGCCGCGTCGGCAAGATCGAGGTCACCGTCGGCAATCTCGTCGCTGCCGGCACCGCCTCTCCCATCCTGACCTCGCTGGTCTCGGTCAATCCGATCTACGCCTCGTTCGATGCGGATGAAGAGGTCGTGCTGCGGGCGCTGAATTCGATCGCGGATGGCAGCGGCAAGCGCGGCAATCTCGACCAGATCCCGGTGGAGATGACGACGTCAGGCGGCCTTTCGGCCAAGGGCCACATCCAGCTCATCGACAACCAGGTCAACGGCCAGAGCGGCACCATCCGCGTCCGCGCGGTCTTCCAGAACGACGACGGGCGTCTGATCCCCGGCCAGTTCGCCCGCGTGCGGATGGGCCAGCCGATGCAGCAGACCCTGGTGATGATCGACGAACGCGCGATCGGCACCGACCAGGACAAGAAGTTCGTGATGGCTGTAGGCGATGACAGCCGCGCAGTGTATCGGCCGATCACGCTCGGCGGCGCGGTCGACGGCCTGCGCATCGTCACCGCGGGGCTGAAGACTGGCGATCGCATCGTCGTCAACGGTCTGCAACGCGTGCGTCCGGGCGCCCTCCTCAAGACGGAAGTGGCGGCGATGGGTGCGCGCGGGCAGCAAGCTTCCAACCACAGCAACCAGGACGTGGTGCAACGCTAGTGTTCTCCGTCATTCCGGGGCGCGCATAGCGCGAACTACGGTGCGCAATTGCGCACCTGAGAATCTGGAGATTACGAAACTCCGACTATCTCACCTCTGGATTCCGGGTTCGCGGGCTCTGCCCGCGCCCCGGAATGACGGGAGAGGTGTCTCTCGCGCAAGGCAAGTTCATGAATCTCTCGAAATTTTTCATCGATCGTCCGATCTTCGCCGGCGTGCTGTCGGTGCTGATCTTCCTCGCCGGGCTGATCTCGCTGTTCGCGATGCCGATCTCGGAATACCCTGACGTGGTGCCGCCCTCCGTCCTGGTGCGGGCGACCTACCCTGGCGCCAATCCCAAGGTGATCGCGGAAACGGTGGCGACGCCGATCGAGGAGCAGATCAACGGCGTCGAAGGCATGCTCTACATGTCTAGCCAGGCCACCACCGACGGCGCGATGACGCTGACGGTGACGTTCCGCCTCGGCACCGACCCCGACAAGGCGACGCAGCTGGTGCAGAACCGGGTGCAGCAGGCCGAGCCGCGCCTGCCGGCCGTGGTGCGCCAGCTCGGCATCATCACCAAGAAGTCGTCGCCCGACCTCACCATGGTCGTGCATCTGCTGTCGCCGAACAACCGCTACGACATGACCTATTTGCGCAACTACGCGGTGCTGAACGTCAAGGATCGCCTGGCGCGGATCGACGGCGTCGGCGACGTCCAGCTCTATGGCGCCGGCGACTATTCGATGCGGGTCTGGGTCGATCCGCAGAAGGCGGCCGAGCACGGTCTGACCGCCAGCGACATCGTCAAGGCGATCCAGGCGCAGAACGTCGAGGCCGCCGCCGGCGTGGTCGGCTCGTCGCCGAACGTCAGGGGTATCGACCTGCAGCTCTCCGTCAATGCGGAGGGGCGGCTCGCCAACGAAGAGCAGTTCGGCGACATCGTGGTCAAGACAGGCACGCGCGGCGAAGTCGTGCGCCTGCGTGACGTCGCGCGCATCGAGCTGGGAGCCTCCGAATACGGCCTGCGCTCGCTGCTCGACAACAAGCAGGCGGTGGCGATCCCGATCTTCCAGGCGCCCGGCTCCAACGCGCTGCAGATTTCCGATCACGTCCGTGCCACCATGGCGGAGATCAAGAAGAACATGCCGGAGGGCGTGTCCTACCAGATCGTCTACGACCCCACCCAGTTCGTGCGCTCCTCGATCGAGGCCGTGATCCATACGCTGCTGGAGGCGATCGCGCTGGTGGTGCTGGTCGTGATCCTGTTCCTGCAGACCTGGCGCGCCTCGATCATCCCGCTGCTGGCCGTGCCGGTGTCGATCGTCGGCACGTTCGCGGTGATGCACGTGTTCGGCTTCTCCATCAACGCGCTCAGCCTGTTCGGCCTCGTGCTCGCGATCGGCATCGTCGTCGACGACGCCATCGTCGTGGTCGAGAATGTCGAGCGCAACATCGAGGCCGGGCTGTCGCCGCGCGATGCGACCTATCAGGCGATGCGCGAGGTCTCGGGGCCGATCATCGCGATCGCGATGGTGCTGATCGCGGTGTTCGTGCCGCTCGCCTTCATCTCCGGCTTGACGGGACAGTTCTACAAGCAGTTCGCGCTGACGATCGCGATCTCGACCGTGATCTCGGCGATCAACTCGCTGACCTTGTCGCCGGCGCTGTCGGCGCTGCTGCTCAAGGGCCACGACGAGCCGAAGGATCGGCTGACGATCATTCTCGAAAAGGGTTTTGGCTGGTTCTTCCGCCGCTTCAACCGGGCCTTCACCTACTCCTCGAACAGCTATAGCGGCACGGTGACCAAGGTGATCTCGGGCAAGGCCGCGGTGATGGGTCTCTACGTCGTCCTCGTCGGCGTCACCGCTTTCCTGTTCCAGCAGGTGCCTGGTGGCTTCGTGCCGGGCCAGGACAAGCAATATCTGGTCGGCTTCTCGCGCCTGCCCGACGGCGCCACGCTCGACCGCACCGAAGAGGTGATCCGCAAGATGAGCGACATCGCGCTGACCCAGCCCGGTGTCGAGAGCTCGGTTGCCTTCCCGGGCCTGTCGATCTCCGGCTTCACCAACTCCTCCAACGCCGGCATCGTGTTCTCGACGCTGAAACCGTTCGACGAGCGCAAGGATCCCTCGCTGAGCGGCCCTGCGCTCGCCGCCGAGCTGAACAAGAAATATGCCGGCATCCAGGAAGCCTTCATCGCCATGTTCCCGCCGCCGCCGGTCAACGGCCTCGGCACCATCGGCGGCTTCAAGCTGCAGATCGAGGACCGCGCGGGCCTTGGCTATGAAGCCCTGAACGACGCCACCAAGGCGTTCATGGCGGCGATGCAGAAGGCGCCGGAGATCGCCGGCGTGTTCTCGAGCTTCCAGGTCAACGTGCCCCAGCTGTTCGCCGATATCGACCGCACCAAGGCGCTGCAACTGGGCGTGCCCGTGACCGAGGTGTTCAACACGCTGCAGATTTACCTCGGCTCCTACTACGTCAACGACTTCAACAAGTTTGGCCGCACCTATTCAGTCCGGGTCCAAGCCGACGCGCCGTTCCGTGCCCGTGCCGACGATATCAGGCAGTTGAAGGTGCGCTCGTCCTCCGGCGACATGGTGCCGCTGTCGGCTCTGCTCACGATCCGCCAGAGCGCGGGTCCGGAGCGCGCGATCCGCTATAACGGCTTCCTGTCGTCCGACATCAACGCCGCCGCTGCGCCCGGTTACTCCTCCGGCCAGGCGCAGGAAGCGGCGACGCGCATCGCGGCAGAGATGCTGCCACCCGGCTTTGCCTTCGAATGGACCGACCTCACCTATCAGGAGTTCATCGCCGGCAATTCCGGGCTCTGGGTGTTCCCGCTGGCGATCCTGCTGGTGTTCCTGGTGCTGGCCGCGCTCTATGAGAGCCTCACTTTGCCGCTGTCGATCATCATGATCGTGCCGATGGGCCTGTTGGCTGCGATGTTCGGCGTCTGGCTCTCCAAAGGTGACAACAACGTCTTCACCCAGATTGGCCTCATCGTGCTCGTGGGACTCTCCGCCAAGAACGCGATCCTGATCGTCGAATTCGCCCGCGAGCTTGAATTCGCCGGCCGCACGCCGATCCGGGCCGCGATCGAAGCGAGCCGGCTGCGCCTGCGTCCGATCCTGATGACGTCGATGGCGTTCATCATGGGCGTGCTGCCGCTGGTGCTCTCGACCGGCGCCGGTTCCGAGATGCGGCGCGCGATGGGCGTTGCCGTGTTCTCCGGCATGATCGGCGTCACCGTGTTCGGCCTGTTCCTGACGCCGGTGTTCTATGTGCTGCTGCGGACCATCACCGGCATGAAGCCGCTGGTGCATCACGGCAGCGACATCAGCGCGGCACCGGTGCAGGGCTCGGTCGCCAATCCCGGGCACTAAAGCCTGATGGGACCGGACAACCAGATCGCGCCTCGATCTATTTCCGGTTCTCCTCGCAGAACTTCAGCGCGGCGAGCGCCTCGCCGGCGTGCGGGATCTGCATCTCGATGCTGTCGTCGTCATCGTCCTCGAAGTCCAGCGTCAGACGCTTGGCTCTCGAGAGGCGGTCCATGATGGACTGATCGTACTCGAAGATGCCGCGCACGGTGGTCTTGTCCATGACCTCCCACTTCGCCTTCGCCATGATGTCGGCGTCGTCGGTGCCGACGTCGGCACGCAGGATCTCGCCGACCTTGTCCCACTCCCAGCCATCATAGATCATCACGATCACGATGGCCTTGTCCGAATAGGTGATGACGATGACGTAGTCGCGGTTCTCGTCGTCCTTGTCCTTGTAGCCGCGGCTCGCGTTGCAATGGGTGTCCTGGGTCCGTTTCTCGATGGTCCAGTCGCCGACCTTGGATTGCTGCGCCACCGCTGGCCCGGCGATCAAGGCCGCGGCGAACAGTCCAGCGGCAAGGCAGATTAGTTTCATGTCAGCCTCCAGCGCTTCCCCGCGCCAAGCTGACCACCTCTGCCGGAAAGCCGCAAGGGCCGGCTCGACGCGGCCGCCGGCGAAGGGGGGCCGGCTACGTTCGCCTTGGCACGATCGCGATCGGGGTGAAGGTGTAAACCTCCTCGCCGTTCTGATTGAACATCGTCCACTTCACCATGGCGATGCCCTGCGGCTTCGACTTCGACGGCGTCAGGCTCATGACCTCGCCGATCAGATGCAGCCGGTCGTTGGGCCGCACTGGAATGGTCCAGCGCAAGCCGTCGACGCCGGCGCCGATCAGCGGGTGCGGCCCGAAGGGCCGGGTCTGGATCGCCAGATTCATGGCGATCGCCGCGGTGTGCCAACCCGAGGCAGCCAGGCCCTTGAACAGGGTGTCCTTGGCGGCTTCGTGATCGAGATGCATCGGCTGCGGGTCGAACTCGGCGGCGAACCGCTTGATGTCGGCTTCGCTGACCACGACCTCGGGGGATTTGAAGCGCATCCCGACGGTGAGATCGTCGAACCAGGCGACCTGAGCCATGATTTTGCCTCGAAATGTGACATGCCGCGCGCGCAATGCACACGACCAAAAGGTGGATCGTTCAGGGGATGTAGCGGTTCGGCTGCCCGCAGAATAGCTGCCGGTTCCCCGCGAAACCCGTTTCCTATCTCGACGAAACACGCCTGAAACAGAGAGCCGGTTATCTAGTTGTCAAAATCATATAGGGACGTGCGCCATGCAATTCTTCCTCGACCTGATCAGCGAATATGCCTGCTGCCAGCACCTCGTCGCCCAGCCGCTTGGGGAGGACGACATATGATCGAGCTCATCTCCGTTGTCCTCGCCCTGTGCAGCATCGCCGTCTTCGCAGCGCACGCGGTGGACGCCTATCGCACCACCCACTTCTAGCCAACAGTGGCGGCGCGGTTAGAACGGTCGCCGGTAGAAGTGCTCTGAATGCGTCGCCGGCGGAAACCGGTTGGCGAGCGCCAGCGCCCCCTTTTCGTCCGTCTCGAGCGCGATCTTCTGCGCCAGCATGACGTCGCCCGGCACCAGGAAGCCTGACGGGACGAAGCACCACCCCATCGTTGCATTGCCTGACGCATCGACCTCGTGGACGTTGGCGGCCGTGCCGTAGTGGATGCGATAGCGCTTGCCGCTATCGCAGCCGATGACGTCGAAATGCCGGTACTGCTCGAACTGAGCGCGCTGCTCGTCGGAGAGCCATTCAGCCAATAACCGCCTCCCCCGCGCCTCGGGCGTGTTCTCGCCGAAGAAGCGCCGGTAGAGCTCGCGGAGCGCGTGCAACCGCGCCCGCGCGGGCGCGCGGAGTCTGAAGACCGCGATCATGGACCGTTCAGATCAACCGCCGACCAGGCGGGGATAGAACAGCGTTTCGTGCGCGGTCGGGTCGAACGATTTGATACGCGTAACTTCGCCGGGGCCGGTCCGATACGCGGCGGTGAAGCCCGCACCGGTCAATTCCCGAAAGCGTTGTTCGGCCTGCGCCAACGCTTCGGCATTTTCGGGATCAAACTCGTGGCGTGTATCGCCAGTCTGGTCCATCACGATCTGGGTAGCCATGTTGAGTTCTCCTCATGCCCAGCCCTGAACTTGATCTAAGCAAACCTCGTGCCGTCGGTTCCTGAAAGCAACAACTTTCTCTCTGAGACGTCCAGTCACGCCTTGCGGAGCACTCAACGCACCGCCGCCGTCCCGCCACCCCCGTCGATCTGCCGGCCCATCAGCGCAATGGCCTTTTGGTAGACGCCGGCCGCATTCCAGGCCTGGATGGCGGCGAAATTCGGCTCGCCCGGCTGGTAACCGGCTCCCGCACGCCAGCCATTGGCCTTGAGGAAGTTCGCCGTCGAGCTCAGCGCGTTGGCGGCGACGTCGAGATTGCCGGTGCCATAGGCCAGGATGTTCTTGGGCATGAACTGGGTCTGGCCGACCTCGCCATGCATGGAGCCGCGGGTCGCCCCTGATAGCACACCGCGGTCGACCAGCTTCAGCGCCGCATAGAGCTGCTCGGTGAAGAATTCGGGGCGACGGCAGTCATAGGCCAGCGTTGCGATCGACGAGAGCATGTTCTGGTTGCCGCGCTGGCTGCCGAAGCCGGTTTCCATGCCCCAGATCGCGATCAGCGGTCCCGGCGGCACGCCGTAACGCTGCTCGATCGAGGCGAACATCGCCGCCTGGGATTGCTTCAGAGACCGGCCGCGCGCCACGATGGTGGTGGCGCCACGCTTGGCCAGGAACTGGTCAAGCGACAGCGAAAAACTGTGCTGGCTGCGGTCGGCATTGATGGTGGCGCTGGCGTAATTGGTCTGCATCAGCGCCGCGATCGCGGTCTGGCCGATGCCCTTGCCCTGCGCTTCCGCGCTGAACTCGCGCTTCCAGGCCTCGAAACCGCCGGGCCCGTTGCCGCATTGCGCAGCCATGGCCGAGGGAGCCAGGGACAACAGCAGCGCGGCCGCGCCGATCATCGCCGTCGCAACGGTCCTGCCCTCGGTCATTCCTGCACTTCCTTCTCTCAGATTTGCGCGACCGGCTCGCGCGCGGGCATGATCCTACGTCAGCCGGATCAGCTCAAGCCCCGACCGGTGCAATCAATGCAAGCAATGCGCTTGACATGAATCAAAGGCTGCCGTCGGTCCCGAGCAGGAAATCCACCATGAGGCCCTGGTGCTGCCGGTACATGTCTGTTCCGGTCGCGGTGACGCAGCCGTAGGGGGCCGGGATCATGCCGTTCATGCGGAGATCGGAGCGCCGTCGCTCTTCGCGTCGGCGCCATAGGTCAATTCCAGTCCGTCCAGATTGCCCTCCTTGCGCCAGATGGCGAGCAGCCTGAGAAACGCCATCGGTCCGCGCCAATACTGGCTATTGCGCGCCGCGATCGGATCGAACACGCCTTCATTGTTGTAGTAGCCCGGCGTGCATTCGGCGAGATAGGTCTGGCGGCCCACCGCGGCCTTCACCACCTCATCGACCCAGGCGTTCTCGGCCGCGAGCGTCGGCTCCAATGTCCTTGCGCCGCGCTTGCGCGCCTCAGATATCACATAGGCGATGTGCTGCGATTGCTCGTCGATGATGTGCGGGAAGTTGGCGCTCTGGCCGGCCTGCACGGTCACGATCAGGAAGCAGTTCGGGAAGCCGCGGCTGTAGAAGCCGTGCATCGTCTTGACGCCATCGCGCCAGCGCGCGGACAGGCTCATGCCGTCGCGGCCGTAGACTTCAAACCCCATGCGGCGCGCATAGTCGGTGCCGACCTCGAAACCGCTGGCATAGATCAGGCAGTCGAGCTCATAGGCCTTGCCGCCGGCGACGACCGCATTCTCCGTGATGGCTTCGACGCCCCTGCCTTTGGTATCGACGAGATGCACATTGGGACGGTTGAACGTGTCGAGATATTCGTCGTGAAAGCACGGCCGCTTGCAGAACGCCTTGTACCAGGGCTTCAGCGCCGCTGCTGCCGCCTCATCCTTCACGATCGCATCGACGCGGGCGCGGATCTCCTCCATCTTGCGATAGTCGGCCTGCTCGATCACCTTCAGCGCCTCTTCCATCGAGGCGACCTTATGCTTCTGGCGGCGCGGCGCCAGCAGGATCTCGCCGAGCAGGCCGGTCCAGCCGTCCTGCACCAGATCCTGCTCGAACGGCTCGCCTGAAATCACCGCAGTGAAATTGTCCATCCGCTCGCGTTGCCAGCCGGGCTTCAGGCTTTCCACCCAGGCGGCATCCGTCGGGCGGTCGGCGCGCACACCGATCGCGGACGGCGTGCGCTGGAACACGTAGAGCTCTTTGGCCGAGCGGCCGAGATGCGGCACGCATTGCACCGATGTGGCGCCGGTGCCGATGATGCCGACGCGCTTGTCGGCAAGCCCGGTAAGACCGCCCTCCGCGCTGCCGCCGGTGTAAGCATAGTCCCACCGGCTGGTATGGAAGCTGTGACCCCTGAAGCTCTCGATGCCGGGGATACCGGGCAGCTTCGGCCGACTCAGCGGGCCTCCCGCGAGAATCACGAAGCGCGCGCGGATGCGATCGCCCCGATCGGTCTCGACCAGCCAGCGCCCCTCCTGCTCCTGCCATGTCATGCACGAGATGACGGTCTGAAACAGCGCACGCGCGTACAGATCGAAATGGCGGCCGATGCGGCGCGAGTGTTCGTAGATCTCCGGCGCGCGCGCATATTTGCGAACCGGCATGTATCCGGTCTCTTCCAGCAGCGGCAGGTAGATGTAGCTCTCGGTATCGCAGGCCGCGCCCGGATAACGATTCCAGTACCAGGTGCCGCCGAAATCGGCGGCCTTTTCCACAATGCGGAAATCGTCGATACCGGCCGCGCGCAGACGCGCGCCACACAACAGGCCGCCGAAGCCACCGCCGACAACAAGCACTTCGGTTTCTTCGCTTAAGGCTTTGCGCGCAAAACCGGCATCGGCCCAGGGATCGTCGAGATAGCGGGCAAAGTCGCCTGTTACCTCGACATATTGCGCCTTGCCCTCGGAGCGCAGACGCAGGTCACGCTCGTCGCGATAACGCGCACGCAAGGCCTCGATGTCGATCGTAGGTATGCCGGCTGTTTCGGTCTTGTGTCTTTCCGCTGACATCGATCTCCTCCACCGCGGGCCGCTGCTTCGCCGGCAGCTTCCGCCACTTAGCCCCGAAAAAGTGACGCATGCAATCGCGTCCATCGGAGATGGCGGGAACGCCCTCTTCCTCTCGTCGTCGGCAACAGGGAGCGACCGTGCTTTCGCTACGCCGTCATCTTCATCTTTTGGTAGATTCGGCAGCGATATATCCCTGATATCGCTAACTCCTGATCGAGGACATCATGGCGTTTTCCGGATTGGGCCTGCATCTCGGCAATCTGTCGCGCCTGTCGGACGCGCAGACGCGGTCGATCAGCCCCGAGAATTTCACCGGTGAAAAGGGCAAGGGCGGCATCTCCGTCGATGGCCCGGCAGCGCGTCAGGCCCGCGACCTCGGCCGGGGCTGGAAGGTGTCTCCCTATGTCGTGATCGAGCCCGGCGCGACGTTCACGCTCGCGAACATCGAGGGCCAGGGCGCGATCCAGCAGATCTGGATGACGCTGGCGCGCGGACGGCTTCGCCATTCCATCCTGCGCATCTACTGGGACGACCAGGCGCAGCCGAGCGTGGAATGCCCGGCCGGCGATTTCTTCGCCTGTGGCTGGGAGGAATTTGCGCAGGTGTCGTCGCTCGCGGTCTGCGTCAATCCGGGACGCGCCTTCAATTGCTATTGGGAAATGCCGTTCCGCAAGCGCGCCCGCTTCACGCTGGAGAACCGCAGCGAAGAGGCGCTGACCGTCTACTACCAGATCAACTACACCCTGACCGAGGTGCCGGAAGACTGCGCCTATTTCCATGCGCAATTCCGCCGCACCAATCCGCTTCCTTTCAAGGAGGTCTACACCATTCTCGACGGCATCAATGGCCGCGGCCATTATGTCGGCACCTACATGGCCTGGGGCGTCAACAACAACGGTTGGTGGGGCGAAGGCGAGATCAAGTTCTTCATCGACGGCGACGGCGAATTCCCGACCATCTGCGGCACCGGCACGGAGGACTATTTCTGCGGCGCCTATAATTTCGATCCCCATGTCGCGCATGCCGGCCAGGGGCAATCCCGCTATGTGGAGTTCACAACGCCCTATGCCGGCCTGCCGCAGGTGATCCGGCCCGACGGCGTCTACAAATCGCAGCAACGGTTCGGCCTGTACCGCTGGCACATCCCCGATCCGATCCGCTTCCAGAGCGACCTGCGCGTGACCATCCAGGCGCTCGGCTGGCTGCCCGGCGTCAGGGAATCGAAATATCTCCCGCTGCAGGACGACATCGCCTCGGTCGCGTTCTGGTATCAGACACTGCCGACGGCAATATTCCCTGAGCTGCCCGGGCCGGACTATCTGGAAATAGCTTAGGGCGTGATCCAGAAAAGCGTGCAACGCGCCTTCAATTCAACACCTCCACCGTCGCCGAGCGCCCCGCGACCAGCGAGATTGCCTCGGGCACGGGATCCAGCGCGATGCGCACGGGCACGCGCTGGGCGAGACGCACCCAGCTGAATGTCGGATTGACGTTGGCAAGCAGATTCGCACCCTCGGCACGGTCGCGGTCCTCGATGCCGGCAGCAATGCTCTCGACACGGCCGGTAAGGGTCGCCTTCTCGCCCATCAGACGAACCTGAACCTTGTCGCCGACGCGGATGCGCGCAAGCTTCGTCTCTTCGAAATAGCCCTCGACATGCAGCGTGTCGCTGTCGACCAGCGCCATCACGCCCCTGCCCGCGGAGACGTAAGCGCCGGGCCGCAGATCCATGTTGGTGATCACGCCATTCACGGACGCCCGGACCTCGCTACGATCGAAATTGAGCTGGGCGACCGCGCGATCGGCGACCGCGGCATCGAAGGCGGCCTTGGCCTGAAGCTGGGTCGCGAGTACCTGCTCCTGCTTCTGCTGCGACACCGCGTCCGTCGTCAGCGCGGTATAGCGCTTCAGATCGGCATTGGCCTGGTCGAGCGTGGCCTGATGACCGGCGACAGCCGCATCGGCCTGCCGCAGCGCCAGCGCAAAGCGCTCACGATCGATCCTGAACAGCACGTCGCCGCGATGGACCTTCTGGTTGTCCTTGACCAGCACTTCGGTGACGAAGCCGGAGACATCGGGCGCGACCTGTACCACGTCGGCCCGCACGCGGCCGTCGCGGGTCCAGGGCGATTCCATGTAGTAGCCCCAAAGCTCGCGGCCGACACCGATCGCGGCGATAACAGCGATGATGGTCACCGCAAGCCGGCCGAGCCAGGCAAGATTTCCTTTCATGAGAGATACTCCGAGAGATAGACGACGCCGCCGAGCAGGCAGACGAAGACTGCGAAATCGAACAGCGCGCGGTGCCAGACCAGGCGATAGAGGTCGAAGCGCTGCATGATCCGGCGCAAGAGCGCGCTCAGCACATAGGCGACGATGATCCAGAGCAAGAGCGCCGGCACGAGCACACCGTAGATGTCGATCACATATCTCATGCCGCCACACTTGCATCTGCGCGCGGCCGATAGGCCGGCGCGTCCGGGAATAGGCCGCGCCTGATACCGACGAGGCCGATCAGCGCGTCTTCCCGCGCGGTGTCATTGGGATCCTTCACCGCCTGGCCCAGCGCTCGGTCGACGCTGGCCAGAAGCTCGCGCGGCATGCCCTCGCCCGCGTAGTTGCGGCAGGCGACGGCGAGCTGGTCGAGCATGTCGTCGATGACTGATATGGTCGACGCCGCGAGCCCGTAGCGCGCCCGGCGCAGATCGATGATGTTGATGCCGATGCGGAGCTGCACGAGGCTATCGGCGTCGCGCCGGTCGCTCTCGGACAGGAAGGCGATGCGCTGCACCAACAACCCGAGACGGTGCAGCATGAGCCCGGCGAACTCCGCGCGGTCGCGTTTGCCGCGCCGTTCGGCAGCGATCGCGATCGTGATCCAGCTCGACAGCACCAGGCGGTTGGCGATCCACTCGGCGCCCACCCCCCGCGCGATCCGCGTCACGACCTCCGCCATGATGACGCCGACGAAGAACGCGACAGCGGAATTGGCAAAGGACGCAAAGTCGGCCGCGTAGGTCGATTGCAGCGCGAGCAGCGTCGCGGTGTTGGCGGCGAGCGCCATGCCGGTGCCCGCCGTGGCGGGCCGGCTGATCAGCAAGCCATAGAGCAGGAAAGTCGGCGCCAGCGCAACGATCAGGACCTCGATATGGGAGATCGCGGGAATGATCGCGAACAGATAGATCGCGACCACGACGATGCCGACCAGCGACCACAGGCCGAAACTGCGGATGAATCGCGCGGGCTCATCCTGCGCGGCGAAGAACGAGCAGGCCACGGCCGCCATCATCGGCGCCGAGGCGCCGTCCGGCCAGCCCGTGCCGATCCAGAACGCGCAGGAGATCAGGATCGCCACGGTCGCGCCCGCTGCCGACCACAGTGCCAGGCCGCGATCGCGGTGACGCACCGGCGCAGCGCCAGCCTCGGATCGAAACGCCAGATCGAGCGTGGAGACGTTGCGGTTCTCGGCAATCGCCTCGGTCAGCGCACGGCAGTCGCGCGAGAGGTCAACCAGATCGCGCAACCGTGCCAGCAGGCTGGTGGTGATGATCCGTTCCCAGGACGCGCTGTCGTTCAGCCCCGCCTGCTGCTCCGCTATCGCGCCGCGGACACGGTCGGCCGGCTGCCGCGCGCTGACGTCGCTTCCAATCCATTGCGCAAGCTCGTCCAGCAGGCGCTTCAGCTCGGGCTGCCGCTGCAGGGCCTCCTCGCCCAATGCAGCCAGACGGTCCTCGATCGAGGCGATCACGGGCAGCAAGGTCAACATCCGCAGCCGGATTTCGCCGAGGCCGGTCACGGCATTGCGGTCGGTCAGGCGATCATAGGCAAGATGAGTTGAGAGCGTGTCGATCTCGACGATGTCGGTCGCGAGCTTGAGGCGCTTGTCGCGGCGCGTTTCGTCGGTCGCCGCCCGCAGCAGAACGACCTGGCTGAGGCGGCGTGCATCGGAAAGCCAGGTGTCCACGCGATGAGCCACGGCCGGCGCGACGCTGCGGGGGAACACGATGGTCGAGACCAGGCTGGCACAGATGATCCCGAGCGAGATCTCCTCCAGCCGCGCCACCGCGGTGTCGAAGATCGCACCTGGTTGGGACACCGAGGGAAAACCGATCAGGGCCACCGTGTATCCCGCCAGCATGAACAGATAGCTGCGCGGCGTGCCGTCGAGCAGCGACAGATAGAGACAGAATCCGACCCAGAGCGCGATCGCGAGGCATAGCAGTTCCGGCGCATTGACCAGATTTGGCACCAGCACCACCGTCATGGTGGCGCCGACCAGCGTGCCCATCACGCGGAAGAACGCCTTCGAGCTGGTGGCGCCGGCCAGCGGCTGCGAGGTGATGTAGACCGTCGCCATCGCCCAATAGGGCCGCGGCAGGTCCATGGCGAGCGCAATGACAAGCGCCAGCATCGAGGCGGCAAACGTCTTCAACGCGAAAATCAAGTCCGCGTGGCGGACCAGAAACGACTCACTTTCGCGCATGACTATTTCGCCTCTGGAAGCGCCGCTGCCCCGATGCGCTGTGCGTCGCGAAGGTTATCGCAAGTTCGTCCCCACCGATATCCTTCGGACCTCGCCCACCCCTTTCGGATGTAGCGTTTTGGCACGGGTCTCTCCCAGCGCTGAGAGGTGGAAGCCGCCCTCGCCTCACTTCACCGCATACACGTCCGGATCGGCGCTCGAGCTCGGGTTCTTGAAGGCGGCGCGCAAGGCCGGCGACATCGGAACGTTGTAATTGATGCCGTTCGGCGGGGTCGGCGATTCCAGCCACTTCCTGTAGAGCACCTCGATCTCCGGGCTTGCGTAGAGCTCGGCGGTCGCGCGATCGGCCAACGCCTTGAACGGCGCGTCGTCCCGACGCAGCATGATCCCGTAGGGCTCTGGCTTGGAGAAGGTCTCGTCGCTGATCATGAACTGCGCCGGCTCCTTCGAGCGCGCAATGGCGACCGCGAGCTGAATGTCGTCGAGCGCGTAGGCCTGCGCGCGGTCGGTCTCGAGCAGCAGGAAGGCCTCGGCCTGATCCACGGCCGGCATGATCTTGATGCCGAGATCGCGCTCGGTGTTGACCTTGGCGAGCTGGTTCAAATTGACCGAGCCCGCCACAGCCGTGACCGCCTTGCCCTTGAGGTCGTCGATGGTGTTGATCTTCGCGGCCTTCTTGGCGGCAAAGCGCGTCGCGCTGAGGAAGTGCGTGTTGGTGAAGGCGACCTGCTTCTGGCGGTCGGCATTGTTGGTGGTCGCCGAGCAGTGCAGGTCGAGCGTGCCGTTGACCATCAGCGGGATGCGGTTCGACGAGGTCACCGCGACATAGTCGACGGCAATGTCGGGCATGCCGAGTTGCTTCTTCACGGCGTCCACGATTCTGAGGCAGATATCCATGGCAAAGCCGACCGGCTTCTGGTTGCCGTCGAGATAGCTGAAGGGCACCGAGGCTTCCTGATAGCCCAGCGCAATTTTCCTGGTCTCCTTGACCTTCTGGAGCGTACCGGAGAGATCTTCGGCAGACGCTGCGCCGGCAAGACAGGTGACGGCCAAGAGAACGGCGGGTAGACGCATCGAAAGCTCCTGAAAAGGTCGCGCCGCCATGCCGGGCGCAATCGAGGCGGTGATAGCCCAGCCGCCCGCCAGCCACCAGACCGGCCTGGGTCTACCAGCTATCGCGGCTTTCGATATGGCGGCAGGCCCTTCGTCTCCGCTACATTGGCACGATCGTAGGACTCGCCGATCTATCAGCCAGATCTTCTCCATGACCGCCCAGACCGCTTTCGACCTGATCTTCCGCAAGGCCCTGCTACGATCATCCCCGACACCCGTCGATATCGGCGTGAAGGGCGGACGCATCGCTGCGATCGAACAAAATCTCGCCTGCGAGGCCGTCGAGGTCGATCTCGGAGGACGGCTGGCGGTGCCCGGATTCGTCGACACCCACATCCATCTCGACAAGGCCTGCCTGCTCGAACGCTGCGGGCACATCCACGGCACGCTCGGCGATGCCATCCGCGCCGTCTCGGCGATGAAGCGGGATTTCAGCACCGACGACGTCCATGCGCGCGGCGCCAAAGTGCTCGAACGCGCCATCGTGCACGGCACGACGCGGATGCGCACCCATGTCGAGATCGACCCGCGTATTGGCCTGCGCAGCTTCGAGGCGATCAAGGCGCTCAAGCGCGACTACGACTGGGCGATTGATGTTGAGCTTTGCGTGTTCCCGCAGGAAGGGCTGACCAACGATCCCGGCGCCGACGAGCTGCTGGTTCAGGCCCTGCGTGACGGTGCCGATGCAATCGGCGGCTGCCCCTATACCGACACCGACCCGAATGCGCATCTGGCACGCATCTTCGACCTCGCCCAGGAGTTCAATCTCGATGTTGACCTTCATCTCGATTTCGATCTCGATCCCTCCTGGTCGCATCTCGACGAAGTCGTCAGGCAGACCGAGCAACGCAATTACGGAGGCCGCGTCGCAATTGGGCACGCCACAAAGCTTTCGGCCCTACCGCCGGAGCGGCTGAAGGCCGCCACCGCGCAATTGGCCAAGGCCGGCGTCGCCGTTACCGTGCTGCCGTCGACCGACCTTTATCTGATGGGGCGCGAGGCCACCCACAACGCGCCGCGCGGGCTGACGCTGGCGCACAAGCTCGCGGGCGAGGGCATCGTCTGCTCGATCGCGACCAACAATGTGCTCAATCCGTTCACGCCGTTCGGCGATGCCTCGCTGCTGCGAATGGCGAACTTCTACGCCAATGTCGCCCACGCCGCCGTCGGCGATTTCGACACCTGCCTCGATCTCGTCACCGAGCTGCCGGCGCGGCTGATGAATCTCGGGGATTACGGGATCGCGATCGGCAAGCCTGCCGATCTCGTCGTGCTCGATACCAACGACAGCCGCTTCGCCATTGCGGAGCTGCCGGATATCCTGATGGGATTCAAAAGCGGGCGGCAGACGTTTGAGCGGTCGCCGGCCAGGCTGCTTCGCCCGCGAAACTGAACCAGGCGCGACACATCGACCCGACGGAGCAACCGGATGGCCTTCGACAAAATCTTCCTGAACGCGCGCTTCGATGGCGGGGCGCGGCATCACATCGCGGTCAAGGATGGCCTGATCGCTGCGGTTCTGCCGGCCGACGCGCCCGCTGGCGGCGCCGAGACTATTGATCTCGGCAATGCCCTTGTCGTTCCCGGCTTTGTCGAAGGCCACATCCATCTCGACACCAGCTTCTACGGCGACGCCTGGCGTCCGCACAAGCCGTGCACCAATGGCTTCAATGTGCACGAACGCGTGGCCTTCCAGGCCGAGAACATGGCCGAGGCGGCGCCGATGGACGTGCGGGCGCGCAACCAGCTCGATCTCTGCATCGGCAACGGCTCCACGCAGATGCGCAGCCACGTCATGGTCGATGGCTCCGTCGGCCTGAAATCGCTCGAGACGATCCTGCGCGTGCGCGAGGAATACAAGAGCTTGATCGACATCCAGCTCGTCGCCTTTCCCCAGAGCGGCATCCTGACCAGCCCGGGCACGCCGCAATTGCTCGATGAGGCCATCGGCCTCGGTGCGAACCTCGTCGGCGGGCTCGATCCCGCCAGCTTTGATCGTGACGTCGAGAAGCACCTGGACGTCGTGTTCGGCGTCGCCGAAAAGCACGGTGTCGACGTCGACATCCACCTGCACGACATGGGCACGCTCGGCGGCTTCGAGATCGAGCAGATCGCCGCGCGCACGCGCGCGCTCGGCATGGAGGGCCACGTCGCCATCAGCCACGCTTACGGGCTCGGCGATATCACCCTGGACCAGCTCAAGAGCGTCGCCGACATCCTCGCCCGCTCCGGCGTCGCGATCATGACCAACGCCCCGGGCGCCCGCGCCTTCCCGCCGATCCTTATCCTGCGCAGCGCCGGCGTCACCGTGTTCAGCGGCAACGACAATATCAGGGATTCCTGGTGGCCCTATGGCGACGGCGACATGCTGCGCCGGGCGACGACGCTCGGCTATCGCTCGGGCTTCAACACCGATGAGGAGCTACGTGTCGCCTTTGACGTCGTTACCGTGTCAGGGGCCAGGGCGCTGCGACTTGAAGGCTACGGCCTGCATGTCGGCGCCCAGGCCGATTTCGTGGCGTTGAACGCCGAGCATGTTCCGGAGGCCGTGGTCGCCGTGCCGCAAGGCCGCGCTGTCTACAAGGCAGGTATGCTCGTCGCGCGCGACGGCAGGATTGCCGGGAAACGTCCCTGATCCCCACCGCTTTCCGGCCGGATTCATCGCCAATCGCCCCCAAGATGGAGTCCAGTAGAATCCCGGACCGTAGCTCCACGCGTTGCTAGAAAGGTGGCCCTAACCATAATTGGGCACGCGCACTGACCATCTGCGTTCTCCGGGGAAGTTATGGATACGTTCGGCGCATTCAGCAGCCTTGATTATCAATCCATCCGGGCCAGGACGCCCGCCGAGACCGCCATCAAGCGATTGAGCGGCATCGGCGAGGTGCTGTCGGGGCTCGACACCGCCACGATCCGCTCGCCGGACGATATGGCCCGCGCGCTGCGCACGCTCGATACCGCCGACAAGTGCATTCGCATGATCCTGACCGAATTCAAAAGCGAGCGTACCAAGGACGTCATCCGCGAAGCCGATCGCCTGATTGACTCGATCGAACTCGCCCGCGATGAAATCTCGGGCCTGCACCACGCCGGCGAAGCCGCGAGCTGAGCGCTTGCTCGGCGCTAACGCTTGATCTTTGCGAGAATACGATCCGCCTCGGTACGCCAATCCGCGCTGCGAGCGAATTCCTGCGTACCCTTCGGCCCGAACACCCCCTCATCCGCGAGATCTGCGACCCAGGCCTGACGCTCGGCGGTGCTCTCCGCCGACCAGGGCGTCAGGCCGGCCTCACGCACCGTCTCGGCGACCTCACGCACCTCTTCGGCGCGGCGACGGCCGTGCTCGATCACCCGCTGGAAGAAATAGGCGCCCTGCTTCTCCCAGTTGATGCCGGGAAACGTCTCCGCGAGTGAAGCCAGCACCGCATCCTCGACGCCATAAGCGCGTGCGGTCGTAAAACTTTCGATCACCATGGCCTCCAGGCCCTTGATCATGATGCTGCGGCACATCTTCACGGCCGAGGACACGCCGAGCTTGTCGCTGGCGACCTTGGCCGCAAAGCCGATCGCGTTCAGCAGCGGCTCCAGCTCCCTCGCACCGGGGCCACCAAGCAGCAGTGGCACCTTGATGCGATACGGCGGCACCGAGGTCATCACGGCGCCCTCGACATAACGTCCGCCAGCGCCATCGATCAGCGCTGCTGCACGCTGCTTGGCGCCCGGCGAGGCTGAATTGAAATCGAGAAACCAGGTGCCCTTGATGATCGCATCAGCGCAGGCTTTTGCCACCGGCACGGCCTGGCTGGCGGTAACGGCCGAGATGATGAAGTCGGATTTTGCGGTCAGTTCGGCATGAGACGCTGCGAGCATCACGCCGAACCTCGCAGCATGTTGCTTCATCGCAGCGCCCTGCCCGCCTCCGAGCTTGATGTCGTAAGCCGCGACCTTGATGTCCTGCTGGCGCAGATCCTCGGCCAGGATCCGGCCGACCTCGCCATAGCCCACCAGCCCGATCTGCCACCGCTTCGGATCTGCCATCAGTTCAGTCCTCGTGTCGTCGCGTCAAAAAGCTCCTCGATCGCATAGCGGCGCGGAATCAGCGCCTGCTGGAATGCGTAGTCGACGATCAGCTCCAATGGTTTTCTGTTCGCTTCAATGCCGAACGGAAACAGATCGGGTGTCGCCGCCGGCCCCATCTGCTCCTTATTCCGCTTGAGCAGATCATAGACAGCAGCGACGATTTCGGGGCGCGTTTTCGCGAGGCTTTCCGTCACGACCACGAGATGATTGACCGGCACGACGCCGCGGCGCGCATACCATTTGGCGGCTTCCGTCGCGGGATCGGGGAAGAGCGACTTCAGCTTGGGATTGTCAGTGGTCTCGCCAAGGACGGCGTCGACCTCGCCATCCAGCAGCATCTGCAGGACCTTCTTGTCTGTCGGCGCCCGCTCGGTGGTGTCGACATATTCGGCGACGTGCGGATCCTCGAACGTCACCCATTTGATCTTGTCGAGATTGACACCGTAATCGTTGGCGAGGATGCCCCGGATCCAGGCCCCGGTCGTCGTGGTGAACGAGCGGATGCCAACGCGCTTGCCTTCGAGATCATCAGGTCCAAGCGTCCCGCGCGCGGGGTTGTACAGCGCATAGGCATGCTGGAAGCGGCCGAGCATGGTCGCCGGCAACAGCACCAGCGGCTTGCCGTGCGCCTTCGCCATCAGATAGGTGACGATGGCCATCTCGCAGACGTCGAACGCCTGCTCGCGCACCATCGGTTTGAACGCCGTGTTGGTCGGCGTGTACTCGATGAAGTCGAGTTCGAACAGATCGGCGCGAAGCTCGCCGCTCTTCACCGCCTTGACGTGAGGGTGATTGCCGAGCACGGCCCTCAGCTTGAGACGATCCATCGGCGCGCCCCCCGATCAGACGATGTTTCGAACGAGGACCGGCTTCATGCCAGCTCCTCCGCAACCGTCGGAAACAGGCGCTGATAGGCTTCGCCATAGGTCATGGGCACGCCCGTGTTGCGGCTGCCCTGGATGCCGCGGTTGAGCGCGACGCGCTCGTAATAACCCCAGAGATGTTTTTGCGCGGCGAGGATCTGAAACGCCTCGTATTTCTCCTTCCAGACCTCGTCGATCTTGAGCAGCAGGTCCGGCTTGTAATTGCACTGCTCGGGCTGGTGCGGCTCGAACAGGAACACCGGTGGCGCGGAATATTTGTACTGCGCGCCGGGCTTATGGCCCATCGCCTGCGCGACCACGCGCGTCTCCTGGGCGAAATGCGCCGCGTTCGGATGGTCGAAATTGTAGGGGTCTTCCAGCGCGTGCGTCAGCACGAAGCTCGGATTGAGTTCGCGGTAGATGTCGACCATGCGGTCGAAATGCGCCTCGGTCAGCTTGAGCGGATAGTCGCCGCAATCGAAAAATTCGATCTCGGCACCCAGCAGCTTTGCCGCCCGCTCCGCCTCGTCCTTGCGGCCGGCCTTGACCGATTGCAGCGTCGCGCCCTTCTCCTTCCAGGCGAACTGGCTCTCGCCGCGCTCGCCAAAGGACAGGCAGACGATCTTCATGCGATAGCCCTTCTTCGCATGCAGCGCGATGGCGCCGCCGGCACGCCAGACGAAATCGCCGGGATGGGCGGTGATCACGAGACCGGTTTTCATGGGAGAACTCCCCTCTTCTGAAGTAGACGCCCTGTCGATCGCCACCGTGGTCATCCGTCGAATCCAAACAGGCGCGCGGGATTATCGACCAGGATCTTTTGCTGGAGCTTCGGCTCCGGCGCGAACAGCGGGATCAGGTCGACAAGATCGCCGTCATTCGGCATCACCTTGACGTTGGGATGCGGCCAGTCGGTGCCCCAGATGACGCGGTCCGGTGCGGTCTCGACGATCTTTCGCGCGAAAGGCACGGCATCGGTGAAGGGCGGACCGGCCGAGGACACACGCTCCGAGCCGCAGATCTTGACCCAGCATTTTTCATCGCGCCACAGCAGCTCGATCAGGATTTTGAACGGGAGCTGGTCGAGCCCTTCGGCGGCCTTGACCCGCCCCATATGGTCGATCGTGTAGCTCAGCGGCAGCCTGGTCAGCATGTCGGCATAGTCAGGCAGATCGATCGCATCGAAATGCAGATCGATGTGCCAGCCGAGCGGCGTCACCATCGCGACGATGCGGTCGAAAACGCGCTTGTCGGGCACGCCGCCGAGATGGCGGACGAAATTGAAACGGCAGCCGCGGAAGCCGCCTTCGTGCAGCACGCGCAAGCCCCGCTCGGTGATGGTGTCGTCGATATTGGCGACCGCGCGGTAGGCGCCGTTGCTCTGCGCGATGGCGTCGAGCGCCACCGTGTTGTCGGTGCCGTGCACGCTGGCATTGACGATGACCGCGCGCTCGACGCCGAGCTTGGCGTGCAACGCCTTGAAGTCCTCGAGCGGCGCATCCGGAGGCGTGTAGGATCGGTCGGGCGCGTAAGGATATTTCGCGCCGGGGCCGAAGATGTGGCAATGCGCGTCGCAGGACAGTTTCGGCAGCCTGAACTTTGGCGTGCGCGTGTTGGGATCGGGCGGTGGAATGGTGGGCGTGTACGTCATCGTCATCACTTGAACCGCCGAGCGAGACGTTTCTTTCAAGTCTTGTTGCTTGCGACAGTCGGCCGCCGCGCCGGCACGGCCTGATCCAGCGCTGGCGCCTGGAACGCGGCCACGGTCGCCTGCACCATCTGCTCGATGGCATTGGCGGCATCGCTGCCGTCGGCCTCGCCGCGCGACAGGCGCGAGACACGTTCGGGCGTCACGAGCGAGTAGTAAAGCGCGCCGAGCAGGAAGTGGCTGCGCCAGACGATGTCGGTGCGCGGAATGTGCGGCAGGCTCTCGTGGATCGCGTCGATGAAGGCGTGGCTGGTGTCATCGAACGTCTGAGCAATGATCTTTCGCGCCACGTCGTTGCCCTCGGCCGACATCACCGCGCGCAGCCGCGTGAAACGAGCGCCGCCACCGGCAAGATCACTGCCCGAGGTGAAGGCCGGCACCACATAGGCCCGAACGATGGCTTCCAGCCGGTCCTGCAGATCGCGCACGCGCCTGGCGGCGGCGAGCAGCTCCGAGCGGCGCAAGTTCATCGGTCCGCAATGGCGCCGGTAGATCTCCAGCAGCAGGCCGTCCTTGGTCTTGAAATGATAGGTGACGCTGCCGGGATTGGCGCCGGCCGCGTGCGCGATGTCGCGCACCGAGACGGCGTTGAAGCCGTTGGTGGCGAACAGCTCCTCGGCCGCGGCGAGAATCGCCTCGCGCATGTTCGGCTTGCGGGCCGTTTCCTTGCTGGCGGGCTTGCGTGCCATGCTATTTGTACTATCGTACAAAAGAACAGGTCTCGTCAACAAAAACCAGCGGCAACGTCCGGAAAGCTGAAGGCTGCCGACATCCGCACTCAGCGAGGCTCTCCTCTCAGTTGTGCGCGCCCGCCCGCATCTTCTCCGGCGCGGCCGGACGCCGGAGCAACTCGGCATCATCGCCCCCACCCTGCGGGATCAAGATGGCGCGCTCGCGCGGCAGTGCCTCCGGCATCTCGTCGCGGATGAAGGCGATCAGCTTCTCCCTGACCTCGCAGCGCAGGTCCCAGGATTGCGGCGCGTTGCGCGCGCTGACCAGCGCGCGCAACTCGATGGTGCGCTGGTCCGCATCGATCACCTGGAGATTGACCACCGCACCGTCCCATAGCTTGGATTCCTTCACGGCTCCCTCCAGCCAGCGCCGGATGCGCGGCACGTCGGCGCGGTAGTCGACATGGAGCGCGATGACGCCGATCAGGGAGGCCGTGTCGCGCGTCCAGTTCTGGAACGGCTTTTCGATGAAATAGGACAGCGGCACCACCATGCGGCGCCAGTCCCACAGCCGGATCACGACATAGGTCGCGGCGATGTCCTCGACCCAGCCCCACTCGTTCTCGATGATCACGGCATCCTCGATGCGGATCGGCTGGGTGATGGCGATCTGCAGGCCCGCGATCAGATTGCTGAGCAGCGGCCGCGCCGCCAAGCCGACGATGATACCGGCCGCGCCGGCGGAGGCGAACAGGCTGACGCCATATTGCCTGACCGAGTCGAACGTCATCAGCGCCGTCGACACCGTGATGATGACGATAATGATGTCGGTCACGCGCTTGAACACGCGCACCTGGGTCACGTGCTTGCGCGCAACGAAGTTTTCGCTGACGTCGCGAAAATTCTGCAAATAGCGCGCCGCGCTCATGTCGACGATGCGGATCGAGATCCAGCCAATCAGCGCGATGAAGGCAACCACGAACAGGCGCGTCAGCGGGTTGCGGAACGCATCGTCCAGCGGCGCGAGCGGCAGCACCAGCGCGACGGCGGCAAGACACAGCGCGAGCTGGGCCGGCCCCGCCGTGCGCTCGATGAACACGCTCAGCAGCGGAAGCCGGGTTCCGAAGGTGCGATTGAGCAGCCAGGCTGCGAGTCGATAGAACGAGAGCGCGATCAGCATCGCCCCGGCGACCAGGCCGAGACCGATAAACCATGACGGTATCCACCCGAACATCCTGTCGATGTCGGTCATGACGGCTTGGCGATTCATTCATGTCCCCGCAATTGCGTTGGCGACCCAACGCTCTTTCGGCGGCTTCGCTCCCACGCCCAGTGCAATGCAGCATCCCTCTGGTGCAACCGTCGCCGAATTGCGCTATGTGTGGGCAATCATGACTCGCCGAACCGGCAGCGCCGATCTTCCCTTGCACACCGGACGAGTTCCGCCGTGGCTGGCGAGCCGCATGGCATCGCTGGGTGCCATCGTCACGCAAGCGATCGTGCTGCATTATGGCCGCGACGCATTCATGCAGCGGCTGTCGCATCCGTTCTGGTTCCAGTCGTTCGGCGCCGTGATGGGGATGGACTGGCACTCCTCAGGCATCACGACGTCGGTGATCGGGGCGCTCAAGCGCGGGCTCGGCCCGCTCCAGGACGAGCTCGGCATCTATGTCTGCGGCGGCCGCGGCCGGCATTCGCGCAAGACGCCGGACGAGTTGTCGCAGCTCGGCGACCGCGTCGGCTTCGACGGCGCAAAGCTCACGCGCGCCAGCCGCCTCGTGGCCAAGGTCGACAGCGCCGCCGTGCAGGACGGTTTCGACCTCTATCTGCACGGCTTCTTCGTCACCGCCGACGGCAAATGGACGGTGGTGCAGCAGGGCATGAACGGCGACAAGCGCCAGGCCCGCCGCTATCACTGGCATTCTGAAGCGTTAAAGAGTTTCGTCGACGCGCCCCACTGCGCCATCGACGGGCCGCAGCAGGGCGAGATCGTCAACCTCACCGACCATCGCGCCGACATCTCGCGCAGCGCGCAGCTCGAGCTGCTCAACGAGCTCGGCCCCGATCGCATCCTCACCGAATTCGAACGGCTTTCGGGCACGACGCCCGAGCCGGCGCAGGCCCTGCTGCCGCATCTGATCATGCCCGCGCATCATGACGTCAGGCCGAAAGACGTGTTCGCACGCCGCCTGCACGGCACGCTCGCGGCCGCAGCCGAGCGCGGACCGGTCGATTTCCCTGAACTGTTGCTGACGCCGGGCGTCGGTGCGCGCACCGTGCGATCGCTGGCGATGGTCGCCGAAGTCGTGCATGGCGCACCCTATCGTTTCAAAGATCCTGCGCGCTTCTCGCTCGCCCATGGCGGCAAGGACCGGCATCCCTATCCGGTTCCGATCAAGGTCTATGACGAGACCATCCGCGTGCTGAAGGGCGCGATCCAAAGCGCGAAACTCGGACGCGAGGAAGAGATGCAGGCGATCAAGCGCCTCGACGACCAGGCCCGGCGGCTTGAGCGCACCGCAAACGGGCCATCGGTCGAAGCCTATATCGCCGGTGAGCGTGAGGCCTCGCCCGATCTCGATGGCCGTTCCGTGTTTGGCTGGGAGCGCGATCTCATGGCGTCGCGCAAATCGACGGGCTGACGGTCGGACGCGATCACCGGGAGCTTCGCGATCGCACGCAGGCCCGGTCGCTTGCGCCAGTGAACCTGCGAAGCATCGACTGCGAGAGCAAGCCGTGGCCAGCGGGTGAACAGTGCCTCGAGCGCGCAGGCTGCCTCGATACGCGCGAGCTGATGGCCAAGGCAGAAATGAATACCCGTCCCGAACGACATGTGCCGGTTCGGCTTGCGTTCCAGATCCAGGCGCTCCGGCTGCTCGTGCACCGCCGGATCCATATTCGCGGCGGCGAGCATCACCATGACGCGATCGCCCTTCTTCAACGGCACTCCCGCAAGCTCGATGTCTCTACGCACGTAGCGTGGCTTCGAAAACTGCACCGGGGAGACGAAGCGCAAAAACTCCTCGACGGCGAGCGCGGCGCGGCTCCAGTCCTGTTCCATCCAGTCCCGCAATCCAGGATTCCTGAGCAGCTCGTAGACCGAGCCGCTGATCAGATGCGTGGTGGTCTCCGAGCCCGCCGCCAGCAGCAGGAACACCATCGATACCATTTCGTCCGGCGTGATCTCGCCGCCCTCGCGTTCGACCTGGACCAGTTCGGCAATCAGGCCCTCGCCGCCCCGCTCGCGCGCGATCTGCAACTGTTCCTGGAGGTAAGTCCGCATCTTGCGGAACGCGAACAGCAAGCGAAAGAAGCTGACGACGTTCGTCAGTGAAGACATCGCATTGGCCCAGGCGATGAAGCGCGGACGATCGGCCATCGGCAGGCCGAGCAGCTCTGAGATCACCGACAGGGGCAGAATGCGCGCATAGCGCTCAACCAGATCGGCCGGGATGCCGTTCGCGAACAGCTCATCGGCCAGACCATCCGCAATGGCGCGGATGCGCGGCTCCATCGCAACGATGGCCCGGCGGCGAAAGGCTTCGTCCACAATGCTGCGCAGCCTGGTATGGTCAGGCTCGTCCATCGTCAGCATGTTGTTGGCGATGGTCTTGACCAGCCCCGGCATCCACCAGCGCAGGCCGGCGATTTCGCCGTCTTCCTTGCGCAGCGTGAAGATCGTACTGTCCTTCAGCACTTGCGCCGTCGCATCGTGAGTGGTGGTGATCCAGACGTCACCGACGAGGGGGAAATGCGTGGCGACCACAGGGCCCTGCGCGCGCAGCGCGGCAACGGCCTTCGGCGGATCGCGAAAGAAGGCCTCGCTGGTGAAATCGAGGCGCGGTGCCATGGGATCACCAAATTGGTTCGTGGCGCCTCAACCAGATGGTGAGCGAAGCCACCGGCGCAAGGGCCGGAACCGGGCTATCCCCGCCCCGGCGAGCGTGGCCCCGCCTTGCGCTGCTGCTGCGTCGTATAGGCATCCCAATGGCTCCAGCTGCCATTGCTGAGGCTTTGCAGATCGGTGCCGAGCGGACGGCGCGTGCGCTTGTCATGCTCGGCGATGACGCGTTCGGACTGCGCAATCTTGCGCTTGAGTTCCCCGATGGTCTTCTGGGTCTCGCCGCTGCGCTTGGAGGACGCAATCTCGCCCATCGTGAAGCGCGCGGTCTCGAGCGCCTTCAACTCGGCGCGGTTTTTCTTCAACTGAACCCGGTGCCAGGCGATGTTGCTGTCGCTGTCCGCAACCATGTGGGAACTCCGCTGATTCGCTCCCACAGTGTATCAAGCGCCGAATCGGCGGGGCAACGCCCGGCCGAAGGCGAAAATGCGGTCTTATTGCGAGAAAACGCTGCGTTTAGCGTTCGGCAAACGCCTTTTCGACCACGAACTGGGCGGGTTCACCATGGTTGCCCTCGACGAAGCCGCGCTCGCCCAGCAGCACGCGGGTGTCGGCGACCAGCGCTGGGCTGCCGCAGATCATGACGCGGTCATGGGCTGCCTCGATGGCCGGCAGGCCGATATCGGTGAACAGCTTGCCCGAAGTAATGAGGTCGGTGATGCGGCCGCGGTTGCGGAAGGGATCACGGGTCACGGTCGGGTAATAGATCAGCTGGTTCTGGATGTACTCGCCGAGCAGTTCGTCCTTCGGCAGGTGCTCGGTGATCATCTCGCCATAGGCGAGTTCCCTGACGTGACGGCAGCCGTGCAGCAGCACGACCTTCTCGAACCGCTCATAGGTCTGGGGATCCTTGATCACGCTCAGGAACGGCGCGAGACCTGTGCCGGTGCCGATAAGGTAGAGGTTGCGGCCCGCTTCCAGATTGTCGATGACCAGCGTGCCGGTGGCCTTGCGGCTGACGATGATCTCGTCACCTTGCTTCAGATGCTGGAGGCGCGAGGTCAGCGGACCATCGGGCACCTTGATCGAGAAGAATTCGAGCGTGTCCTCGTAATTGGCGCTGGCGACGCTGTAGGCCCGCAGCAGCGGCTTCTCGCTCACCTTGAGCCCGATCATGGTGAATTCGCCGTTGCGGAAACGGAAGGTCGGGCTGCGGGTGGTCTTGAAGGAGAACAGCGTGTCGGTCCAGTGGTGGACGCTCAAAACGCTTTCCTGATTGAAATTGCTCATCTCACCCTTCCGTTTCGCTTCTCACGCGGTCTCGAGGCGGTCAGCTATGCGTCGTTTGTATACGATCATTCGTATACTAATGAATAATCCCGCTTGATCCCGCGGTCAAGGCTGCCCAAGATCGAAAGCGTTGCAGTTGGGAATGAGGAGCCCTTTCCATGGCGCATGACGCACCCCAGGCCACCGGACCCTCGAAGCTGGTGATCCGCAATATCGGCCTGATTCTGTCCGGCGCGCTGGAAAAGCCCATTCTAGACGGCGACACCATCGTCGCCGAGAACGGCAAGATATCAGCCGTCGGGCGTTACAAGGACCTCAACACCGAAGGTGCGACCACCATCGTCGACGCCAACGGCACGACGGTCACCCCAGGCCTGATCGACAGCCACGTCCATCCTGTCGCGGGCGACTGGACGCCGCGGCAGAACCAGATCAACTGGATCGACAGCTCGCTCCATGGCGGCATCACCACCATGATCTCGGCGGGCGAAGTGCACATGCCCGGCCGCCCCCGCGACGTCGTCGGGCTGAAGGCGATGGCGATCTTCGCCCAGCGCGCGTTCTGGACGCTGCGTCCGGGCGGTGTGAAGGTTCACGCCGGTGCGCCGGTGATCGAATGCGAGATGGTCGAGGAAGACTTCAAGGAAATGGCCGCCGCCGGCGTCAAGCTGCTCGGCGAAGTCGGGCTCGGCGGTGTGAAGGACGGCCCGACGGCGCGCAAGATGGTCGGCTGGGCGCGCAAATACGGCATCCAGAGCACCATTCACACCGGCGGCCCCTCGATCCCCGGCTCCGGCCTGATCGACAAGGACGTGGTGTTGGAGGCCGATACCGACGTGGTCGGCCACATCAATGGCGGCCACACCGCGCTGCCCGACGACCAGATCCGCTGCATCTGCGAGGGCTGCAAGCGCGGGCTCGAGATCGTTCACAACGGCAATGAGCGCTCGGCGCTCTACACGCTGCGCATCGCGCGCGAGATGGGCGATCTGCACCGCGTCATCCTCGGCACCGACGGGCCGGCCGGCTCCGGCGTGCAGCCGCTCGGCATCTTGCGCATGGTCTCGATGCTGTCCTCGATCGGCGAGCTGCCGGCCGAGCTCGCGTTTTGCCTTGCCACCGGCAACACCGCGCGGATGCGCGCGCTCGATTGCGGCCTCATCGAAGTCGGCCGCGCCGCCGACTTCGTCATCATGGACAAGGCCCAGCACTCGCCCGGCAAGAATATCCTGGAGAGCGTCCAGCTCGGCGACCTCCCCGGCATCGGCATGACCATCATCGACGGCATCGTGCGGACGCAACGCAGCCGCAACACACCGCCTGCGGGGCGGGTGCCGGAGGTGGTGGCGAAGTAGGCGGGAAAATAGTGCCGTAGGGTGGCAAAGCGAAGCGTGCCCACCATCTTTTGTAAGTCGCAAAGAACGTGGGCACGGCGCAAGAGCGCCTTTGCCCACCCTACGAGACCGTCACCGCACCTTGTTCAGCAACGCCATCAAGAGTGCCGTAGGGTGGGTTAGCCTTGTGGACTGCGCGAAGCGCAGACCGCGAGGCGTAACCCACCAACTTCGCTCAGTCTTCGCGGAAACATGGTGGGTTACGCCTTCGGCTAACCCACCCTACGGGACCGTCACCGCAGCTTGTTCAGCAGCGCCATCAACAGCTCGCGCTCTTTCGCATCGAGCGGTGCCAGCGTTTCGCGCGTGATCGCAATCGCGTTCGGCGCGAGTTTCTCGGCAAGCTGCTGACCGGCGCGCGTCAGGCTCACCAGCAGCCGCCGCCCGTCTTCGGGATCCTGGCTGGTCTCGGTGAGGCCGCGGGCCGTGAGGCGGTCGATCACGCCCTTGATGGTGGCAACGTCCATCGCGGTCAGCCGTCCGAGCTGGTTCTGCGAGCACGGCCCGGTCTCGGCAAGCTTCGACAGCGCCGCCCACTGTGTCGGCGTCAGGTTGATGCCGATGTCGCGGGAGAAGATCGCGCTGTGGCGCTGCCAAACCTGGCGCAGGATGAAGCCGACCTGCTCGTCGAGCACATAAGGCGGTTTTGCCGGTTTGACGTTCTTCTTCGCCGTGACGCTTCTCGCCATCCGTCCCCGCCCTCACAACGACAAATGCGCGTCACGAATATCCGGACGCGCGTCAAGCTCGGCCATGGTGCCGCCGAAGCAAATGCGGCCGCGCTCGATGATATAGGCGCGATCGGAAATCAGCCGTGCAAAATGCAAATTCTGCTCGGAGACGACGATGCTGACGCCTTCCTTCTTCATGGTCAGGATGGCATCGACCATCTGCTCCACGATCTTCGGCGACAGGCCTTCCGAGGGCTCATCCAGCAACACCAGCGATGGATTACCCATCAGCGTGCGCGCGATGGTCAGCATCTGCTGCTCACCGCCGCTCATGCGGCCGCCGGGACGATTCTTCATTTCGCCCAGATTCGGAAACAGCGCGAACAGTTTTTCGCGATCCCAGTGCGGCGCATTCGGCCGTTTCGGCTGGCGGCCGACTTCGAGATTCTCCTCCACCGTCAAATCGGTGAAGATGCGCCGCTCCTCCGGCACGTAACCGAGCCCCTCGCGCACGATCTCATGCGTCGGCTTGGCCGAGACGTCCTTGCCCTCGAACATGATGCGGCCGGTGCGCTGCGCGACGAGGCCGACGATCGAGCGGAACGTGGTCGACTTGCCGGCGCCGTTGCGACCGAGCAGTGCTACGACCTCGCCCTCACCGACCTCGAAACCGATGTCGAACAGGATATGCGCAGGGCCGTAATGGCTGTTGAGGTCTTGCACCGCGAGCTTCATGCCGAGGCCCCCTCGCGATGCCCGCCCTCGTACAGCAGCCCCTCGCCGAGATAGATCGCCTGCACCTGCGGATTGCCGCGCACCTCGGCCGGCGAGCCCTCGGCGATCAGCGTGCCGCGATTGAGCACGATGATGCGGTCGGCATGCTCGAACACCACGTCCATGTCGTGCTCGGTAAAGAGCACGCCGATCGACTTCTCCTTCGCGATCTGCGCCGTGAGCCGCATCAGCTCGACGCGCTCGCGCGGCGCCATGCCGGCCGTCGGCTCGTCCATCAGCAAGAGCTTCGGATCGTTGGCGAGCGCCACCGCAAGCTCGAGGCGCTTGAGGTCGCCATAGGCGAGCTCGCCGCAGGGCCGGTCCGCATAGCCGCTCATGCCGACCAGCTCGAGCAGCCGGCCGGCCTCGTTGCGGTCGACGTCAGGCGCCGAACCCCAGAGATTGAACAGCTGCCCGCCATGCGAGATCAGCGCGACCTGCACGTTCTCGCGTACCGTCATGGTCGCGAAGGTCGCCGTGATCTGGAAGGTGCGCCCCACGCCCATGCGCCAGATCTCGCGCGGCTTCTTGCCCGTGGTCTCCTCGCCAAGCAGGCGCACTTGGCCGCTATCAGGCTTGTTCTGGCCGTTGAGCATGTCGAAGCAGGTGCTCTTGCCCGCGCCGTTCGGGCCGATCAGCGCCAGGATTTCGCCTGATCGCAGCGAGAACGAGACGCCGCGCACGGCGTGGATGCCGCCATAGGATTTGGTCAGGCCTTCGACCGCGAGAAGTGGGGGTGCAAGGCTCATTCGGCGGACTCGATCGGCTTGGCGAGTAAGGAGGATCCCGGCGGCGATGACTTCCTGCGGCGCTGCGCCAGCACCTCGAGCATGCCGACGATGCCCTTGGGGAAGACGACGACGATCAGCACGATGAAGCCGCCGAGCACGAGCTTGGACAGATCGGTCTGGCTCACCAGCCAGATGTTCAGCGCCTTGTAGACGATGGCGCCGATCACCCCGCCGGACACCGTTTCGACGCCGCCGAGCAGCACCATGACCAGCGCATCGACCGAGAGCGAGATGCCGAGATTATCAGGGAACACGCTGCCCTTCAGATAGGCGAACAGCGCGCCGCCGATGCCGGCAGTGGTGCCCGCGATCACGAACGCCGTCCACTGGATGCGCTTGGCATCGATGCCGACGGCTTCACTGCGCAGCACCGAGTCACGCGTGGCGCGCAGCGCGTAACCGAACGGCGAGAACACTGCGATCCTGAGCGCCATGGTGACGAGCGCCGCAACGCCGAGCGCCAGCCAGTAGAAATGCGACGGGCTCGCAGCCCAGCTCGCGGGCCAGACGCCCAATATGCCGTTGTCGCCACCTGTGACGCTGACCCATTGGAACGCGATCGACCACACGATCTGCGCAAAGGCCAGCGTCAACATCGCAAAGTAGACGCCGGAGAGCTGCACCGCGAAGAAGCCGAACACGGCGGCCCCCATGCAGCCGAGCAGCGGGCCGAGCAGCAGGCAGACAATCATCGGCAGTCCCGCCAGCTTGGCGAGGAACGCGACGCCATAGGCGCCGAGGCCGAAATAGGCGGCGTGGCCGAACGAGGCCAGCCCGCCGACCGACATCAGGAAATGCAGGGAGACGGCGAAGATCACGAAGATCGCGATCTCGGAGCCGACGGTCAGCGCGTAATTGCCCGCGAACAGCGGCAGCAGCGCCGCGACGACGAGCGCCGCCAGCGACGCCAGCCGCTCGTTCGACGTCAGTGGCCGCCACGGATTGACCGTGAGGCCCGGCGTCTTGCGCGCGGCCGCCTCCGGCTTGCCGAACAGGCCCCAGGGCCGGACGATCAGCACCACGGCCATCACCAGGAAGACCAGGATGATGGAAATTTTTGGAAAGATCAGGATGCCGAACGCGTTCAACTCGGAGACCAGCACCGCCGCAACGAAGGCGCCGACGATGCTGCCAAGGCCGCCGATCACGACGACCACAAAGACCTCGACGATGATGCGCAGATCCATGGCGTGATGCACGGCATCGCGCGGAATCTGGAGCGCGCCGCCGAGGGCGGCAAGGAAGACGCCGACCGCGAACACCGACGTGAATAGCCATTTCTGATTGACGCCGAGCGCGGCGACCATGTCGCGGTCCTGCGTCGCCGCGCGCACCAGCACGCCCCAGCGCGTGCGCTGGAACAGCAGCCAGAGAATGCCGAGCACGACGGGCCCGAGCACGATCAGGAACAGATCGTAGCTCGGGATGTTCTGGCCGAAGAAATCGACCGCGCCCTTGAAGCCCGGCGCGCGGCGGCCGACGAGATCGTCAGGCCCCCAGATCAGCACGACGAGATCCTCGACCATCAGTGTGAGGCCGAAGGTGCCGAGCAGCTGGAATAGCTCGGGGGCGTGATAGATGCGACGGAGCAGCACCATCTCGACGAGGACGCCGATCAGCGCGACCGCCAACGCCGCCGCGACCACCCCGCCCCAGAAGCCGAACGCTCCGGAGAAGCGCTCGGTCAGCGTGAAGGCGATATAGGCACCGATCATGTAGAAGGCGCCATGCGCGAAATTCACGATCCGCGTCACGCCAAAGATGATCGACAGGCCCGAGGCCACCAGGAACAGCGACGCTGCGCTGGCGAGTCCGGTCAGAAACTGTACGACGTAAAAGGCCATCGGCGGTCCGGGTTAGGTGGACGTAGGGTGGGTTAGCGCAGCGTAACCCACCATCTTTTCGCGTGTAGCACCTAAAGTGGTGGGTTACGCCCTGCAGATGCGCTTTGCGCATCTGCAGGGCTAACCCACCCTACGGCACCGCGGTCAATCCTTCGGCCGCAGCTTCTCGACTTCGGCATCGCTTGGCAGATAGTCCGCGCCCTTCTTGTAAGCAGCATCCACCATCACGCCCTTGCCGTCCTTCTGCGCGGTCTTGCCGACGAAGGCGCCGAGCGTCGACTGGTGGTCAATCTTGCGGAAGGTGATCTCGCCGAACGGCGACGGCATCGAGATGCCTTCGGCGGCCGCGATCATCTTGTCGGTATCGGTCGAGCCGGCCTTGGCCAGGATCGCCGCCGCCGCCTTGATGGTCTGGTAGCCGACGATCGAACCGAGGCGCGGATAATCGTTGTACTTGGCCTGATAGGCCTTCAGGAACGCATCATGCTCGGGCGTCTTGATCGAGTACCAGGGATAGCCGGTGACGATCCAGCCCTCGGGAGTCTCGTCCTTGAGCGGATCGAGATATTCGGGCTCGCCGGTCAGGAAGGACACGACCTCGCGCCCCTTGAACAGGCCGCGGGTGTTGCCTTCACGCACGAGCTTGACGAGGTCGGGACCGAAGGTGACGTTGAGGATGGCCTCCGGATTGGCCTGCGCCACAGCCTGCACCACCGGACCTGCATCGATCTTGCCCTGCGGCGGCCACTGCTCGTCGACCCATTGGATGTCAGGACGCTTCTCCGACATCAGCTTCTTGAACACTGATACCGCCGACTGGCCGTATTCATAGTTCGGCGCAATCGTCGCCCAGCGTTTTGCCGGCAACTTACTGGCGGCTTCCACCAGCATGGCGGCCTGCATGTAGTTGGAGGGACGCAGGCGGAAGGTGTACTTGTTGCCCTTCGCCCAGGTCACGGCGTCCGTCAGCGGCTCGGCCGCGAGGAAGAACACCTTCTTCTGGTTGGCGAAGTCGGAGACCGCAAGGCCGATATTCGACAGGAACGTCCCCGTCAGCATCGCAACGCCCTCGCTGGAGACGAGCTCGTTGGCCGCGGTCTGCGCATCGGCCGGCTTGCCGCCGTCGTCCTTGGAGACGACCACAAGCTTCTTGCCGTTGATGCCGCCAGATGCGTTGATCTCTTCGACCGCGAGCTGCCAGCCCTTGCGGTAGGGTTCGGTGAATGCAGGCAGCAGCGAGTAGCTGTTGATCTCGCCGATCTTGATGTCCTCCGCCAGGGCCGAATGGCCCATGCCGGCAGCCAGAAGCGCAAAGGCCGCGCCGACGACGTAATTTCTTGCTCGCATCCCAACCTCCAGTTTTTAACTCGCCAAATCTTCTGTTTCAGGCCGTCTTCTATTTCAAACCGTCTTCACCCTTGATCTCGGCGACCGTCAGCCCGCCGACGCGCGGCAAAGGACGGCCGCTGTCGGTGACGGCGACGGCCACCATGATCTCGTTGGCGCGCGGCGCGTCGTTGATCTGCACTTCCATGCCGTCGAAATGGCTGCGCACGAAGGCGGCGTCCTTATGCCCGAGCGGAATGTCGAGCGTGGTGCCCGGACCGCTGCGCTTCTTGGACGATGGAATCAGCGCCGCACCCTTGCCCAGAACTTTTCGCACCGGCGCGCCCATCTTGGGATGAAGGATCGCGGCGGCATGTTCGAGCTCGCCGTTCTCGCCGACCGCGGCGGCCTTGCCGTAGCTGTGCGCCTTGGCGCCATCGATGCCGAGCGCAGCCACCGCGCGCTTCGCCAGCAAATCACCAAGCTCCTCGCCGATCGCGATCAGCGGCGAGAGATCCTCGACATATCTTCCGGCAAAGGGATTCTCGATCACAGCGATCGCCGCCGCGCGTCTGGTCGGCGGCGAAACCTGACGGCCCATCTCCATCTGCGTCTCTTCGACGACGGTGACGATCTTGCGGATGATCACGCTCATGCTTCACGTCCCTGTTCAGGCATCGACCGCGTTCTCCAGCATCAGCGGGCGCGATCGCTGCTCCTCTATGGTCCTGGTTCCGATGACAAGCATATCACCACAAAGCCTGAGCACGGCCCCCTCGATCAATCCGCGATCGAACAATTGCCGTGCACATTCCGCGCCAGATTCGAGCGCGGCGCCGATCTCTGCTTGCGACAATTCCCCGACGTCGCGGGTGACGAGACGCGCGCCGAGATCGCTGTCGGGCTGAAGCTCGTTGGCGGGTTGCCTGACGATGGCGGGATGGCCGGGCAGATCGACGGCATTGGCGATCACGGTCGCCGCCGCATCGGCCTGCGAGGCGGTCGCCGCCAACACCGTCACTGCATCGGCAATGCCGAGCGAAAAGCTGCGGCCATGGCGGCCGCTGGTGGCGATGCCGCGCACGGGATCGTCCGCATCGATCCTCATGGCGCGCATCACGCCATCGCGGTCGGGCCGATCCATCAGGCCGACGGAAAAATGCTCGCCCCGCCCGAGATGCAGGGCGATGTCGCCGCCATTGTTGACATAGGCACGGTCGAGCGACGCGGCGCCGAGCATCGCGCCGAGAATCTCCTCGGCCACGCTGCCGGCCACTGCTGCCATGGGCGTGATGAAACAATCGGCGGCGTAGGGCGCGACAGCTGCATGCATCCGGCGCGCAACGATGCCCTTCAGCGAAGTTCGCGCCTCGGCGGCCTTGCGCAGCTCCGGCAGTTCCGTACAGAGCTCATCGAGCAGTCCGGTGAACCGCCGCGATGCAGCCTCATAGGCCGCGCGCACCTGATGCGCCGGGCCCCTCGCCTCGACGATCAGGTCAATCGGTCCATCCTGCAAATGCAGCCGCCGGCCATCAGACAGCAATGCGATTTGCGGGAGCCGTGTCATGCCCGTCGTCCCGGGATCGGATGCTGCCAGGGCAGCTGACGGACATCGTCGCCGCCTTTCACCTCGGACAGCGGCTTGACATAATCCATGTGCCCGCCGAGCGCGGCATAGTCGGACAGTTTCATCGTGAATTCGATCGGCGCGACCAGTGCCGGCGTCGGCACATAACCGAACGCGCCCGCGGGCATCTGCGTCACGTCGACCATGTAGGTGATGCCGCCGCCCGGCCAGACATAAACCGCCGCACCGCCGCTGGTAACGCGCGTCAGCGCGTCCTTCACCGAGCGCGTCAGCCGCACCGGGTTGTCAGTGACGCCGGCGCGCAGCGAACCGCCCGCACCGGCCATGAACAGCACCGTGCACAGCGCCGGCTCACAATTTTCCTGGATGCGCTCGACCGTGAATTTCAAATCGGCCGGCATCTCGGTCTCGACCGGCTTCAAGGCCTCGTCGAGCACGTAGTAGGACGAATGCTCGCCCGTCGTGGACACCATCAGCATCGAGAGGCCGGGCTTGGCCTCCTTGGGATCGAACGGCCCGAGGATCGCAAGCGGATCGGAGATATTGGTTCCACCCCACCCGGTGCCGGGATCGGCGACCTGGAAATAGCGGCCGGGCGTCGAGCGCCGGCCCTTCATCTTGATGCCGGTGTCGGCGATGTCGAGCAGCTTTCCCGCCTGATGCTCGGAGAGCACGCCGGTGATGTGGTCGTCCACCACGACGACCTCATCCACCTTGCCGTGCCATTGCTTGGCGAACATGCCGATCGTCGCCGAGCCGCAGCCGACGCGCATGCGCTCTTCCTTCACGCCGTTGACGATCGGCGGCTGGCCGGCCTGCACCACAACGCTGGCGCCGCCGTCGATGGTCAGCTCCACCGCCTTGCAATTGGCAAGGTCCATCAGCGTGTCGCAGGTGACGCGCCCCTCTTTCTTGGAGCCGCCAGTCAGATGGTGCACGCCGCCGAGCGACAGCATCTGCGAGCCGTATTCGCTGGTGGTGACGTGGCCGACCGCCTCGCCCTGTGCGCGCACGGTCGCGGTCTCCGGCCCGAGATAGCGGTCGGTGTCGATCTTCACCTTGACGCCGCAATAGGAGAAGATGCCCTCGGTGACGACAGTCACCATGTCGACGCCGTCGACCTCGGAGGAGACGATGAAAGGCGCCGGCTTGTAGTCGGGGTAGGTTGTCCCCGCGCCGATCGCGGTCACGAAGGTCGAGGGCTCGTGAACGAGCTTGCCGTCCCAGTCTTCGCTGCGGCTGAACGGCACCAGCTTGCCGCCCTGCGACACGGTACGTTCCAGAATGACGTGCGGATCGACGCGGACGAGCTTGCCGTCGTGGTTGGCATAGCGGTCGCAAGCGCCCGCCGCGCCCGGCTTGATGTAGCACATCACCGGACAGGCATCGCAGCGGATCTTGTCGGTGGCCGCGCTCGTCGTTTCCATCACCATGTCAAAGCCAGCAGAGCGTGCGGTTATCATTCGTATACGAACGATGTTGCGCGCGGTCCCGATAGCTGTCAAGCGGCGCCGCGCGCGAAAAGGCGCGCCTGCCGAATAAAACCTCATTTGCCTCCCGGCCTTGTCCACAAAGCGGGCAGCCACGCTGCACTGCGGCATGACGGCTTGCACGTTTGTGTACAAACGGTATCGTCGCGACGTAGAAACTTTACGACCGCAGGGTTTGGGAACGAGGATGACGCAGCCACCGATCCGCCTCACCGTGAACGGCAGGATCCACGACGTCACGGCGGAGCGCCAGACGCCGCTGCTCTACGTGCTGCGCAATGATCTCGGACTCAACGGGCCGAAATATGGTTGCGGCCTCGGTGAATGCGGCACCTGCACTGTCCTGATCGACGGCGCGGCCGCCCGCTCCTGCGTGATTCCGGTCGACGGTTGCGCCGGGCGCGACATCGTGACGCTCGAAGGCCTCGGCACAAGCGACAAGCCTGACGTGGTGCAGCAGGCCTTCATCGACGAGCAGGCCGCGCAATGCGGCTACTGCCTCAACGGCATGATCATGACCACCAAGGCGCTGCTCGCGATCAACCCGCAGCCGACCGAGCAGGAAGCGCTCGCGGCGTTGCGCTACAATCTCTGCCGCTGCGGCACGCATGTCGAAATCCTGCGCGCCGTGATGCGCGCCTCGAGCCAGCTCGCCGAGGCCGTTGATTGATGGCCTCTCTTGCTTCGAATGCAGCTGCGCGAGGCTCGCTCATCGTCGTCCGCACGGTGGACGAGGTCACATCGGAAACCTTCATCCGCATCACCGCGGACGGTTCGGTCACGGCCTATAACGGCCACGTCGATCTCGGCACAGGAATCCGCACCGCGCTCGGCCAGATCGTCGCCGAAGAGCTAGACGTCTCCTTTGCGCGAGTCATCGTGGTGCTCGGCGACACCGCCGTCGTACCGAACCAGGGCGCCACCATCGCCAGCGAAACCATCCAGATCACGGCCGTTCCGCTCCGCAAGGCTGCAGCGCAAGCGCGACAGTTCTTGATCGCGCGCGCGGCCGACCGGCTGGAGCTGCCGGAGACTGAGCTCAAGATCGAAGACGGCCTGGTGCGCGGTCATAATCACAGCGTCAGCTATGGCGAGCTGATTGGCGGCGAAACCATTCGTCTCGAACTGGCCGATGACGTTGCCGTCAAGGCCGCCAGCGACTACGCCATCGTCGGCCAGTCGCTGCCGCGCGTCGATCTTCCCGCCAAGGCCACGGGCGAATTGACCTTCGTGCACGATATCCGCCTGCCCGGCATGCTGCATGGCCGCGTGGTGCGCCCACCCTACTCCGGCGTCGATGCCGGCCCGTTCGTCGGCACCAGCCTCATCGCCGTCGATGAAGCTTCCGTGCGCGGCATTCCCGGCATCGTAGCCGTCGTCCGCATCGGCGATTTCGTCGGTGTCGTCGCCGAGCGCGAGGAGAACGCGATTCGCGCCGCCGAGCAGCTCAAGGTGAGCTGGAAGCCGACGCCGGCGTTGACCGATCTCGCTGATGTCGAGACCGCGCTGCGCGCCCAGCCGTCGACGCCCCGCACGCTGATCGACAAGGGCGACGTCGATGCGGCGATCTCGGGCGCGGCCAAGCCGATGCGACGAACTTATGTGTGGCCGTACCAGATGCACGCCTCCATCGGCCCGTCCTGCGCGGTCGCGGATTTCCAGGACGGCAATATCCGGGTCTGGTCCGGCACGCAGAACCCGCATGTGCTGCGCAGCGATCTTGCGCTCCTGATCGAGCGTCCCGAGAGCGAGGTCGAGGTCATCCGCCTGGAGGCCGCCGGCTGCTATGGCCGCAACTGCGCCGACGACGTCACCGCGGATGCGCTGCTGCTGTCGCGCGCGGTCGGTCGGCCCGTGCGCGTGCAGCTGACGCGGGAGCAGGAGCACGCCTGGGAGCCCAAGGGCACCGCGCAGCTGATCGACGTCAATGGCGGGCTCGATGCTGATGGCGGCATCGCCGGCTACGACCTCGCCACGCGCTATCCCTCGAACGCAGCGCCGACGCTGGCGCTGCTGCTCACGGGGCGCATCTCGCCCGAGCCCGCGGTCCTGCAAATGGGCGACCGCACCGCGATCCCGCCTTATGACTACGACCACATGCGCGTCGTCGCCCATGACATGGCGCCGATCGTGCGCGCGTCCTGGTTTCGCGGCGTCTCGGCGCTGCCGAACACCTTTGCGCATGAATCCTACATCGACGAGGCCGCGACCGAAGCCGGCGTCGATCCGATCGAATACCGCCTGCGTTATCTGAAAGACCAGCGCGCTGTCGATCTCGTCAACGCGGTGGCCGAACGCGCCGGCTGGACGCCGCGGCCGGTGCGCGAGGAGAAGGACGGCGAGATCGTGCACGGACGCGGCTTTGCCTACGCGCTCTACGTCCACAGCAAATTCCCCGGCTATGGCGCCGCGTGGTCGGCCTGGGTTGCGGACGTTGCCGTGAACAAGACCACCGGCGATGTCAGCGTCACCCGCGTCGTCGCGGGGCAGGACTCCGGCCTGATGATCAATCCGGACGGCGTACGCCACCAGATCCATGGCAACGTCATCCAGTCCACCAGCCGCGCGCTGATGGAAGAAGTTTCGTTCGAGCGGGGCGCCGTGGCGGCGCGCGAATGGGGTGCTTATCCGATCATCCCCTTCCCCGAAGTGCCGAAGATCGACGTCCTGATGCTGCCGCGACAGGACCAGCCACCGCTCGGCGTCGGCGAGTCCGCGTCAGTCCCGAGTGCGGCCGCGATCGCCAATGCGATCTTCGATGCCACCGGCGTGCGCTTTCGCGAGCCTCCATTCACGCCCGAACGCATCCTGAAGGGCCTGTACGGTGAAACGTCGCGGGAGCCACAAGTACTGCCCGCGCCGGCGACGCCAAAATCGTCCCGCATCTGGGAGAATCCCTTCGCAAGACGCGCCGGCGTCTTCGCGACGATCGCGGCCGTCTGCACCGCCGCGATCGGCATCGGCGCCGCGCTGCTGCCCGGGCGTGCCATCGCGCCGATCGCACGTCCCGACGCATCGGTCTATTCCGCGGCAACGGTCGCACGCGGCGCACAGCTTGCCGCACTCGGCAATTGCGCGGAGTGCCATACGAGCCTCGGCGGCGTGCTCAACGCAGGCGGCCGCGCGCTGGAGACACCGTTCGGCACGATCTATTCGACCAACATCACGACTGATGTCGAGACTGGCATCGGCGCCTGGTCCTATCCCGCCTTCGAGCGCGCCATGCGCGAGGGGCTGCACCGCGACGGGCGGCAGCTCTATCCCGCGTTCCCCTACACGCACTTCGCCAAGACCAGCGACGCCGACATGCAGGCGCTCTACGCTTACCTGATGGCCCAGCCCGCGGTGCGCGCGACAGCGCCCGCGAACGCGCTCGCCTTTCCGTTCAACGTCCGCCCGCTGCTCGCGGGCTGGAATGCGCTGTTCCATCAGGCGCGCGAGTTCAAGCCCGATCCCGCCAGGTCCGAGCAATGGAATCGCGGCGCCTATCTGGTCGAGAGCCTCGGTCATTGCAGCGCCTGCCATTCGCCGCGCAATGCGCTCGGCGCCGAGCAACACCAGGCCTATCTCGCCGGCGGCTTTGCGGAAGGTTGGGAGGCGCCGCCATTGACCTCGCTCTCGCACGCGCCGATCCCGTGGAGCGAGGACGAGCTGTTCACCTATTTGCGCACGGGCCATTCGCGCTATCACGGCGTCGCGGCCGGCCCGATGGCGCCGATCATCAGGGATCTCAAGGCCCTGCCCGATCAGGACATCCGCGCGATGGCGGTCTATCTCGGCTCGTTCAACCATACCGTCGCCGATGCGCCCGCACTCGCGACGAAGCTCGAGAGCGCAACCCAGGTCACCGTGACATCATCGACCGGCGCGCGGCTCTATCAAGGCGCCTGCGCCGTCTGTCACGAGGTCGGTGGCCTGCCGCTGTTCGGCAGCCGGCCTTCGCTCGCGCTCAACAGCAATCTGCACAGCGCGACGGCGGACAATCTGGTGCAGGTGATCCTGCAGGGCATCAGCGAACCCGTATCGAGCGACCTCGGCTACATGCCCGCGTTTGGGAATAGCATGAGCGATGCGCAGGTCGGGGAGCTCGTCACCTTCCTGCGCGGTCAGTTTGCGCCGGACAAGCCGGCCTGGACCGGCTTGCGCGAGACGATCGCGCGCGTGAGATCGTCAACGACGCACTAAATCAAGCGCGCGTCTTCATCTCCACCGGAGGCGTGCCATGGGTGTGGAACGACTCGATCGTCTTCAGCCCCCAGGCCTGGCCCTTCTTGCGCTCCTCTTCCGTCCATACGATCGGCTTCCAGTCCGGCGCGAGGATCAGGCGCGCGCCGGCATTGGCGACTTCGACGCGGTTGCCGCCGGGCTCGTAGACATAGAGGAAGAAGGTCTGCTGGATCGCGTGCTTGTGCGGTCCGGTCTCGATATGCACGCCGTTCTCCAGGAAGATATCAGCCGCGCGAAGAATCTCCTCGCGGCTGTCGAGCGCGTAGGTGACGTGGTGGAAGCGGCCGGGCGTGCCGGAATGGTCGAGCGAATAGGCGAAATCGTAGCTCTTGTTCGACATGGTCAGCCACATCGCAGCCTCGCGGCCGTCATTGAGCACGATCTGCTCGGTCAGCCGGCAGCCGAGATAGGTCTCGAAGAACTCGCGGTTGGCCTTGATGTCGACGGCGAGGCAGTTGAGATGGTCGAGCCGGCGGACATTGACGCCGCGCGCGGGAAAGCGCTGCGCCTGGTTCTTCAGCGCCGGTTTCAGCTCCGGCGGCGCCTGATACCATTCGGTCTCGTAATAGAGTTCGACGATGTGTCCGTCGGGGTCGCGGCAACGGAACGTCGGTCCCTGCCCCATGTCGCCGTCGATCCAGCCGATGTCGAAGCCGGAGCCTTTCAGCGCAGCGACGCGGCGTTCAAGCGCCTGCTGGCTGCGCGCGCGCAGAGCCATATGCTCCATGCCTGACGTCTTCGAGGCCGTCAGCTTGAGCGAATAGCGCTCGTAATCGTCCCAGCCGCGCAGGTACACCGACTCGCCCTTCCGCCCGCTGATGGTCATGCCCATGACGTCGACGAAAAACTTCAGGCTCTCGTCGGGTTTCGGCGTCAGCAGCTCCATGTGGCCGAGATGAGCGAGATCGAGGATCGGTTCGGGCTGCATGGTGTTCTCCAAAGCCTCGGTGGGCGCGGCTCATTTGTACTAATGTACAAATGATTAGGTCCCGTCAACAAACCCGTGCGTGCCGGCCGACGAGCAGCCCCGCCTCGCCACTGCGAATGGTCATCCTCCCCAACGGCGGACGGACTGCCCGAATGGTAAAACTTTCCTTAATTCGAATGAGGCTCAAGGGCCTGGAAAACCGGCATTTTCGGGCGGTTTCCGGCAGCAAGCATGCACTCGGAACAACTCTAGCCACCGAATTGTAGCGGATTTAACAAAGCCGCCGCGGCTGCCGTTTAACCGTTTGTGCAGCGACACCCCGCATAGTCGCAGAAACAGTCTGACTTTTCAGGTTCATCCATCGTGACATCCTTTGGACGCGTGATTTCGGTACGTGGATCGCTCGCCCGGGTCGGGCTTCTGGCGCAGAGCCAGATGTCGATCTCGGAGGTGCGGGCCACCGTCGGCCGCTTCGTCAGCATCCGCTGCGCCAGCTCGGTCATCGTCGCCATGATCACCGAAGTGTCCTGCGAGAATCTCGCGAGCACCGGCGAATACGTCGCGATCGCCTCGGTCGACCTGCTCGGCGAAATCCTCAACGCCGCCGACAAGGCCAAATTCCAGCGCGGCGTCACCAATTATCCGACCATTGGCGATGCCGTCGACCTGATCACCAGCCAGGAGCTGCGCACGATCTACGCGCCGACCGGGTCGGACCAGATCAATGTCGGCTTCCTCCAGCAGGACCGCTCGGTCATCGCCTATGTCGACATCGAGGAAATGCTGTCCAAGCATTTTGCGGTGCTGGGATCGACCGGCGTCGGTAAATCGACCGGCGTGTCGCTGCTGCTCAACGAGATCCTGAAGGCGAGGCCGAACCTGCGCATCTTCCTGCTCGACGTGCACAACGAATATGGCCGCTGCTTCGGCGACCGCGCGCTTGTGCTCAACCCGCGAAACCTGAAGCTGCCGTTCTGGCTGTTCAATTTCGAGGAAATCGTCGACGTGCTGTTCGGCGGCCGCGCCGGCGTGCCGGAGGAGCTCGACGTCCTCGCCGAGGTGATCCCGATCGCCAAGGGCATCTACACGCAATATCAGAACACCGACCGGCTTGGCCTGAAGCGCGTCGATCCGAAGCAGATCGGCTTCACCGTCGACACGCCGGTGCCGTACCGTCTGGTCGATCTGGTCTCGCTGATCGACGAGCGCATGGGCAAGCTGGAAAACCGCTCCTCGCGCATCATCTATCATAAGCTGATCTCGCGCATCGAAGCCGTGAAGAACGATCCGCGCTACGCCTTCATGTTCGACAACGCCAATGTCGGCGGCGACACCATGGCCGAAGTGATCAGCCATCTGTTCCGCCTGCCCGCCAATGGCAAGCCGATGACGGTGATGCAGCTCGCCGGCTTCCCGGCCGAAGTCATCGATTCCGTCGTGTCGGTGCTGTGCCGCATGGCGTTCGACTTCGGCCTGTGGAGCGACGGCGTCTCGCCGATGCTGTTCGTCTGCGAAGAGGCGCACCGCTACGCCTCCGCCGACCGCAATATCGGCTTCGGGCCGACCCGCAAGGCGGTCTCGCGCATCGCCAAGGAAGGCCGCAAATACGGCGTCTATCTCGGCCTGGTCACGCAGCGCCCTGCAGAGCTCGACGCCACCATCATCTCCCAGTGCAACACGCTGTTCACGATGCGTCTTGCCAACGACCGCGACCAGGCGCTGCTGCGCGCCGCCGTCTCGGACGCGGCCGCGAACCTGTTGTCCTTCGTACCCTCGCTCGGCACCCGCGAGGTGCTGGCGTTCGGCGAAGGCGTCGCGCTGCCGACGCGCCTGCGCTTCAAGGAAGTGCCGCCGCATCAATTGCCGCGCGGCGAAGCCACCATTTCGAGTGTGCCGTCGATCTCTGCCGGTCACGACATGCATTTCGTCGGCGCCGTGCTCGAGCGTTGGCGCGGAGCGACCTCGCAACGCGACGTGCCGAACGATCCGGTGTTCGCCGCACCGCCCGCCAAGACGCTCGCGCCGGCCGAAACACCGATGCTGCAGCCCTCGCTGGGCCTCGACCCCGACCGCTTCTCGCTGCTGAAGAAGCCGCTGCGGTAAGGCCTCGCTCTATCCACGTCGTCATTGCGAGCGCAGCGAAGCAATCCAGAGTCTTTCCGCAGAGGGTCTGGATCGCTTCGCGGAGCCGTCATCGGGCCGCGCTTCGCGCGGACCCGGTGGCTCGCAATGACGGTGCAAGAGGCGCCAGCGCCGCTTCTTCGATCGGCGTGCTGCTGGCACATTGAGGCCCCGGTCCGCATCGACTATGGTTTCCCGCCCCCAAGCCGGAATCCATGCCAATGACAAAATCCGCAGCGCAACGCTTCTCCGCACCAGCCATCGACAAGTTGCCCGACGACATCCGCACCCGCCTCCTCGCCGTGCAGGAAAAGAGCGGCTTCGTGCCCAACGTCTTCCTGACGCTGGCCTACCGGCCTGACGAGTTCCGCGCTTTCTTCGCCTATCACGATGCGCTGATGGAAAAGGATGGCGGCCTCACAAAGGCCGAGCGCGAGATGATCGTGGTGGCGACCTCCGCCGCCAACCAGTGCCAATATTGCGTGATTGCCCATGGCGCCATCCTGCGCATTCGCGCCAAGAACCCGCTGATTGCCGACCAGATCGCGATCAACTATCGCAAGGCCGACATCACGCCGCGGCAGAAGGCGATGCTCGATTTCGCGATGAAGATCTCGGCGGACGCGCAGCGCATCTCCGAGGAGGATTTCGCAAGCCTCGCCCCGCACGGCTTTAGCGACGACGACATCTGGGACATCGCCGCGATCTCGGCCTTCTTCGCGCTGTCCAATCGACTGGCGAATTTCACCGGCATGCGGCCGAACGACGAATTCTACCTGATGGGCCGCCTTCCGAAGACCGAAAAGCAATGACCGAGCTCGACTGGAGCGAAATCCTGCTGCGCCTCGGCGTTGCCACACTTGCCGGCAGCGCGATCGGGCTCAACCGCGATTTGCAGGGCAAGCCGCTCGGGCTGAAGACGCTCGGCGTCGTCGGCCTCTCCACCGCGACCGTGGTGCTGCTCGCGCTACAGCTCTCCGAGCCCGGCAAGGTCGTCGATGCCACCAGCCGGGTCATCCAGGGCGTCCTCACCGGCATCGGCTTTCTCGGCGCCGGCGTCATCGTCCATGAAAGCGAGCGGCTTCGCGTTCGCGGGCTGACCAGCGCCGCCTGCACCTTCCTCGCCGCCTGCCTCGGCGTGGTCTGCGGCGCCGGACAGTGGAAGACCGTCGCGATCGCGCTGGCGCTGACCTTCGTGTTGCTCACGATCGGCCGCCGGATCGAGCGCCACCTGCACCGCATGCTCGGCGGCAAGGACGAGCCGCACGAGGACAACAGGCAGGCGTAGAGCATGATCCGGAAAAGTGTGAGGCGGTTTTCCGAAAAGATCATGCTCAAACAAAGAGCTAAAGCGCGATGAGATCGCGCTTTAGCAGCCCTTGCTCAAATCTTCCGCTCGCATATTGCTCCGACGCGCTGATAATTGCCGCGAAAGATTTCGCTGATGCCCGCCACCGGCGACCGTTCGAACCTGAGAGACATGATGGATACCAGCGCTCACGACCCCGGCGACGTCACGTTCGACTTCCGCGAACTGTCCGCGCGCGACAAATACAAGCTCTTGATCGGCACCGTCGTGCCGCGGCCGATCGCGCTGGTGACGACGGTCGACCCCGACGGGAAGATCAACGCCGCGCCGTTCAGCTTCTTCAACTGCCTGTCGGCCGATCCGCCGATTCTTGCGCTCGGAGTCGAGAACCATCCGGACATGCGGTTCAAGGACACCGGTCTCAACATCCGCCTGACCGAGGTCTTCACCGTCAACATCGTCTCGCACGCCATCGCCGAAGCGATGCATGTCTGCGCCGTGCCGTTCGCGCCGGAGCAGGATGAACTTCAGGCCGCGGGCCTGACTGCGATGCCGGGCAAGACCGTGGCCTCACCCTGGATCAAGGAGGCGCCGGCCGCCTTCGAATGCCGCCGACATGTCACGCTCGAACTCGGCAAGTCGCGTCAGATCATCCTGGGCGAGATTCTATTCGCGCATTACCACGCGGAGGTCGTGGATGCCGAGCGCCTCCACATCGACCCGGCGAAACTCGATGCCATCGCCAGGCTCGGTGGCAGCACCTGCTCCACCATTCGCGACCGTTTCGACATGGAAACGCCGACGCTCGACGACTATTGGAGCCAGCGGCAGTCGTAGGCGATCGTCGATCACGGGGTCCTTGTTGCGCGAGATCTAAGCTACCCGCGAGTTCCTGCAGCCTCGAGAAAGAGCGGCCCTCGCTCAAGGGGTTCGAGCGAAGGCAAAGGTAGGGAGGGGACGGGTCGCCAATCGTGGTGCGATGCCGTCGTTCCTAAGTCGGAGGCCGAAGTCCCGGCGAAGAGACCCAATCGTCCAGATGCGCCGTGGTGTCCGCGTTGCGCGCTTGCTTGAGAAGCTGGTCCCGCTCGATGCCCGCTGGCAGCGCCTCGGCGCGCTTACGCATCGCGAGGGCAAGCCTCGCCAAGGTCTCTCGGAGTGTCTCGGCTTGTTGGACGCGACGCCAGTGCTTCATGTCGCCCCCCGTCCAATCAGGGATCCCGGGGTCCGGGCAAGGATCCCTGGTTAACGCTACGACCGAACAACGCGGCGTTCTCCAACATAGGTTATGGCTGCACTGCGATTTAGACGGCCGCGACCGTCAGCCGAGGCTTGCGCGGATCGATATCTGCAAGACGCGCGCACCGTCCTCGGTCTGCACCTCCAGACGCCAATCATCGTCGGGCTGCAGATCGCCATCGAGGTCGCGCAAGCAGTCGCCGGCGTACCGTGTCGCGACTTCCCAGGCCGCACGTCGATCCGGAAGTTCCTGGCCAAGCTCGTCGCGGTCGTTCAACCGATCGCCGCTACAGATGTTGAAGTAGAATTTGGGCATCGCCAAACCCCGTCCCGGGATTCCTGACGGGTAAAGTAACCCATGTTAATTTCGTTCCTATTCGCCCTGCTGGCCTGACGTGGCCAACCATCCGTTGATGCTTCGTGCAATCTCCGCCTGACGCGCCTTCTGCAACATGATGTTGCGAGCTTCACCCAGCGGAAGGCTTACCGCCGCCTTGCGCGCCGCTACCGCCGCCTGCTCCAATCGATCGTCGAAGGGTACGGTCTGCTTACGACGGTTGCGCTTTTGTGTCATGGAAACCTCCAGTCCGGTTTCCACGCTGCGCCTCGACGGCGCCGATGTCGCTAACCTGGGTTACAGCGCATTGACCTATAAATTTGCACTTCGGAGGAACAATTACGCCTTCTTCGCGTCTCGCGCCAAGACGCCGGAACGAGCCGTCTGCCAGCTCTTCGACCGCGAGCGGGATCCACATCGGGGATGAGACGGCTGTCCTCGCGGATATCAAATAAGAGCGCGGCATCCGGACCTCAGAGGGTTGGCGATTGATGCAGGTAACGGGGTTCGAAATCCGCTAGTTCCTGAAACTTCCGCTCGTCGAGCACGATGACGCGGCCGCGATTGAGCTCGACGATCCCCTCCTGGCGCAGCTGTCTGATCACCCGGTTGGCGTGCACTGCGGTGATGCCCAGCGCCTCGCCGATCTGCTCCTGCGTCAGAGGCATTTCAAAGCTGTCGCTGTCCAGCCGCCCGATCATCCTGAGGCGCTCGCGCAGCTCGATCATGACATGGGCGAGCCGTGCCGGTGCGGGACGTTGGCCGACATTGACGATCCATTCGCGAAACATGGCGGAGTCGATCAGCGTGTCGCGCCAGAACATCTCGGCCACGCGCGGGCTGCGCCGATGCAATTTTTGCAGCGCCTCATGACTGATGAAACCGAGCGTCGCCGGCGTCAGCGTCGATAGATCATGGTCCATCACGTGCAGAAACAAGCTCATGAGATCAGGGATCTCGCCGGGGATATGCAGCGAAAGGATCTGCCGCTTGCCATTCGCGAGGGTCTTGGAGCGCGCGCAAAATCCGTCCACGATCAGGCAGCAGTCGGTCGCACGCTCGCCATCGCGCACCACCGCCGTCTCGGCCGGAAACTGCCGCACCGAGATCGGAAGGGCTTCGACCTCCTTGATATCCTCCTCCGCAATTGCGGAAGAAACGCGCAGTCGCTCGATGAGCGCCGCGCGGATCGCGTCGCTGGGCACTTCCTCTGGCTCCCGTCGTGGAGAAGGAACTCAAGGCGCCGCAGCGCCCGCCGGGACAAAACCCGCGATCGCCTCGCACGGTTCCAACAAAAGTTAAGGACGCGGCTTGGTGGCGCGTGGTTGGCTTGGCGCTCGAAAGGGCAATTCATCATGAAGAAGCGCAATCGTACGCGACCGGCCCAGTCCCTTCAGGAACGCCTGACCAGGTTCACGCAGAACGCCCGCGCCGCGGCCAACAATCTTCCGGTCGGCGCCGAGCGTCACGCACTGCTGCAAAAGGCACGCGACGGCGAGGCCGCCGCGGCGATGGAGCGTTTGCTCTCCTCCCCCGACCCACAAGGTCCGAAATAGGCGGGCCGGGCGGCTGGATCGCTAGTGCTTTACCATCAGCGGGAGCGCAGGTGCGAAGCGCTCCTCGAACGTCAAAGTCCTGGCCTGGTGGACCGCCGCGAACGACGCCGAGATTCCTGCTGAAGCAACCACGGCCAAGCCAATTGCGAAAACCAGACGGCGCATGTGAGCCTCCCTTGTGAGCTCGACTACCATGATTAAGTGGAGCGGCTCTGTTTCAGGACGGTTTCGTCAGCGCGGAAAATGATTGCGTTCAAGCGGCTGTGATGAGGTCGGCCTCGTCGGGCCGCATGCCATCACCAATTGATGAGTATCGCCGTTGTCTTGCAGCGAGCGCGAGGAGTGGCGGGAATTTCCAGCCCGCGAGCGCGATCGGATATCGCAAGGACACAGCGACAGGCACCCCCTGCTTGCGTGCCGCGCCTTCGAGGAAACTCACATGAAGATCGTGATTCAAAAGCTCAATGGTCTGTGGCACCTCATCGTCGGATCGTATCGAATCCGTACCCCCTTTCTGGAGACCCAGGACCGCGCGCTGGTCGTGACATACGCCAGGCGCGCCTACCCTGGCGCCAAGATCTTCCAGCGCGACTGATGGAAGCGTTGCGCGCCTCAATCGTCCGATGCCGGCCCGCACCAGCCGGGCAGGTAGATTGCATCCTTGCTCTTGGCCGCAGCCAGCGCCTTCTCGAGCGCCTTGTCGAAATTGGCGTCCACCGCCTTGCGCGACAACTTGCGGCGCAGGAAGTCGGCCCATAGAAATTCGGAGAACGGCGTAGTGTCCTTGGCGAAGCCGCCCATGCGGCGGAGTTCGCCGGCGAGGCTGCGGAACGGATCGTCCTTGAGATCGGCGACCGATTTCGGCAGATCGCGGAATGACCGGCGCTCGCCCTTGGAGTCATAAGGGTAGACCCAGCGCTTGTTGTCCATCACGCCCCAGAACGCTTCTTTCTCGACCATGCGAAGGTCGCCGACGACAGTGACCAGCACCTGCTTGATGCCCTCGTCGTGGAGCGCGCGGCCGAGATGGTGATGGTCGATGACGTAGTAGCGTCCGTCAGGGCCGGCGACGACGGGGATCATGTGGGTGCCAAGCAGGTCGGACTGCTTGTTCTTGCCGTGCTCGCGCCAGCGCTTGCGCTTCTCCTTGACCTCGCGCATGCCGACCGTCATCTGCGTCGGCCGAAGCGACAGGATCGGTACCGGGTGCACTCTCGGCTCGCGCGCGTTGGTCGTCATGATCGAGGGCCTCTCATCTGGTTGCAAGCTGTCGTTCGGGTTCCCGATTATGCCATGGGCCTTGCGGCGGCAACATGCGTTCGGGAGACACCAAGCGCGACCCGGACCCGCAGTGTTGCAGCGCAACCCAGAGGTTCCTGATGCCGGGATGACAACCAGGGCCGGTGATGACGCTTCTGTCCAGGAAGATCATTCCAACGCGCAATGCACGTGCGCGCTGAGAAGATTTTCTGCACCCACGAAGTCGCCTGTGCTATCTAAAAATCGCTGCTTCGGAGTGATCCCCGCCCCATGAAATCCCAGCGGCCCATAACCTCGGACGACGAGCACCAGGTGCTCCAGTTCAGGCCGCGCACGACGCCCGCTCCGGTGATCCGTCGGGGCAGCGGCGTCGTCCAGAAGCTGCATGCAGCGGCGCCCGAGCCGCTCGACCTGTCGCGCTACCAGCAGCCCCGCGCCGAGCCCGACGATTACCGGCATCGCATGCTCGCCAACGTCGCCGCGCTCGCCTTTACCATCGCCCTGACTGCGATCGGGATCTGGCTCGCGGTCAGCATCGCCGATCTGCGCCGCACACAGGATTGCGTGCTGATGGGCCGCCGGGACTGCGTCAGGATCACGACACCGCACATCTAGGCCCGGCCGGGGACGTCGTCGTGCCCGGGCTGGTCCCGCCTGCGCGGCTGAAGCCGCTTCGGCGCGGCGAAGGCCCGGGCATCCACGTGTTTTGGGCAGCTGACAAGGCGTGGATGGCCGGGACAAGCCCGGCCATGACGGTGCGACCACAGAACGCCAGTACGGGGATGGGGCAGCATCCCCAGCCCTGTCCCCCACCCCGTCCGGCTCCATTGAACTCGGGGCGGCGCTCCGATATACGGGCTCTCGACCCGTCCAGAGGGGGGTTTGAGGGCGTCATCAGGGGCGCGATGCCCACCCACCGTGCCGCTCTGGGAACCTGACAAATATCAGCAATATATCAAAGGCTTAGTGATGTCCTCCACATTCGATCAGGTCGCTACGATCATCGCTGAAACCTGCGACATCCCGCGCGACACGATCACGCCGGATAGCCATGCCATCGATGACCTCGGCATCGACAGCCTCGATTTCCTGGACATCGCGTTCGCGATCGACAAGCAGTTCGGCATCAAGCTGCCGCTGGAAAAGTGGACCCAGGAAGTCAACGACGGCAAGGCGACCACCGAGCAGTATTTCGTGCTGAAGAACCTGTGCGCGCGCATCGACGAGCTGGTTGCCGCCAAGGGCGCGAGCGCCTGATCGGGCGGTCATGCAACTCGAATACTTCCACATGATCGATCGCATCGTCGACCTCAAGGTCGACGAGAAGACGATCGTCGTCGAGGCCCAGGTCCCCAAGGAGAGCACCGTCTTCGAGGGGCACTTCCCGGGCTATCCCCTGATGCCCGGCGTGCTGCTGATCGAATCGATGGCACAGGCCTCGGGCTTTCTCCTGCTTGGTGTGCTCAAGTTCGAGCGCATGCCGATTCTCGCTGCCGTGAAGGAAGCCAAGGTCCGCGGCTCCGTGTTTCCGGGCGACCTCATGACGATCGAGGCGAGCGTCGCCCATGAGGGCTCGGGCTACGCGATGACCGAGGCGAAGCTCCGGGTTGGCGGCAAGCTCCGCGCGAACTCGAGCCTCACTTTTACGCTGATCCCCTTCCCCAATTCGGATATGCGCGGATACATGGACGCGGTCGCAACCCGCGTCGGCTTTCCGCAACAGGCCGTTTCGCCATGACTGACACCGTTTCGAAGCCGGGCCAGACCGAAGTCTGGATCACCGGTATTGGTCTTGCCACCTCGCTTGGCGAAGGGCTCGACGCCAACTGGGCCGCGCTCCAGGAAAAGCGCATCAATGTCGACGAGACCGGCTTTGCGCCCTTCATCGTGCACCCGCTGCTGCCCGTCTCCTTCGACAGCCAGATCCCGAAGAAGGGTGACCAGCGCCAGATGGAAGCCTGGCAGCGCATCGGCGTCTATGCCGCGGGCCTCGCGCTCGACTCGGCCGGCATCAAGGGCAACAAGGATATCCTGTCGAAGATCGACATGGTGGTGGCTGCCGGCGGCGGCGAGCGCGACCTCAACGTCGACACCGGCGTACTGAACGCCGAAGCCAGGGGCGCCAATGCCCCCGGCTTCCTCAACGAGCGGCTGATGAGCGATCTCCGGCCGACGTTGTTTCTGGCCCAGCTCTCCAATCTGCTCGCCGGCAATATCGCCATCGTCAACGGTCTCGGCGGCACCTCCCGCACCTTCATGGGCGAAGAGGTTGCGGGCGCCGATGCGCTGCGCATCGCGCTGTCGCGCATCGCCTCGGGCGAGAGCGACATTGCGCTGGTCGGTGGCTCGCATAATGGCGAGCGCAAGGACCTGTTGGTCCTCTATGAATTCGGCGACTTCAACCTGAAGAACAAGTTCGCTCCGGTCTGGGCGCGCAAGGACCATCCCGGCTTCGCGCTCGGCTCGGCCGGCGCCTTCCTTGTGCTGGAATCGAAAGCGCACGCGGAAGCGCGCGGCGCCAAGCCTTACGCAAAGCTGTCGAGCGTGGTGACCGATCTGGCCCGCCGCAAGCAGTCCGGCGACATGGAAGCGACGCTGGAGAAGCTCTGGGACAAGCTGCCGAAGCGCGCGGGCAAGGGCGCGATCATCTCGGGCGCATCAGGCGCAGAGCCGGCGACCTCGGAGGAGCGCGACTTCCTGAAGAAGCACACCGACTTCCCGGTACGCGCGACCGGTACGATGTTCGGGCACACCATGGAAACGCAGTTCCCGCTCGGGATTGCGCTCGCCGCGCTCTCGATCTCGCGTGGCGCGCTGTTCCCGCCGAACGATTCGACCGGGACCGAGATTGAAATGCAGGGGGCGCCCACCCAGATTGTCGTGGTGGGAGCCGGACACTGGCGCGGCGAAGGCATGGCGCTGGTCGAGGCGGTTGACTAGCTTCATCGGGGGACGATCGACATGACTGCACCACGCGACAAACTCGGGCGTCCCGTCGTCGTCGTCACCGGCATGGGCATCATGACCTCGCTCGGTGCCGGCAAGGCCGACAATTGGTCGAAGCTCGTTGCAGGCGAATCCGGCATCCGCACCATCACGCGCTTTCCGGTCGACGGCCTGAAGACCACGATGGCCGGCACGGTCGATTTCGTCAGCGTCGATCCGTTCTCCTCGACCGGCCTGTCCGAGCGGATGGCCGAGCTCGTCACGGAGGAAGCCCTCGAGCAGGCCGGCATCGGCGCCAAGGGCGATTTCCCGGGTCCGCTCTTCCTCGCGGTTGCACCGGTCGAAGTGGAGTGGCCGCAGCGCCGCGAGCTCGGCCGCACCGTGGGCGCGCCCGACTTCACTTACGACGATCTCTTGCGCATCTCCGGCGGCGGCAAGTTCAGCGCCTATCATCATCGCTTCATGTTCGGCTCGGTCGCAGCCCACCTCGCCGAGACCTTCGGCACCAAGGGCTCGCCGATCTCGCTGTCGACGGCCTGCGCATCCGGCGCGACCTCGATCCAGCTCGGCGTCGAGGCGATCCGCCGCGGCGAGACCGATGCGGCGCTGTGCGTCGCCACCGACGGCACCGTGAATCCGGAAGCGCTGGTGCGCTTCTCGCTGCTGTCGGCGCTGTCGACCCAGAACGATCCGCCGCAGGCGGCCTCCCGCCCCTTCTCCAAGAACCGCGACGGTTTTGTCATGGCCGAAGGCGCCGGCGCGCTTGTGCTGGAGAGCTACGAAGCAGCTCTCGCGCGTGGAGCAAAGATCCTCGGCGTGATCGCCGGCTGCGGCGAGCTCACCGATTCCTTCCATCGCACCCGCTCCTCGCCCGACGGCAAGCCGATCATCGGCTGCATGAACAAGACCCTGGCCGATGCCGGCATGACGCCCGACCAGATCGACCACATCAACGCGCACGGCACCGCGACGCCCGAGAACGACAAGATGGAGTTCAACACGACCTCGGCCGTGTTCGGCGATCTCGCGCAGAAGATTCCGGTCACCTCCAACAAGTCGATGGTCGGCCACACCATCTCGGCGGCCGGCGCGGTCGAGGCGATCTTCTCGCTGCTGACGCTCGAGCATCAGCGCATTCCGCCGACCATCAATTACGAGACGCCGGATCCCACCATCCTGTTCAACGTGGTCGGCAACAAGGCGCGCGATGCCCGCGTCACCGCCGTGATGTCGAACTCGTTCGGCTTCGGCGGCCAGAACGCATCGCTGATCCTGACCCGCGAACCGGCCTGACCAACGCAGCATGGCGCTGATTCCCATCAGCACGAAGATTCGCGCGCGCAATGCAGCCAAATCGATCGCCGGAGGCCTGATTGGCGCCGCCACCGTCGGCATGCTGCGCACCACGCGCTATTTCGACCCGGTCAAGACCTCGGACTTCTTCGCGCGCGTCACCAAGCTGGTCGGCCCGCGCCTGCGCGAGCATCGCATCGGCCGCGCCAATCTCACCGCGGCGTTTCCCGAGAAGTCGCCCGAGGAGATCGAGCAGATCCTGATGGGCGTGTGGGACAATCTCGGCCGCGTCGGCGCCGAGTTCGCCCATATCGACCATGTCTGGGATTACGATCGCGCGCATCCGGAACGCAGCCGGATCGAATTGTCGCCGCGCACAATCGAGCTGTACGACCAGATCCGTGACGACGGCAAGCCGGCGCTGATCTTCGCCGCGCACCTGGCCAATTGGGAATTGCCCGCGCTCGCCGCGCCCGCGCACGGGCTCGATGCTGCGATCCTCTACCGCCGGCCGAACATCGCCTCCGCCGACCGCATCATCCAGGAGATGCGCCAGGTCAACATGGGCACGCTGATCCCGGCGGGCCGCGACGCGCCCTTGCGGCTCGGACAGGCGCTCAAGGACGGCAAGCACGTCGCCATGCTGATCGACCAATATCTGACCGGCGGCGTCGAAGTCACATTTTTCGGCCGCAAGACCCGCGCCAACCCGACACTGGCGCGCCTGCTCCGCCAGGTCGAGTGCCCGATCCACGGCGTGCGCGTCATCCGCCTGCCAAACTTCCGCTTCCGCGCCGAGCTGACCGAAGAGATTCCCCCGGTGCGCGACGCCGACGGCAAGATCGACATCCAGGGCACGATGCAGGCGATCACGAGCGTCGTCGAAGGCTGGGTGCGCGAACATCCCGAGCAGTGGCTGTGGCTGCACCGGAGATGGCGGTAGGCGCTCTGTCATTGCGAGCGCAGCGAAGCAATCCAGAATCCCTCCGCGGAAAGACTCTGGATTGCTTCGCTGCGCTCGCAATGACGATGCTATTCGTCCCGTCATCCTGAGGTGCGAGTTGCGCAGTGCATTTGCACTGCGCGGCGAGCCTCGAAGGATGCACGGCCCCGATGCAGCCGGGCCGCCGCCCTTCGAGGCTTGCTCTGCGGCGCGGCGCGCCACAGAGCGCGCACCTCAGGTTGACGGTCTGACTCTCTCTGACAGGAAGCGAGGAAGGCTCGACGCCGGACGGAGCGCGCCCTCACTCCTCCGGCAACCCCGCATCCACCTCGGCCTGCACGACGCGCTCCCACGCCGCGATACAGACCGGGCTTGCGTTCTTCATCGGCGGCCAGACGCTTTGCCTGTTGGTGCCGGGCCGCAAGCGCAGGCCCTCCGCGATCGCCGCCCTCGCCTCCTCGTCCCGGCCTAATCTCTGATAGGCGGCGGCGAGCAGGAAATGCGAGCGGCCGGTGCCCGGCGTGATGGCGATCGAGCGCTGCAGCCACGGCAGCGCCTCCTCGTAGCGGCCCATCAAGGCATACGCCGTGCCCGCGCCGAGCAGCCAGGTCCAGCGCGAGGCCGGCGGCGTATCGTAGCGATCGGCCTGCTGGAACGTGGTGAGCGCATCGTCGAAGCGGCCGAGATAGATCTGGCCCAAGCCGATCAGATAAATCGCAGCCCCGTTCCACGGATCGAAGCTCAAGGCTTTGGCGCAGGTGACGAGGCTTTCGACGAAATGGTTGGTGGCGCTGAGGAAGCGGCAAGAGGCCTCCAGCGCCGGGATCGAATTCGGCCTCGATCGCAACGCCTGCTCCAGCGTCGCATTGGCCCTCGCCTCGACCGCGACCGCCTCCTCCGGGCTGAACCAGACCATCTGGATGCCGCGCATCTGCAGCGAGGCGAGCGCGACCGCGATGTCGAGATTCTCAGGGTCGTCGTTCAGCGCCTTCTGCAGCATGGCCTGCGCCGCGCCAAAACGCTCGCGCGTGGTCTGGTTGATCGAGGCGAGCGCCTGCTCGACCGCCACCTTGTCGCCGCCCGCCGACATCATGCGGCGCGCCGATGACGATGCACGCGGCTCCAGGATTTCATTGAGACGGCGCGCCAGCACATGGCCGACGCCCGCCGCGAGTCGCGCCTGCGCACGCTGCGCGTCCACCCCCTCGACATTGACCGACACTGTCGCGACCGACTGAACCTCGCCGCTCGCAGTCTTGATGATGCGCGCCCGCAACGTCCAGGATTGATCGGCAAGCTGCAACTCGCCGCGCAGCTCGTAATCGGATGAGGTGGCAGGCGCGGCCGAGCTCTCGCCGCCCGCGACGACCGCGATCCGCGGCGCTACCACGCTGATGTTCTGGATCCTGGCAAAACCGTCGGTCAGACGGCCGGTGACCTCCCCCGCCATGGCCACGCCACTTGGGTCGTTGCTGGCATCAACGATCGGTATCACCGCAATGCGCGGCGGCGCCGGCTTGAACAGCAGGTCCGGCTTCAGCACGGGCGCGGCCACCGCGAGCCCCATGACGATCACGCCAAGCCCCGCCACAACGGCGGCCACGGCACGATGACTCAAACCGAAGATGGGGCGCTGAGGGCGCGCAGGCTGCGCCATGACCACGGCCGTCGGCTCGGGCTCACCCGCCTCGGTCGCAGCCGACAACGCTGCCTCGGCCTGCGCCGTGACATCAGGCGCCTCCGCGACTTCCGCCGCCAGCAGATAGCCGCCGCCGGAGGCGAGCTTGATCAGCTGCCGCCGTTCGTCGCCAAGCGCGGCGCGGAGCTCGCGGATGCACTGGAACAGGCTGTCCTCGCCGACATGGACGTTCGGCCAGACCGCCTCCATCAGCTCCTGCTTGCTCAGCACCCGGCCGCCGCTGGTTGCAAAGAGCCGCAGCATCTCGAATGTCTTGGGCCGGAGCTTGATTGCAACGCCATCGGCCGAACGCAGCTCCGCGCGCTGCTGGTCCAGCTCGAAGCCGGCGAAACGAAGCAATTGAACCCCCGAAGCGTCTGTCTGGGCGGCTCCTATAGAGGAACTGTGTCGAAAAAGCCCGGAAAAATGTCCTGAAGCGGAAATATCAGAAATCTTCAGAAAGCTCCCACCCCCTTATCAGGACACCACCCCGACCCCGATGCGATGAATCAACCCGTGGACTCGTGGGTCGTGTGCTGGGGGACGTGGTGCGGACGGGGAAAGATTGTTTCAAGGCCGGCAGCCGTCTGCGGGCCGCGCTGCTGACGTCATCGGCGCTGGCCCTGGCCTGGGCGCTGCCGGCCTCGCCATCGCGCGCCGCGTCGAATGGCACCTGGCTCACCTCCCCCGGCAGCAACGATTACAGCAACGGCGCCAATTGGGACGGCGGCTTCGTGCCGGTGGGCACGGCCTCGTTCGGCACCTCCAATACCACCAGCCTGGTGATTACGAGCGCCAGCAGCGTCGGCGGCTGGACCTTCAATGCCGGCGCCTCGAACTACACGTTCGACGCCGGCGGTCAGCTGAACTTCACGGGTGCCGGAATCACCGTCAACGGCGGTGGTGTCACGATTAACTACAACAACGGCATGTCGTCATCGTTCACCGGTTCAAGCACCGCCGGCGACGCTACCCTCAACATCAACTACCTCGCCGACCTTGTGTTCTCCGGCAACAGCACGGCCGGCAATGCCGCCATCAACAACAACAGTCAAATCGAGTTTACCACGACCGGTCCCGTCACGGCCGGCTCGATCTCGGGCAGCGGGTATTTCGACCTCGGCGGCAACCAACTGACGGTCGGCTCCAACAATCTGTCGACCGAAGTGACCGGCGCTATTTTCAACGGCTCGCTGGTCAAGATCGGCAGCGGCACGCTGACCTTGTTGGGCGCCAAAACCTATGCCGGCGGCACCACGATCAACGGCGGCACGTTACAGCTCGGCAGTGCCGGCGGCGGCGGCGCCATTCTGGGGAGCGTCACCGTTGGCGTCGGCGGCACGTTCAGCGTCTTCAACGGCGACACCAGCGGCATCACCGGCATCACCAACGACGGAACCACGATCTTCCACAACGGAAGCAGCGCGGGCAGCGCCACCATCACCAACAGCGGCACCCTCTCGTTCTACGACGATGGCACGGCGGGCGCTTCAACCATCACCAACACGGGACACGGCACCGTCGACTTCTACGACCGCAGCACGGCCGGAAACGCGACCATCAACCATAGTCCCACCGATTACACCGCCGCTGTCACCTTCCACAATTCCAGCACCGCCGGAACCGCCAACATCACCAACGATGGCGCCGGCTCGGTTTATTTCCGCGACGCAAGCACGGCGGCAAGCGCAACCATCAACAACAACCTCAACAGAACGATGGCGTTTTACGACGCCAGCACGGCCGGCAGCGCGACCATCAATAACTACGGCGGTCTGACATATTTCTACGGCACGAGCACGGCCGGCGGCGCCACCATCACCAACTTTAGCTACGGCCAGCTCAGCTTCAACGACTCGACCTCGGCCGCAAACGCCAACATCACCAGCGGTCACTACGGCTTCGTTGGCTTCTTCAATTCGAGCACGGCTGGCAGTGCCACCATCAACATCAACGACTTCACCGGCATGCTGACTTTTCACGGCGCCAGTACGGCCGGCAGCGCCACCATCACCAGCACCGGCAATACGATATTTTACGATACCAGTACCGCTGGCAGCGCGACGATCAATAACAACAGCATGCTCTCCTTCTACGGCTCGAGCACGGCTGGCACTGCTGTCATCACCAACACCAACTCGGTCACTTTCAATCAGATGAGCTCGGCCGCGAGCGCCGGCATTACCAACAACGGCGTCCTGTCCTTCAGTGGTTCGAGCACGGCGGCAAGCGCAGCGATCACCAACAACCTTGCAACCAATTTCGCCGGCGCCAGCACGGCGGGAAGCGCGAGCATCACCAACACCTATAATATCCTTTTCAGCGGCAATAGCACGGCCGGCAACGCCGTCATTACCAACAATGGCGGCGGTCCCTTCCACAATTCCGTCGGAAACACCTCTTTCATGGACAACTCGACTGCGGGCAATGCGCAGTTGATCAACAACGACCCGAGCGCCGTCTTCGATTTTTCCCGCAGCTCCGGCCCGAACGGCGATCACAAGCTCGGCGCCGGTTCGATTGCCGGCAATGGCACGTTCTATCTCGGCGATAACGAACTTACGGTCGGCGGCAACAATCTGTCGACCGCCGTCAGCGGCGTCATTGCCGATGGTGGCAGCACCAGCGGCACCGGCGCCTCGCTGGTGAAATCAGGCACCGGCACGCTGACGCTGTCCGGCGCCAACACCTATACCGGCGGCACCACCTTCGCCGGCGGAACGGTCAGCGTCTCCTCGGACGCCAATCTGGGCGATGCGGCGGGCAGCCTGACCTTCAAGGGCGGCACCTTGCAGGTCACCGGCACGGTTTTCAATACCACCGCGCGCACCGTCAATCTCGGCACCGGCGGCGGCACGTTCGACATTGCGGACGCCGCCAACAATTTCGTCCTCAGCCAGAGTGTCAGCGGCAGCACGCTGACCAAGTCAGGGGCCGGCACGCTGACCTTGACCGGCCCGACCAGTTTTTCCGGCGCGACGGTGTCCGCCGGCACGCTGGCATTCCTCAACGCCTCGGCCGGTAGCGCAGACATCACCAACAACGCGCAATTGGCATTCTACGGCAACTCCACGGCCGGCAACGCAATCATCAACAACAGCGGCAATGTGCTGTTCGACGGCAATTCGACGGCCGGCAGTGCGCAGCTCATCAACACTGCGTCCAGCGCCGTCATCAACTTCTTCACCCCCGGCCCGAGCAGCGACGGCAGGATCAGCGCCGGCTCGATCGCCGGCAGCGGCCACTTCAACCTCAACGGCGGGGAACTGACGGTCGGCGGCAATAATCTGTCGACCAATGTCGCCGGCGTGCTCACCGGCGACGGACACAACACCGGAACATCGCTGGTCAAGGTCGGCGCCGGCACGCTGACGCTTTCGGGCATCAACACCTACACCGGCGCGACGATCGTCAACGGCGGCACGCTATCGGTGAACGGCTCGCTCGGCTCATCGAGCGGCATCACTGTGAACAGCGGCGGCACGCTCAGTGGCACCGGCACCGTCGGCAACACGACCATCGCGAGCGGCGGCACCCTGGCGCCGGGCAATTCCATCGGCACACTCAGCGTCAGCGGCAACCTCGCCTTCAGCGCCGGCAGCTTCTACCGGGTCGAGGTCTCCACCACCGCCGCCGACCGGACCAATGTCTCGGGCACCGCGACGCTCACCGGCGCCACCGTGCAGGCGGTGGCGATCCCCGGCAGCTTCCGCAGCCAGACCTACACTATTCTCAACGCGACCGGCGGCCTTGGTGGAACGCAGTTCGCCGGGCTGAGCGTCAGCGGCAGCTTCAGCCCCGCGCGCAATCCGCACCTCACCTACGATCCGAACAACGTCTATCTCGTGCTCGATCCCGGCGCGATCGTGCTGCCGGCGGGCACCGGCGCCAACCAGAGCAACGTGGCCGGCGCCATCAACGGAGCCGTCGCGGGCGGCGGGACGCCGCCCGCCGGCTTCGACGCGCTGCTCAACATGGGCCAGCCGCAGCTCAACCACGGGCTCAGCCAGGTCTCCGGCCAGCCCGGCGCCGCCGGCACGCAGGCCTCGTTCAATGCCATGCAGCAATTCGTCGGCATGCTCGATCCGCTGGGTGGCGGCGCGGATGGCGAACGCGGCGGCACGGCTGGCGACGGCGGGACGCTGGGCTACGCGTCCACCCAACCAAACGACGCCCGGGTACGCGAAGCCTACGCCGCAGTGACGCCGCGCGCGGCGAGCGGCGAGGTCATCGACCGGCGCTGGGGCGTGTGGGCCTCTGCTTACGGCGGCGCCAGCACGTTGAACGGCAACACTGCATCAGGTTCGAGCACCACCACCAGCCGCATCTACGGCACCGTGGTCGGCGCCGATTATCGCGTCGCGCCGAATACGCTGGTCGGCTTCGCGCTCGGCGGCGCCGGCTACAATTTCGCGCTATCCGACAACCTCGGCAGCGGCCGCGCCGATCTGTTCCAGGCCGGCTTCTATGCCCGTCACAATTTCGGGCCAGCCTATCTCTCAGCGGCGCTCGCCTATGGCTGGCAAGACGTCACCACCGATCGCACCGTGACGGTGTCAGGCACCGACAAGCTCACCGCCAACTTCAAGGCCAGCACCTTTTCGGGCCGCCTCGAAGCTGGCTGGCGTTTCGCACCGATCCCCGCCTCCAGCTTCGGCGTGACGCCCTACGCAGCCGCACAAGTCACGACCTTCCACCTCCCCGGCTACGGCGAGACCGCGATCGTCGGCAGCAACCAGTTCGCGCTGTCCTACACCGCGCAGGACACGACGAACGTTCGCACCGAGCTCGGCGCGCGCACCGACCAGCGCTTCCTCGTCAGCGACGGCGTGCTCACCTTGCGCGGTCGTCTTGCCTGGGCCCACGACACCAACACCAACCGCCTGGTCAGCGCCGCCTTCCAGACGCTGCCGGGCGCGGCCTTCACGGTCAACGGCGCGCAGCCGGCGGCCGACTCCGCGCTGGTCGGTGGGCGCGCGGAGATGAAATGGCGAAACGGGTTCTCGCTCGCGGGCACGATCGAAGGTGAGTTCTCCCAGAGCACGCAGACCTACACGGGCAAGGGCACGGTGCGGTATGAGTGGTAGGCGTCCGATCGGTCTTGCCGCGATTGCTTTGATCGCTGGTTTGCTGGCCACCCCGGCACGTGCGCAAAGCGGTGGCGCCGGCGGTGACGGCGACTATGCGCAGACGGGACAAACCGGCGGCGCCGGCGGCGTTGCGGGCATCAATGGCGGGGTCGGAGGCAACGGTGGCGCGCCGAACCGGTCGTGTGTCTGCACTGGCGGCGGCGGCGGTGGCGGCGCTGTGGGTGCAGCGGGCGGAGCCGGTGGCCCGGGCGGCTCCAATTCGCTTCCCACCGGCGGCACCGGTGGGGGCGTCGGACAGGATGGGACTGATGGAACGGGTTTGAACTATACGGCCAGTGGAGGCGGCGGTGGCGGCGGCGCCGCCATCGGGCTGAGCGGCGCGAGCTTGAACAATTCCGCGACGCTGACGGGTGGAAATGGCGGCAAGGGCGGAAATGGCGGGGTCAGCGCCGACGTCGCGGGCGGCGGCGGTGGTGGCGGTGCGGGCAGCAGCGCATTCACCGTCACCGGCGCCGGGATCGTGTCGAACAGCGGCGGCATCACGGGCGGCGCGGGCGGCGCGGGTGGCGCCGGCGCTATCGCCGGCAACGGTGGTGACGGCGGCAACGGGATCGTTGTGACGGCGACGGGCGTGACCGTCAACAATTCGGGAGCGATTTCTGGCGGCGCCGGCGGTGCTGGCGGCGCACACATCTCCGATCCCTATACGCTGGCACGGGCCGGAGCGGCAGGCATCGGAGGCGCCGGCATTATCGGCGCCGGCCTGACCATCACCAACAGCGGCACGATTGCCGGCGGCGCTGGATACGGTGTCGGAGGCAACGCCATCAGCTTCACGGGCGGCGCCAACACGCTGACGTCGGTTGGCGGCACGCTGACAGGCAATCTCGGCCTTGCCAATGGTGTCGGCGCCGGCTTGACCTTTGCGCAGACGACCGCGGCCGGCGCCTCAGGCGACGTGGCGATCTCCGGCATCACCGGCCTCACAGGCGGCGCCACCGATGCCTCGGTGGCTATCAGGCTCGACGGCGGACGCTCGCTCACCATCGCCGGTGCCAGCACCTATAGCGGCGGTACCGCGGTGAGCGACGGATCGACACTCATCATCGGCAACAGCAATTCACTCGGCACCGGCACGCTGACGATGGGCGAGACACTTGCCGGAGTCACCAGGCTGGTATTGGCCGGCGACGGTCTTACCATTGCCAATACCATCGTCATCAACAGCGATCCCATCATCACCGTCGCGGCAGGCACGACCAATACGATGTCGGGGCCGATCAGCGGCGCCGGCGACATCGTGCTCAATGGCGGCGGCACATTGGTGCTGTCAGGCGCCAATACATACACCGGCGGCACCACGATCTGCGGCACCGCCTGCGGCGCGGCGGGCGGCAGCAGCGTGCTTCAGATCGGCGTCGACACTGTCGGCACGCCGGGCGCTATCGTCTCCTCGGCGATCGGCACCGGTACGCTCACCTTTGATGGTGGCACGCTGCAAGCCGGCGGCAATTTCACCGTCGCCAATGCTGCGCAGATCAATGCCACCGGCGCTACGATCGACTCCAACGGATACACCTTCACCTATTCCGGCAACATCGCCGACGCTGCAGGTCAAACGGGCCGCCTGCTGCTCAAGAACACCAACGGCACCGTGATCCTGTCTGGCACCAACACCTATTCCGGCGGCACCACGGTCGCCGGCGGCACGGTGCGGGCGACCAACGGCAGTGCGCTCGGCACCGGCACGATCACCCTGCAAAACGCCCGATTCCAGGCCGGCGGCACAAGCGACCTGACTTTCGCCAACAACTTCAAGATCGATCAGTCAACCAACGGCAGCATCTTCGACGCCAACGGCAAGACGCTGACGATCGCCGGCAATATTACCGACGGCACCGGCTCCGGCCAGGTGACGATCGCGGACTTCACGTACCACCGGAACAAGGTGGTGTTGCTCGGTACCAACACCTACAGCGGCGGCACCAGAATCGGCTCACCGCTGGTGCTTGGTGATGCCACCCACACCGCGTCCATCATCGGTCAGGTCGTCAACTACGACAGTCTCTACATCCGGAATGCCGACACCTCGGCGATTACCAGCCTGATCACAAACGGGTCCAGCTACACGGAATTCTCGGGCACGACGACCGCGAGCACCATGACCGTCAGCAATCTCGGCGCCGTCTACTTTCTCAATATGAGCAGCGCCGGCAACGCTACGATCACTAACAATTACTTCTACATCGGCGGGCCGATTGTCTATGGCAACGTGCAGTTCGGCACGATGGGAGGAACCGATACCAGCACCGCGGGCCGTGCGACGATCAACAACAACGGCGGCTACACTGCCTTTTACGGGGCGACCAATGCCGGGACCGCCACCATCATCAACGACTCCGGCTCGACGACGTTTATGGATCAGTCGTCGGCGGCCGGAGCGACAATCACGAACCGTAATGGTGGCACTACCTCTTTCGGCGGGTGTTGCGTCAACGAAAACGTGACGGCAGGCAATGCCGCCATCACCAACAACGATGGGGGTTGGACCGTTTTTCAGGGCAGTGCGACCGCGGGCAGCGCCGTCATCACCACCAATTCCGGCGGCCAAACCATCTTCTACCAGAATGCAACGGGCGGCGACGCACAGTTCATCACCAATGGTACCGGCTATGCCGACTTCTCCTTCAGTCGCGGCACCAACGGCGGTGGCCGCATCACAGCCGGCTCGATTGCCGGCTCCGGTTCCTATTCCATCGGCGGCGGCAACACGCTCGTGGTCGGCAGCAACAACCTTTCGACGACGGTCAGCGGCGTGATCTCCGATTTCAATACCGCCCCATGGTGCGGTTGCGGCACGACCGGTCCGGGTAATCTGGAGAAGATCGGCACCGGCACGCTGACGCTCTCGGGCACCAACACCTATACCGGCACCACCGTCGTCAACGGCGGCATGCTCCAGATCGACGGTTCGATCGCATCCTCGAGCCTGACCAGAGTGAACGCGGGCGGCGCCCTCTCCGGCGCCGGCACCCTCGGCAACACCGTGATCGCCAACGGCGGCATCCTGCTGGCCGGCAACGGCACGCCGGCCTCGTCCTTGACCGTCGCAGGCAACCTCGCCTTCCAGTCGGGCGCGCTGTATCTGGTGACGGTCAACGCGAGCGCGGCCTCATCGGTCAACGTCACCGGCACGGCCGCACTCGGTGGCGAGATCGGCGTGAGCATCGCTACCGGCAGCACCGTTGCCAAGCAATACACGCTGGTCTCCGCGGCCGGTGGCCGCAGCGGAACGTTCACCAGTTTCGCCGTAACAGGCGTGCCGTCCGGCCTCGCTGCGAGCCTCGGCTACGATGCCGGTCACGCCTACCTGAATTTCGCGCTCGATTACGGCACCCGAACCAACCTCGATACCAACCAGAAGACGGTCGCGGCCGCGCTGCAGAACTTCTTCGACGCCAATGGCGGCATCAACTCCGCCTTCGTCGGGCGCTCCGCAAATGGCCTGTCGCAGCTTTCCGGCGAGAGCGCGACTGGATCGCAGCAGACCACGTTCGGCGCCATGAGCCAGTTTATGGGATTGCTGATCGATCCGTTCGTCGTTGGGCGCGACGGCGGCGCAGGCGGTGGCGCTCCCGCCGTGCCATACGCCGACGAGAGCTCTTCGTTCGCCGATCAGGCGCGCAGCGGCGACGCCCGCGACGCCTTCGCCAGCATTTCGCGCAAGGCGCCGCATGCGGAGTCCGCCTTCGACCAGCGCTGGAACGTCTGGGCGGCGGGCTTCGGCGGCTCGCAGACCACCAGCGGCAACACGTTGGCTGGCTCGAACAACACGACGAGCAGCCTCTACGGCACCGCTGTCGGCGCGGACTATCGCTTCTCACCGAACACCATCGCCGGTTTCGCGCTCGCCGGCGGCGGCACCAGCTTCAGTGTCAGCGGTCTCGGCTGGGGCCGCTCGGATCTGCTCCAGGCCGGCGCCTTCCTGCGCCACACCATCGGCCCGGCCTATTTCACCGCGGCGCTCGCCTATGGCTGGCAGGACATCACCACCGATCGCATCGTGTCGCTTGCCGGCGTCGACCGTCTGCGCGCCGAGTTCAACGCCAATGCCTGGAGCGGCCGCGTCGAAGGCGGTTATCGCTTTGTCGCGCCGTGGACCGGCGGCCTCGGCCTCACGCCCTATGCCGCAGGTCAGTTCACGACGTTCAACCTGCCGGCCTATGCGGAGTCAGTCGTCTCGGGGAGTAATACTTTCGCGCTCGCCTACACCGCCAGCGGCGTGACCGACGCCCGAAGCGAGCTCGGCCTGCGCGCCGATAAATCCTTCGCCATGGCGAACGGCGTCCTCACGCTGCGCGGCCGCGCCGCCTGGGCCCACGACTTCAATCCCGACCGCAACGTCGCCGCGACTTTTCAGGCGCTCCCCGGCGCGAGCTTCGTCGTCGGCGGTGCGCGACCGGCGGCCGACTCCGCGCTCACCACGGCGTCCGCAGAGATGAGATGGCCGAACGGCTGGTCGGCGGCAGTAAGCTTCGAGGGCGAGTTCTCCGACGTGACGCGTTCCTACGCCGGCAAGGGGACGGTACGCTACGAGTGGTAGGTGGCGCCTGCTCTCTCGCGATGCTGCGAGCTGGTGTTTTGCCCGACGTGTCAAATGACCGGAGCCTAGGCGGCAGCGGTTCTACTGTGCATGGGGTTGTTTTGCGGAAATGGATTCGCGCCTCATCGCCCCGTCTTCACCTTGGTCCAGAGGCGGTTGATGATGCGCTGGGTGGCGGGATCGCGGGCGGTGATGACGAACAGCTTTGCGAGCGTCGCCTCGTCAGGATAGATGTTCTTGTCGTTCAAAATCTTCGGATCGACCAGTTTCTGGCTGGCGAGATTGCCGTTGGCGTAGGACAAAAAGTCCGAGTTCTTGGCGGCGACGTCGGGGCGATAGAGATAGTTGATCAGCTCGTAGGCTTCCTTGACGTTCTTGGCATCCGCGGGGATCGCGAGATTGTCGAAGAACATCTGCGCGCCCTCCTTCGGAATGGTGTAGCCGATCTCGATGCCGCTCTTGGCCTCGGCCGCGCGGGCGCGGGCCTGCATGATGTCGCCGGACCAGCCGACCACGAAGCAGATCTCGCCGGTCGCGAGCGCGCTTAAGTATTCCGACGAGTGAAACTTGCGCACGGACGGGCGGACTTTTGCGACGGCGTCCGCGGCCTTCTCGAGGTCGGCCTGCTTGGTCGAGTTCGGATCGAGCCCGAGATAGCTCAGCGCCGCCGGAAAGATGTCGTCGGCGGAGTCGAGCATATGCACGCCGCATTCTTTGAACTTGGCGAGGTTCTCCGGCTTGAAGACGATGTCCCAGCTGTCGATCTTGGCGTCGGGACCCAGGATCTGCTTCACCTTGGCGACGTTGTAGCCGATGCCCGTCGTGCCCCACATGTAGTTCGCGGCGTAGACGTTGCCGGGGTCGTAGGTGGCGAGGCGCTGCGTCACCACGGGCCAGGCGTTGGCGAGGTTCGGCAGCTGCGACTTGTCGAGCTTCTGGAAGATGTTCGCCTTGATCTGACGCTGCAGGAAATAGGCCGTGGGCACCACGACGTCATAGCCGGACTTGCCGGCCATCAGCCGCGTCTCCAGCGTCTCGTTGGCATCGAAGGTGTCGTAGACCACCTTGATGCCGGTCTCCCTGGTGAAGGCCTCAAGGACGTCGGGCGCCATGTAGTTCGACCAGTTGTAGAAGTTGACGACCCGCTCCTCGGCGCCCGCCCCTTGCGAGAGCAACGTCAGCGCCGCGGCGATCGCAAGACCAAGGCGAAACCTGGAGCGGCTGACGTTGGTCATCTCTGTCTACCTCTTGCGTCCACGTATCGCATCCGACAGCCGCTCCAGCGCGGTGTCGAGCGTCTGGTCTTTCTTGGCAAAGCAGAAGCGCACCACCGAGGTCACAGGGTCCTGCTCGTAGAATGCCGAGACCGGAATCGCCGCGACCTTGTAGTCCTTCACGATCCGCCAGCAGAATTCGGTATCGCTCTCGTTGAGCCCGAGCGGCGACAGGTCGACGGTGAGGAAGTAGGTGCCTTGCGACTTCAGCACGGGGAAGCCGAGGCTCTCGAGGCCCCTGGTCAGGCGATCCCGGCTCCGCGTCAGGTCTTTCCGCATCGACAGGAAGTAGTCGTCGGACTTGCCGAGGCCGTAGGCCACGGCGGCCTGCAGGTTCGGCGCGGTGGTGAAGGTCAGGAACTGGTGCACCTTGGCGGCGACGCGCAAGAGCGGCGGCGCGGCGCAGACGAAGCCGATCTTCCAGCCCGTCAGCGAGAAGATCTTGCCGGCCGAACCGACCTTGATGGTGCGCTCGCGCATGCCGGGGACGGTGATCAGCGGGATGTGCTTGTGCTCGTCGAAGGTGACGTGCTCCCAGACCTCGTCGCAAATCGCGATGACGTCGAACTCCTGGCAGTACCGCGCCAAGAGCTCGAGGTCCTCGCGCGGATACACCACCGCCGATGGATTCAGGGGATTGTTGAACAGCACCGCCTTGGTCTTTGAATTGAAGACGCTTTTCAGCATGTCCTCATTCAGTCGCCAGTGCGGCGGCTCGAGCCGCACCAGGCGCGGAATGCCGCCGGCCTGGCGGATGATCGGCAGGTAGGAATCATAGACCGGCTGGAAGCAGACCACCTCGTCACCGGGCTGCACCACCGCCAGGATCGCCGAGGTCAGCGCCTCGGTGCCGCCTGACGTCACCATCACCTCGCTCATCGGATCGAGCTTGAGGCCATGCCAGTGGCCGTAATGGGTCGCGATCGCCTGGCGCAGCTCCGGGATGCCCATCATCGACGGATATTGGTTGTAGCCGTTCAGCGAGGCGTCGGCCGCGGCGCGGCGGATGTCCTCGGGGCCGGGATCATCGGGAAAGCCCTGGCCGAGATTGATGGCGGCATTGTCGCGCGCGGCCTGCGACATCGCCTCGAAGATGGTGACAGGAAGGTCGGCGAAGACCTTGTTCAGGGAAGAGCTTTTGGACATCGACCCGATCAGCCACCGACCTTGCTGGGAAGCCCGGCCGCCTTCCAGCCAAGCATGCCGCCGGCCAGATGCTTGTTGTAGGGCAGGCCCGCCGCTTGCGCCGCCAGCGAGGCGGTCACCGAGCGCTTGCCGGAGCGGCAGGCGAACACGACGTCCTTGCCTTGGGGATCAGGGATTGCCTTGGGATCGAAGGTCGAGAGCGGCACGACCACGCCGTAAGGGTAGGCCTCGGCCTCGACCTCGTTCGGCTCACGGACGTCGACCAGCAGATAGCGCCCTTCCGCGACACCCTTGGAGACCTCGTCCGGGGTCAGATCCTGTACTTGATTTGCCACATCATCCTCCAAAGTCGGGGGCGCTCGCCGGAGTGATCCCGGCCGGCGGCAACCTCGCCTCTCGGCAAGCGAAAATCAAGCGCTACAAAGGCTTGAGCTGCCTTGCGCAAGTTAAAGCTAAATCGCAGCGACTTGAAGTGCGGCTTTGAATCCGGGCGCTAGATCGTGACCTGCGTGCCGACCTCGACCACGCGCCCCGAGGGGATCTGGAAATAGTCGGTGGCATCGTTTGCCGAACGGCTGAGCGAGATGAACAGCCGGTCCTGCCAGCGCGGCATGCCCGAATGGGCGGCAGGCTTGAGCGCCCTGCGCGACAGGAAGAACGAGGTCGACATGATGTCGAACTGCCAGCCGAGCTTGCGGGCGATGGCGAGGGCCTTCGGCACGTTGGGCGATTCCATGAAGCCGAACTTCAGCCTCACCTTGGAGAAGGTCGGTGAGATCTGCTCCAGGCGGACGCGCTCGGCCGGATCGATGCGCGGGGTCTGCGCGGTCTCGATGGTGAGAATGACATTCTTCTCGTGAAGCACTTTGTAGTGTTTCAGACTATGCATCAGCGCAGTCGGCGCGCTCAGGGGATCGCTGGTGAGGAACACCGCGGTTCCAGGGACCCGCTGCGGTGGCCGCTTTTCCAGCATCGCCACGAGGTCGGCGAGCGGGAATTCGAGCTTGCGCGACTTCTCGAACAGCAGCCGGCTGCCGCGCCGCCACGTGTACATCAGCAGGATCATGAGGGAGCCGAGCGCGAGCGGCACCCAGCCGCCCTCGAACACCTTGAGCAGGTTGGCGGCGAGGAACGTCAGGTCGAGGAACAGGAACGGCGCGATCAGGGCCGCGGCTCCCAGCGCAGACCACTTCCAGGCCTTCCAGATCACGACAAAGCCCATCAAACCGGTGACCACCATGGTGCCGGTCACGGCGATGCCGTAGGCCGAGGCCAGCGCGCTGGAGGAGCGGAACAATAGGACCATCAAGATCACGGCAACCAGCAGCAGCTGGTTGATGCGCGGGATGAAGATCTGGCCGGAATGGGCTTCGGATGTATGGCGAATTTCAAAGCGCGGCAGCAGCCCGAGCTGAATCGCCTGCCGCGTCAGCGAGTAGGCGCCGGTAATGACGGCCTGGCTGGCGATGACGGTGGCGGCGGTGGCAAGCACAACCATGCCGCCGCGGACCCAGCCTTGGGGGAACAGCTGGAAGAACGGACTCTCGATCGCGGCAGGATCGCCGAGCACGAGAGCACCCTGCCCCAGATAGTTCAGCGCCAACGACGGCAGCACGACGAACAGCCAGGCGGTCTGGATCGGCCGCTTGCCGAAGTGGCCGAGGTCGGCATAGAGCGCCTCGGCACCGGTCACGGCGAGAAACACGGCGCCCAGCGTGACGAAGCCGATAATGCCGTGGTGGAGCATGAAGGAAACGGCATAGAACGGGTTCAGGGCGAGCAGCACCTGCGGCTGCCGGACGATCGGACCGATCGCCGCGATCGCGATCACCGCGAACCAGACGCACATCACGGGTCCGAAGAACGCCGCGACGCGAGCGGTGCCGCGCGACTGCACGGCAAACAGGACGACCAGGATCACCACCGTCAGCGGAACGATGTAGGGCTCGAACGTCAGCGTGACGTCCTTCATGCCTTCGATCGCCGACAGCACGGAGACCGCCGGCGTGATCACGGCATCGCCATAGAACAGCGCGCCGGAAATGATACCGAGCAGGACGATGGTCGCCCCGCCGGTGCCGACCGCGCGCTGGGCCAGCGCCATCAAGGCGAGCGTGCCGCCCTCGCCGTTGTTGTCGGCGCGGAGCAGGATCACGACGTATTTCAGCGTCACCACGACGACGAGCGCCCATAGAATCAGCGAGACGACGCCGAGCACGGCGACCGTCGTGGGCGCGCCTTCCGCGCCCGATGCCGCCATCACCGCCTCGCGAAACGCGTAGAGCGGGCTGGTGCCGATATCGCCGTAGACGACGCCGATGCTGCCGAGCGTCAGCGCGCCGAAACCGACGGTGGTGTGGGCGTCGCCACGCCCATTGGCCGCCGCCGTTTCCGGGGCGGGAACTGCTACGTCACTTGTCATGGGAGAGCCTGGTGGCCTCTAAAAATGCTTCACTGCACAACGGCTGAAGAGAGCGCGCGGCTTATAGTCCTGCGCTACCGGCATGGCCTAGCCCGATTCTGGGCCCTTGGCATGCAAAATTCACATAGGTCCGCCATTGCGTCCTATTTGCCCTCAAATAGTGACTTGGGTTCCGACTTCAACCACCCGGCCGGTCGGAATCTGGAAATAGTCGGTGGCGTCGTTGGCCGAGCGGCTGAGCGCAATGAACAGGTGGTCCTGCCAGAGCGGCATGCCCGATTGCGCCGAGGCCTTCAGCGAGCGCCGCGACACGAAGAACGACGTCGACATGATGTCGAACTGCCAGCCCTGCTTGCGCGCGATCGCGAGAGCCTTGGGCACGTTAGGCTGCTCCATGAAGCCGAAGCGCAGCCGCACCTTGGAGAACTTCTCGCTGATCTTCTCCATCTTGAAGCGCTCGGAGAGATCGACCCGCGGCGTGTGCGCGGTCTCGATGGTCAGGATCACGTTGTGCTCATGCAGCACCTTGTTGTGCTTGAGATTGTGCAGCAGCGCGGTCGGCACGAAAGCGGGATCGCTGGTCAGGAACACTGCCGTGCCCTTGACGATGTGCGGTGGCCGCTTCTCCAGGCTGCGGATCAGGTCGTCCAGTGGCACCTCGATCCGGCGCGTCTTCTGGATCAGGATTGCCGAGCCGCGCCGCCAGGTCCAGATCGTCGCCGCCATCGTCGCACCGAAAAGCAGCGGGACCCAGGCGCCTTCGAGCAGCTTCAGGAGATTGGCGCTGAAGAAGGTGATATCGACCATGACGAAAGGCAGGATCACCACCGCAGCGGTCGCAGCCTTCCAGTTCCACAATTTCCAGATCACCACAAAGCCCATGATGCCGTCGGCGACCATGGTGGTGGAGACCGCAATGCCATAGGCCGAGGCGAGATTGCTGGGCGTGTGAAACAGCAGCACCAGCAGCATCACGCCGATCAGCAGCAGCCGGTTGACCCGCGGCAGATAGATTTGGCCGGCATGGGTCTCCGACGTGTAGCGCACTTCGAAGCGCGGCAAGAGGCCGAGTTGCACGGCCTGATAGACCAGCGAATAGGCACCGGTGATCACCGCCTGGCTCGCGATGACGGTGGCAGCAGTCGCGAGCCCGACCAGCGGCAGCACCAGATGCTCGGGCACCATGCGATAGAATGAATGCTCGATCGCGCTGGGATCGGACAGCACCAGCGCGCCCTGGCCGAAATAGTTGATCAGCAGCGAGGGCAGCACGAAGAACATCCAGGCCGATTGGATCGGCTTGCGGCCGAAATGACCGAGGTCGGCATAGAGCGCTTCACCGCCGGTCACGGCGAGAAACACGGCGCCAAGCGTCACCAGGCCGATCGTGCCGTGCGACAGCAGGAATTGCAGCGCGTAATAGGGATTGATCGCAGCCAGCACCGACGGGTCGTCGGCGATGTGAATGACGCCGAGCACCGCGAGACATCCGAACCAGACCACCATCACCGGTCCGAAGGCCGAGGCCACCAGCGCCGTGCCCTTGCTCTGCACCGCAAACAGCAGCACCAGGATCAGCACCGTGAGTGGCACGACATAGTGCTCGAATGCGGGCGTCGCGAGCTTGAGTCCGTCGACCGCCGATAGCACCGAGATCGCCGGCGTGATCATGGAATCACCGATGAACATCGAGGCGCCGACCACGCCGAGCGCGAGCAGGAACCAACTCCGCCGCCCCAGCGCGCGCTGGCCGAGCGCCATCAAGGAGAGCGTGCCACCCTCCCCGTTATTGTCGGCGCGCAGCAGCAGCAGCACGTATTTGGCGGTGACGACGATCAGCAGCGCCCACAGGATCAGTGACAGCACGCCGAGCACCATGATCCGCGTCACCGGCGCGCCGTGCGCCGCGCCCCTCACCGCCTCGTGAAACGCGTAAAGCGGCGAGGTGCCGATGTCGCCGAAGACGACACCGATGCTCCCGAGCGTCAGGGCCCAAAAACCTGATGTGACCGGCCCCTCCTGGGTCTCGGTCTGTGTGATGCTCGCCGTCATGCGGGTGGAAAACGTTTCGTCCCTGGAATTGATCCGGCGCCTTTCGACGCTTCAGACGCGCCTGTCAATCGGCCCGCCACCATAGCAGGAGCCGCGGCAGATGCTGTGACGGCATAGCCACGTTCGCCAGCATGGAGACCGGCCGCCTGAGGTAAAATGGTAGCGCAAGGGATTTAGGGCTTCAAGTTCGGCGGCAGCGGCGGATCTTCGCGCATCAGGGTGATGGTCACGCGGCGGTTCGCCGCGAGCGATGGATCGTCCGGGAACAACGGCTGGGTATCCGCCTTGCCGGAGACGGCGAAGATGTGCGACGGCGGCAGGCCCTCACGTTCGAGGATCTGGCGCACCGCGTTGGCGCGATCGGCCGACAGGTCGAAGGCACCATAGTCGCTGCGCGTCGGCACGAAGCCGGCCGCGGTGTGGCCCGCGATGGAGACACGCAAGGGCGTGGCCTTGAGCGGGACCGCGAGCTTCTCGATCAGGCGCCGGGTGCGATCGTAAGGCACCTTGGACCCATCCGCGAACATCGAGCGGCCGTCCTGGTCGACGATCTCGAGGTTGAGGCCCTGCTTGGTCTCCTCGAACATGATGTGCTTGGACATTTCGGTGAGTTCCGGCATGTCCTGCAGCGCCTGACGCAGCGAGGCCGCGGCCAGTGCGAAATTGCGATCGATCTTCATCTTCGCGCCCTGGGTGCGGTCGCGATCTTCCTGGTCCGGCGTCGGCGTGTTGGAGGCGTCCTCCGGCTCGATGTGATCGACGTTCTTCAGCCGCGGCCGGGTCGGCAGACCGTCGGACTCGACGATGCCGGCGTAGCGCGCCTCGCTCTGGACGCCGAAGGCGTCACGCATCGAGCCTGCGACGACCTTGAGCTTGTTGGCATCCTGGGTCGAGAATGCGACGAGCATCACGAAGAAGCTCATCATCAGTCCCATCAGGTCGGCGAAGGTCACGAACCAGCCGTGACCGCCTCCGTGAGCATCGCCGCGCTTCTTCTTGGCCATATCTCGATATCCGGACCGGGCAGCCTTATGCCGGCACCGGCTCGCCTTCGGCGTGGCGATGCTTCTCCGGCAGATAGGCCAGCAGCATTTCGCGCACGAGCGTCGGGCTCTTGGAGTCGCGGATCATCAGGATGCCGTCGATGATCAGCGTGCGGTTGGTTTCCTCGTCGAGCAGCTTGCCGTGCAGCTTGTCGGCGATCGGCAGACAGAACAGGTTCGCCACCAATGCGCCGTACAGCGTCGCGAGCAGCGCGGTCGCCATGAACGGGCCGAGCTTGGACGGGTCGGTCATGTTCGCGAACATCTGCACCATGCCGATCAGGGTGCCGATCATACCGAACGCCGGGGCGCAGTCGCCGATGGCGCGATAGATCTTGCTGCCCTCGTCGAGGTGCATGAGGAAGTTGTCGCGATCACGCTCGAGATTGTCGCGGATGAAGTCGAGGTCATAGCCGTCGGCGACGTAGCGGATGCCCTTGGCGAGGAACGGCTCGTCGGTCTCGACCTTTTCGAGGCCGACCGGGCCCTGCTTGCGGGCGATCTCGGCGATGCGGGCAAGCTCGTCGACGAGGTCGTGCGCCGACAGCCGGCTCATGGTGAAGGCGAACTTGGCGCCGAGCGGCAGGCCGTGCATCAGCGCCGACAGCGGGAAGCGGATCATGGTCGCCGCGGTCGAGCCACCGAAGATGATGATCATCGCATGTTCGGAGATGAACATGTGGAGATCACCGCCCAAGAGCATCATGGTGGCGATGACGCCAAAGCCCACCACAAGGCCCACGCCGGTCATGATATCCATGGCAGACTCCAACGCGAACGCAACAACGGCCATCCTGGCCGCTGGCACGGTCCAACCCGAACCGCATCGGAAACCCTAGAGTGGCGCCCTTAAAGCCGCGTAAAGGTTAAGTTCATCCGATGCGACCGAGCGGCGCAACGCGACGGAACGACCGTGGCTTTGCCGTTCCGCGACATGAATCTCAACACTTTGCTAACCATAATTGAGGCGCGTCAGGACGACAGTCCCGTCAGCTCCAGGCTGAGCGTGCGCAGGCGACGGCGCGCATCGGCATCATAGGCCTGCGGATTGGCGCGTGCCTCGTTCATGCCGTTGAAGAACAGGCCGCTTCGAGCGGCAACGTCGTCGCCCTCGACCAGATGCAGGATCGCCGCGCCGCCCTGCTCCACCGTCGACATCGGCGTGATACCGCCCGCGCGCACCATCGTGGTGTTCATATAGGTCGCCGGATGCAGCGCGTTCACGGTGATCCGGTCGCTTTTCAATTCCTCCGCGAGATCGATCGTGAACATGATCTGCGACAGCTTGCTCTGCGCATAGGCGCGCGAGCCGTTATAGCCCTTCGTGATCATGACGTCGTCGAAATCGATCGGATGCTGGCCGAGCGAAGCGACATTGACGATGCGCGAGGGCGCCGCGGCCTTCAGCAACGGTAGCAGCAAATGGACCAGCAGGAAGCCTGAGAGATAGTTCACGGCAAAGCGCAGTTCGTGACCATCGCGGCTCTCCTGCCGTTGCGGCCCGTCATTCTGCGAGCCGATGCCGGCGTTGCTGACGAGGACGTCCAGGCGTTTGTGGTCACGGATCACAGCCGCCGCAAGCTCGCGCGTGCCTGCCATTGACGATAGATCGGCCTGATAGAAGGTCGGCGCGGCGTGACCGGCCTTCACGATCTCGTCGATCAGCGCCTTTGCGCGCTCAGCACTCCGGCCATGGATTAGGACATCAGCGCCTTCGGCGGCAAGGCGGGTTGCAACATAGCGCCCGACACCATCGGTCGAGCCCGTGATCAGCACCGTCTTGCCGCGCATGTTCATGACGTCACTCCTGGACTAGTGAATCTCCGCCGAGCGTTTCAGCGCGGCCTTGAGCTTCTCCAGCGAAAAGTCGGGGCTGCGCGCGATCTCGAGGATCGGCGTCTCGCGGCGGCCGCAGAGCTCGGCGGCCTCAGGCAGTTTCGAAGCGACGTCGAGCGGGATCACGATGGCGCCATGCCGGTCGGCGTGGATCAGATCGTCCGACCTCACGGTCATGCCGGCGACGCGCACCTCGCCGCCGAAGCTCTCGGCATGCACCCATGCATGCGACGGGCCGATCGAACCGGCCAGCGCCTGGAAACCAGGAGCCCATTGCGGGATGTCGCGGATCGAGCCGTCGGTGATGACGCCGAGGCAGCCGAGCGCCTTGTGCACGTTGCTTTGCACCTCGCCCCAGAACGCGCCGTAGCCGACGTCGGGGCCGTCGATGTCCTGGATCACCGAGATGCGCGGACCGTGGCCGGTTCCGACATACTCATAATATTCGATGCGGCGCTTCGACTGTTCCTCGGCCGGGAGCGAGGATTTCAGGACCGAGCGGATCGCAACCGTGCGGGCATAGCCGACGATCGGAGGCAGATCCGGGAACGGGCAGACCAACTGTTTGGTGGTGTAGCCGATCAGGCGGCGCTCCGGCGCCACGATCTCCATGGCATTGCAGATCGTCGGCGTGTCATAGCGGCCCAGCGCTTCGAGGACGGAAGCGGGCAGCGGCCCGGTCGCGGTATTGGTCACGGCGTTCTCTCCCAGATTGGCGGCTGATTGACGCGATGCCGCCGACACAGGGCGATATAGCCGAGATCGGGCCTTAACCCAACTCGGGTGGCCTCATGGCAGATATCCGCGTGCGATCGCTCAGTGCAGCCGTCCGGGCCGGTCGTCGTCGTGCGGCGGCTCCGACAGGCTTGTCAGTGTCGGCGCCGACGGCGGCGACGGGACCTCGCCGCTGGGCGGCGTGGTGGCCTGCATCGCGCGCGCCTGGTCGCGGTAGGATTTGTAACCGAGCGGCAAGGCGAGAAGATACAGCGCCGTGCCGACCGACAGCACATACCAGGGATAGCTGATCAGAAGCGCAATGAAGAAGATCACCGCGACGAACGCCGGCAGCACGAGCTCGGGAGGCACCCGCATGCGCATGCTCTTGCCTGAGAACACTGGCAGCCGCGACACCATCAGGAAGGCGATCAGCAGCGTGTAGCCGGCCGTCAGAGCCGCGGGCCAGCGCCCGAGATCCAGGAACGCCGCATAGATCGGCAACATCACGGTGATGGCGCCGGCCGGCGCCGGCACGCCGGTGAAGAAATTGGCGGCGAATGCCGGCTTGTTCGGATCATCAAGCGTGGCGTTGAAGCGCGCGAGCCGCAGGCACATGGAGATCGCAAACACCATGGCCGCGATCCAGCCGGCATTGCCGAGCTCGTGCAGCTGCCAGAAGTACAGCATCAGTCCCGGGGCGACGCCGAAATTGACGAAGTCGGCGAGGCTGTCGAGCTCGGCACCGAATTTGGACTGGCCCTTGATCAGCCGCGCGATGCGGCCGTCGATGCCGTCGAGCGCGGCCGCGAACACGATGGCGTAGACGGCCAGCGTCATCCGCCCCTCGATCGAGAGCCGGATCGCCGTCAGCCCGGCGCAGATCGCCAGCAGCGTGATGACATTGGGCACTAGCATTCGCACCGGGATCGGGCGGAACCGGCGGCGGCGAATATCTGGATCTCGGTCGTCGTAGGGCGTCATTGGCTCGTCCTTACCTCTGGGCGAGATATAGCAAGCCGTGCTCCCCTCCGCCATCGCGGCGGAAGGCCCCCGACAGCGGCGTCTTGGTCAACTGGCGCGGTAGGTGCGGCCGGGGTCGTCGCCGGTGAGGTCGGCCAGGATGGTCTCGCCCGCAATCGCTGTCTGCCCTTCCGAGACCAGCGCCTTGGTACCGACCGGCAGGTAGACGTCGAGCCGCGAGCCGAAGCGGATCAGGCCGAACCGCTCGCCGGCACCGACCGCCTGCCCTTCCCTAACGAAGCAGACGATGCGCTTGGCCACCAGGCCCGCGATCTGGATCACGCCGATGCGGCCCTGCGGCGTCGAGATAACGAGCGAATTGCGCTCATTGTCCTCGCTCGCCTTGTCCAGCTCGGCGTTGATGAACAAGCCCGGCCGATAGGCGATGCGGTCCACCCTGCCCGCGACGGGAGCGCGATTCACATGGCAGTTGAACACGCTCATGAACACCGAGATGCGCGGCAGCGGCCGGTCGCCGAGGCCAAGCTCGGCCGGCGGCAACGCCATGGTGATCATCGAGACCCGGCCGTCGGCCGGCGACACCACGAGCCCGTCGCGCTGCGGCGTCACGCGAACGGGATCGCGGAAGAACAGCGCGCACCACACGGTGAGGATCGTGCCGATCCATCCCAGCGGGGACCACAGCCAGAACAGGACCAGGCTTGCCAGCGCAAAGCCGCCGATGAAGGGATAGCCCTCCTTGTGGATCGGCGGGATCTGACGCTGGATCGAATCGAGAATGGACATCGCTATCTGCCGCTGGAGGGGTTGGTGGCACGGGTCGTCGCGCCGGCCTGTTTAGGCCAGAGTTGGGACCGGAGACAAGCTCACTCCGCGGCCGCCTGCGCCGCGAGGGCGTCCTCGACCGGCGGCGGCTCCCGGTTGGGCGCCTCGCTGCTGTCGGCCATACGAGCCAGTTTCTCGCGCGCGGCCTCGGCCTCGCGCTGCCTGTTCCACATGCTGGCGTAGAGTCCGTCCTGTGCGAGCAGGCTGGCATGGGTACCGCGCTCGGCGATGCGCCCCTGCTCCAGCACGATGATCTCGTCGGCGCCGACGATGGTCGAGAGGCGGTGTGCGATCACCAGCGAGGTGCGGTTCTTCGCGACGCGGTCGAGCGCGCCCTGGATCTCATGCTCGGTGTGGGTGTCGAGCGCCGACGTCGCCTCATCAAGCACCAGGATCGGCGGCGCCTTCAAGACGGTGCGCGCGATCGCGACGCGCTGCTTCTCGCCGCCCGACAATTTCAGGCCGCGTTCTCCGACCTGGGTCTCGTAGCCCATCGGCGCCATGCGGATGAAATGGTCGATCTGTGCAAGACTTGCGGCTTCCTCGACCTCGGCATCGGTCGCATCCCAGCGGCCATAACGGATGTTGTAGCGGATGGTGTCGTTGAACAGCACCGTGTCCTGCGGCACCATGCCGATCGAGGCGCGCAAGCTCGCTTGCGTGACCTGCCGGATATCCTGGCCATCGATCAGGATCTTGCCGCCGGAGACGTCGTAGAGGCGGAAGAGAAGGCGCGAGATGGTCGACTTGCCGGCGCCTGACGGGCCGACGATCGCCACCGTCTTGCCGGCCGGCACCTCGAAGCTGATGCCTTTGAGGATCGGCCGCTTCGGCTCATAGGCAAAGCGCACGTCCTCGAAGCGCACGGTGCCGGCGGAAACGACCAGCGGCCGCGCACCGGGCGCGTCCTTGATCTCGGCCTCGCGGTGGATCACGTTGAACATCTTCTCGATGTCGATGATCGCCTGCTTGATCTCGCGATAGACCATGCCCATGAAATTCAGGGGTTGGTACAGCTGGATCATCATGGCGTTGACCAGCACGAAATCGCCGACCGTGTTGGTGCCGTTGCGCACGCCGATCGCGCACATCAGCATCGTCGCGGTCAGCCCCAGCGTGAAGATCACGGCCTGCCCCGTGTTGAGCACGGCGAGTGATGTGTAGGCGTGGACGCTCGACTCCTCGTAGCGCGCGACCGAGCGGTCGTAGCGTTGCGCCTCGCGCGCCTCGGCGCTGAAATATTTGACGGTCTCGTAATTGAGCAGCGAGTCGATCGCCTTGGTGTTCGCGTCGGTGTCGGAATCGTTCATCTTGCGGCGGATGCCGATCCGCCACTCGGTCGCGACGTAGGTGTAGTACATGTAGACCGCCACCGTGATCAGCGTCGCGACCACGTAGCGCCAGTCGAACTGCCACAGCAGCACCGCCATCAGCAGCGAGACCTCGACAATGGTCGGGATCAGCTGAAGGATCACCATGCGCACGATGACCTCGATGCCCGCGCGGCCGCGCTCGAGCACGCGCGTCAGGCCCCCGGTCTTGCGCTCGAGGTGAAAACGCAGCGAGAGCTCGTGCATATGGATGAAAGTGATGTTCGCGAGCTTGCGCACCGCATGCATGGCGACACGCGCAAAGATGCCGTCGCGCCATTGCGTCAGCACCGCCATCACGATGCGCATGAGGCCGTAGCTCGCCGTCAGCAGCAGCGGCGATGCGACCACCCAGAGGTGCCAGTTGCCGGCCTGCACCGGCGCTGTGTTGGCCCCGGTGAGCGCATCGGTTGCCCATTTGAAGCTGAACGGCACCGTCAGCGTGATCAACTTGGCCGCGAGCAGCAGCACCATCGACCAGACCACGCGCATTTTCAGGTCGAAGCGGTCGCTCGGCCAGATATAGGGCCACAGATGCGCAAGCGTGCCCATCAGCGTGGCCCGCTCCAGCGGTCCGGCAGCGGAGGCAGGAACGTCGGTGCCGTCTAGCGATTGAGGTTGGTCCATCAAGAAAGCCTGAGGGCCCACCAAAGGCGGGCGGCGCTGCGATTAACGATTTGTGCCCCCCATATAGAGACTTCCCGATGCCAAAGCACCCCGCCAGATGGCGAATCTTCGATTGTTTGTCGCCGTTTACCGGTAGATTTCCGGGTGGTCCGAATCACCTGAAGGGCTTGACGCCACTTCGCTGCAATGCATCATGACAGCAATGAGCACCATTAAAACCGTTTGTGTCTATTGCGGCTCCGGCCCCGGAACCAATCCCCACTTCACCGCAGGCGCCAAAGCGTTCGGCAAGGCGCTGGCCGAGAACAATATCCGCCTGGTCTATGGCGGCGGCTCGCTGGGCCTGATGGGCTCGGTCGCGACGTCAGTGCTGGACCACGGCGGCACCGTCACCGGCATCATTCCCGAATTCCTGCGCAAGCGCGAGAATGCGCTGACGCGCGTGCAGGAAATGATCGTCACGCCCGACATGCACGAGCGCAAGCGGCTGATGTTCGAGCGCTCCGACGCCTTCGTGGCGCTGCCCGGCGGGATCGGCACGCTGGAGGAGCTGGTCGAGCAATTGACCTGGAAGCAGCTCGGCCGGCACGCCAAGCCGGTGCTGCTCGCCAACATCGACAATTTCTGGGAGCCGCTGTTCTCGCTGCTGTCGCACATGCGCCAGACCGAGTTCATCCGCGCCGGCCTCTCAGTCGACATCCTCAAGGCCGATCGCGTCGAGGAGATCCTGCCGAAGCTGAAGGCGGCTGCGGCACAGATCGCCGAGACGGAAAAGCAGATGGCGCCGGAAGTCGCGCGCAAGCTGTAGAGCTTTTTTGCTTGCGCATGATCTCCGCGCAAACGCGTTCCGCGTTTGTCGCGAGGGAAAACCGCCACACACTTTTCCGGATCATGCGCTACTCCTGCGGAAACGTCACCGCCTCGATCCGGTTGCCGTCGGGGTCGACGACGAAGGCCGCGTAATAGCGCACGCGGTCATGCGGACGGAGGCCCGGCGCGCCGTCGGAGGCGCCGCCGTTCGCAACCGCAGCAGCGTGGAATGCATCGACCTCTCCTGTCGTCTTCGCCCGCAGACAGATATGCACACCGCTCTCCGGGGGGACTGGCGGCATGGCCTCGCGCAGATTGATCCAGAATTCAGGATAGGCCTTGCCGAAGCCGACCGTGCGCGGCCGGGTGACCAGGCGCGTGAGCCCGAGCGTGGCGAGCGTGGCCTCATAGAACCTTGCGGAGCGATCGAGATTGCTGACGCCGACGGAGATGTGGTCGATCATGACTTGCTCTCTCCTCATTCTCCGCTGTCATCGCCCGGCTTGACCGGGCGATCCAGTACTCCGAGACGCCGCGGCGTTACGGAGAAGCCGCGGCGTACTGGATACCCCGCTTTCGCGGGGTATGACAGCCGTCGTGGGGTTTACGCCGGCGCGCCCGACTTCACGAGCTTGTAGATCACCGAATCCATCAGCGCCTGGAACGAGGCGTCGATGATGTTCGGGGACACGCCGACCGTGGTCCAGCGGTCGCCGTTCTCGTCCTCGCTCTCGATCAAGACGCGCGTCACCGCGCCGGTGCCGCCATTGAGGATACGGACGCGGTAATCGATCAGCGTCAGGCCCTCGATGTATTTCTGGTATTTGCCGAGATCCTTGCGCAGCGCGACGTCGAGCGCGTTGACGGGACCGTTGCCTTCGGCGGCGGAGATCAGGCGTTCGCCGGCGACGTCGACCTTGACCACGGCGAGCGCCACGGTGACGCGCTCGCCGAGCGCGTTGTAGCGCTGCTCGACATTGACGTCGAACTGTTCGACCTCGAAATAATGCGGCACCTTGCCGAGCGTCCGGCGCGCCAGCAGGTCGAACGAGGCATTGGCGGATTCATAGGCGTAGCCCTGCGCCTCGCGCTCCTTCAACTCTTCGACCAGTCGCGTCAGCTTCGGATCGCTCTTCTCGTAAGGAATGCCGGCACGATCGAGCTCGGCGATGACGTTGGAGCGGCCGGCCTGGTCCGACACCAGCACCTTGCGGTGATTGCCGACCAGTTCAGGCAGCACATGCTCGTAGGTCTGCGGATCCTTCATCACGGCGGAGGCGTGGATGCCTGTCTTGGTGACGAAGGCGCTCTCGCCGACATAGGCCGCATGGCGGTTCGGCACGCGGTTGAGCATGTCGTCGAGCGTGCGCGAGACCTTGACGAGCGTCGCCAGCTTTTGCGGCGTCACCGAGATCTCGAAGGCGTCCGAAAATTCCTTCTTCAATTTCAGCGTCGGGATCAGTGAGCAGAGATTGGCATTGCCGCAGCGCTCGCCGAGGCCGTTCAGCGTGCCCTGGATCTGCCGCGCGCCGGCGCGCACCGCGGCCAGCGAATTCGCCACCGCTTGCTCGGTGTCGTTATGGGCGTGGATGCCGACATGGTCGCCGGGAATGTGTCTTGTCACTTCAGCGACGATGGTCTCGACCTCGTGCGGCATGGTGCCGCCATTGGTGTCGCACAGGACCACCCAGCGCGCGCCGGCATCGAAGGCCGCCTTGGCGCAGGCGAGCGCAAAGCTGGCATCTTCCTTGTAACCGTCGAAGAAATGCTCGCAGTCGAGCATGACCTCGCGGCCCGCGGCCTTCGCCGCCGCGACGCTGTCGCGAATCGAGGCGAGGTTCTCCTCCTTCGTCGTCTCCAGCGCGACGCGCACCTGATAGGCCGAGGACTTTGCCACGAAACAGATCGCGTCGGCCTTCGCCTCCAGCAGCCCGGCGACACCGGGATCGTTGGAGACCGAGCGCCCTGCCCGCCGTGTCATGCCGAACGCGGTAAAGCGCGCATGGTTGAGTTTCGGCCTGGAGCCGAAGAACTCGGTGTCGAGCGGATTGGCGCCGGGATAGCCGCCCTCGACATAGTCGATGCCGAGATCGTCGAGCATGTCAGCGATGACCTGCTTGTCGGCCAGGGTGAAATCGACGCCGTTGGTCTGCGCGCCGTCGCGCAGCGTGGTGTCGAACAGATAGAGGCGCTCCTTACTCATTGCGTCGCTCCGAGCGTCTTTTTCATGGTGGTGTTGGCGAGCCACTCATCGTTGACGGTGACGCTGTTGCGCTGCTGGGCCGTGTAGCCGCGCTTGGCGAAGAAGTTCTGGGCGGTGTCGCTGGCATCGACCGTGAGGTTAGTGGCGCCGCGGCCGCCGGCAAGCTTCTCCAGCGCGTCGACCAGCAGGGTTGCGATACCCTGCCCCGCCGCGGCCGGATGAACATAGAGCATGCGGATATGGTCGGCGCCGCGCAGCGAGGCAAAGCCGACGGGCGAGCCGTCGAGCGTCGCCACCAACGTCAGGTCGGACGCGAGGTGCTTGCCGAACTCCTCGTCCTCCGCCATCTCCATCCAGGCCTGCTGCTGCGCCTCGCTGTAGTCGTCACCGGTCAATTCCTCGATGCTGGCAGCGAAGATCGCGGCCAGCATCGGAACATCGGCCGGCAGGAACGGCCGTAAGCCGGGCTTGGGATGCGCTTGTGCCATCACGCCAGCTCCCAGGTCGTCACCGGCTTGCCGTCGGCATCCTTGCCGTCCTTGAGCACGACGCCCTTGGCGGCGAGCTCGTCGCGGATGCGATCGGATTCCCTAAAATCCTTTCGCGCGCGCGCAGCCGTGCGCTCCGCAATCAGGCGGTCGATCTCGCCGGCATCGACGCCGCTCGCCTCGCGCTTGCGGCCTTCCCATTGCGCCAGGCTCTCGGACAGGAAGCCGAGCAGACGCAGCGAGGCCGAAAGGCCTGCCGCATCGGCCGCATTGCGCAGACCATGCAGCGCCGCGATTGCCTGCGGCGTGTTGAGATCGTCGAGCAGCGCGTCGACCACAGACGCCGCGGGCTTGGACGGCGCAACGTCAGCCGCAAAGCGATACCAATCGTTGAGCGTCTTGGCGCTCTCCTCCAGCGACTTCATGGTCCAGTCGATCGGCGAGGTATAGTGCGTCTTCAGCATGTTGAGGCGCAACACTTCACCCGGCCAGTCCTTGAGCAGCTCGTGGATGGTGACGAAGTTGCCGAGGCTCTTCGACATCTTCTCACTCTCGACCTGCAGGAAGCCGTTGTGCATCCAGGTGTTCGCCATGCGCTGCTGGTGGAAGGCGCAGCAGGTCTGGGCGATCTCGTTCTCGTGATGCGGAAACACGAGATCGATGCCGCCGCCATGGATGTCGAACTGCTCGCCGAGATGCTTCCAGGCCATGGCCGAGCACTCGATGTGCCAGCCCGGACGGCCCTCGGCCTTGATGCCTGATGGCGACGGCCAGGACGGCTCGCCGGGCTTGGACGGCTTCCACAGCACGAAGTCGGTCGAATCCTTCTTGTAGGGTGCGACGTCGACGCGGGCACCGGCGATCATCTCGTCCAGCGAACGCTTCGACAGCGCGCCATAGCGCGGCAGTCCGTCATTGACCGCGTTCATCGCCTGCGGCGAGAACAGCACGTGATCCTCGGCGACATAGGCGAAACCGCCCTTGACCAGCCGTTCGATGATCTCGCGCATCTCGCCGATATGCTCGGTCGCGCGCGGCTCGACGCTTGGCCGCAAGCACCCAAGCGCGTCCACGTCGGCGTGAAACTGCTTGCCGGTCTGCTCGGTAACCTTGCGGATCGCCTCGTTCAGCGGCAGGCCGGGAAAATCCCGCGCGGCGCGGTCGTTGATCTTGTCGTCGACGTCGGTGATGTTGCGGACATATTTGACGTGGGCCTCGCCATAGAGATGGCGGAGCAGCCGAAACAGCACGTCGAACACGATCACCGGCCGCGCATTGCCGATATGGGCGTAGTCATAGACGGTCGGTCCGCAGACATACATGCGGACGTTGTTCGGATCGAGCGGCACAAAGGGCCGCTTTTCTCTGGTCAGCGTATCGTGAAGACGCAATTCCATATGGACACCCATCGGCTGTTGGCCGGGCGTCCAGTGCTCTCAATGTGTTTTGAGAAAAGACGGCTCCAGCCAGCGAATCGCTAGCTCGTAATCTCGCGGCAAATAATGCAGATGGCGAGGAGACCGTTCATGCGGCGACATATGGGCCATGAGGCCGGCTTTCGTCAAGAGAGCCACGGAAATGCCGCTTTATTTCCGCAAAGCCCGTCGCCCCCGCCGGGATGGTTCATCATCCTTAACCATTTGAGCCCATTCTGGAACCGGCGGTTCCTATTTTTTGCCCCAAGGTGTTTTCATGCGATCCTTGCTCGCGCTCATTTGCTGCGCCTCGATGCTTGGCGCCTCAATCCTTGGCGCCTCGATCCTTGGCGCCTCCAGCGCCTGCGCCGAGACCCGCATCTTCATCATAGCCAACCAGGCCGACGGCTATGGCGTCGACCAGTGTCTGGCCAAGGGCGAAAAATGCGGCGCGCAGGTCGCCCGCAGCTACTGCCAGTCACGAGACTTTGCACAGGCATCTAGCTACCGCCGAGTCGATCCCGACGAAATTACCGGGTCTGTCCCCAAATCCGGCGCAAATTGCTCCCATGGCCATTGCGACGAATATGTCGCAATCACCTGCCAGCGCTGAATTTCGCTCGGAGCTGGCGGACCTTAGGACCTGTCTTCGGCCCCTGAAACGACGTGACGATGCCGCCGGAAGCGGCTATTGGAGGGCGCGCGTCGGCCCCCCCAGATCACTGAGGGCCGTGACCTCGCTAGAATGGCGGATATGCCTGAATTTTTGTCTCTGTCCCGTCCCCGCTTCCTCATTGCCAGCACAGTGCTTCTCAGCCTCGTGCTCGCGACTGATGCCTTCGCACAGGCTGGCCCGCCGGGCGCGCCGCCGCCTCCACCTGCCCAGGGCGGCCTCGGCCCGAACCCGATGTGCGTGCGCCTTGAAGGTCAGCTCGCCGCGCTCGACCGCGGGACGGGCGGCGATCCCGCACGCGAGGACCAGATCCGTCGCTACCAGGATTCCCAGGCCAAGCAGCAGGCCGAGCTCGACCGCGTCACCATGCAGGCCAAGCGCATGGGCTGCGACTCCTCCGGCTTCTTCTCGCTGTTCAACGGCCAATCCGCACAATGCGGTCCGGTCAACACCCAGATCCAGCAGATGCGCGCCAATCTGGACCAGATCACCGGCAATCTCGAGCGCCTGCGCGGTGGCGGTCCCGGCGGCAGCCCCGAACGCGACAGCCAGCGCCGCTCGGTGCTGATGGCGCTGGCGCAGAACAATTGCGGCCCGCAATACGCCAATGCCGTGCAGTCGCAGGGCGGCAACTTCCTGAGCAATCTGTTCGGTGGCGGCAACAACCCCAACAATCCGCCGGGCGCGCCGCCAGCCGATTTCGGCGGCCCGCAGTCCGGCACCTATCGCACCGTCTGCGTGCGCACCTGCGACGGCGCCTATTTCCCGATCTCGTATGCGACCGTGCCCGCGCGCTTCCCCGACGACGAGAAGACCTGCAAGGCGCTTTGTCCAGCGGCCGAAGCCACCCTCTACGCCCACCGCAATCCCGGTGAGGACATGAGCTCCGCGGTCTCCATCAGCGGCCAGCCCTACACGGCGCTGCCGACCGCCTTCAAATTCCGCAGCGAGTTCAACCCGTCCTGCTCCTGCAAGGCGGCCGGCCAGAGCTGGGCCGACGCGCTGAAATCGGCCGACGACAAGGCCGCCGTGGAGCAGCAGGGCGACATCATCGTCACCGAGGAGAGCGCCAAGAAGATGCAGCAACGGCAGCTCACCAAGGGCGCGCCGGCGAATGCAAAGAAGGGCGCAGCGCCGGCCACCGCCGCCGCACCGGCCGCGACCCCGCCTGCGGATGCGAGCCCCACGACCACGTCGGAGAACAAGCCGATCCGCTCGGTCGGCCCGCAGTTCTTGCCGCAGCAGCAAAAGTAATCAGCCACACCACGGCGACCGTAGGGTGGGCACAAGCGCGTAGCGCTGTGCCCACCGCTCGAAATGGTGGGCACGCTTCGCTTTGCCCACCCTACTCTGTCAACTCATCCCTCGAACGCGTCGATCGACGCCTGACCGCCGCGCGAGATCAGCGTCTCGTCGGGTGCGGGCAGCTTTTCGCCCCGATCGCGGAAGCGGTTGGTGATGGGATAGCGGCGGTCGCGGCCGAAGTTTTTCCGCGTCACCTTCACGCCCGGCGCGGCCTGGCGGCGCTTGTATTCGGCGACGTTGAGCAGATGGTCGATCCGGGTCACCGTCTCGCGGTCGAAGCCGGCTGCGATGATCGCCTCGAGCGGCTCCTCGTGTTCGACCAGACGTTCGAGAATCGCATCGAGCACGTCGTAAGGCGGCAGTGAATCCTGATCGGTCTGGTTGTCGCGCAGCTCCGCCGTCGGCGGCCGCGTGATGATATCGGGCGGGATCACCTCGCCCGCGGGCCCTAGCGCACCCTCGGGCTTCCATCCATTGCGCAAGCTTGCGAGCCGGAACACCTGCGTCTTGTAAATGTCCTTGATCGGATTGAAGCCGCCGTTCATGTCGCCATAGAGCGTGGCATAGCCGACCGACATCTCGGACTTGTTGCCTGTCGTCACCACCATCAGCCCGGTCTTGTTGGAGATCGCCATCAGCAGCGTGCCACGGGTACGGGCCTGAAGGTTTTCTTCGGTGATGTCGGGCGGCAGATTCTTGAAGATGCCGGACAAGATGGTCTCGAAGCCGTTCACCGCTTCCGCAATCGGCAGCACTTCGTAACGGATACCGAGATGGCCGGCGAGTTCGCCGGCATCGGCAATCGAGTGTGCTGCCGTGTAGCGATAAGGCAGCATCACGCCGTGCACCTGATCGGCACCGAGCGCATCGACCGCGATCGCCGCACACAGTGCGGAATCGATGCCGCCGGAGATGCCGAGCAGCACGCCGGGAAAGCCGTTCTTGGTCACATAGTCGCGCAGGCCCAGCACGCAGGCAGCGTAATCGGCGCGGTCGCCTTCCGGCTGCTCGGCGATCGGACCGGTGCAGCGCCAATCGCCGCCGTTCCTGGTAAAGCGCAACGTCGTGATGCTCTCTGCGAACGCCGGCAATTGCGCGGCGAGCGAGAGATCGCCATTGAGCGCGAACGAGGCTCCGTCGAACACGAGCTCGTCCTGGCCGCAGACCTGATTGAGATAGACCAGCGGCAGGCCGCTCTCGGTGACCCGCGCGACCGCCACCGACAGGCGCACATCGTTCTTGTCGCGGGCATAGGGCGAGCCGTTCGGCACCAGAATGATCTCGGCGCCGGTCTCGGCGAGCGTCTCGACCACGTTCTCGTAATCCTCGGACTCTTCCAGCCAGATGTCCTCGCAGATCGGCACGCCGATCCGCACGCCGCGCACGGTGACAGGGCCCGAGGCAGGTCCGCGCGAAAACAACCGCTTCTCGTCGAACACGCCGTAATTCGGCAGATTGCACTTGAAGCGAAGGCCCGCGATGCGCCCACCATCGAGCAGCGCGCAGGCATTGTAGAGCTTGCCGTCCTCGACCCAGGGCGTGCCGACCAGCAATGCCGGGCCGCCGTCAACGGTTTCGCGCGCGAGCGCCTCGATGGCCGCGCGGCAGGCGGCCTGGAAGGCCGGCTTCTGCACCAGATCCTCCGGCGGATAGCCGGCGATGAACAATTCCGGAAACAGCACGAGGTCGGCGCCATCGGCGATGGCGCGCGCTCGTGCGATGCGAACCTTCGCGGCATTGCCCTCGATGTCGCCCACGGTCGGATTGAGCTGGGCGAGCGTGACCGCGAATGCGCTGAGACGTTCGGTCATGGTCGTCTCGTCCAGCTAGAGGAAACCCAATCGCTCGATGATGGCGATGATCCAGAATGCGCCGGCCATCAACAGCGCGACGCCCACTGCGGCCGAGCCCATGTCCTTGACCCGGCCGATCTGCTTGTCGTGGTCCATGGTCAGGCGATCGGCGAGCTTCTCGATCGCGGTGTTGAGCAGCTCCACGACCAGCACGAACGCAACCGCACACACCAGCTCGACGGCGCGCATCGCGGTGGCGGCGACGAACCACGCCACCGGCAGCGACAGGATCAGCGCAAAGATCTCCTCGCGGATGGCCTGTTCCGAACGGAACGCAAAGGCCATTCCGTTGCGGGAATTGATCGTGGCCTTCCAGAATCGCAGCAAGGTCCTAGAGCCCCGCTGCGGCCGGCATCGGCCGAACCTTGCCGGCGCGTTCCTGCTTCAGCAGTTCGGCGACCAGGAAGGCCATGTCGATGGATTGCTCCGCATTGAGACGGGGATCGCAGACCGTGTGATAGCGGTCGTTGAGATCCTCGTCGGTGATGGCGCGGGCGCCGCCGATGCACTCGGTGACGTCCTGGCCGGTCATCTCCAGATGCACGCCGCCGGCATAGGTGCCTTCCGCGGCGTGGATCGTGAAGAACGACTTCACCTCGGACAGCACACGGTCGAACGGCCGCGTCTTGTAGCCCGTCGTGGAGGTGATGGTGTTGCCGTGCATCGGATCGCACGACCAGACCACCACCTTGCCCTCGCGCTTCACCGCACGGATCAGGCCCGGCAGATGATCGGCGACCTTGTCGGAGCCGAAGCGGTTGATCAGGGTCAGCCGGCCGGGCTCGTTGTCGGGGTTGAGCACGTCGATCAGCTTCAACAGCTCGTCGGGCTTGAGCGAAGGGCCGCACTTCAGGCCGATCGGGTTCCTGATGCCACGGAAATATTCGACATGACCATGATCGAGCTGACGGGTGCGGTCGCCGATCCAGATCATGTGACCCGAGGTCGCATACCAGTCGCCGGTGGTGGAATCGACCCGGGTCATGGCCTGCTCATAGCCGAGCAGCAGCGCCTCATGGCTGGTGTAGAAATCGGTGGCACGCAGCTCGGGATGGCTTTCGAGATCGAGGCCGCAGGCGCGCATGAAGTTGAGCGCCTCCGAGATGCGGTCGGCCAGCTCCTTGTAACGGCGGGACTGCGGTGAATCCTTGAGGAAGCCGAGCATCCATTCATGCACGCTGCCGAGATTGGCGTAGCCGCCGGTCGCGAACGCGCGCAGCAGGTTCAGCGTCGCGGCCGACTGGCGATAGGCCATCAGCTGGCGCTGCGGATCGGGAATGCGCGCTTCCTTGGTGAAGGCGATGTCGTTGACGATGTCGCCGCGATAGCTCGGCAGCTCGACACCACCCACCTTTTCGGTCGGCGACGACCGCGGTTTTGCAAACTGGCCGGCGATGCGGCCGACCTTCACCACCGGCACCGCGCCGGCATAGGTCAGCACCACCGCCATCTGCAGCAGCACGCGGAAGAAATCGCGGATGTTGTTGGCGCCGTGCTCGGCAAAGCTCTCGGCGCAATCGCCGCCCTGCAGCAGGAAGGCCTCGCCGGCGGCAACGCGCCCCAGCGCCTTCTTCAGATTGCGCGCCTCGCCGGCGAACACCAGCGGCGGAAACGTCGCAAGCTGCGCCTCGACGTCGGCCAGGGCCTTGGCGTCGGGATATTCGGGCACCTGTAGCACCGGCTTGCTGCGCCAGGACTCGGGCGTCCACCGCTCGGACATCGCAATCTCTCCGTGAAGCAAAAAGTGCAACCTGATCTGTGGGTTGCGAGGGCCGCCTTATACACAGGCTGGCACGACACCGCCAGTTGTAAATCCATTTTGCAACGCAAACCCTTGCGAGCAAAGCCGAATTCGCATTTGCTAGGGGGCGGCAGAAGAAACCGGCAAGACAGCTTCCCCCATGGACGCGCCACTGGACGACGTTTTCATCGACGAGATCAGCTTCCCGGCGACCGACGGATATGCGCTAGCAGGCACGCTGTTTCTGCCGCGCGGCGCCAAGCGCAATGCCGTCCTGATCAATTCGGCGACCGCCGTCCCGCGCAAGATCTACAAGGGCTTTGCCTCCTACCTTGCCCATCGCGGCTGCGCGGTGCTCACTTACGACTATCGCGGCATTGGCGACTCCCGCCTGCCGGCGATGGTCGGCCACATCAAGCCGAAATCGCTGGTTGGTTTCAAGGCCTCGATGTCGGACTGGGCCGCGCAGGACGTCACCGCCGCGGTGCGCTGGATGCGCGAGCGCTATCGCGGCCTTCCGCTCGCTTACGTCGGCCACTCCTTCGGAGGCCAGGCGCTCGGGCTGATCGAGAACAACAGCGAGATTTCGCGCGCGGCGTTCGTGGCCTCGCAGGCTGCGACCTGGCGGCTGATGACGTCGCCTGAAAAATACCGCGTCTTCGCCTTCATGAATTTTGTCGGCGTGCCCCTCACCCATGCGCTCGGCTACGCGCCGGGCTGGGCCGGCATCGGCGAGGATTTGCCCAAGGGGGTGTTCCTGCAATGGGCCGAGTGGGTCTCGAGCCCGCGCTATCTGTTCGATTCGAAACTGCCGGCGCTGGAGAACTTTGCGAGATTCGAAGGCGAGCTGCGCGCGCTCTGCTTCTCCGACGATCCCTGGGCGACGCGACCCGCGGTCGAGCTGCTCACGTCAGGCTTCACTGCGATCAAGCCGGAAGTGCTGACGGTGAAGCCGTCCGACGTCGGTGCAAAGGCGATCGGCCATTTCGGCTTCTTCCGCCCCGAACACCGCGACACGCTGTGGCGTGGCCTCGCGGAATGGATCCAGGGAGAGTGAGCGTCACGCCTTGTTGAAGGCAGCCGCCTCCTTCTCGTCATTGATGCAATGAAACTGATCTCCGCCGTTGCCGTTTGGCAACTGCTACGACGTCGGCAACGCGATTCATCGCGTATGCGGGACGCCGCGAGGAGATCATGCAAGATTCCGCCAAGAGCGCTGTTGCAAGCGAAAGCAAGGTCCCCGAGGTCACGCTCGGCTTCTGGATCATCAAGATCGCCGCCACGACGCTGGGCGAGACCGGCGGCGACACTGTGACGATGACGCTGAACTGGGGTTATCTCGCCGGCACGTGCCTGTTCCTGGGGGCGCTGGTCGTCCTGGTCGCGGCACAGATCCGCGCGCAGAAATTTCATCCGGCGCTGTATTGGGCAACCATCGCGGCCTCGACCACCTTCGGAACCACGATGGCCGACTTCGCCGACCGTTCGCTCGGGATCGGCTACACCGGTGGCGCGACGCTGCTGCTCGCCTGTCTCGTGCTGGTGCTGGGTCTCTGGTATCGCACCGAAGGCACGATCTCGGTCAACAGCGTCAGCACGCCGCGGGCGGAAGCCTTCTATTGGGGAGCGATCACCTTCTCGCAGACGCTGGGCACCGCACTCGGCGACTGGATCGCCGACACCGGCGACATGGGCTATCGCGGCGGCGCGCTGATCTTTGCGGCCGGGCTCGCCATTGTCGCAGCACTCTATTTCTGGACGCGTATCTCTCGCGTGACCCTGTTCTGGGCTGCCTTTATCCTGACGCGGCCGCTGGGCGCAACTGTCGGCGATTTCCTCGACAAGCCGCTCGACCAAGGCGGACTGGCGCTCAGCCGGCCGCTGGCCTCGATCGTGATTGCGACATTCATGGTGATCTGCCTGCTGCTGATCCCGCAGCGCGCGGGGCAGCATCCGGGCGATCACGCAACCGAGCGCGCCTAGCGGATGATCGTCGTCAGCGACGAGTAGCGCTTGTTCGGCCTGGCCTCGGCCGCCGAGAACTGCGCAAAGGCGTCGCTGACACGGGTCGCCGGCGGCGTGTCGCTGGCGAAGCGGAATTCCTGTGGCCGCGGCGCGTAAAAGCTGGCGCTGTAGTAGGAATCATCGAAGCGCGCCTCTCCGATCCCGAACAATGCGTCGCATGCGTACAGGAGCGCGTAGACTCCCACGACTGCGACGACGACCTCCTTGAGAACTGCCATGTTGATGCCCTGCCCTTTTGCGGCAGAATGCAGGCCGGTTCCAAAACTCTGGTTTAAGGCGCCGCGCTTCTTGTCCGCACGGTTTGCCTCTCCTGAGCGGATTGCAGACAATTTTATCGATCTCGCAAGGAGAGCGCCTCGCGATTTGCTTCCGAGGCGACAGGAGCGGCGCCGGGCTGGCCGGCGGCGCAACTTGTCCGCCATAGGCAACAAGGCCGCGGCTTGCAACTCTGGGTCAGAAAACGGGCTCGTCCTTCAGCGCCGCGATCACCTGCTGGCCCGGCGCGGTGAGACGATACGTCACCAGTGGACGGCTCGACGGCGGCTTGCGGTCGATCTCGACGATGTAGCCGCGCACCATCAGCGCTTCGAAGCTGCCGTAATAGCCGTACATGCTGATCTGGTTCTGCCTCAGCAGCTTGAACTCGCGCAGCAGGCGGATCTCGTTGCCCGAAAGCAGCGAGCGTCGCACCCGCTGCACGAAGCTCGCGCGCTGCTCGAACCAGGTCGCATCGGGCAGCTCGCGCGCAGCAGGCACGGCGTCGCGGTCGCAAGGACGCGCCTCGACATCCGCCTTCACTGCCGGGACCGACGGCAAGCTGCTGCCGACCGCTTCCCTGGCATCGTCGAGCAAGGCGATCGGCCAGCGCCGCTTGTTGTCGATCATGACAGGCGGCGGCACCACGTTGTCGCGCACCAGCTGCTCGAAGCGGCCGGCGGTGACGCCGACATAAGCAGCCGCGCGGCGGCGATCGACCAGGCGGGCCTCCCGCCCGTGCCCCAGCTCGCAAGCGATCGTCTCGTTCACCCCAAATCCCCCACCGCATCGTTGCGGGCGCGTCGCCGCGCGGGCCCGAAGGGCCCGTCGGCGGATGACACTAGGGTGAAATCAGCGTTCTCAAAAGGCAGAGAGATTCGTACAGGTTGCTGCCGTTTCGGCAACAGCTATAGTGGACCAGGGGTCCCATGCGCTTTCATTCACCTTCCATCCAGTATTTCCACGCCGTCCGTCGCACCGGCTCGATCCGGGCTGCGGCGCGCCTTTTGAACGTGGCTTCGTCAGCCGTCAGCCGCCAGATTCTCAAGCTTGAACAAGAGGTTGGATCTCCGTTGTTCGAGCGGACCGCGCGCGGCCTGACGCTCACGACCGTGGGCGAGATGCTGGCCCGCCACGTCATGAACGTGCTGCAGGACCTCGATCGCTTCCGTTCCGACGTCGCATCGCTGTCCGGGGCCTGGCACGGCACCATCAGCATCGCCTGCATCGAGTCCCTCACGGAGTCGGTGCTGCCGGATCTGATTGCCTCGCATCGCAGCAGGGCCCGGCGCGTCAGCTTCACCACCGAGGTGATGGGGTCATCCGACGTGCTCGAGGCCCTGCGGCGGGGTGAAGCCGATATCGGCATCGCCATCGCGCTCAGGCATCCGCCCGACCTGCGCCAGGTCGCGTTGAAGCGGTTTCGCCTCGGTGCCCTCGTCGCCCGCGAACATCCGCTGGCGCGCCGCAAGACCGTGACGCTGGAGCAATGTCTCGCCTTCCCCGTCATTCAGGCGCTGCCGGAGCTGTCGATCTATCATCTGCTGCAGCCCTTGATCGCACAGCTGTCCGAGACGCCGGAGCCGGCGATCCTGGCCAACTCGATCGACCTGATGCGCGAGCTCGCCGCGCGCGGCGTCGGTATCGCCTTCCAGACCCAGCTCGGCATCGGCAGGCTGTCGCGCGACGCGCAGCTTGTGTTCCTGCCGCTCGACAATGCCGGCAGCCCGGTCTGGTCGGATCTCGGCATCTATGTCCGCGCCGAGCGCACCCTGCCCGCCTTTACGGACTCATTTCTCCAGGAGCTGGTGCGCGAGCTGGGCGAGCGCGAGCGGCGCGAGAGCGCGGCGTACCCGCACGTCACGTGATGCGCGCTCAGGCGTGACCGTTCTCCCTGCGATGCCCGACATCGCTGAGGCGGTCGACCCAGGCGATGCCGATCGCCGAGATGATGAAGGTCAGATGGATCAGCACCTGCCACATCACGCCGGTCTCGGTGAAATTGCTGCGCGTGGTTCCGAGATTGCCGGCCTCGATGAAGGTCCTGAGCAGCGAGATCGAGGAGATGCCGACGATCGCCATCGCGAGCTTGATCTTGAGCACGCTGGCATTGACGTGACTCAGCCATTCCGGCTCGTCGGGATGGCCGCGCAGATTCAGGCGCGAGACGAAGGTTTCGTAGCCGCCGACGATCACCATCACGAGCAGGTTCGAGATCATGACGACGTCGATCAGCCCGAGCACGACCAGCATGATCTGCTGCTCGCTGGCGTCGAACGAGTGCGCGACCAGGTGCCAGAGCTCTTTCAGGAACAGCAGCACATAGACCGCCTGCGCGACGATCAGGCCGACATAGAGCGGCAATTGCAGCCAGCGCGAGCCAAAAATCAGCCGCGGAAACAGGCCGACCGGCGGGTTCGCCAAAGCTGCTTTGGGTTCGGACGACATCGATGACTCCAGGAAGGCGAAGCAGGAAAAACCAAGGTGTGATTTAGAGACTTGCGATGACAGGCACGAGCTCGAGCGAGCCGCGATAGATCATCTCGAAGGCGACGTAGACGATGATGGCGAGGCCGACATAGGCGATCCAGCGCTGCGTCTGCAGCAGGCGGCCGAGCAGATCGGCGGCAACGCCCATCAGCGCGACCGACAGCAACAGGCCGAACGCCAGGATGTAGGGATGCTCGCGCGCGGCGCCCGCGACCGCGAGCACGTTGTCGAGCGACATCGAAACGTCGGCGGCAACGATCTGCATCGCCGCCTGCCCGAACGTCTTGCGCCGCACCTCCGTGTTGCCACTATTGCCATGACTGAACGCGAGCTGGCTGGAATGCGCCGCCTGCTCGCGCAGCTCGCGCCACATCTTCCAGCACACCCATAGCAGCAGCACGCCGCCGGCCAGCAGCAGGCCGATCACCTGCAAAAGCTGCGTTGCAACGCCGGCGAAGACGATACGCAACGCGGTCGCGGCGGCGATGCCGACGATGATGGCGCGGCGACGCTGCTCGGACGGCAGACCGGCGGCGGCAAGGCCGATGACGACGGCGTTGTCGCCGGCGAGCACGAGGTCGATCAGAACGACCTGGAGCAGCGCCGTCAGCGCGTCGGCCGTGATGAAGTCAATCATGTCTCGTCATTCTTCGGATCTGACGGGTCCAGCCAGTGCGGCTTGCGGCGCTCGATCCAGTCGAAGGCCTTTGAGCGCGACGCGCGTAGCGCCGGCACGTCCTCGGCGAGCAGCGCGAGGCCGAGCGGCAGCATCCAGATGCCAAGCACCGGCAGGAACGACAGCACGCCACCGACGACGAGCAACGCGCCGGAGGGAATCCGGATCCAGCGGCTGGACGGTTGCAGGAGATAGTCGACGGTGCCGGCAAGGCGCGGCGGTAACCGATGGACGAGCGCGTCGAGCCGCGGGTCGCCGCCGGCAGGTCTGCCGCTGGCGCCCCCGGATTTCGTCCTCTGTTCGTTCGAAGCTGTGCTCATCGATCACCCCTTCGCGGCGGTACTGGCCGCTCCGACCGGCTTGGCGCGCGGCAGCACCAGCGTCAGCAGGCGCAACAACTTGATCGCCTGCACCTCGTGCGGATGCACGTCTTCGTCCGCCGCCGCGACGCGCTCCGACAGCTCGATGAGATGGGACGACAGCGGCAGATCCGAGACCGGACGCAGTGTGTCGATGACGACATTGGCGAAGTCAGGCTCCTCGAGCCGTGCGGCGAGCTCGTCGAACATGGACGACAGGCGGTCATCACTGATGTGCGGCGCCAGACCGCGCTCCCTGATGAAGCGGATCACCTCGTCGCGCTCGACCGGTGACACGCGGCGATCGGCGACTGCAACCAGCGCGCCTGATATCACCAGCGCTACTGCAGCCTGCTCGTTGAAGCGCGACGGCTCGGTGATCTCGGCTTCGATGGAATTGGTGTCGTTGGCGTCAGACATCGTCGCTCCCAGTGCTTGCGAAATGGCCGCGCGGAGCTTTGCGATGGGGACGATGAGGTCGGAGAGAGGTCAAGAAGGCCCGACAATCGGCTGATCCATCGCATTCGCGCGGGGACAGGTCATCCGACATCGCGAGGTTTTGCTGAGAGGGTCAGCGTCCTCGCCAGAGGGGCCCGGATTCTTGTTCGCTCGAGAGATAAAGATGAGGAGGAGGGAATCAAGCCGGCCGACGTGCGGCGAGCCGCCGCAGCGAGGTTCCATGTTGCCATATTCCTCGCCGTCATCGCCCGCGTAAGCGGGCGATCCGGTACTCTGTGACAACAGTGATCCGCCGATAAGCCGCGGCGTACTGGATTCCCCGCCTGCGCGGGGGAATGACAGCGGAGTGTTCGCGCGTCTACCCCACCCGCTCCACGAGATCCGCGCGCGATGGTGACGGATCGAACCGGTCGCCGAAATATTGCGTTTCGTGCGCCACCAATCCGTCACGCAGTTCCATGATGCTGACGACGTAGGACGGCACCCCGTCATAGGTCAGGACGAACTCGCTCACCCAGAGATCGCCGCCGCCGATGATCCGCCGCACCGTAAAGCGCTTCTTGTTCGGCTGCACGAAGCGGCTCTGCTGAATGTTCCGGCGTCCGCGGATGCGTTCGCCGGACTGCGGATAGTCGAGCACGGCATCGTCGCGATAGATGTCATGCTCGGCCTCGAAATCGTTCGCGTCCGAAGCGTCCCAATGACGCTGCAGCGCCGCGCGTGTGGCCAGGTCATCCATCGCGATCTCCCGCCTTGTCGTTTCCCGCTTCTAGATCAGCGTGCAGGCGGGCGGCGGCAAGACCCCCTAGCAAAGTCTAACAACGCCTAACGCGCCAAAGCCACGATCCGGGTGCAGATTGAGACTGCCTCGATCCGGAATCCGCCGGGTCGACGGGCGGCGCCGGAGACAGAAATGGCACGCTTGCTGTCCGTCAATGTCGGCCTGCCGCGCGACGTCGCCTGGCAAGGCAGGACGGTCCATACCGGCATCTGGAAGGCTCCCATCGAGGGCCGGCGCAGGGTGCGGCAGCTCAACATCGATGGCGATGGCCAGGGAGATACCGCGGGTCACGGCGGCGAACAGCGCGCGGTGTACGTCTATCAGGACGCATCCTATCGCTACTGGCAAGGACATATGGGGCGCTCGAACCTCGTCCCTGGTCAATTCGGCGAGAACTTCACGGTCGAAGGCCTCGCCGATACCGACGTCTGCATCGGAGATCGCTACAGGATCGGCTCTGCCTTGTTTGAAGTGACCCAGCCGCGCGTCACGTGCTACCGGCTCGGCATTCGCATGCAGGAGCCCGACATGGCCGCACTGCTGGTCAAGCACGGCCGGCCCGGTTTCTATTTTCGCGTGATCGAGGAAGGTGACGTCGGGGCCGGCGACGAGATCATTCAGGTCGCGCGCGGACCTGAAAGCATGAGCGTGGCCGAGATCAATGCGCTGCTTTACCTGCCCCCTCACCCGCGCGATGGTCTCGAACGCGCGCTGAGGATTCCGGCGCTGAGCCGTGGCTGGCGCCATTCCTTCGAGGCCCTGCTTGGCCAGAATGCGCCAGCCGGCAATGCCGGGCTCGGCCCGGCGGCGGGCCCGCCTCCGGCATGGCGCGGATTCCGGCCGTTCCGCGTCGAGCGCAAGATCGTCGAAACCAACGACGTGACGTCGTTGGTCCTCGAACCTGCGGATGGACACGCCGGGGCCGCCGCCCTGCCCGGTCAGTTCGTCATCATCAGGTTCGGGCCTCCCGACACGGCGGCAATGACCCGCAGCTATTCGCTATCGAGCCGGGCTGATGCGGCGTCCTACCGCCTCAGCATCAAACGGGAGCCGCACGGCATCGCCAGCACATACGTCGCCGACCAGCTCCGGCCCGGCGACGTCGTGCAACTCGGTGCGCCCCGCGGCAGCTTTACGCTACGACAAGACACGCAACCCGTCGTCCTGCTGAGTGCCGGCATTGGCGTGACGCCGGTGCTCGCGATGCTTCACGCGCTCGCAGCAGAAGCATCGCAACAAGATGTCTGGTGGCTGCATGGTGCCCGCAACCGCCGCGAGCATGCCTTCGCGGTCGAGGTGCGCGAACTCCTGACCAGACTTCCCCACCATCATAGCCATGTCTGCTACAGCAGGCCCGATCCCGGCGATCGGCTGGAAATCGATTTCGACAGAGTAGGACATCTGGATGCTGCCCTGCTCCGGCAACTCGATTTGCCAGGAGACGCCGACTTCTATCTGTGCGGACCGGGCCCCTTCATGAGCGACCTCACCTCGGGGCTCCGCGCGTCGGGCGTGGCGCCCGATCGTATCCACACCGAGTTGTTTGGCGCCGGGCCGTCGCTGACGCCGGGCATCGCGACGTCGACGAAGAAGATGTCCCCGCATAGGCCGGCGGGAGCGGCGGGTCCCGGGCCCATGGTGTCCTTTGCCCGTAGCGGCCTCAATGTCCGCTGGGCGCCGTCCTATGCCAGCCTGCTCGAGCTGGCCGAGGCCTGCGACATCCCCGTGCGCTGGTCATGCCGGACGGGAGTGTGCCACAACTGCGAGAGCGGCCTCATTGCCGGTGACGTCAGCTATCAGCCCGATCCGCTCGACGCGCCGGCGGACGGAAATGTGCTGATCTGCTGCGCCCGGCCCCACAGCGACATCGTGATCGATCTCTAAAGACACAGGAGAGCCTCATGCGACCCGACATGATGCCAGGAGCGACCTTCCCCGACTACGAGCTCAGCGACCACACCGGCAAGCACCGCAGGCTCTCGGAACTGCAGGGCATCGATCCCATGATCGTCGTGCTAGGCCGCGGCGGCTTCTGTCCGAAGGACCGTCGCCAGACCGAAGGTCTGCTGCAGCTCCATCGCGAGATGGAGGTCGGCTATTGCCGGCTCGTCACCATCACCACCGACACCATCATCCAGACCAACGAATACCGAACCGGCGCCGGAGCCCACTGGCCTTTCCTGTCCGATCCCAGACGGATCGTGCAGAAGGATCTCGACATCGCCGAATACACCGATCCCGTCCACAATCCCATGATTCCCCATGTCATCGTGCTGGCGCCCGGCTTGCGTATTCACAAGATTTATAACGGCTACTGGTTCTTCGGTCGCCCGACCGTCGAAGAGCTTCGCGGGGATCTCAGAGCCGTCAGCATGAGCTGCCGTCCGGATTGGGACATCACCGCGCCCGGGTTCAGGGCGCAGTGGGACCAGGGCCGCAAGGAGCACTTTTATCCCTACGGCAAGACTTACGCCGAAACGCTCGGCGAATAGGGTGAAAACGCAGGCGACTGCCGATCCGGCCCGATGAAATCATTGAGAACCGGCGGTTTATGACAGGCCGGATTCCGGCTATCCGTATCAGGAACGGAGACCCGCCATGTACATCCCCCCGGCTTTCAGGAACGACGACATCGAGAGCATCCGCGCAACCATTCGCGCCGCCGGCCTCGCAAGCCTCGTCACGGCGACCACCGATGGTCCGGTCGCGACCCCGTTGCCGCTTTTCCTCGACGAGGCCGAAGGTGAGCGCGGCGTGCTGTACGGGCATGTCGCCAAGGCCAATCCGCAATGGAAGCTGCCGCCGATCGGCGATGCGCTCGCGATCTTCTCAGGTCCCGACGCCTATGTGACGCCGTCCTGGTACGCGACCAAGCAGGAGACCGAGAAGGTCGTGCCGACCTGGAATTACATCGCCGTGCATGCCTACGGCCCGGTGGAATTCTTCCACGAGCCGGAGCGCCTGCTCGAGGTCGTGACACGGCTGACCAGCAAGCACGAAGGCGCGCGCGCAAAGCCGTGGGCGGTTCGTGACGCGCCTGCGGATTTCATCGCCGCGCAGCTGCGCGGGATCGTCGGCGTGCGCATCCCCGTGATCAGGTTCGAAGGCAAGCGCAAGATGAGCCAGAACCGGCCGGAGGCCGATCGCATCGGCGTCGCGCAAGGTCTTGCGGCGAGCGACAACGCCGGGGATCGCGAGGTCGCAAGCCTGATCCCGCTTCCGACCTAAACGGCGCCTTACATCACCGAGCCCGAGCATCCATCGATCGCGCGCAGCCGAAGCTGCGAAAATGGTTCCGCTCGGCCTTGCAATTTCCAGCGGCTCCAATGCGGAACCGGCTCCCCATCCGACGGATTATCGCCCGCAGGTAGTACCATCGCCGGTGGCACGGATGACAATTGCTTCGGATGTGTTGAAATTGCTGCGCCTCGATTCCTCCGACGACAAGCAGCATCTCGTCATTCGCTCCGCTGGCGGGCGTGGCAAGGCGGCCGACTATTCCTTCGGCATCGAGGAGGAGTATTTCCTCGCCGATCGTCGCACCCTCGAGGTCGCGATCCGGACTCCGAACGAGCTGTTCGAATCGGCGAACTGGTCGACCGGCGGCCAAGCCATGCGCGAGATGCTGCAATCCCAGCTCGAGGTCGCTACCAATGTTCACGTCGACGTCAATGACGCGCGGGAAGAGCTGAGATTCCTGCGCCGCGAGGTCGCCAACGTTGCCGCACAATATGGCTTTGCCATCATGGCCTGCGGCACGCACCCCACGGCGGTCTGGCGCATGTCGCAGCCGAGCCCGAAGCCGCGCTATGCGGAGATGATCGAGGATCTGCGCAGCATCGGCCATCGCAACCTGATGTGCGGCATGCATGTCCATGTTCAACTGCCGGATCCCGAGAAGCGGATGGCGGTGATGCGGGCAATGCTGCCGCATCTGCCGCTGTTCATCGCGCTCGCGGCGTCCTCGCCGTTCTGGAATTCGCACAAGACGGGACTGAAGGGCTACCGGCTGGCGGCCTATTCCGAGCTGCCGCGCACCGGCCTGCCCGAGTTGTTCGAGAGCAAGCGCGACTACGACGACTATGTCGGCGCATTGCAGCGCTCCGGCGTGATTCCCGACGAGAGCCACATCTGGTGGGCGATGCGACCATCGATGAAGCATCCGACACTGGAGCTTCGCGCGCCCGACACCTGCACCTTCGTCGACGACGCCGTCGCCATCGCTTCGCTGTATCGCTGCCTGACGCGGCATCTCTATCTGCGGCCGCATCTGTCGAAGCAGGTCACCGCGGTCGAACGCGCCATTGCGGTCGAGAACAAATGGCGCGCCCAGCGCTACGGCACGGATTGCATCTTTGCATCAAGGGAGGGTCCGGTGACGATCTCGGAGATTCTGTCGCGACTCATCGACGACACCTCCGAGGATGCGGATGCCCTGGGATGCTCCGCCGAAATCGCGCACTGCCGCACCATTGTGGACCGCGGCAGCTCCGCTGAATTTCAGCTTCGCGCCTATCGCGAAGGCGGCGGCGATATCGCAGCCGTGTCACGATGGATCGCGACATCGACGATCTCAGGAACGAGCGCGCCGATCGGGCGTAGTGCTCAAGCGCCGTCATAGCGCGCCATTCGCCTTAAGCCCGCGCCACCAGGCGTGGGAACACCGACTCGACAGTCGGCGCCTGTGCAGCAGCCAGCTTTCGCGCCGACCTGCGCCGCGGAATGAAGAAGCTGCTCACGACGATCGGATCGAAATCGCCGAGCGCGGTCCGCTCCTTCACCAGCAGGCTCATGACCGAGCGCATCTTGATGACCTCCTGCGCCACGAAGCTGCAGTCCTCATCGCGGTTGATCTGCTCGTGCATGATCGCCTCAGCCTCGCGCATGCTGACGCGAAGCGCCCTGATGGTTCTGCGGATGTCATTGATGCGGTTGTCCATGGCTGCCTCCCTCTCGGTCAAAGCATAAGAACAAAACATGAACAAGATGTCAATCACCGCCGCGACCAGTTGCGGTGTCCCGCGCGATCCGCCGACGGCGCCACTGCACGTGCACTGAGATGCTTGCCGACAAATTAGACAAGTCATCCGCTATCCGGAAATCGCAGGGCTCGTGAGGAGTGCCCTGCGTTCGACCTCAGCGGCCGATCTAACCTCCCGTGCAGCCACCGGATTTCTTCCTGAACGGCTCACCGCACGCCGGCACCAGGCGTGCTTGCTGCTTCGCAAATCAACTGGCCCAAAATTCGCAATGACATTGCGAGCTTGGCAATGGCGCAGAGCGGAGAACGTCATGAACGTGCATGCTGCGGGCGATCTCAAGACATCAGGCCTCACCCATCCGAACGGCGCGCCGCTCCGCCTCAACACGCAAGACTTCGTTGCGATCGATCGCGACAAGAACGCCAAGTTCGAAGCGACCTATCGGCCGCAAGCGCTCTACAACAGAGCCAACGAAGGCTTTCACGCCAACAACGAGACCTTCCTGCTCCACGAGGTCGCGACCAATTTGCCGATCTACCGCCCCGACACCGGCCCCACCGACTTCCATCTGCATCTGCCGCCCGGCGGCTTTCAGCTCGTGCTGGTGACCTCGGGCGCATTCACCTTCGATTACGACGGGCGCTGGTACAATGTCGGCCCCGGCGCGGTGATGCTGCAAAGCGCCATCGTGCATCGCCAGCTGTTCTATACCTGGTCAGGCCTTTCGACCGAAGAGAACTTGAAAACGCCGCAGACCGTGGTGCCCGATCCGATCTCGATGGGCTATTCCGGCAAATTCCTCGAGGCCTTCATCACCGATCCCACCACCTTCCCGAATCCGACCATCGTCGGACCGGACCAGATCAACGAAGACGAAACGCCGCGCGTGGCCTGGAGCCACCCGCTGCATGATCGTCCCGCCGATGCCGGCTTCTGGCTGCAGGATCCCCTGGCGCTGGATGCGCTCTACAAGCCGCTCACCGAAGGTCCGGTCAAATCGGCCCTGCAGGTTTATGTGCGCGACATCGGGATCGAGATTCCGAGCGGCCATCTCGTCACCGGCCACGTCATCGCCACCGACCCGCGTGGGCACGCCCTGTTGCCGAAGAGCACGTCGGCCGCCGCGGATGCAACGTGCTTTGCCAAGGGTGAGGTCGCGATCTATCGCGTCATTCGCGGCACCGCCGAGTTCAAGAGGAAGTCTGGCGAGAGCTTTGAACTCTCTGCTGGCGATGTTGTGACGGCGGGCAAGGACTCGATCAGCCTCGTCGGCCTTGGCGAAAACACCCAGGTGCTGCGGCTCGGCCTGCTCAAGGGCATCAACGATCTTCGCAGCTGGACACCGACGCAGCGCGACGAGATCGACGGTCTCGCCGGCCAGATCATCACGCACAAGGACATTCGACCGCTGCGCACCGAAGGCAAGCCGGTCGGATATTTATACGGCTGAGCGCATTTGGTAAGTCAGTTTGCGTTTCTCCCGTAGGGAGAGGGTCGGATCGCATCAAAGATGCGATCCGGGTGAGGGGTTACAGTCTCACGGAGCGCTGCGGCCCCTCACCCGGATTGCTCCGCAATCCGACCTCTCCCCGCTGGGGAGAGGTGAACCAAGCCCTACTCCGCCGCCTGGCGCACGTGGCGCGCGGTCGGGGTGCGCATGGTCACGAGCTCCTCGGCCGCGGTCGGATGCAGTGCGATGGTCGCATCGAAATCGGCTTTCGTCGCCTTCATCTTCACCGCGATCGCGACGGCTTGCGTCACCTCGGCGGCGCCATCGCCGACGATGTGACAGCCGAGCACGCGATCGGTCGAACCATCGACCACGAGCTTCATCAGCACGCGGGTGTCGCGGCCCGACATCGTCGCCTTGATCGGGCGGAACGTCGTCTTGTAGATGTCGACGTGGCTGAACTGCGCGCGCGCCTCGGTTTCGGTCAGGCCGACCGTGCCGACCTCCGGCTGCGAGAACACCGCCGTCGGGATGTTGGAATGATCGACCTGCACCTCGCGCTTGCCGAACACGGTGTCCGCGAAGGCATGGCCCTCGCGGATCGCGACCGGCGTCAGGTTGAAGCGATGGGTGACGTCGCCGATCGCATAGATGCTGTCGACCGAGCTCTTGGAGAAATGATCGACCGCGATGCCGCCGTTGTTCGGATTGATGGCGACACCGGCGTTCTCGAGGCCAAGATTGGCGACGTTGGGATGGCGGCCGATCGCGAACATGACCTGGTCGGAAGCGATGCTCGAGCCGTTCGACAGATGCGTGGTGAATTCCTCGCCGTGACGATCGACCTTCGTCACCGTGCAGCCGGTGAGAATGGTGATGCCCTGCTTTTCCATTTCGCTGCGGACATGGGCACGCACGTCTTCGTCGAAGCCGCGCAGAATGTTGTCGCCGCGATAGATCACGGTGACGTCGGAGCCGAAGCCGGCAAAGATGCCGGCGAATTCCAGCGCGATGTAGCCGCCGCCCTGGATCACGATCCGCTTCGGCAGCTTCTTCAGATGAAACGCCTCGTTGGACGAGATCACATGCTCGATGCCGGGGATCGCGACGCCATGATTGGGCGCACCGCCGGTGGCGATCAGAATATATTTCGCAGTGATCTTCTTGTCGTCCGCGAGCAGGCGGACGGTGTGCTTGTCCTCGATGACAGCACGGCTTTTGACCACTTGCGCGCCCGACTTCTCGACATTGGTCGTGTAGGCCGCCTCCAGCCGCGCGATCTCCTTGTCCTTGTTGGCGATCAAGGTCGGCCAGTCGAAGCTCGCGGGCGGAACGGTCCAGCCGAAACCGGCGGCATCCTCGAGCTCGTGACGAAAGTGCGAGCCGATCACGAACAGCTTCTTCGGCACGCAGCCGCGGATCACGCAGGTGCCGCCCATGCGGTACTCTTCCGCGATCATCACGCGAGCGCCGTACCCGGCCGCGATGCGGGCGGCACGCACGCCGCCCGAACCGCCACCGATGACAAAGAGGTCGACGTCGAATTCAGCCATTGTCCACTCCGACCCCTTTCAGAGCATGATCCGGAAAAGTGTGAAGCGGTTTTCCGAAAAGATCATGCTCAAACGACAACCTTAAGCGCGATGCGGCGCTTTAGGGATTTCCGATCAGATAGGTACGGTCAGATATCCTTGCCACGCTTCTTCATCTCGGCCCGGAAGGCGCTGGCGACGACTTCCGAGAAGTGCTGCGCCCACTCGTTCATGACCTGCATGCTGAGGTTGATGGCCTTGGGTTCGGCGGTGAGCAGCTTCTGGCCGAGCGGCGACCTGTAGAAGGTGACGAGATCCTTGAGCTCCTGCTCGGTGAACATGCCGGCATAGACCCCCACCATGCCGTCGCCGATCTCCTGCTCGCGGCCGGCCAGCTGCTTGGCGATAACAGGGGCGAGCTCGTTGAGGTCCTTCTGGTAGTTGAGGTTCTGCCCGATCAGCGTGGCCTTGACCTTCTCGACCATGCCGGGCACCGCGCCGGCGTACATCGCGCTGGCATTCTTCAGCGTCAAAATCTCCTTTGCCGCGGCAATGGCGGCCGGAGTCAATGGGGCCGGCTGCTGTTGCGCGGTCGCGGGTACGGCCCCCAGCGCCAGCGCGAAGGCGAGGCACGCGGCGGGCACGATCTTCAAAACGCTCTTCATTCCTAGTCTCCTTTTGGCGGCTTATCGCCGTTCAATCACGCGGATTCCGTCGCCACCCGCCAAAACAGCCGAGCTGGCCAAGCCGATGAACAACCCATGCTCGACCACGCCGGGGATCGCGCTCAGCGCCTTGGCGAGGCTCGCCGGATCGGCAATACGCCCGAGCTGGGCATCGACGATCCAGTGGCCGCCATCGGTGACGAAAACGTGGCCATCTTTGGCCTTGCGGACCGCCATTTGCCCGGAAACGCCGCATTGCGCAAATGCCTTCTCGATGGCGCGGCGGGTCGCCCCGAGGCCAAACGGGATCACCTCGACCGGCAGCGGAAAGCGCCCGAGCGTCGGCACCCATTTGGTGTCATCGGCAATGACGATCATGCGATCCGAAGCGGCCGCCACGATCTTCTCGCGCAGCAATGCCCCACCGCCGCCCTTGATCAGATTAAGCTGCGGATCGATCTCGTCGGCGCCGTCGACGGTGAGGTCGAGGTGGTCGATCTCGTCGAGCGTGGTCAACGGCACGCCACAGCGCTCCGCATCCGCGCGGGTCGCTTCCGAGGTCGGCACACCGATCACATTGAGCCCGGCGGCAACGCGCTCTCCCAGCAGCTCGACGAAATGCTTGGCCGTCGAGCCGGTCCCGAGCCCGAGCTGCATCCCGTCACGCACCTCGTCCAGCGCGCGCGCCGCGGCCTGCCGCTTCAACTGGTCCATATTCACGTCTGCGCCCGCCTCTCGAAATCAGGTGTGCCGCCGATAGCCGCTTGCGGCGGCCTATGTAGCCTCGTTTTTCCCCCGAGAACAGGGCCCGGAACAGGCCTATAGGCTGATCTTACGGCCCTGCCCCTTGCGTCGGCCCGGGCGGACCGATAGCGCTTTTTGCATGACCTCCAAAGACAAGATCGGCCCCTACACCCTCGTGTTCGATCTCGACGGCACGCTTGTGGATACGGCGCCAGACCTGATCACCGCCCTGAACTACGTGCTCGACCGTGAAGGCCTGCCGCCGATGCCGATGGCCTCGGCCCGGAATATGATCGGCGCCGGCGCCCGCAAGCTGATCGAGCGGGGCCTGGAGGCCGAAGGGCGGACGGTCACGCCTGGCGACATGGACCGCATGACGGCCGATTTCATCGCCTATTACGCCGACCATATTGCGATCGAATCCCGCCCCTTCGAGGGGTTGCTTGACGCGCTCGACCTGTTCGCCGCGCAGGGCCATCGGCTTGCGGTCTGCACCAACAAGCTGGAATGGCTGTCGAAGCGGCTCTTGGACCAGCTCGATCTGAGCCGCCGCTTCGCGGCCATCTGCGGGGCGGATACGTTCGGCGTCCAGAAGCCGGATCCGACCATTTTTCGCCAGACCGTGGCGCGGGCGGGCGGTGAGATCAAAGCCAGTATCATGGTGGGGGATGCCGGAACCGACGTCGGCGTGGCCCGGCGCGCCGGCGTGCCCGTCATCGGGGTCAGCTTCGGCTATACGGACGTGCCCATCGCCGAGCTGAAGCCGGACCGGCTGATCCATCACATGCGCGACCTGCCGGCTGCCGCCCGCAGCCTGATGACCGCCTAGCCGTCCGGCAAGCTCCTGAGATAGCTCGATTATCCCAGCGGAACCCGCGTTAACCATCTATTAACTATGCATTGTCCGCCGGTTGCTTGCCCGGAACGACGCCCCTAAGGTCCGCGCGGGGTTATGTGGCGGTTCGTCGCAGTAGAAGTGGATGGGTTATGCGTCGTGTCATCGCGATTGCGTTAGCGGGAGCGAGCCTCGGTGGCTGCTCCTCGATGTCTTGGGACATGTTCAAATCGGCGCCGCCGACCCTTCAGGTCCGGCTCGAATCAAATCCCCCCGGGGCCGATGCGACGACCTCGCTGGGTGGAGGCTGCAAGACCCCCTGCTCCGTCTCGATTCCTGCCCCTGAGGCGCCGTTCACGGTCACCTACGCGCTGCCCAAATATCAGCCGACCACCGTGCCGGTGAACGTGATCAAGACTCCCGGCGATCTCACCACCTCTGCGACTGTGGCCACCGACCCGAATCCGGTCTTCGCGGAACTTCAGCCTGCAGTGCCGCTGAAGCCCGTGAAGAAGAAGCCGCACCGGCCGAAGACGCCGAAACCGGTCGCAGCCGCGCCCGCCGATGCTGCAGCGCCCGCAGCCGCCACGGCGTTCCCCGATCCGAACGCGGGCAAGCGCTGATCTTCCGTGCACTGCACGATTGTCCTTGTGGCATACCATGCTTAGATTGGCCGCGGAGCATCGTTTGAAGCAGCGGTGCGCCCGTCGCCGTCAGTGACAAGGCATTTGGCAAGGCATTTGGTATGAACGGATCCATTGCGAGTCCCCTCGCCGCGCTGTCGAGCCCGATGACCGATCCGTTCGGTCGCACCATTTCCTATCTGCGCGTCTCCGTCACCGATCGCTGCGATTTGCGCTGCTTCTATTGCATGTCGGAAGACATGACGTTCCTGCCCAAGGCGGACCTCCTAACGCTCGAGGAACTCGACCGGCTCTGTTCCGCCTTCATCGCCAAGGGCGTGAAAAAGCTGCGGCTCACCGGCGGCGAACCGCTGGTCCGGCGCAACGTGATGTCGCTGGTGCGCTCGCTGTCGCGGCACCTTGAGAGCGGCGCGCTGGGCGAGCTCACGCTGACCACCAACGGCACGCAACTGGCAAAATATGCGCAGGAGCTTGCCGATTGCGGCGTCCGCCGCATCAACGTCTCGCTCGATACGCTCGATCCCCGGAAATTTCGCGAGATCACGCGCTGGGGCGAGATCGACAAGGTGCTGGAAGGCATCGAGGCCGCGCGCGCTGCGGGCCTTGCCGTAAAGATCAACGCAGTGGCGCTGAAGAACCTCAACGAGGACGAGCTCCCCGACCTGATGCGCTGGGCCCATGGCAAGGGTATGGGCCTGACCCTGATCGAGGTGATGCCGATGGGCGAGATCGGCGCGGGCCGCATCGACCAATATCTGCCGCTCTCGCTGGTGCGCGCGCGGCTTGCCCAGCAATTCACGCTGACGGATCTGGCCGAGAGCACCGGCGGGCCGGCGCGCTATGTCAGCGTCGCCGAGACCGGCGGCAAGCTCGGCTTCATCACGCCGATGACCCACAATTTCTGTGAATCCTGCAACCGGGTGCGCATCACCTGCACCGGCACGCTGCACACCTGCCTCGGCCACGAGGATGCCTCGGACTTGCGCAAGCCGTTGCGCGCCTCCAGCGACGACATCCTGCTTGCGGATGCGATCGACCGCGCCATCGGGCTGAAGCCCAAGGGCCACGATTTCATTATCGACCGCCGCCACGACCGCCCCAGCGTCTCCAGGCATATGAGCGTCACCGGCGGCTGAGAATTCGCCGCCGGCGCGGTTGCCTTAAGCTTTTGCGATCTTAAGCTTTTGACCCGCCGTCAATTTGCCCATTTTCCGATTGACGGCGCACAAGCCCGCTGATTTGGTGCGACCGCCTTTGCTTGCCCGGCAGCCATAAGCCGGCCCGCCCCTTTGGCGGTCGCGGTCAAGACAGCAAGGCGCGAGGGGAGGACTGACGCCGCAATCGCTTTCGGTCTGCGATCCGTGCGGTCGCGTGCTTTTGCACGTCGGCCGGGCGTTGCGTGCTGAAGCCTCCCGTGAAGTGTTAGGCCGCGACGGAGAGAAGGTAAAATGCGTCCATTGCTGGCGATGAGTAACGCCATCGACGCCCTCAATGAGAAGATTGGGTACGTCTGTAACCTGCTCGTGCTCTTCGCATGCCTGGTCAGCGCGGCCAATGCCATGATCCGCTACGCGTTCAGCTACTCGTCCAACGGCTGGCTGGAGCTGCAATGGTACATGTTCGCGATCCTGGTGATGTTCGGCGCGTCCTACACCTTCAAGCGCAACGAGCATGTGCGGGTCGAGATCCTCTATCTGATGCTGTCCGAGCGCGGCCAGCTCTGGCTCGACCTGATCGGCACGCTGTTCTTCCTGATCCCTTCCTGCCTCCTGCTCGCCTATCTGTCCTGGCCGTTCTTCATGCAGGCTTATGACGTCGGCGAGATGTCGGGCAATGCCGGCGGCCTGGTCCGCTGGCCCATCAAGTTCGTGATCCCCGCCGGCTTCGTGATGCTGGCGCTGCAGGGTGTTTCCGAAGTCATCAAGCGTATCGCGGCTCTCCAGGGCTATGTGACGATCGACGCCAAGTACGAGAGGCCGACCCAATGATTACGCTGGAGATGATGCCGCCGTTGATGTTCGGCGGCCTGGTTCTGGCGATGCTGCTTGGCTTCCCCGTCGCGTTCACGCTTGCCGCGGTCGGCCTCTCCTTCGGCTTCCTCGCCATCCATCTCGGATTCTTCGACCTCAACTTCCTGCAGGCGATCCCGGGCCGCGTGTTCGGCAGCGTGCTCTCCAACGAGCTGCTGCTCGCGATCCCGTTTTTCACCTTCATGGGCGCCATATTGGAGAGATGCGGCCTCGCCGAGGACATGCTGGACTCGATGGGCCAGCTGTTCGGCCCTATCAGAGGCGGCCTCGGCTACTCCGTCATCATCGTCGGCTTCATCCTCGGCGCCATCACCGGCACGGTGGCGGCGCAGGTCATCGCCATGGCGCTGATCTCGATGCCGGTGATGATCCGCTACGGCTACAACATGCGCTACATCACCGGCGTGCTGGCGGCCTCCGGCACCATCACGCAGCTGGTGCCGCCCTCGCTGGTGCTGATCGTGCTCGCCGACCAGCTCGGCAAGTCGGTCGGCGACATGTATCTCGGCGCCTGGGGCCCCTCGGTGTTCCAGATCCTGCTGTTCGCCGGCTACACCTTCATCCTCGGCCTGATCAAACCCGAGCACGTGCCGCCGGTGCCGAAGGAAGCGCGCACGCTGACCGGCTGGGCGCTGTGGAAGAAGTGCCTGATGGGCATCATCCCCTCGGCCGTGCTGATCTTCGTCGTGCTCGGCACCATGATGATGGGCCTTGCGACGCCGACCGAAGCCGGCGCCATGGGCGCGGTCGGTGCCATCGTGCTCGCCGCAATCCACCACAAGGATTTCACCTCGACCGACCGCAAGGTGCTGATCATAGGCGTGGTTGCTGCCGGCATCGGCACCATCGTCGCGATGTTGTTCACCGAGAACGTGATCTTCAAGATCGCGTTCGCCATCGCCTATCTCGCGGTCGCCTGGATCTGCATCCAGGCCGCGCGCATCCCCGACCTGCGCGACCTGATCAAGCAGGGCTACGAAACCACCATGCGCATCACCTGCATGGTCACCTTCATCCTGATCGGCTCGACCTGCTTCTCGGTGGTGTTCCTCGGCGTCTCCGGCGGCGTCTGGCTCGAGCACATGCTGACCTCGCTGCCCGGCGGTGTCTGGGGCTTCCTGATCTTCATCAACCTCTTCATCTTCTTCCTGGCGTTCTTCCTCGATTTCTTCGAGATCGCCTTCATCATCCTGCCGATGATCGCGCCGATCGCGCAGAAGATCCTGGGGCCCGTCGTCGGCGACGGACCTGCGCTGATCTGGTTCGGTGTCATGCTCTGCGTCAACATGCAGACCTCGTTCCTGCATCCGCCGTTCGGCTTCGCGCTGTTCTACCTGCGCGGCGTCGCGCCGAAGGAGGTGAAGAGCTCCGACATCTATTGGGGCGCGATGCCCTGGATCGGCCTGCAGTTGATCATGGTGCTGATCGTGATCGCCTTCCCGATCACCGTGACGGGCCTGCTCGACAAGCCCGTCAGTGTCGACCTCGACAAGGTCAAGATCGAGGTGCCCCAGATCGACCTGCCCCCGCTGGATTTGGGACCACCGCAGAAGTAGCCTTCTTCCTTCTCCCCATGTGGGAGAATAGGCGGCCTTCGGCCGCCGTTCTCAAGAACGCCGACGCGAAGCTTCGGCTGTGGCGCCGGATGAGGAGTTCTCTCCACGGGCGCAGATATCGTAGGGTGGGCAAAGCGAAGCGTGCCCACGCACTGCAAACTTCGGTTAGAGATGGTGGGCACGGCGCAAGTGCGCCTTTGCCCACCCTACGATTCCGGATTCGCGGAGAGAGACCGCTCACCCGTCTCGCCGCTATCTCGGCGACAGGCCGACCCGCGTGACACGTGCGGCAAACACGGGCATACCGGACATTCCTCGAACTCACACGGAATGCCCGTATGCCCCGCTTGTACTCTGCTCCTTCGCTCGCAGGTTCGCTCATGGCCTCGCTCTGGCTCGCCTGCGCCGCAACTATCGCGCACGCCGAACCGATGGCCGAGATCCATGCGCTGGCCCAGAAGGAGCGGCAGCCGCTGCTCGATACGCTGCGCGATCTCGTCAACATCGAAACCGGCAGCGGGGATGTCGAGGGCCTCAACGTGATCGCCGGCCGCGTCGCCGACCAGTTCAGGCAGATCGGCGGCGAGGTGGAGATCCTGCAACCCACCGACATCTATCGGCTCGATGACACGCCGGAGAAGATTGGACCTGCCGTGCACGCCACCTTCAAGGGCAGCGGCACCAGGAAGATCATGCTGATCGCACACATGGACACGGTGTATCTGCGGGGCATGCTGAAGGACCAGCCGTTCCGCATCGACGGCGACAAGGCCTATGGCCTCGGCATCGCCGACGACAAGCAGGGCGTCGCGCTCATTCTCCACACCGTCGCGATGCTGCAGAAGCTGAACTTCAGGGATTACGGCACGCTCACGGTCCTCACCAACAGCGACGAGGAGATCTCCTCGCCCGGCTGGCGCAGCACCATCACCAAGTTCGCTTCCGATCAGGACGTCGTGTTCTCGTTCGAAGGCGGCGGCACCGACGGCTCGGTTCGGCTCGCCACCAGCGGCATCGGCTCGGCCTATCTGACGGTGACAGGCAAGTCGTCGCATGCCGGTTCCCGTCCCGAGGGCGGCATCAACGCGCTCTACGAGCTCTCGCACCAGGTGCTGCAGATGAAGGATCTGTCCAAGCCCGAGCAGGGCCTGAAGCTGAACTGGACCGTCGCGAAAGCCGGCACCAACCGCAACGTGATCCCGGCCGAAGCCACCGCGCAGGCCGATGCGCGCGCGCTGAAGGTTTCCGATTTCGACGAGCTGGAGAAGACTCTGCAGCAGAAGATCAAGAATCGCCTGCTGCCGGACTCCAAGGTCGAGCTGAAATTCGAAGTGCGGCGCCCACCGCTCGAGGCCAACGACGCCTCGCGCCGCGTGGCGGCCTACGCCAGGACGATCTATCAAGAGCTCGGACTATCCATGAACGTTGCCGAGAAGGCGACGGGCGGCGGCACCGATGCCGCCTTTGCCGCGCTCAAGACCAAGGGCGCCGTGGTCGAAGGCATGGGGCTGTCAGGCTTCGGCGCGCATTCCAATGACGCCGAATATGTGAAGCTCGACACCATCGTGCCGCGCCTCTATCTGACCACGCGGATGATCATGGATCTGTCGACCGGCAAGCTGAAATAGCCGTGCTGTCTTCCTTCTCCCTTTGTGGAAGTAGTGGTTCTCTCCACGAGCGCAGATATCGTAGGGTGGGCAAAGCGAAGCGTGCCCACGTACTGCAAAATCCGGTTAGAGATGGTGGGCACGGCGCAAGTGCGCCTTTGCCCACCCTACAATTCCTGAAAGCAAGGGAAGAGGGCTAAGCCCCCTCCTCCGCCAGCCTGAACCGCAGCGTGAACTCGGCGCCGCCGCCGGGGAGATTGTCCACCGCAACCGTTGCGGCATGATCGTCGGCGACGCCCCGCACGATCGAGAGGCCGAGGCCCGCACCGTCGCTGCGCTGGCGATCCCTGCGCCAGAAGCGCTGGAAGATCAGCTCGCGCTCGGCCTCGGTGACTCCGGGGCCGCAATCGCGCACCCGCACCGAACCGTCGTCGCCGACCTCGATGTCAACCGACGTCTCCTTGGCGGTGAACTTGATGGCGTTTTCGGCGAGGTTGAAGACCGCGCGCTGCAGCATCTCGGAATTGCCGTGGATCAGCACGGGCGCCTCGGCGCCCTTGAGCGCGATGTCCTTGTGCTGTGCAATCGCAAGGGGCGCGATCGCGCCGACCACCTCGGCGCAGACGGCGCGCAAGTCCGCGGTCTCGCCGGGATCGAGCACCAAGGTGTCGAGCTCGGCGATCTCCAGCAGCTGGGCGACGATCCGGCTCATGCCTTCGATGTCGTCATGCAGCGCCTGCCGCACCGCATTGTTACCGAGCGTCTCGACCCGCGTGCGCAGGATCGCGAGCGGCGTGCGCAGCTGATGCGCGGCATCGGCGGTGAACTGGCGCTGCAGGCGAAAGCCGTCCTCGAGGCGATCGAGCGCCTGGTTCACCGCGGTGACGAGCGGCATGATCTCGCGCGGAATCTGCTCCGTCGGAAGACGGACGTCGGTGCGAGCAGGGCCGATATTGCTGGCTTCTTCCGAGGCCTTCCAGAGCGGCGCAATGGCGCGGCGGAAGATGAAGATGTCGATGGCGAGCAGGATCAGAAGAATGGGAATGGTGATCCAGCCGACCCGTCGGAAGAAGTTGGACACGATATCGTCGGTGATGACGTCGCGATGGGACAAATCTTCCCCGACCCTGATGCTAACGGTGGTGCCGTCGATCGTCTGCGTCACTTCGGCACCCGAGATCGTGTCCGACCGCGCATCGCCGGTCTTCTTGTGCGATGAGAACAGCAGGCGGCCGTCGACGTCGCGGATATCGTACTGATAGCGGCCATAGGCTTCCGAATAGAGTCCCCGCAGGCTGTCCGGCAGATTGAACGTCACCTTGCCGTCTGGCTGGACGGAGATGCGCTCGGCAAGGGTCTCGGCCTGGGCCCGCATCGCCGCACGATGCAGCTGGTCGATCTCGGAGTTCAACAGCCAGATCAGGACCAGCGGCAGGAAGATCGCCACCACCGCGACCGCGATGATGTGCAGGAACACGATGCGCGAGATCAGCGATTTGAACGACGGGGCCCGGAGTCTGGATCCGGTCTTGTATCCGGCCCTGTCTCCGGTCCTGGACCCGATCTGGAATCCGCCCCAAGCCACGCTATTTCTCCTCGGCCATCATGTAGCCGACGCCGCGGATCGTGTGGATCACGACCTTGGCGCCGTGTTCAGTGAGCTGCTTGCGCAACCGGGAGACATAGACCTCGACCGCATTGGAGGCGACCTCGCCCTCGAGCCCGAAGATGTGATCCTCGACATTCTTCTTCGGCACCACCCGGCCCTGCCGGCGCAGCAAGATCTCCAGCACGGAGGTCTCGCGCGAGGAGATGATCCGCGGCTTGTCGTCGACGAAGATCTGGCGGCTCTCGGTGTCGTAGACGAGATTGGCAAGCCGCAACGACCGGCCGAGCAATTGCCCCGGACGGCGCAGGATCGCTTCCAGCCGCGCCACCAGCTCCTCCATCGCGAACGGCTTGGCCAGATAGTCGTCCGCGCCGCTGCGCAGGCCGTTGACGCGATCCTGCAAGCCGCCGCGCGCGGTCAGCACCAGCACCGGCAGCGGCTCCATCTGCCGTCGCAGCTCACGCAGCACCATTAGGCCGTCGCCGTCGGGCAGGCCGAGGTCCAGGATCATCGCGGCGTAGGCCACGTTGCGCACCGCCCCACGCGCCTCCTCGGTGCTACCGACGATATCGCTCTCATAGCCGGCAGCTGCCAGCCCGCTGGCAACCAGCCGCGACAGCTCGACATTATCCTCGACGATCAGAAGGCGCATGCAGTAAACTCAAGCTTCCGGCATTTCCGAACCGCGCGCACGCGGCGATTGCCGATCTGTTCCACCATTCAGCGGATTGGGCCAGCGAAAAATGACGCGGTCGGGCTTTCTTCCGGGCGCATCTTTAGCGGCCTGGAACGACGAGACGCCGCCTGAAAGCGCCGACGCAACAAAGGCTAACGACCTCTCACAACTCATAACAGGCGCGTCCCGCGCTTTGGCGGGATGATCCGGACGAAGCGCCAAAGCACATCCCAAAGTACATCCCAAGGCACATCCCAGGCAAAGGAGAGGTTCCATGAGGACGTTCATCAGACCGCAGGCCGCCGCTACGGCGGTGATGTCCAGCAACGAAGCCGTCGACCACGATAGGCGCAAGCTCCTCACCACGGCCACTACCGGCATCATGGCGGCCGGCGTCGCAACCCTGCTTCCGGCCCGCCCGGCACCAGCCGCAACGAAGGACGCGATCCGCCCCTTCAAGATCAATATCACCGACAAGGCGCTCACCGATCTCCGACACCGTCTCGCCATCACCCGCTGGCCCGACAAGGAGACCGTCGACGACGACTCGCAAGGCGTGCCTCAGGCCACGCAACAGGCGCTCATCCGCTATTGGCAGACCGACTACGACTGGCGAAAGGTCGAGGCGCGGCTCAACGCGTTGCCGCAATTTCTGACCGAGATCGACGGCCTCGACATTCATTTCCTGCACATCCGCTCGAAGCATCCGAACGCGCTGCCGATGATCGTGACGCATGGCTGGCCCGGGTCGGTGATCGAGCAGCTCAAGATCATCGATCCCCTGACCAATCCGACCGCGCATGGCGGCGGCGCCGACGACGCCTTTGATCTCGTCATCCCCTCGATGCCCGGCTATGGATTTTCGGGCAAGCCGACCACCACGGGCTGGGATCCGCAGCGCATCGCGCGGGCCTGGGTCGTGCTGATGAAGCGGCTCGGCTACAGCAGGTTCGTCGCGCAGGGCGGCGACTGGGGCTCGCCTGTTACGAACGAGATGGCCAAGCTCGGCGCGCCGGAACTGATCGGCATTCACGTCAACCTGCCCGGCGTCGTGCCGCCGGAGATTTTCAAGGCCGTGGCCTCGGGCGACCCTGCACCGGCCGACCTTACCGACGAGGAGAAGCACGTCTTCGCCCAGCTCAAGATTCAGTTCACGAAGCGGCGCGCCTATGCGCAGATCATGGGCACGCGGCCGCAGACGCTGTCGGGCCTTGCCGATTCCCCTGCCGGCCTTGCCGCCTGGCTGCTCGATCACGGCGACGGCTACGCCCAGCCGGCCGCGGCGATCGCCTCGGCCGTCGCAGGGCGTACCGTCAACGGGCATTCAGCGGGAGCGCTAACGCGCGACGACGTGCTCGACAACATCTCGCTGTACTGGCTGACCAACACCGCGATCTCCTCGGCGCGCCTCTATTGGGAGAACAAGATCAATCTCTATCTGCCGGCCAATGTCACCATCGCGGCCGCCGTGACGGCGTTCCCCGGCGAGAGCTTTGTGGCGCCGAAGAGCTGGGCCGAGCGGGCCTATCACAAGCTGATCTACTTCCATCAGGCCGAGGCCGGCGGGCACTTTGCGGCATGGGAGCAGCCCGCGATTTTCAGCCGCGAGATTCGCGACGCCTTCCGGCCGCTGCGCAGTTCAACCTGACCGCCACGACGGTGCGGCCGCTCAGGCGAGATAGCCGGACACACCGTCCCACAGCAGCTTCAGCGCCGTGACGACCAGCAGCCCGTAGCAAGCGCGGAAGACCTGCTGCTGGTCCAGCCGTCCGTGCAGGCGCCAGCCGAGCCAGACCCCGGCGGGAATGGCGAATAGACAGATCGCCATCACGATCCATTCGTTGCCGCTGGGACGCGTCAGCAGCAGCCATGGCACCGCCTTGGTGGCATTGCCGACGGTGAAGAACAGGCTGGTCGTTCCGGCATAGACCTCCTTGCTGAGGCCGAGCGGCAACAGATACATCGCCAGCGGCGGTCCGCCGGAATGCGCGACCATGGTCGTGACACCCGAGGCGAGACCGGCTGCGATCGCCTTCGGCGTCGAACGCGGCGCAATGGTCACCTTGGGATCGCCGAAGAACCACAGGCCGACGAAAATCAACGTCACGACCGCCATCACGATCGCAACGGCACGGTGGTCCAGCACGCGAAACAAGAGATAGCCAAGACCGATGCCGATCACGAGCCCGGGCAATAGCAGCACCAGATCCGGCTTCGACCAGGTCGACGGCTTCCAGTAGCGCAGCGCAAACAGGTCCATCGCGATGAACAGCGGCGCGAGCAGGCCGCCGGCGGTCACCGGGTCCATCACAAAGGACAGCAGCGGAATGCCGACGATGGAAAAGCCGCCGCCGAATGCGCCCTTCATGAAGCAGATCAGGAACACGCCTGAGAAGGCGATGAGGATGGTGGTGAGCGTCAGATCCATGCTCGTCTCCGGCACCACCTGACAATCCGCTGCCCTATGAAGCCTTCCGGCGTGGTGTGTCCTCACTCCGGAAAAACAGGCATGGCAGCGCTGAAGGCACGCCGAACGACAATCCGATGAAGGCGAGAAACAGGTCGAAATAACTGGGGTGCATGGTCGTGGCTCCGTGCTCCCGGTAAAACCCGGTGCAATCTGATGATTGCCCTTAATATGATCCGACCTATATCTCAGGACAATAATTACATTGCTCTCGGTGCAATTTGGACCATGCGCCTCGGCGGGGATCCCACGACCTCGTCCTGATCGCAGTCCAAGACTTGACCGCAATTCCCAGAACTGGTCGCACCTGCTTCATCCAAAATTGAGCATCTCATCCGTCGCAGGTTGACGCCGTCGTTCCGCACAACCTATGACGGTTCGCAAGGCCAGCACGCCCACTGGAGTCTGTTCAAGCAGATGACCGGAAAGTCGCCACGCGTTCCGAATGCGATTGCGTTCGCGCTCCTGTCCGGCATGGGCGCGTTTCTCTTGTTCGTCGTGGGCCATGACGTTCATCGTTGGTACACGACCGGCACCATCTATTACGCAAGCAAGTACGGCCACGACCACGGCAGCTACGTGTCGTATGGCGAAGCGCCGGTTCGCTTCCTGGCCGCATGCGCCAACAGCTTGCTCTGTGCCGTGGCGGGCGTTTTTTTCGTCGTGGCAGCATTCATTGCCCCCTCGCGGTTTCAAAAAGAGGAAGAGGCAGGCCTTGCGTCCCCAAGAAGGTCGCCTCCGCACCCATGGCGGGCGGACTGAGAGGCGCGCCATGATCTACGCGCTTTCACTGGCAGGCGGGCTGGCATGCGATCCTTTGCATCGGCAGCTGCGCCATCCGGCTCTTCTGGCATGTGCTGGGCGCCTTTGCGGGAGCATCGGACGCTGGCCGCAACGAAGCCGAACGGCGCGGCCGGGAGCGGATCATGGAGAGTTACGACAAGTACGACAGGCGCGATCAGGATGATTAGCCGCTCCGATTGGCTGCGCGACTGGCAACTCGTCACGCGTACGGCCTTGCTGATCCTCGCGCTGACAGGCACCGTGGCGTACGCAGGGTCGCAAGTCCCCATTGGGAAGCCGCCGGGCGAGAGCGAGCCCGTGCCAGCGACGATGCGGGGACGGTTCGCCGGTTTCGTTGCCACACTGCAGTTTGATAACGAGGCGTGGACCGACGCCTTCGTCCTCGCACCAGACCGGCGCTGGTTCGCAGAATACGCCAGGGACGCCACGAACATACGGGTCAAGGACTTGCGCAGCGGCGTGACGCTGCGCCGTTTGCGCACGGGCGGCCGCAAGATATCTGGCCTTGCGGTTTCCTCGGACAGCCGCATCGTCCGTGCCGTTGACGAGGATGGCAAACCGTTGGCATGGACCGTTGCCACGGGCAAAAGCGTAAGTTCCGAAGCGGAGGCTGAGGGGATCAATCGGATCGACCACCTCACAATCCATCGCTGGGACAACGATATTTCCGAGCCGCCCGGGCCGACGGCAAACCCGGGACAACTGATCAGCCGGTTCCTGGCCAGCCACGGGCTCTCCGAACAGCTCCCTGACCTTCAGACGATCGAGCAGGTCACGACAAGCGTGGACGGCCGCTATGTCGCGATCACCGAGGGCTATTTGGGCCATTTGACGATCCGCGACCTCTCCAATTCATCGGCTCCGGTTACGATCGAATGGCCCGAAGATTGGTGCGGCCATTACCTGGCGTCATTTGCTTTCGACGGTCACTACGTCGTTCTCGGGACGCACGGCGACGAAGGCGATCATGCATTCACGGATGCAGCGGCTTTCGAGATCAAGAACGGCAAGGCCAAGGCGCTCTGGCACGCCGAATGCTCGGTCGATCGCGATGCGCCGGAGCAGATTTCACGGGATGCCCGCTTCTACGCAATTGGTGCTGCACCCAACGGGCCTGTCGTCGTGTGGGACCTCAGGGCGGCCCGCCGTGCGGCCCATTTCGAGGGCGTCTATGTTGCACCGATCATCTCCGCCGACGGCAGCACCTTCGCGGTCACAAAGGCTGCATCCAAGGGGAGGAGAATGCTTGTGCTACGGCACGGCAAGCGACGTCGCCTCGACGCAAACATAGAGGCGGATCCGACGGGGCCGATCGAAGACGGCGTCTACGCGCTCTCGTCGAACGGACGCTATTTCGCGGCGAGAATCGCCAGCGCAACTCCCGGAGGGAAAAACGCAGTCGGAGTTTGGGATACCGACAGCGCCCGGCAGATACGCACGATCGAGCCGGGCGGCGATGCCGCGAACTCCTGGAAGATTGCCGAACTGTCCAACACCGGAGACATCATTCTCCTGGCGGACAAGTCTGTGTTCAAGGCAGGCAGGTGGATTGACGTGACGGAGGCCGACGAAAGCCTGCTGCGCGGCCGATCGGATTCTCAGCTCACGCCCGACAACAAACACGCGCTCATCAAGCAGGATCTGTTCCTCGCCAGTTTTACGCTGCGCGAGATCGCAACCGGCAAGACGATCTGGTCCTTGCAGGGCACACCCGATCTTGGTTTCGTGATGTCATTCCCTGACGGGCGGGTCCGGATATCGCCGGGCGCCGAAAAATACCTCAAGCTGGTGCGAGGCTTCGCGGTAAAGCCGTTCGACGCAAATGCGAAGCGACAATTCCTTCGTCATTGACGACCGCTCTTAAACGCAGCTCTGAGTTCAGCCAGTTGGCTGCTCGTTGCTCCCAGCTCCGCCTCAACCCGACTTGTCGGTAAATCCATGTAAACGATCGGCTGATCGAACTGGCTCGCCGTGAAGTCATACCGCCGACCTGCGATCCGGTTATAGAAATGATCGCCGGCCGGCAAAGGGGTCTTCAGCAGATCGCCGCCGAAGAGTTCGTGAACGAGCAGCGCCGTGACGTTGCATTGTCCTGCCGCGGGATTGGCCGCCGTCCATTGGCTGGACGTTGACAACGACCAGGCCTTGAACAGCGCGCTTTGGATTTTGTCAGGATCGAACCTCATCCCCGCGCCCAGAGATCGGTTCGCACTGGAATTCTCATTGACGACTTTCGGCACCGGCTGCAATTGAATGAGCGTACGTTCCCGGTACTGCTCCGGGGCTTGCGGCTCACGCGATGTCGCAGGGCCTGATCCGGCCCCGCCGATTTCGGATTATTCGATTATCACTTTATGCCACTGTTTTGCCCGACGGGTCAAGCTCAAGCTCCGTCCACGCATCACCCGTTCCTACTGTGCATGGGGTTGTTTTGCAGATTCTGAATAAGCCTGCCGCGTCACCCACGAAAAAGCCCGGCCTCGCGAACGAGGCCGGGCCATTCAGTCCGACAGACTGGTCGAGGATCAGCCGCGGGTGCGCGAGCGGATCATGAAGCTGTCGTAGGTGTACTCGGCGACCTGCCACCACAGATATTCGTCGGAGCGGTAGGCCTGCATCGCGTCGATCGACTTCTTGAAGTCGGCGTTCTTGGCCGACAGCTCGGCCCACAGCTCGTTGGTCGCCTTGAGGCAGGCTTCCAGCACTTCGTTGGTGAAGGGACGCAGCTGCGTGCCGCCGGCGACCAGTCGCTTCAGCGCCGCCGGGTTCTGCATGTCGTAGCGCGCGGCCATCCAGCTGTTGGCGTTGGCCGCCGCGTTGGTGAGGATCGCCTGGTAGTTCTTCGGCAGCGAATTCCACTTGTCGAGGTTGGTGAAGGCGTGGACCATCGGACCACCCTCCCAGAAGCCCGGATAGTAATAGTACTTGGCGACCTTGGCGAAGCCGAGCTTTTCGTCATCATAGGGGCCGACCCATTCGGCGGCGTCGATGGTGCCCTTCTCCAGCGCCGGATAGATGTCGCCGCCGGCGAGCTGCTGCGGCACCACGCCGACCTTCTGGAGCACCTGGCCGGCGATGCCGCCGATGCGGAACTTCAGGCCGGAGAGGTCCGCAACGGTCTTGATCTCCTTGCGAAACCAGCCGCCCATCTGGGTGCCGGTGTTGCCGCAGGCGAAGCCGATCACATTCGACTTCTTGAAGAACTCGTTGCCGAGCTCGGCGCCGCCGCCCTGGTACCACCAGGAGTTCTGCTGGCGCGCGTTGAGGCCGAACGGCACCGAGGCGTAGATCGCCCAGGTCGGGTCCTTGCCGACATAGTAGTAGGAGACGGTGTGGCACATCTCGACCGTGCCGTTCGAGGTCGCATCGAGCGCCTGCAGGCCGGGGACGACTTCGCCGGCCGCGAACACCTGGATCTGGAACTTATTGTCGGTCATCTCGGCGACGTACTTCGCCAGCTGCTCACCACCGCCATAGATGGTGTCGAGCGACTTCGGGAAGCTCGACGTCATGCGCCACTTGATCTCGGGCGAGAACTGCGCAATCGCCGGCGAGGCCACCGCGGCTGACGCCGCCGCGCCTGCTGCCGACACTTTCAGAAAATCACGACGCTTCATTTTCAGGTCTCTCCTTGCTGGGGCGTGTCCCCGAACTTCCTCTTTGCTGCCACTCGTTCCTTCGACACGGATTTGAGCCGCATCGAACCGAAGGGGCTTTGCTGCCGTGGCGTTTAACACGGAAGCCCTTGCCACGGAACGCGACATTGGCATGACGGGGGGCGACGAAAGTCGCATGTCCCCAGACATCAGGCTCAGGCTGCGGAAATCGCGCCCTTGAGCTGGTCCCGGACCTGTCCCGCAATGGCGCGATAGATCGCCGCATGCGGGCCACCAGGTTCGCTGTCCACGACGGGATTGCCGGCATCGGACGTGGCGCGAATCGACATGTGCAGCGGGATCTCGCCGAGGAACGGTACCCCGAGCTTCTCGGCCTCGTGGCGCGCGCCGCCATGGCCGAAGATGTCGGATTTCGTGCCGCAATGCGGGCACTGGAAATAGCTCATGTTCTCGACGATGCCGAGCACGGGCACGTTGACCTTCTTGAACATGGCCAGCCCACGCCGCGCGTCGATCAGCGACAGGTCCTGCGGGGTCGAGACGATCACGGCGCCCTTCAGCGGCACGTTCTGCGCCAGCGTGAGCTGCGCATCGCCTGTGCCCGGCGGCATGTCGACGACGAGCACGTCGAGCGTGCCCCATGCGACATCGCGCAGCATCTGCGTCACCGCCGACATCACCATCGGCCCGCGCCAGATCATCGCGGTCTCTTCCTCGACCAGGAAGCCGATCGACATGATGGCGAGGCCGAAGCGCCGCAGCGGAATCATCTTGCGCTCACCGTCCAGCTCCGGCTTCTCGTGCAGGCCGGTCAGCCGCGGCACCGAGGGACCGTAGATGTCGGCGTCGAGCAGCCCGACCTTGAGGCCGAGGTCACGCAAGCCGAGCGCCAGATTGAGGGCGGTGGTCGACTTGCCGACGCCGCCCTTGCCCGAGGCGACCGCGATTACGGCGGCGACGCCCGGAATTTCCGACTGCCGCGCCATCGGCGATTGGGCGCCGCCCTGTGGCGGCGGCTTGTGGGCGTGGACCGGCTGCACGCCTGGTGTGCCACGGCTCGGCTGCGGGGGTGGCGGCGGCGTGCTGCCAGGCTTGCGCTCGGCTGTGAGGGCGACCATGACGGTGGTGACGTCGGGGATGGCGCGCACGGCGGCCTCGGCCTCGGCCCGGACGGATTCCCAGGCCCGCGCCTCGGCAGCATCGACGTTGATCGAGAAGAACACCTTGCCATCGGACGCGCTGATCGCGCTCAGCACATTGGCATTGGTGAGCGAGACCCCGCGGGGCGACTTGATCTTGGCGAGGCTGTCGAGGACCTGTTGCTGCGTCACGCTCAAAGCGCATCTCCTGGAAGTTCAAGATGCCCCATTAGAGCGGAAACGGCCAAAAGGCTACTGCCTGCCGATATCGTCAGCCATCTCCTTGGGCGCGGTCCCCTGCTCCAGGGCCGCCTCGTAATTGAGCTCGATCATGACCCCGTTGGGGTCATGGACGAAGATCTGCCAGAGCTCGCCGCCGGGCACCTGGCGGGAGTCGAATTTCATGCCCTTGGCAGCGAGGCGCTGCTTCATGCCGTCGAAGCCCCGGCTGACGAAGGCGACGTGGTGGACCACGCCGGAATCCGGCTTTTGCGGCTCGGAGGTCGGGGAAATATCGACGAGGTGCACGACCGGCTTGCCCTCGCTGTACATCCAGGCCCCGGGGAAGGCGAAATTCGGTCGGGGTCCTTTTTCGAGGCCCAGCACGTCCTCGTAGAAGCGTACCGTGTCGGCCAGATGCCGGGTCCGAATATTGAAATGATCGAGGACGCCAACGCTCACGCTGCCCATGCCTTTGCTCCCTTTTTTTATGCAGGTCCTTGAGGCCCGCCATCCTAGCACAGGAGGCCGCCAAACGAAGCCGTTGCCCTCCGCCCCTAACGGTTTATGGTGCGCCCGTTCCCCCTCAGGCGGAACCTTAGGGATCCTCGGCTGGCGCCCCTCGCCCGGCTGCACCGTAAAACTCAAGCTACGGACACACATATGGCTAAAGTCGCTTTCCTCGGTCTCGGCGTGATGGGTTTCCCCATGGCCGGACACCTCGTGAAAAAAGGGGGCCATGAGGTCACCGTCTACAACCGCACCGCGGCCAAGGCGAAGGAGTGGGCGGACAAGTTCGGCGGCAAGACGGCACCGACCCCGAAGGCTGCCGCCGAGGGCCAGGATTTCGTGATGTGCTGCGTCGGCAATGACAACGATCTGCGCGCCGTCACGATCGGCCCCGACGGCGCATTCGCCGGCATGAAGAAGGGCGCGACCTTCGTCGATCACACCACCGCCTCAGCAGAAGTCGCGCGCGAGCTCGACGCGGCGGCGACCAAGGCCGGCTTCAAGTTCATCGACGCGCCCGTCTCCGGCGGCCAGGCCGGCGCCGAGAACGGCGTGCTGACGGTGATGTGCGGCGGCGCGCAGGATGCCTATGCCGGCGCCGAGCCGATCATCACGGGCGCCTATGCACGGATGTGCAAGCTGCTCGGGCCCGCCGGAAGCGGCCAGCTGACCAAGATGGTCAACCAGATCTGCATCGGCGGCCTTGTGCAGGGCCTGTCGGAAGGTATCCACTTCGCCAAGAAGAGCGGCCTCGACGTCGCGGCCGTGATCGAGACCATCTCCAAGGGCGCGGCGCAGTCCTGGCAGATGGAGAACCGCTACAAGACCATGAACGAGGGCAAGTACGATTTCGGCTTCGCGGTCGAATGGATGCGCAAGGATCTCTCGATCGCGCTCGCCGAAGCCCGCCGCAACGGCGCCAGCCTGCCGGTCACCGCCCTGGTCGACCAATTCTACGCCGAGGTCGAGAAGATGGGCGGCAAGCGCTGGGATACGTCGAGCCTGCTCGCGCGCCTCAATCGCTGACCTGATACTGCCTTGCTGACCGCGATCGCAGCAATCTTCGTCGTGACCTATGCGGCGATCGCGCTCGAGCATCCCCTCGGGATCAGCAAGACCGCGACCGCGCTTCTCGGCGCGGGTCTGCTCTGGACCATCTACGCGGTCACGATCAGGGATCACGCGCTGGTCAGTCATCAGCTCGACGAGTCCGTCGCGGCTACCGCGCAGATCGTGTTCTTCCTGATCGGAGCGATGACGATCGTCGAGGTGGTCGACGCCCATGACGGCTTCGAGGTCATCACCTCCCGCATCAACACGACGAGCCAGGTCACGCTGGTATGGGTGGTCGGCTTCGTCTCCTTTGTCCTGAGCGCGATCCTGGACAATCTGACGACCACCATCGTCATGATCTCGCTCATCCAGCGCCTGATCGCCCGGCGCGACGACCGCTTGCTATTCGCCTCCCTCATCGTCATTGCGGCGAATGCCGGCGGCGCATGGACCGTGATCGGCGACGTCACCACCACCATGCTGTGGATCGGCGGCCAGATCACGCCGTTGAAGATCATGCGCGCGCTGTTCCTGCCCGCGCTGGTCAATCTGCTCGTGCCGCTCACCTTCATCAGCCTGTCGCTCAGGGGCAAGACCATCGCGGCGCCGCAATCGGAGGATGGAGTGCTCGCCGTTGACCGGTTCGAACGTAACCTGATGTTCTATCTCGGGCTCGGCGTGCTGATTGCGGTGCCGGCCTTCAAGACGCTCACGCATCTGCCGCCCTTCATGGGCGTGCTGATCGGCCTCGGTATCGTCTGGCTGGTCGGCGAGGTCCTTCACCGCAACAAGGATGAGCACGTGCGCCAGCCCCTCTCGCTCGGACATGCGCTGACCCGGATCGACATGGGCTCGATTGTGTTCTTCACGGGCATTCTGCTCGCGGTCGCCTGCCTCGAACACGCCGGCCTCCTGACGATGCTGGCCAGATGGCTGGAGGCGACGATCGGCCGCCAGGACGTCATCGTCGTCGTGCTTGGCCTGTTCAGCGCCATCATCGACAACGTGCCGCTGGTCGCGGCGACCATGGGCATGTACGACCTCGGCCACTACCCGACGGACAGCTTCCTCTGGGAGTTCATCGCCTATTGCGCCGGCACCGGTGGCTCGATCCTGATCATCGGCTCGGCGGCGGGCGTTGCCGCGATGGGGCTGGAGCGGATCGAGTTCCTCTGGTACGCCCGACGCATCGCGGGCGCGGCGCTTGCGGGCTATCTGGCTGGCGCCGTGGTCTATGTCGCGCAGCATGCGTGGCTGCACTGAGCGGCGGCCCGATCCAAATTTAACGCCTCGTTAACGTAATTCTTTAGCTCCTTAAGTCACCTCTTAAGGATTTCTTGCCAGAGATAGACAATGCAGAAGGCGCGCGTCCGACGCGGGCAGGAATCGTTGTTGCTTGATGAGTAACCCCGCTGAAAAGCCTGAGGTAGTGCAGCTTCCGGCCGCGCCGGTCAGCGCTCCATCAGCGAGCAGCCGAAGGGCTGCGTCGCAGCGGGTCCGCGAGGCACGCGATAAGTTAACGTCGACCAGCGGAACCCGGCCGGCCTTCGACGCCGAGCTGTTGCGCCAATATGCCCAGACGCGGCTATCGGCATCCTATGTCGTAATGCTGCTGGTGGTCGCGACCGGTGTGCTGTTCGGACTGTGGATGCAGCCGATCCCCGCCGCCGCCTGGACCGCCGGCATGATCTGCCTTCACGCGGCGATGATCCGCAGCTGCCGCCGCTTCCTGGCAGAGCCTGCCTCGCCGGCGGCAACGCGGGCCTGGCGGACACGTTTCGTCGTGCTCGACCTGCTCTATGGCCTGTGCTGGATGGCGATCCTGATCCATCCCGTGCTCGACATGGTCACGGAAACGCTGATGATGTTCCTGATGCTGCTGGTGATCGCAGTGTCGAGCATGCTGGCCGCCAATCTGCCGATCGCAGCCCTCGCCGCCACCGCGCCTGTTGCGGTCGCCATGGCGCTGAGCTTTGCGATGACCGGCTCGCTGGACAATTACATCCTGGCCGCGCTCGCGCTCGCGGCCGAAGGCTATTTCGTGTTGCTGGCGCATCGTCTTCACTCATCGACCTTCGCGACGCTGGAGGCGCGGGCCGAGAAGGACGCGTTGATCGGCGAGCTCGAACAGGCCAAGGCGATCTCGGACGAGGCGCGGCACCGCGCCGAATCCGCCAACGTGGCGAAATCGCGCTTCCTGGCGCAGATGAGCCATGAGCTGCGCACGCCGCTCAACGCCATCCTCGGCTTCTCCGAGGTGATGAAAAGCGAGATCTTTGGTGCGCATGCGGTGCCGGTCTACAAGGAATATTCCGCCGACATCCACAATTCGGGCGTGCATCTGCTCAACCTCATCAACGAGATCCTCGATCTGTCGCGGATCGAGGCCGGCCGCTACGAATTGAACGAGGAAGCGGTGTCGCTGGTCGGCATCGTCGCCGACTGCCATCATCTCATGAAACTGCGCGCCTCGAGCCGAGGCATCACCATCCACGAAGTGTTCGAGCAGGCGATGCCGCGGCTCTGGGCCGACGAGCGCGCGATCCGCCAAGTCGTGCTCAATCTGCTTTCGAACTCGATCAAGTTCACCCCCCAGGGCGGCGAGATCTGGCTGAAGGCCGGCTGGACCGCCTCGGGAGGCCAGTACCTCTCGGTCAGGGATTCCGGCTCCGGCATCCCCGAGGACGAGATCCCGGTCGTGCTCGCCTCGTTCGGCCAGGGCTCCAACTCGATCAAATCGGCCGAACAGGGCGCGGGCCTCGGCCTGCCCATCGCCAAAAACCTGATCGATCTGCATGGCGGCACCTTCACGCTGAAGTCGAAACTGCGCATCGGCACCGAGGTGATTGTCACCTTCCCGCCGGAGCGCGTGATGAGCGCGCTGGCGCCGCTGTCGGAGGATTCGCCGCCACTGCAGCCGGACAACTCCACCGTTCCCGACGAGAAGCGCCGGCCGCGCCACAGACCGATCATGAGCGCAGGCACGGGCTCGTAAAACACATGCTTGCCGACATGCCCGATATTCCTTCACTATGTCCGTATGAGCAAAGAAACTCCGTGCGTCGCCGTCTGCATGATCGATCCCAAAACCAAGCTGTGCTTCGGCTGCGGCCGGACCTTGCCGGAGATCGCGCGCTGGCACGCCATGGAGAGCGTCGAACGGCTCGCCGTCATGGCGCTGTTGCCGGCGCGCATGGCGGACGCTGGCCTTTTGCCGATCGCGGGATTGCCGAAACGCGCCTGACGGGCGTCCGGGCCATCGGAGGCGTGCAATGATCCGCCTCCTGCTCGTTCTCATCCTGCTGGCAGGAACCGCGGGCGCTGTCGTCGCCTATGGCGATCCCGACCGGATCGCGCGCGCAAGCCACACGGTCTCACACATTTTCCGCGCGCAGACCGCGATGCCCGCCCCCGCCGTGCAGATCCAGCGCGGTCAGGGTGGAGAATTTGCGCTGCGCGCCAAGATCAACGGCGTCGCCGCGCCGATGGTGATCGACACCGGCGCCACCTCCGTGGTGCTGACCTGGGAGACCGCAAAGGCGATCGGCCTGCCACTCGAGATGCTCGAATACGACGTCGACCTCGAAACGGCCGGCGGCCACACCAAGGCAGCCCGGCTGACGCTCGATCGTCTCGCCGTCGGCCAACTCGTCGAGAAATCGGTGCCGGCCCTCGTTGTGCCGCGCGGGCAGATGAAGACCAATTTGCTCGGCATGAGCTTCCTCGATCGCCTCGAGAGCTGGGGCGTGCGCTCCGACACGCTGATGCTCACCGGCTATCCGGAGCTGCAAAGTAGCCATCGCCGCGCCCGCACGGCAGTGGATTGAGGACTAGGCTGCCGCCTCGGCCGGCGCGCGTGCCCCAACACGCGCGATCGCATCGCGCAGCACATCAACCCCAGCTCCCGGCCTGACGCCCTGTTCGGCAAGATGGCGACGGAAGGCCCGCGCGCCGGGCACTGCGTGGAAGGCGCCGACGAAATGCCGCGTGATGGCGTGCAGGCGCGTACCGCGTGCGAGCTGCGCCTCGATATAAGGCATCATCGCCTCGAACGCGTCCTGCATCGTCGCATGCGGCGCAACTTCGCCGAAGATGTCGCTATCGACGGCGAGCAGCCGCCACGGCTCCTGATAGGCGGCCCGGCCGAGCATGACGCCATCGACATGCGCAAGATGCGCTTTCGCCTCCTCAATACCGAGAACGCCGCCATTGATGATAACAGGCACATCCGGCATCGCGCGCTTGAGCCGATAGACACGATCATAATCGAGCGGCGGGATGTCACGGTTTTCCTTCGGCGACAGACCGTTCAGCCACGCTTTTCGCGCATGTACGATCAGCGCGTCGCTGCCTGCAGCCACGACGGCGCGCGCCAGCGTATCCAGCGCGACTTCGGGATCCTGGTCGTCGATGCCGATGCGGCACTTCACCGTAACGGGAACGGAGACCGCGCCCTTCATCGCGTCGACACATCTCGCGACGAGCTCCGGTTCCGCCATCAGGCAGGCACCGAAGCGACCATCCTTTACGCGGTCGGACGGACAGCCGACATTGAGATTGATCTCGTCATAGCCGAACTGTTCGCCGATCCGCGCAGCTTTCGCGAGCTCACCAGGATCCGATCCGCCAAGCTGAAGCGCGACCGGGTGCTCCACCGCGTCAAAGCCGAGCAGCCGCTCCCGATCGCCATGAATGATAGCGCCGGTGGTCAGCATCTCCGTGTACAGCAGCGCCCGCTGAGTCAGATGGCGGTGGAACACCCGGCAATGCCGGTCGGTCCAATCCATCATCGGAGCCACGGAAAAGCGATAGTCTTGCGATTTCAAAAACTTACACCCTACTCCAATCGGCTAGGCCATGAAAAGCGGGCTTACGCCGCTGACCATTCGAAGCGCGCATATCCTTTGCCTGAACGCACTTCCGGTTCAACTGGAATAAAGAGGCGGCGATCTGTTCCATCAGCGGCCCGATCGTCAGATGGCGGCGATGTCCAGCTTCGAGCCGTCGACCAAACGCGAGAGCCGGAACGGTGTGGGATCGACGCAAGGCGTGTCGTTAACGACAAGCTCTGCGGCCAGATAGCCCAGCCCCGGGCCCAAACCGAAGCCGTGACCCGAGCAGCCCGCCGCGAGGACGAGGCCTTGCACCCCGTCCACCTGCGACACCACAGGAACTGCATCCGGCGTGCAATCGACGAAGCCGCCCCAGGCGCTATTGATCTTGATTTCGCCGAGTTGGGGGAAGGTTTTCCGGACACTCTCCACCACTTGGCTCACCAGCCATTTCAAGGGCGGAGGATCCAGCACGCGATTCCGCTCGAAGATCCTGTTGTCGTTGGTCAGCAGCGCCGCCATTGAATCCGGCCCCGAAACGAACGATTGGCCGACGCCGAGCCTGACGTTCTTCAGGCGACGCATGAACTGCGGCATGAATTCCCGGCTATACCGGATAGCCTGAGGCGTGATTTCGAGGTTCGCCTTGCCGCTGATCGCAAGCGTATAGCTGCCGTCCAGTCGGCGCGTGATCGTGCAGTAGGGAGTGGAGACCGCCTCGCCTATGTTGATTGTCGGGGTAGAGCGCAGCGCGGTCTGACGGATGCTCGCTTGAGGGAAACTGATCCCGAGCGGCCGAAGGAGGCGCGAGGACCAGGCGCCGGCCGCGCACAGCACCGCGCTGGTTCTGATATAGCCCTTCTCCGTCTGCACGCCCACGATCCTGCCATTGGCCAAGTCGAGCGCCCGCGCGGCGCATCCCTGGTGGATTGTGGCGCCCAGAGTTCTGGCCCCCTCGGCGATACCAGGCGCGGCAAGCGCAGGTTCGGCCTTGCCGTCCCGAGCCGAATAGGTCCCGCCGACCCATTTGTCGCGCGCTTCGGGGACGCGCTCGGCCACCTCCGCCCGGCTCAGCACGCGGGTGTCGACGTCGTACTCCCTGGCGACCTCGCGCCACCTTTCCCAGCCGGCGAGCACGGCCTCGTCGTGGGTCGCATAGACGAGACCGCAGCGTCGAAATCCGAGGTCCCGATTGATATCGCGCGTGAGCTCGTCCCACAGCCGCATGGAGATCACCGAGAGCGGCAATTCGCGGCGATCGCGGTTCTGCTGACGGCACCAACCCCAGTTTCGGCTCGATTGTTCACAGGCGACGTGGCCCTTCTCGAGGAGCGCCACGGAGAGGCCGCGCTTCGCCAGGTAATAGGCGGCCGTAGAGCCGAGGATGCCGCCGCCGACAATGACGATTTCGGCCTCGGCTGGGAGACGCTCATCGCTGTGAATGCGCTCGACGTAGGGCGACATGTTTCAACGAACCTCGGCTGCCGGGAATGCGGAAGCAAAATCCCGATCAGCCTTCATCGCATCAGGCGCGCGATAGAATGTGCTGAAATCATCTCGGACTTCGCAAGATGTACGGGTTTTTGACCGCTTGATCGAACGATGCTGCTCAAGCCCCGGCCGAGTCCCAATTCGGCGAAGGGCGGCGCGACCTGTTCGTCCGTTGGATTGCGCATGTAGCCCTCGGAAATTCCCCCGATCTCAATCGATTGCCCCGGTAGATCGCTCGCCTTCATCGATAAAATCCGAGGACGGCCTTGGTCTCCAGATACTCCTCCATGCCCTCAAGGCCGTATTCCCGGCCGTTGCCGGAGCGCTTGTAGCCGCCGAAAGGTGCGTTGGGGTCCCAGTCGGGATGGTTGAGATGCACTTGGCCCGACTGGATTTGACGGGCGACTGCGCGCGCCGTCTCCATGTCAGCGCCTTGTACATGGGCGCCGAGGCCGTAGACGGTGTCGTTGGCGATCGCGATCGCTTCGTCCACCGAGTCGTAGGGAATGATCGCCAGCACCGGGCCGAAGATCTCCTCCTGCGCGATCCTCATGTCGCGATGGACGTCCGAGAAGATGGTCGGTCGCGCATACAAGCCAGTCTGAAGGTCCTCAGGCCGCCCCGGCCCGCCTATGACGAGCTTGGCGCCTTCCTTCAGACCGACATCGATCATGGTCTGCACGCGCTCGAACTGCGGCCGGTTAGCAATCGGACCATGAGTCGTGCTTTCCGCAAGGGGATCGCCGACAACCAGTTCTGAAGCAGCCGCGGCCGCCAAGGTCTCGACCCCTTCCATGTGTGAGCGAGGCACGAGCATGCGGGTCGGTGCGCTGCAGGATTGACCGAGATTGCGGAAGGCGGCGCCGACGCCGAGCGGAACAGCGCGGCTGAGATCGGCGTCCGGCAAGATGATATTCGGCGACTTGCCGCCGAGCTCCTGGGCAACGCGCTTGACGGTGGGCGCTGCCGCTTGCGCGACGAGAACGCCAGCGCGCGTCGAGCCGGTAATCGAGATCATGTCCACCTGCGGATGCGACGCCAGACGAGCGCCCACGATCGGACCTGTTCCATTGACGAGGTTGAAGACGCCGGGCGGACAACCGGCATCGCCCATCACCTCGGCGAATAGCAAAGCGCTCAGGGGCGACAATTCGCTCGGCTTCAACACCACCGTGCAACCGGCCGCTAGCGCGGGGCCGACCTTGGCTGTGATCTGGTAGAGAGGCCAATTCCAGGGGGTGATGAGACCGCAGACCCCAATCGCCTCTCGCATGATCGCGGTGCTGCCGCGTGGGGTAACGAACGGATAGTTCGCGAGATTATCGCGTGCGACACGGATATGTTCGGCGGCCAGCGGCACCTGGGCTCGGCGCGCATAGGTGATGGCGGCTCCCATCTCGCACGTAAGCGCCTGCGCGAACAGTTCCAGCCGCTCAAGGAGCAAGGCGTGAATCCGGTCGAGCAGCGCCGCCCTGTCAGTAGGCGGTGTCACGGACCAGCCGGAGAAGGCTCGCCTGGCGGCTGAGATGGCGCAGTCCACGTCATCGTCATCGCCGAGCGCGACGTCAGCGATCGGCTGCTCCGTCGCCGGATTGACGACGGTTGCTGCTGCCGCGACTGATCCGATCGGCTTCCGCCATTCTCCGTCGATGTAGAATTTTCCGAGGAAGCCGGCTTCCGTCAGATGTCGAAGGGGCGAGGTCATTGGAAGCGATCCTTTCGACGGCCTACCAGCCGCGCATCCGGGGCCATCGCGCTTCGATCGCATCGCTGCCGGCGGAGACGACGTTGTACAATTCGTGTTGCGACGCCGTTGCACAGGCGTGATTGGGCAGGATGCGGACCTTCGCGCCGACCGGAAGATTGGGCAAAGCGTGCGCCGACCCGGGCCTGATGGCGAGGATCCCGTGCTCCTGGCTCGCTTGCGAAACGATCAGGTCGGGATAGATCCTGCCGGCCGCATCGCAGACCAGACCGTATCCCTGGTCGAGCCGCTGCGCCGCGGTGCCGCGGTCGCGCGACAGCGCCATCCACCCCGCATCGACCAAAATCCAGCCCTTCTCGGGCTTCGTGCCGATCACGGTGGCGAGCACCGAGATGGCGATCTCGTCGGTGGTGCAGACGCCGACACCGTGCATGACCAGATCGAAGAACATGTAGACGCCGCAGCGCATTTCAGTGACGCCGGTCAGGTCTTCGGCGAAATGGGCGGTGGGCGTGGAGCCGACGCTCACGACAGGGCATTCATGCTCCGCCGCGCGCAATGTCGTTGCGGCGGCGACGGCCACGGCCCTTTCGTTCTCCGCAGCCGCGACAAGGGCCGCGGGCGTGCTGAGGCCGTAGGATTCGCCGGCATGCGTGAGAATGCCGGCGATCTTGACGCCTGCCTCGGCGAGCGCCGCCGCGACGGCGATGAGCTTGGAATCGGTCGCCGTCAGCCCGCCGCGGTGACCGTCGCAGTCGATCTCGATGAAGGCGGATGGTGTCACACCAACGATACGACCGGCTGCGCCAAGCATGGCCGCCTGCTCCGGCGAATCGAGCAGCACCTTGAGGTCGACGCCTGCTTTCCGCAGGCGCATTGCTCTGTCGGCGGTGTGAGGAGAAAGTCCCACGGCATAGGTGATATCCCGGAATCCATGCTGCGCGAAATACTCCGCCTCCGCCAAGGTTGAGACAGTGATTGGTCCCGCCCCCGATGGATAGACGCGTTGGGCGACGTCAATGGATTTCGCCGTCTTCATATGGGGACGCAGCACGACGCCTTGCCCTGCCATACGAGAGGACAGGCGCACGAGATTGCGGTCCAGGCGGTCCTTGTCGAGCAGGAGAGCCGGTGTTGCCAACGCACCGACCGTTGCGACCGTCTCGCCCGGACCGGCATCTGGGATATCAGTTCTGTCCTCGACCCGCAGCATCCCGATGTCCCCTTATCCGAATGACTGGTTGGCGAGCCCGAACATGCGGGCCGGTCCAGTCCATGGAGCCGGTGTCCCCAGCACCATGGTGGTGGCATCACTGACCCGTTGCAGCCCGATGCTTTCGAGCCATTCCCCGAGTTGCGAGGAGGCCGGAGTATCGATCCGGACGAAGACAGGGCCGAGCCGCGCGATCGCGAATTCGATCAGCGCGCGTGCATCGGTCGGGCTTTCGGCCACCACGGGGCCGATGACGTGCCCGCGGCCGAAAAGACGAGAGATGGCGTAGCCGCAAAGCATGCCGTCACGCAGCAGGACATAACAGTCACCGCTATCGAACAGCCGATTCAGCAACTGCCGCCGCTCCAACCCCGTAGCAATGCGGTCGAGCCGCGCGATCGCTCCGAACTCCGATGCGGCCATCGGCCTGAGGAGGCCAGGTCGCGGCGTCTCGTGGCTTGGGCGTGGAATTCCCTGATGCTGATGGATGATCCCGGTCGGCACAAAGCCGCGGCGGCGATAAAGCGTGACGCCTTCGGCGGTCGAGTTCAGCGAGATGATCCGCGGGCGCGCGGACGTCAGCAACGCATCCATCAGCCGCGCCCCATAGCCGCGGCCCTGAGCGGCCTTCGCGACGATGATCATGCCGGCGGACGCATGCGTCTCGCCGTACGGCCACCACGCCGCGGTGCCGATCACCGTCCCACCCCGCTGCAGAACAAAGCCATAGCCCAACTGCAGCGCAACGTCCCAATCCTCGATCCGGTAGGGCCAGGACATCTCCTGCGAGAGCTTCAGGGCGCCTTCCAGATGCGATCTGGAGAAAGGAAGCAGGGCCACGTCCGCATTGTCGCGACCTTCGGCCTGGTAAGCTGCGGTTGTCATATTGAGTCGACGTCTCTTGCGGGGTTTGCCGGCCTAATCGCCAATGCCTGATAGCGTGAGGCCACCTCATGATCCCCGCGCAGTTCGCAGCGTAACTTGGGTCCGACGGCATTACGCCGCCGGGCGGGCGCAAAGTTCGGCATAGAATTTCATTGATGATGCGGCAACAGGATCAATCTGCTGCCATCGGCGGTGAGGCGTCCCACCAATAGGGCGTCGCCTTCTCGTCAACTCTCGGCGCGTGCATGGGGTTTGCGTCTCGTATGATCAGCCGTGGCTCGGCTCGACGTATCAAATGTGGTCGTCTCGAACGTCGAGGGCATCTCGCAGACCGTCGCCGATGAAGTTGAAGCTCGTCACCGCAATCGTAATTGCGGCACCGGGAATGATCGCGAGCCATGGAGCGCTCGCCAGATATTGCTGGGCGCCGTTGAGCATGTTGCCCCAGCTCGGCAGCGGCGGCTGGATGCCGTAGCCGAGGAAGCTGATATAGGCTTCCAGCAGAATCGCGCGGGCGACCGCCAGGCTTGCGGCCACGATGATGGGACCCATGGCATTGGGCAAGATCTCGCGGAACATGATATGCTTCCCGCTGAGCCCCACCATGCGTGCAGCCTGGACAAACTCGCGCTCGCGCAGCGAACGGACTTCGGCCTCGACGATCCTGGCAGTTTCCATCCAGCTCGTGACGGCAATGATGACGGTGATCATGACGGGACTCGGCCGCAGCGTCGCGGCCAGCGCCAGGACGAGGAAGATCGAGGGATAGGACAGGAAGCCGTCCACGGTACGCATCAGCGCCACCCCGACCCAGCCACCGCGATAGCCGGCCGTCACGCCGACCAAGGTGCCGATCAGCGTTGACAGCAACATCGCGGAGAAACCCACCAGCAGCGAGATGCGCCCGGCCATCAAGAGCCGTGCGGCCAGGTCACGTCCCAAGGGGTCGGTGCCCAAATAGTGCTGACCGCTGAGAGGCGGAGCAAAGCGCGCGCGCAGGTCGATCTGGAGGGTATCGTAAGGCAAGGCATAGGGACCGAGGACGCACGCCAGCACGAGCAGGCTGATCATCGCGATCCCAACGAGCGCCAGATGATGACGCGTGAAGCGGGACACCGCACGGCTGTGCCACCAGCGAGTCGGAGTAGCGGGCGCGGCGATGACGGTCATATCTGCTGCCTCCTGTTATCAGGCGTTACTCCGCGGGCTCAGCCCAGGCGAATGCGCGGGTCGACGGTGGCGATGATGATGTCTGCGATCAGGTTGCCCAACACGACCAGGATGGCCGAGAATATCAACAACCCCATCACGACGGGATAGTCGCTGTAACCGAGACTATCGAGAAACAGCCGACCCATTCCCGGCCACGTAAAGACCGTCTCGGTGACCAATGCGCCGGTGAGGATGCTGGGCAGCTGCATCCCTGCCAGCGTGATCATCGGCAGCAATGCATTGCCGACGACATGCTTCAGCAGGATGCGGCGTTCGCTGACGCCCTTGGCGCGCGCCGTCTTGACGAAATCCTGGCTCAGTGCATCCAGTGTCGCCGTGCGCATGTAGCGGCTCCAGATCGCGACGTGAACGAGCGACAGCACCAGACTCGGCAGAATCAGGTGGTGCAGATAGTCCAGCACCGAGCCGTCGCCGATCGTGTACATGTTACCTGCAGGAACCCACCCGAGCTTCAGGGTGAAGATGTAGATGCCAATGAGGCCGAACCAGAAAGTCGGAACCGACAGGGCGACCATGGCGCCGACGGTTGCGCAGTAGTCAAACAGGGAATAGCGGTGAGTGGCGCCGCGGATTCCGATCCAGGCGCCGAGCGCGATCGCAAATGCGGTGGACGTGCCCATGAGCAGCAGCGTCGCCAGCAGGTGCCGACCAATCACCGCCAGCACCGAAGAGCCGTCGCGAAATGAGTGTCCCCAATCGCCCTGGAGCAGCCGCCAGGCCCAATCGAGATACTGAATCCATAGCGGCCGGTTTAGCCCGAGCTGCGCCGCGAGCCGCTCCACATCCTTCTGCGTCATGCCCGGATCGAGCCCGAACTGCGCGAGAGGACCGCCGGGCATGAGGTTGAGAACCGTGAAGCCGATGATCGAGACGATCACCAGCAGCACGATGCTCTGCGAGAGACGATTGAGCAGGAACCCGGACATTCGAGTCACCATGTTGGCGTTGCAGCATCACTCCAGCGCCGATCTCGGCCACAGGGCCTCGGCCGGCAGCACATCAGCTTGCCCAATACCAAGCCAGCGCGTTCCACGATTCCGTGCGCGTATTGCCGTTCGGCACGAAGCCGTTGATCCCTTTCTTGAGGCCTTCGACCGCATTGCTCTGGTACAACGGAAGGAAGGGCAGGTCGCGACGGACCAGTTCCTGGACGCGAGCGTAGATCGCGCGCCGGGCTTCCGGATCGAAGGTGCGCGCGCCCTTGTCGAGCAGCGCATCGACCTCCGGATTCGCATACTGCGCATTATTCGAGCCGCGGCCGCCCTTCGCGGCGATCGACCGCGAGTGCAAGCGATTGGTTACGTCGGGGTCTGCGCCGATCAAGTAGGTGCTGCCGACGATGACGGAATCGAATTTTGATTGCCCCCAGAACTCGCCCCACATCACGGCGGCGGGCAGGTTCGATATCTTCATCTCGACCCCCAGCTGAGCAAACGTCTGCTGCAGGTACTGCTGCACCTGTTCGCGCAAGGGATCGCCGGACGTGGTCGAATTGGTAAAGGACAGACGAACGCCGTTCTTGGTGCGAATGCCGTCGCCTCCCGGCGCCCAGCCTGCTTGATCGAGGATCTTGCGCGCGCGATTGAGATCGAACTGGTGCAGCGGCAGATTGGCGTTGAAGAAGAAGGACTGCCGCGGCATGAAGGTCTCTGTCGGGGCCGGCACTCCATAATAGAGCCCCTGGATGATCGCCTCCTTGTCGATCGCCGCGTAAAGCGCCTCGCGGACCGCAAGCTCCTTGAACTGCGGCCGCTCCAGGTTCAGGTAGAAGGACTCGAATGAGGTCCTCGGGACGAGGGTCACGACGCGGTTCGGCAGCGTTTTGGCTTCCCCGTAGTGATCAGGGGTGATGTAGGGCTGCCCCACCAGATCGATGTCGCCGCTCTTGAATTGGGTGTAGAGGACGGTGAGGTCGGGAATGTATTTGAAGACCAGCCTCTCGATGTGAGGGCCTTCACCGAAATAGTCGGGGTTAGCCACAAGCTCGAGATGATCGCCGGCGACGCGCTGTCCCCATTTGAACGGACCGGTGCCGACCGGCGCCTGGTTAAAGGCGGCGTTGTTCGGATTGGCCTCCGTCCCCAGAATGTGCTTGGGGACGATGAAGGTCTCGGTCAGGAACGACAAATACGGCGCAAAGGCCTCTTCCATTCGCCACGAGATCTCTGTCGGTGAGATCACGGTGATGTCGCGCACGAGAGCATGTCCGGCGGTACGCCAAGCCCGGAAGTCGGGATTCGTGATCAGCTCGAGCGTGAACTTCACGTCCTCGGCACCGAAAGGCCTGCCATCGTGCCAGCGAACGTCGTCACGCAGACGAATGCGCCACTGGAGACCGTCCTGCGAGATGCCCCCATTCTTCTGGTCCGGCACTTCCACCGCAAGGTTGGGCTGTATGGCGCCTTGAGGATCGATGCGGAACAGCGCGTCGAAAACCGAGAAATGCACGCCGTCATCGACTTCGATGTGGGCCATCAGCGGATTGAATACGGTCGGCTCTTGTCCGAGCCCGACGATCACGCGGCCGCTCGGCTTTGCCGCAGAGCTACGAGCGAAGGCGGGCTCGCCAAGGAGGTTCGGCGTGATGAAGGCAGCAGCTCCGCCGAACGCCACCATTCGCAAGGCATCGCGCCGCGAGTAGTTCGATGTATCCGCAGACCGCTTGATCATAGCGACTCTCCTTGCTTGGGGTTCTCGACGTAGCCTTCATGTTGGGGCATGCTTCCGGGCTGCTCGCCCGGGATCGCCGCCACCAGCTCTCGCGTGTAACTGGATTTCGGGGCGAGAAAGATCTGGGACGGCGGACCGCGTTCCACGATTTGTCCTCGATGCATGACGGCGATTTCGTCGCAGATCTGGCTGGCGACGCGCAGATCATGCGTGATGAAGATCATCGAGACGCCCGTCTCGCGCTGAATCTGGTCCAGCAGTTTCAGGATCTGGGCCTGGATCGATACGTCGAGCGCAGAGACCGCTTCGTCGGCAATCAGCAGCTTTGGCTTGAACATCAGCGCCCGGGCGATGCCGATGCGTTGGCGCTGCCCGCCGGAGAACTCGTGTGGATAGCGGTCGAAGGCTCCTGAATCGAGGCCGACATGGGTCAGAAGCTCCCGCGCCCGCTCGTCGGCTTCACTGTAGCGCATCCCATGCGCGACGGGACCAACTGTCAGAATTTGCCCGACCGTCGATCGCGGATTGAGCGAAGCAAAAGGATCCTGGAAGATCATCTGGATTTTTGGCCGCAACGGCCGAAACTTGGCTTCAGAAAGCCCAGCCAGGTCGCGGCCCTCGAACAGAATCGAGCCGCTGTCGCTCTCCATAAGCTTGATCAGCAGCCGGCCGAGCGACGATTTCCCCGAGCCGCTTTCGCCGACGACGCCCAGCGTGCGCCCCGACGAGAGATCGAAGGTGACGCCGTTGACCGCGGGCACGATGCGCTGCGTACGGAAAAGTGCGCTGCCGCTACGATAGGTCTTTACGAGGCTTTCAACCTTCAGGATGGGTTCCCTGTCGGCAGCGTCCAAGGCAACACGGTCCTTACCGGTCAGGTGCGGCACGGCCGCGATCAGGCGCCGCGTATAGAGGTGGCTGGGCGACTTCAGGACTTGCGCGGCACCGCCCTGCTCCACGCAATGGCCTTTCTCCATCACCACGACGTAATCGGCGATCTCGGCCACGACGCCGAAATCGTGGGTGATGAACATGACGCTCATCCCCTTGCGGCGCTGGATGTCGCGGATCAATTGCAGGATCTGCGCCTGGGTCGTGACATCAAGTGCGGTGGTCGGCTCGTCCGCAATCAGGATCGCAGGCTCGAGGGCCAGAGCCATGGCGATCATGACCCGCTGCCGCTGTCCGCCCGAAAGCCGGAAGGGATATTGGTGATACATGAGTTGCGGGTCGGGCAAACCCACTTCAATCAACAGGTCGATGGCCCGGCTGCGCCGGGACGCCGGCGTGCCGACATCGTGCGCGGCCATCACCTCCTCGATCTGCGCACCCACGGTCATCAGCGGGTTGAGCGCCGAGAGAGGGTCTTGAAAGATCATCGACACGACGCGGCCGCGCAGGCTGCGAAGCTTGTCGGCCGAGAGGCCTACGATATTCATCCCATCCAGGCGGATCTCACCCGAGGAGACCCGGATCGCCTTCGGGAGAAGACCCATGATCGCGTTGGCGGTGACCGACTTGCCCGATCCGGATTCCCCGATGATACAGAGAATCTGTCCGCGTTTCAGATCGAAAGAGATGTTCTCGACGGCGTAGGCCCGCTCCATCCCTTCCGGCAGACTCACGGTCAGCTCGCGCACCGACAGCGCGACATCGACGGGGCTTGCCGCCTGGATGCCAGAGGCCATGCGAGCATCCTCCTCTTTCAAGCCAGTGCCGTCATCTTGCTGCGGCCGGCGCCTTCGGCTCCTTGCTCCTCCACGCTCCTTGGACAAGTCAATAATTCGCCGCTCAACTTGCCATTCCTTCGTTGGAGGCTGCGACATGATTCAGGCCTCTTCGCGCAAGAAGCAAGAGCAGATGCCCAGAACGCAGCGCCACCCAATTTGGCCAACTCGATCGAAGCGAAGCTCAGATGGCATCCGCGTCACGACTTGATCGCTTCCGAAGGCCTGTTCCTGGACAAGGCTCATGCAAGTTGCCTCTATGGACCTCGACCCATCGATCGGTTGGTTCTGCCGATCTTGACGATTTCGATCACCCCGGAGTCGCCGAAAGCCGGCGTCGAAGCAGCAGGAACTTCTGAAAACGAAGTCTGATTTGGCATTTCAGTCTGCGCGGCCAGGTCTGCTGCGGCGCCCTGCCAAGAGAGCGCGCGATGGATTGCAGGGTCACCTGCATCGGCCTCGCCTCTGCAAACTGCGGCGCATGCAAAGAATTGTCGCAATAATTGCCTGTCTCAAAGGCAGCAAACCGCATGATATTCGGTCACACCACCAAAGTCCGCCAGGCCTGCCGCAACTCCTCGGTTACGCTACGGCAACCACCGGAGATCACCGTCCGATGAGCGCACCGCTCCTGCATATCGAATCCAGTCCGTCCTTGCCTCGTGAGACAGACGTCGTGGTCATCGGCGGCGGCGTGGTGGGCGTATTCACGAGCTACTATCTCGCCCGTCGTGGCCTCAAGGTCGCCCTGCTTGAAAAGGGCCGCGTCGCCGCCGAACAGTCAAGCCGCAACTGGGGATGGTGCCGCCAGCAGAACCGCGACGCCCGCGAGCTGCCGCTTGCGACCAAGAGCCTCGCGCTCTGGGAGCGAGTTGCCGAGGAGACGGGTGAGGATATCGGTTTTCGCCGTTGCGGTCTGCTGTACTTGTCAAACGACGAAAATGAGCTGGCCGGCTGGGCCAAGTGGCGCGACTTCGCCAGGACCGTCGGCGTTACGACGCACATGTTGAGCGCCGAGGAGGCGAACGCGAGAGGCAAGATGACCGGTCGCAAGTGGAAAGGCGGCGTCTTCTCGCCAACCGATGGGACGGCTGATACCTCAAAGGCCGTGCCCATCGCGGCGCGTGCGATCATGGCGGCGGGCGGCACCGTGCACCAGCATTGCGCGGCGCGCGGCATAGAGCTCACTGCCGGCCGGGTCAGCGGAGTGGTGACCGAAGCCGGCACGATCCGGACGAAAACGGTGGTCATGGCAGGAGGCGCGTGGGCGTCTTCGTTTTGCAACCAGCTGGGTATTCGCTTTCCGCAGGCATCCGTGCGCTCTTCCATTCTCGCCCTGGCTCCCGGCGCGGCCGGGCTGCCTGATGCCCTGTACGCCGGGCTCGTATCGGCCACGCGACGCGGCAACGGCGGATACACGCTGGCAATCAGCGGGCGAGCGCGGGTCGATCCGACGCCGCAGCAGTTCAGGTTCGGCCGCGAATTCCTGCCCATGTTCGCGCGCCGGTGGCGAAGTCTCAGCCCTGGGGCTTTCGAGGGCCTGAGGCAGGGCCATGAATCCCTGGCGAAATGGCGTCTCGACGCGGTGACTCCGATGGAGCTGAACCGGACGCTCGATCCGCGCCCTGACATGAGGCAGATTCGGCTGACGCACCGAAGAGCCTGCAAGCTCGTGCCGGAACTCCGGCACGTCACGATCTCGAACGTCTGGGCCGGCTACATCGACAGCACGCCGGACGGCATTCCCGCAATCGGTGAAGTTGAATCGATTCCAGGTTTCATTCTTGCGGCGGGATTCAGCGGCCACGGTTTTGGAATTGGCCCAGGCGCGGGGCATATGATCGCCGACATCATCACGGGCAGTCCGCCCATTGTCGATCCGCGGCCTTACAGGCCGGAGCGGCTGAAAATGAGCGCCTGGGGCAAGGTCAGCGAGTTCTAAAGGCAATTTCCACGGTCCGGTGGGAAAACATGCTGGTTGATGTTATGACGATGTGTATGACGCAGAAGTCTCAGATCCTTGACGCCGTTGTCGCCCCCATCTCATGGCATTGCGATGAAGCTTGATAAGATCGACATCAGGATTTTATGCGAACTACAGAAGAACGGGCGGATTTCCAACGTCGAGCTCGCAGAGCTGATCAACCTTTCTCCGAGCCCGTGCCTGATGCGGGTGAAGAGGCTCCAGACGGAAGGTTTCATCACCGGCTATTCCGCCCGGATTGACGTTTCCAAGCTCGGCCAAACTCTCACTGTCTTCGCCGAAATCACCCTCAAGAATCATCGTCAAATCGATTTCGCGCGCTTTCTCACGACGATCGAAAAGATCGATTCCGTCGTCGAGTGCCATCTCGTTTCGGGCGGATACGACTATCTCGTCAAATTCATCACGGCCGGGATCAGCGAGTACCAGGCGGTCATGGAACGCCTGGTCGAGATGGATATCGGCATCGACAAATATTTCAGTTTCGTCGTGCTGAAATCGCCGATCGTGAAGTCCCATTTGCCGCTCGAAAGCATCTTCAATAGCTGACAAGCAGGCGCAGCGATCAACCGTTCATCGCTGCGCGGACGTCCTTGTCTTCGAGCGTCTGGTCGAGCGTGACCCTTGTCCGTTCGATGATGCCGTCGATATCCGCATCCGTGCAGCAGAGCGGCGGCGCATAGCCCAGCACGCCCTGCGCGAAGGCGCGGATGACGAGGCCGTTGTCCCATGCACGATCGAAGATACGGCGCGCCGCGTCGGCTTCCGCCGGCAGCGGCGTCTTGCGCTGCTTGTCGGTGACGAGCTCGATTGCGCCCAGCATACCACGACCCCTGACATCGCCGACGAGCGGATGATCGGCAAGCCCGCGAAGTCCTTCCATCAGACGATGCCCGGCCTTACGGCCGTTCTCCAGCAGGCCGTTTTCGTAAAGATCCAGGCACGCGAGCCCGACGGCTGCGCTGACGGGGTGTGCGGAATAGGTGTAGCCGTGGCCGACAGCCGCCTTGCCGGCGCCGTCTGCAATGGTGTTGTAGACGCGGTCGGACATCAGAACGGCCCCCATCGGCACATAGCCCGACGTCAGGCCCTTGGCCGTGGTCATGAGATCCGGCACGACATCGTCCTCTTCACAAGCGAACAGCGGACCGACACGGCCGAAGCCGGTGATGACCTCATCGGCAACGAACAGAACATCGTGCTCCCTGCAAACAGCATGCATCGCCTTCAGCCAAGACGGCGGCGGAACGAGGACGCCTCCTGACCCCTGTATCGGCTCGACATAGAAGGCGGCGACGCGTTCGGCGCCGAGTTCGGCGATCTTGGCTCGCAACGCCGCGACCGAGGCCGCAATGATGGCCTGTGGATGGGGACCGACAGGATTGCGATAGGCGTAGTGCGACGGAATCTTGTGCTGCCAGTTGTATGGCACTCCAAATCCCGCATGAAAGGCCGGCAGAGCAGTCAGGCCGGATCCGGCGGTCGACGATCCATGGTAGCCATGCTCGAGCGAAATGAACTGGTCCTTCTGCGGCCTACCCTTGGCGTGATAATAGTACCGGATGAACCGGATCGTGCTGTCGACGGCATCGGAGCCGCCCAAGGTGAAATAGACATGGTTCAGATCGCCAGGCGCCAATTCAGCCAGCCTGGCGGCCAGCCGGATCGCCGGGTCGGAGCCCAACCCGAAATAGCCCGTCGCATAAGGCAGCTCGCGGAGCTGACTCAAGGCCGCCTCGACGATGCTGTCCTGTCCGTAGCCGGCATTGACACACCACAGGCCCGCAAAACCGTCCAGCAATTGACGTCCCGAGACGTCGGTCAGCGTCGCGCCCTTCCCCGACTTCAGCACACGGACGCCTGTCGCCTCGTGGCTGCGATAGGATGAGACCGGGTGAATCAGATGCGCGCGATCGAGCTCAATCAGCGAGTTGCTCAACATGTCGTCCTCCAGATCAGCCGCAATGCTCGTGCGGCCCGCTCCGATGTCTTCGGAGCTCAACGTAAGACGCCCAGAACAGCACTTGCTCCCAGGCTGGACATCGACGAAGGGCATTTTGACTGTCATTGACGACCTGCGCCGCATCTTATGCCGGCATCGGCCTGCGCCAGGCATTGGTGCTCAAGTCGAAATCACCTGTTCGCACAACTCTCTGCCATGCCTGCGATCCGATACGACACAATCTGCTTCCGGCCGCCGCGACAGCGGTGCTTTATCCGGCCGTCTGCCCGCTATGATCCCTGTCGTACCGGAGCGCGGTGCGTGAGGACGAAAAGGATCGAGCCATGGCAACGTTTAGACCCAAGTACATCACCTTCGACTGTTACGGCACGCTGACCAATTTCGACATGGCCGGCGCAGCAAGGAGAGTCTATGGCTCCGAGCTCTCGTCGACGGCTATGGCAAAGCTGATCAAGGATTTTTCGGCTTACCGCCTCGACGAGGTTCTCGGCGCCTGGAAGCCGTACTTCGAGGTCGTGCACAATGCGCTGGAGCGCGCGTGCAAGCGCAACGGCATCGCATTTCGTCCGGAGCATGCCCAGCGCATCAATGAAGAGATCCACACATGGGGTCCACATCCCGACGTCCCAGCGGGTCTGGCCAAAGTCGCCAGGGAGATTCCGCTGGTCATCCTGTCGAACTCCATGAAGAACCTCATCATGTCGAACGTGGAGAAGCTCGGTGCCCCCTTCCACATGGTCATCACGGCCGAGGAAACCGGCGCCTACAAGCCGCACATGAAGGGCTTTGAGTACATGTTTGACAAGCTGGGCTGCGGGCCGGAAGACATTACCCACGTCTCCTCCTCCTTCCGCTACGACCTGATGACGGCCTACGATCTCGGAATCAAGAACAAGGTCTGGGTCAACCGCGGTCACGAGCCCGCGAACCCCTTCTATGAATACACCGAGGTCGCTGACATCGGAGGGCTTGCTGCGGCAGTCGGCCTTGAGCCCCTGCGCAAAAGCGCCTGAGCGCAGTTCCCTCGGGTTCTCTCGTTGCGCTTCAGCTCTTCAAAAGCTTCAATCGAGATCGGTACGCAGTGAAGGAAAAAGGGGGCGGTTCGACCGCCCCCTTTTCTTGTTTCAGCTGCTGATTCGATGGCCGCTCAGTCCAAACCGCCGACATGGAGCGCCTTGGTCTCGAGATATTCTTCTATCCCGAGCTGGGATCCCTCGCGTCCGAGGCCCGACTGCTTGACGCCACCGAACGGCGCCACCTCGGTCGAGATCAGGCCGGTGTTCAAGCCGACCATGCCGAACTCGAGCGCCTCGGCAACACGCCATGAGCGTTGGAGGTTTTCAGTATAGAAATAGGCGGCAAGGCCGAATGGCGTGCCATTTGCGATCGCAATCGCCTCGTCCTCGGTCTCGAAGCGGAAAAGCGGTGCGACCGGCCCGAAGGTCTCCTCTGAAGCCAGCAGCATCTCGGTGGTTGCGCCGCCGAGCACGACAGGGCGGGCATATTGCCGACCTTCCGGCACCGCCCCACTCTCCGCGATGATCTTTGCGCCCTTGTTCAGGGCGTCCGTAACGTGCCGCTTGATCTTCTCGATCGCCGCGCCATTGATCATCGGCCCAATCGCAACGTCGTCTTCCGTGCCGGGACCGACCTTCATTTTTGCGACCTGGCTGGCAAGCTTCCGGGCGAAGGCGTCGTAAATGCCGGATTGAACCAGAATGCGATTGCAGCAGACGCACGTTTGCCCGCCATTGCGAAATTTTGACGCAATCGCCCCCTCGACCGCCCGGTCGATATCGGCATCGTCAAAAACGATGAACGGCGCGTTGCCACCGAGCTCAAGGCTCAGTCTCTTGATGTTGTCGGCGGCGCCCTTCATCAGCAAAGCGCCGACGCGGGTCGATCCGGTGAACGAGATCTTGCGGACGGTTTCGTTGGCCATCAGCTCTGCGCCAATGTCTGCCGGCATGCCCGTCACGATGTTGATCACGCCCGCCGGAATTCCGGCCCGCTCAGCCAGAACAGCAATGGCGAGAGCTGAAAAAGGCGTAAATTCGGAAGGTTTGATGACGACTGTGCAGCCCGCGGCAAGCGCTGGTGCCACCTTGCGCGTGATCATCGCGTTGGGGAAATTCCAGGGCGTGATGATCCCGCAGACGCCGACGGGCTCTTTCAGCACCAGAATGCGACGATCGGCTGTGGGCGCCGGGATAGTCGATCCGTTGATGCGGCGGGCCTCTTCGGCAAACCATTTGACGAAGGATGCGCCATAACGGATTTCTCCGAGCGATTCCGCCAGCGGCTTGCCCTGTTCCAGCGTGAGCAGAAGCGCCAAATCCTGCTCATGGCGTCGCATGAGCTCGTACCAACGCTCCAGCAGCGCGGCACGCTCTGCATGAGCCTTTGCCTTCCAGTGCTTGAACGCAGCGGCCGCAGCCTCGATTGCTGCCCTGGTCTCGTCTCGGCCCATGTCGGGGATGGTGCCAAGGACTTTCTGGCTGGCAGGATCGATGACATCAACGGTGGCTTTCGTGCTCGCATCCCGCCAGTTGCCGCGGATCAGCGCTTGCTGGCGAAACAGATCCTTGTCCTTCAACGCAATCATGGGCTTGCTCCTTGGCTTCAGGCCCGGCCTCACCATCACCGTCTGATTTGCGCGTGGCGAGACGAAGCCGTCTCATGCGAGCAGTACAGGACGGCACGCCGCATTTTTCATCAAGAATGAAGTGACTTGCCGCGTTGAATTTGGTTAGGCGCGGTCCCGGAGGTCGAACATTCTGAGGGCTGCTAGTGCTGCCCTCAACGTTGTCTCAGTCATAATGGCAGACGTAGATCTTTCGCACGGTCTCGATCGTCCGCCAGACCCCGACGAAGCCGGGCTTCATCACAAAGCTGTCGCCGGCGCGGTACCTCCTGGTCTCACCCCCCTTTTCCTCGATTTCGATGACGCCCGAGAGAATGTGGCAGAACTCGAAGGTGGTGCCCTTGATGGAATGGGTCTCGCCCGGCGTTGCTTCCCAGACGCCGGTCAGCACCTTCTCGCCTTTCGAGGCGTCCTGGGCCCAGGTCTTGAACGATGGATTGCCGGAAATGAGCCGTTCCGGGGCAGGCAATGCGTTCTTCGGTGCGAAGTCCGGATTGGTGTCGATGGTGATCAGAAGTGACATGGCGTTTTTCCTGTTAGTAGCCGAGTGCTCGATCGACAAGGCCGATCGGATTTTGTCCAGCACGGTGACGCCGGATGTTCTCTATGACGGCTTGTGCTGCCGAATGCGGTTGCGTCACGGACGCGATATGCGGCGTGATGATCACCTTCGGATGAGACCAGAGTGGATGGCTTTCCGGCAGCGGCTCGGGATCGGTGACGTCAAGCATCGCTGCTGCCAAATGCCCGCTGTCGAGCGCCTCGATCAGTGCGCCCTGGTCAAGCTGCGGGCCGCGGCCGACGTGTAGCAGCCTCGCTCCCGCTGGCAAAAGCGAGAAGAGCCTTGCGTTCAGGATGCCGCTTGTTTGCTCCGTCAGGGGAAGAAGACAGACGAGGATATCTGTTCCTCGCAGGAAATCGCCAAGCTGGTCGTCCCCATGAAAGCAGGCGACTCCCTCGACCACCTTCTTGCTGCGGCTCCACGTGGCAAGGGAAAATCGAAACGGCTTCAAGCGGTCGATCGCGGCTTGCGCCAGCATGCCAAGGCCGAGGAAGCCAATACGCCGATCGGTCGCCTGGGACGTTGCTAGCGCTTGCCAAACGCCCCTGCTCTGCTGCTCCCGGTAGGCCAGCATCTCGCGATGCAGCGTCAGCACACCAAGGACGACGTATTCCTGCATCATGCGAACGATGCCATCCTCGACCATGCGCACGAGCTTTACATGACCAGGTATGGTCTCCGGCTTGAACTGGTCGACCCCAGCCCCTATGGAAAAGAGCAACTCCAGATTACAAAAGCGCGAGAGATCGTCGGGCGCGCTCCAGGTCAGCAGGTAGCGCACCTTTTCCGGGTCGAAATTTTCGCTGCAATGGTAAAATTCCAGATCGGGGAGCTCGCACGCAAAAGCCTTCCGGAAGATTGCCCCCCTGGCAGCATCAGAATTGAAAAGAAATGCCATCGATGCACGCCCCTGCCCCGCCCGGCATGTCGACGACGCCGGGAAAAGCGATTAGCCTTGCAAGACTCTCTTGGGGATTCAGGGCGATCCGCTCTGCCTGCACAGTTCTTGCCGAACACCGAGAGGGTAGCTGCAAGCCGGAGCTTTCCCTGCCGAATTACGTTGCAAGACAGGCCGAAGATTTCGAAAAGAAGGCCCAAACAGGCGAAACCTGCTGGCTTTCCGTGCGATAGTGCGGCGAAATGCGCCCGCTGTCCATTTTGGCGGGAGAGAAAAGGCGCGATGTGCGAGAGATTGGCATCCCGCGAAGGAATGGACGAGTCGAGATGGGACGAACGGTACGCGTGAAGTCCTTTGAACTGGCTGCGAAAGACGTCAACGACGTTGATGTGACGCTGCTCCACGCGCTCTCGGCTGGGGTTGGCTGGCCGCATCGGCCCAAGGATTGGGATTTCTTGCGCCGCGCAGGCCACGGGATCGTAGCCGTTGATGGCATAGGACGCGTCTTCGGCAGCGCGATGTGGTTTCCATATGGCCGCGAATTCGCGACCATTGGCCTCGTGATCACATCGCCTCGAACCCAGGCTCAGGGTACTGGCCGTTGGCTCATGGAGCAGGTGTTCGAGCGGTGTGGCAACCGGAATTTGAGCCTCAACTCGACCGATGCCGCGTATCATCTATATCTTTCGCTGGGCTTCACGAAGGAGGCCACGGTGTATCAGTGGCAAGGCGAGGTCGTGTCACCACCTCCGCCAGTGCCGGCGCTGGATGGTGAATTGAGCCCGCTGTCCACCGACGATACCGAAGCGATCGCGGCACTGGACGAGCGCGCGTTCGGAGCCAACCGTCACAAGCTGCTTGCACTGCTTTCCGAAGGCGCGTCAATCTTCGTCCTGCGCCGCGCCGGTGAGACCGTCGGTTATTCCATGAAGCGCGAATTCGGGCGCGGTCATGTGATCGGCCCGATCGTCGCCAGCAATGATTGTGACGCGATCCATCTTACGGCCGTCCATCTCAAGGATCTCGCCGGAAGGTTCGCCCGCGTGGATACGCGGGAGCAAACGGGCCTGTTTGCGGACTTCCTTCAACAGAGCCGCCTCGGGATGCACGACACCGTCACGACCATGTCCAAGGGGCGGCGATTCCTGAACCGAAAGGAAAACGAGCCGTGGGTCTACGGATTGGCTGGTCACGCCTTGAGCTGAAGCTGGGAAGCGCTTCGTCAATTGAAGGTTGGCGCGCATCGTTCTTCGTTTCCTAGAGTACGCCGGTGATCCGCAGCGCCTGTTCGAGTGCTCGCAACTCGTTTGGCGTGGCCGAGGGCTGCGGCGGTCGTACTGCGTCACACGAAAGACGTCCAAGCAATTTCAGGCACGCCTTGAGCCGCGCCGTCGCCCGTCCTCCCGGCGCATTGCGATAGATCGCGACAGCAAGGGGATAGAGCTTCTCATGCGCGGCGCGCGCCCGCGCCCAGTCGCCTGCCTCGGCCGCATCCCAGAGGCTGACGACAAGCTCCGGCACCACGCAGGCGAGGCTGACCTGGCTGCCGGCCGAGCCGACGAGATAGCTCGTCAGCAGATGTTCGTCGCCGGAGCCGAGCACGACGAAGTCCGGACGCAGCTGGCGGATCAGCCGCGAGTTCTGCTCATACGTCGCAACCTCCCAGCTGCCCTCCTTGATCGCAACGAAGCGAGGATCTTCGACGAGCCGTTCCAGCAGCGACGGGACGTAGGGCATCGCGCCCGCGCCGACGGGCGCGGCATAGAGCATCAGCGGTGCGGCCGTCGCATCGCGGATCCGGCGGTGATGCTCGATCACGCAGTCATCGGCATGGCCGAGCGCCCAGCTGTTGGGAGGAAACACCAGCAGCCCATCCGCGCCGGCCCTCTCCAGCGCAGCCGCCTCGCGCGCGGCCTCGAGGCTCGATTCATGATTGACCCCCGAGACAATCAGGCAGTCCTCCGGCGCGTGTCGGCGCGCCAGCTCCACCACCCGCAGTTTCTCGGCCAGCGACAGAACGAAATTCTCGCCGGCATGACCGTTGACGAGGAGCCCATTTATGCCGGGCGTGCACGCGACTGCGGCGAGATGGGCTGAGAGTTGCGCCTCATCCACGGCGAAATCGGCCGTCATCGGCACGATCGTGGCGGCGTGGATGCCGCGCAGGCGCGCGCCAAATGTTTGCGTCATGTCGCCGGATACGGCCGCCATCTAGTGAATGATCTGGTCGAGGAACGTCCGCGCCCGCTCCGACTTCGGATGCTTGAAGAATTCCTCAGGCGCGGCCTGCTCGACCACCTTGCCCTCGTTCATGAACACGATGCGGTCGGCAACCTCGCGGGCAAAGCCCATTTCATGGGTCACGCACAGCATGGTCATGCCCTCTTCGGCGAGCTTCTTCATCGTCTCCAGCACCTCCTTGACCATCTCAGGATCGAGCGCCGAGGTCGGCTCGTCGAACAGCATGATCTTGGGACGCATGCAGAGTGCCCGCGCGATGGCGACGCGCTGCTGCTGGCCGCCCGAGAGCTGCCCAGGATATTTCTCGGCCTGGTCCGGAATCCGGACTTTCGTCAGGAAATGCATGGCGAGGTCCTTGGCCTCCGCCTCGCTCATGCCGTTCGCGGTCATTGGCGCCAGAGTGCAATTCTCCAGCACCGTCATGTGCGGGAACAGATTGAAGCTCTGGAATACCATGCCGGTGTCGCGTCTGACCGCATCGATGTTCTTGCGCTGATGGTCGAGTTCGACGCCGTTGACATAGATCAGCCCCTCGTCGTGCTTCTCGATGTGGTTGATGCAGCGGATGAGCGTCGACTTGCCCGAGCCGGAGGGACCACAGACAACGATCTTCTCGCCCTTGGCGACCTTGAGATCGACCTCGTTCAACGCCGTGAAGTCACCATAGTGCTTGTAGACCGCCTCCATGCGCACCGCAGGTACCTCACGGAGCTGCGGCTGCACTGTTGCACGTTCCGTCATCATCGGTGTCTGGCTCATGCCCGGGCCTCCGCGCTCGCCCGCGTGACCGGCGCCGCCGTCGCGACCTTCCTGGATTTCGCAACGCTCGACCGTCCGAAATGCTTCTCGAGCCGGCGCTGCACCGCATCCCAGACTGATGTGAGGATCAGGTAATAGGCGGTCGCGGCCGCATAGACTTCGAGGATCTGGAAATGCTCCTGCATCAGCATGTCACTGCGGCGCATCAGCTCCTCGACCGAGATCACCGAAGCAAGCGAGGTCGCCTTCAACAGCGAGTTGATGGAGTTGCCGAGCGGCGGGATCATCAGCCGGAACGCCTGCGGCAGGGTGACGCGACGGAACGTCACCCATGGCGACAGGCTGAGTGCCCAGGCCGCTTCGCGTTGCCCCGCCGAGACGGCCATGAAGCCGCTGCGCACGATCTCGGCGAGATAGGCCGCCTCGTTGAGGATCAGGCCGACGAGGGCGCAGGTGATCACGGAGAACTTGATCCCGAGCTGCGGCAGCCCGCTGTAGATCACCACCAGCTGGATCAAGAGCGGCGTGCCGCGGAAGAACCAGATGTAGAGGCGCGCGGCACCCGCGAGCACCGGATTGGACGACATGCGCAATAGCGCGATGCCCATGCCGAGGATCAATCCGCCGACGACCGCCGCCACCGTCAAGCCGATGGTGACGAGCACTCCCTTCATCAGGAAGTAGTTGAAGAAGTAATTGACGGCGGCCGTCGGACTGAAATGGCTCATCGGCTCGTCTCCGTTGATATCAGGCCGGACCGGGGCCGGCGATCGCAAGCGGCTGGTCGGCCGGCATGGCAGTCAGGCCGAACTTGTCGAACAGTGCCTGATAAAAGCCGTCAGCCCGCATCGCGTTGAGCGCCTTGACGACTGCGTCAACCACCACCTTGTTACGGAAGCCGAGCGTCGTACGCGCGGTGCCTAGGCCGCTCAGCACTTCCTTGACGCGGCCCCGGCTGGTGAGATCGCGCGCGACACTATCGACCAGCAGCGCGTTATCCACTTGGCCCGCAAGCAGCGCGCTGACGACGTTGGTCGCGGTGGGGAACGTCCGCATCTCGACGGCGGCTCCACCTTTCGCAACGCTGGCGTCGCTGAGTTTCTTGAGCCAGTTCATCTGGTAGCTGCTGACCTCGACCGCGGATGACTTTCCGATCAGATCGTTTTCAGTAGCAATTTTTGTGCCGCTGTCGGGCGCAACTACGACCGAAATCGCCTGAATGGCGTAGGGCACCATGTACATCAGCTTGGAGCGTTCCTCGGTCCAGAACATGCCGGTGTCGATGCCGTCGATGCGGGCGGCGTTGAGCGCGGGAATCATCGCCGGAAAATCCATCCGGACGAGTTCGACCGGAAGGCACAACCGCTTGCCGAGCTCGGCGGCGAGTTCCACGTTGAGCCCCTGCAACTGCCCGTCCTTGTCGACGAATTGCTGCGGCGGATTGGTCGGGTTGATGGAGAGCTGCAGTTTACCGGGCGCGATCAGATTGTCATCGGTGATCGCGGGCGTACACGCGGCATGCGCGGACGCGGATGCGAGAACGAGTACAGCAGCACCCAAGCGAAGCAGTGTCGAAACCATGAATACCTCCAGTAAGACGCCAATAACCGATGCAGTCCCTCTTCCGGAATTCCCTCAACGTTTCTTGGATGCGGCCGGCCGGATCTTGCGATCCTGCAGGCAGCATCGTCTTCGATCTGCTCAGGCGGGTCCCGACATCGGCCTCAGCTGGATGCGCATGAAATTCTTCACCAGAGATTCAAACGGACCGAAGCCTTTCACCTTCAGGAACTCCGGTGTCTCGAATGCCCATCGTCCCGCGACTTCGTACATCGCTGCGTATTTCGGTCCGTCGCCGATGGAGACGAAGCGCCTTGCCGAGAGCCAGCCGGGACAGGCGAGCAGATCGGGAAAGTGCTTCTGCTCGTACCAGGTGTTGAACGCAGCCTCGTGCTCCGGATCGATGTCGACCCGCACGATATGGATGAAGGCTTCGTCCGGCATGCACCCGTCCCTCATGCCAGTCGAATGTCGCCGGCCGCGCGCGCGGCACCGACAGTGGTTGCGATGGCGTCGCACAGTGCAGGCAGAACCGGCAGCAGCGGCGGCCGCGGATCGGCGTTGCGGATCAGGCCGAGCGCCTTCAGCCCGACCTTCATGCGCGTGTGCATGTCCATGATCGGCGCAGGCCCATAGATCGACCGCACGATCGGATAGAGCCGCTCGTTGACGGCGCGCATCGCCTTGAGGTCGTCGGCGAGCGCAGCCTGCCACAGCTCTGCGAACAAATGCGGTGCGAGGCTGACCAGGCCGGAGAGAACGCCGTCGCCGCCGACGGCGAGTTGCGGCAGGAACCAGTTGAAGTTCGACGGCAGGATGGCGACAGTAGCGTCGGCCTGCTTCACCGCCCGCCGGTTCTCGTCATAGGCCAGCATGGTATCGCTGCCTTCCTTGACGGCGATGACGCTGTCGAGCGCTGCGATCTTCGCCAGCGTCTCCGGCGAATAGCCGAAGCCGGACGCCAGCGGATACTGGAAGATGGAGACCGGAATTCCGATCGCGGAGCTCACCGCCTGCACGAAAGCCAGGGGCGCGCGCGAGGTCGCGGATGCTCCGCCGCCCAGCGGCGCCGGTGGGAACAGCACGGCGCAATCGGCGCCGGCAGCTTCCGCGAGTTGCGCCTGATGGATCGCCTCCGCCGTGGAATGCGCGATGATGCCCGAAAGCAGCGGCTTCCCGCCGATCTGCCGGCGCGTCCGCGCGATCACCGCCTGCCGTTCATCATCCGAAAGCGACCCGCCCTCGCCCGCATGTCCATTGACGAACACTGCCGCGATTCCGTCCGGACAGGCGCAATAGTCGAGCAGGCGGGCATAACCGTCCCAGTCGATGGACAGATTATCCTTAAAGGGCAGCACGGTTGCGACCGTGACGCCACGTAAGTCGGGTTTCTTCATCGGCTTGCTCATGACGATTTGCGCCGCGGGAATTTCAGGCTCGCCCGCGCCTTCAGCACTTCCAGGCCGTTCTCGTTGCGCGCGCTCGCCTCCCAGATGATGGTGCGAGTCTCATCGAGCTGCTCGGCAATCCAGACGTCGAAGGTGAGCGTGTCGCCGTAGAACACCGGACCAGTGAACCAGAAGCGGTCCTCTACCGAGACCCCGATGGTGCCAACCAGCTCAGAGGTGAGGATGCTGGTGCAGAGGCCCGCGACCATGATCCCTGGCGCCAGCCGGCGACCGAAGCGCGTCGCGCCGGCATAGACCTCATCGACGTGAACCGGGCCAAAATCGCCGGTGGCGGCGATATAAAGCGCGCCGTCGGCCTCGGTGATGGTCTTGCTCAGGCTGACCCTGTCATTCACCTTGAGATCATCAAAGGATTTTGGCTCGTACATGGCTCAGCCCTTGGCAAAGGGAACCAGTGTCGCGGTGCCGTCCACCACGGTCGCGCCTGAGGGTGACAGCGTGCAGGTAACGCGACAGACCGCATCATCACCATCAACGGAGACGATCTCGGCCCTGGCCTCGACGGACTCGCCGACGATCACCGGCGCGGCAAAGTTCAGCGCGATGCTGCCGATCCGCCGTGTCGGTCCGCCGAGCTGGCTGAGACAGGTGGTAGCGAGACCGCCGACGGCGAGCTCGAAGGCAACCATGTTGGCGGCGCCGACCTTCCTGGCGCGAACGGCATCGACGTAGAGACCGCCGAGATTGCCGCTGATTCCCGTGAACATCGCCTGTTCGGCAACGGTCATAGTCTTGCGGAACGCGAACGCAGCGCCGGGCTTGAGAGGTGCGTGAGCCATGAAACGCTTCCTAGAGCTGCAAGCCGTTCTTGATGGTGCTGCGCGCAACCAGCATGCGGTGGATTTCGGAGGTGCCGTCGTAGATGCGGGTGACGCGGGCGTCGCGATACATGCGCTCCAGCGGCAGATCCTTGCTGAATCCCATGCCGCCGAACACCTGGATGGCGCGGTCGACCACGCGGCCCTGCATCTCGGAGGCCGCGACCTTGATCATCGAGACCTTGTCGCGCGCATCCCGGCCCTGGTCGATGTCCCAGGCGGCGTTCAGCACCATCATCTTGACGCCAAAGATCTCGGTGGCGGAATCGGCGATCAGCTTCTGCACCATCTGGAAGTCGCCGATCAGCTGGCCGAACTGGCGACGCTCGCCGGCGTGCTTGCGCATCATCTCCAGCGCGCGCTGCGCCATGCCGACGGCGCGGGCGCCGATATGGGCGAGCCGGATCTGCAGCACGCTCTGCATGATCAGCTTGAAGCCGCCGCCGATCTCGCCGAGCACGGCCGCCTTGGGAATGCGGCAGTTCTCGAAGCTCAGCTCGGCATGGCCATAGCCGCGATGGCCCATCATCGGCTGGATGCGCGCGACCTTGAAGCCGGCCGTAGCTCGATCGACCAGGAACAGCGTGATGCCGCCCCGCGCCCGCTTCTCCTTGTCGGTCAGCGCCATCAGGATCACGTAGTCGGCAATGTCGCCGTCGCTGATGAAATGCTTGGTGCCGTTGAGGACCCACTGATCGCCGTCGAGCTGAGCGGTCGTGCTGATCGACGCCGCGTCTGAGCCGGCGCCCGGCTCGGTGATCGCCATGGCGCAGATCTTGTCGCCCTTCACCGTCGGCAGCAGATAGCGCTCGACTTGATCGCCCTTGCACGCCATCAGCATCGGATAGACCTGGCCGAACACCCGGCGGATCAGCGCGTCCGAGGTCTTGCCGAATTCCTCCTCGACCAGGCAATGCTCGACGCAAGACAGCCCGCCGCCGCCGACATCGGCCGGCATGTTCATGGCGTAAAGGCCGAGCTTCTGCGCCTTGGCCTTGGTCACCGCCAGCGCATCCGCCGGCACTTTGGCTGTCTGTTCGACAATATCTTCGAGCGGCTGCACCTCCGTCTCGACGAAACGGCGGACGGTGTCGACCAAAAGGCGGGTCTCCTCAGGCAGCGAGAAATCGATCATCACGCCACTCCCACAGCCTTGCTGATGACCATCGCGTCGATCTCCGCCGCGCCGTAGCCGATCTCGCCAAGCACCTCGCGGGTCTGGGCGCCCAGTCGCTGCGGCACTAATCTCACCTCCGGCGTTTCGCCGTCATATCGCGCGGGATGCGCGACCATTCGGATCGGCGCGCCCCCCGCGCTCTCGGCGCTCTTGAACGCGCCGAGATGATTGAGCTGGGGATCGGAGACCAGGTCGCGATAATCCTGCACGGGCGCGTGCCAAACCCGCGCGGCTTCCAGCGCGGGCAGCCATTCCGCCGTCGGCTTCCGCTTCAACCGCGCGGCAACGATCCGCGTGATCTCCTCGCGCTTCGAGAAACTGTCACTCTCCCCGAACTGCTTCAGCTCTTCGCTGTCGAGCGCGACCGCGAGCGCCTTGGGCGAGGCCATCGAGATTGCCATATGGCCGTCTGCCGTCGCGTGAATGCCATAGGGACCGGGGCTGAACCACGCCGCGATGCCGGCCGGCCCGCGGGGCGTCGGCGACGGCGCGCCATTCAGCCAGGCGGTCAGCGGCTCGACCTGGAGATCGAGCGCGGCCTGATAGAGGTTGACCTCGACGAGCTGCCCCTTGCCGGACTTCGTCCGCGCGAACAGCGCCGCGAGAATACTCATCGCATAGAGCGAGGCGGCATGCTGATCGACAATGACGGCACCGACCGCCGTCGGTTCGCCATCGGCACGCCCCGTCCGCATTGCAAGGCCCGACATCGCCTGAAGCAGCAGGTCCTGACCGGGACGATCTTTGTACGGCCCCTCCGATCCGAAGCCGGTGGCGACCGCATAGATCAAACCGGGGTTGATCGCCTTGAGTGTGTCGTAGCCGAGGCCGAGCTTGGCCATCGTGCCTGGCCGGAAATTCTCCATCACGACATCGGCGGTCGCGACCAGCTTCTTCACCGCGGCTATGCCATCGGGATGCTTGAGATCGACGGCGAGGCTGCGCTTGTTACGCCCCGTGGCCAGATGATTGACGCTGTCGCCCGCGACGAAGTGGTTGGCAACCGCCCAGTTGCGCTGGAACGCGCCCTCGATCGGCTCGACTGCGATGACGTCGGCGCCGAGATCGGCCAGCGTCTGCGCCGCCAACGGGCCTGCGAGATAGTGATTGAAGCTGAGGATCTTGACGCCGTCGAGCAGGTTCATCCGTTCACCTCATTCAAGCAGCCGCAACCGGCGCGCCGCGCCACGCGAGATCGAACGTCTTGACCAGGGCGCGCGCGGCCGCATCCTGTGCTGCCGGCAGCGGCAGACGCGGCGGGCGCGGGTAGCCGGCTGCAAAACCCATGTGGTTGAGCAGCGCCTTGCTGCCGGCGACGTAGGCCTGGCCGCCGACGAATTCGATTACCGGCAGGTATCTGAGATAGAGCTCGTGCGCTTCCTTAATCGCGCCGTGGTCGGCGACGAGGCTGAAGATGCGGGCCATTTCCGTCGGGACCACGTTGGAGGCCACCGCCACCCAGCCCTGCGCGCCCTCGACGAAGGATTCGAAGCCGAGGATGCCGCCGAACACGGTCATCCTGTCACCGCAGAGGCGGATGATGTCGCGCACGCGCGTTACCTCCAGCGTCGACTCCTTGATATAGAGACAGTTGTCGATCTCGGCGATGCGCGCCACCAGCTGCGGCTTGAGATCGACATTGGCGGTCGCCGGATTGTTGTAGACCATGATCGGCAGCGAGATCGCATCCGCCACCGTCTTGTAGTGGTGCACGAGCTCGTCGTCGGTCGGCGTCGAATAGAACGGCGGAATGATCATCACGCCGTCGGCGCCCAGTTTTTCGGCACGGCGGCTGAGGCGCACCACTTCGCGCGTATCTTCTGCCCCGGTGCCGATCAGCACCGGCACCCGGCCTGCGGCCTGGCGGATGACGACCTCCGCAACCAGCATCTTCTCGTCATCGTCCATGGACAGGAACTCGCCGGTCGAGCCGAGCGGGATCAACCCATGAATGCCCGCCGCAATCTGCCAGTCGACGAAGGCGCGCAGTGCCGTCACGTCGACCTCGCCCGCTGCGGTGAACGGCGTGATCATAACGGTGTAGGTGCCGCGGAACGTCTTCATCAGGGAGCTGCCGGGTGCTCAGGTGGATTCGGAGGATAGGCGCCGCCTGCTGAATATCCGCACGATTTATGCAATCGTTTGCATAATTGGCTCTGCATTGGGCAACACCATCCATTTTTTGAGCTTGATCCGCGAGGAATAAGCTCATAGCGTTTCTGCAATCGTTTGCAGTCTATCGGCAGGTTTGATGAGCGTCACGCTCAAAGATGTGGCACTGGCGGCCCGCGTTTCGGTCAGCACTGCTTCCCGAGCGCTGACGGGAACCGGCCTGACCAGCGAACGCACGCAGCAGCGTCTGGCGCGCATCGCGCGCGAGCTCGGCTACCGGCCGAACCCGATTGCGCGCGGCCTCAAGACCGGACAGTCGCGGCTCGTGGCGCTGCTGGTGCACAATCTCACCAACGCCTCGTTCCAGGTGATGGCCGAAGTGGTGCAGGTACGCCTGAAGGCGCTGGGTTACCAGATGCTTCTGTGCATCGGCGGCGACGATCCGCAAGCCGAGAGCGACACCCTCACCACGCTGGTCGATCACCGCATCGACGGGCTGATCGTGGTGCCCACGGGCAAGAACGGCGCGCAGCTCAAGACGCTCTCCAAGGACGTGCCCATCGTCTGCCTGGTGCGGCGCGACGACGCGACCGATCTCGAGACCGTGCTCGCCGACGATCCGCAAGGCGCCTATCTGGGCACGCGCCACCTGATCGAGCTCGGGCACAAGCGGATCGGGCTGATCGTCGGCCGCCAGGACACGACGTCGGGCCGCGAACGATTGTCCGGCTATGTCCGCGCCCTGCGTGAGGCCGGCATCGCCAGGGACGACACATTGATTCATGCCGGCCACTACGTCCCGGAGACTGGCGCGACCTACGCCCGCAAGCTGCTCGATCTCCCCCGGCCGCCGAGCGCGATCTTCGTTGCCAATCATGAGGCAACGCTCGGCGTGCTGCGGGTGACGGCGGAGCGAAACATCGCTATTCCCGACGATCTCTCGCTGCTCTGTTATGAAGACATGCCGTGGTTCGAATGGCATCGCCCGGCGATCAGCATTGTCGACAACGGCGCGCGGGATCTTGCCAATCTCGCCGTCGACCGGCTGCTGCATCGCATGGACGTCAAGGGCAACGGCAATGACGGGGTGCGCGAATATCGCGTCGGCGCCCGACTGATCAAGCGCGATTCCTGCCGCCAGATCGACGCCCCCGCCCCAGCTAAATCCGCCAAGTCCAAATCCTCTTCATCCAAACCGTCTGCGGCCAAATCCGCGAAGGCCTGACCGATGCCCTATGTCGAAGTACTCGCCCAGAAAGTTCCAAACCAGCGCAAGGCCGCGCTGGCGCGGTCGGTGACGGACGGCCTGATGTCGGCGTTCGGCGTCACCGCGGATACGGTCACGCTCTATTTCCTGAACATTGCACCCGACGACTACGCTCATGCCGGCACGTTCGGCGCTCCCGCCACCGGCCAGCGCATCTTGCTCAAGGTCCACGCCTTCCGCCGCAGCGAGGCCGAGCGGCGCGCCGCCGCCATCGCGCTGACCCGCGCCGTGTCCAGCGCCTATGGCGTGCCCGGCGACGACGTCGCGGTCTATTTCATCGACCGAGACCGCAGCGAAGTGTCCCACGATTCCAAACTCGCCAGCGACTGACGGGAGCACGCCATGGACCGCTTCTACAGCCAGGACCAGAAAGCACTCCGCGACACCGCCCGCCGCTTCGCAGAGGCGGAGATCCTGCCGCGCGCCGCTGCGATCGACCGCGAGGACCGTTTCGACCGCGCACTCTACAAAAGCATGGCCGATCTCGGCCTGTTCGGCATCTGCCTGCGTGAAGGCGCCGGCGGCGCCGGGCTCGATGCGGTCGCGGCCTGCATCGCAATGGAGGAACTGGCGCGCTGCTCCGGTGCGGTGGCCAACGCCTTCGCGATCCCGGTCGAGGCCGTGCTGTTCTTCGACCATCACGGCACCGAGGCGCACAAGGCGCTGATCCCGAAGATCCTGAGCGGCGACATCATTCCCGCCACCGCCGTCTCAGAGCCCGACCACGGCTCCGACGTAGCTAGCATCCGCACCAACGCGGTGCGCGAGGGCAATGGCTGGCGGCTCAACGGCACCAAGGCGTGGGTCACGCTCGGCGGCGTCGCTGACCGCATCATGGTGTTCGCGCGCACCGGCAGCGAGGCAGGCCACCGTTCCATCTCATGCCTCCTCGTCGACGGCGCCCTGCCCGGCATCGCCCGCGGCAAGAACGAGGAGCTGCTCGGCATGCACGGCCTCGACGATTGCCAGATCACGTTCTCCGATGTGCGCCTACCCTCGGACAGCGTGATGGGGCCGGAGAACCAGGCCTTCAAAATGGCCATGAGCAATTTCAACTTCAGCCGGCTAATGATGGCCTCGATGGCGCTTGGCATGGCGCAGGCCGCGTTCGAGGACGCCACCGCTTATGCCAAGGACCGCAAGCAGTTCGGCCAGGCCATCATCGGCTTCCAGGCGGTGCAGTTCATGCTCGCCGACATGTCGACCGACATCGCCGCCGCGCGTCTCCTGATCCACCACGCCGCCCGCTTGCACGATGCCGGCGAGCCAATCGCCAAGGAGGCGGCGCAGGCAAAACTGTTTACGACAGATATGGCGATGAAACACGTCTCCAACGCCCTGCAGATTCACGGCGGCAACGGCTATTCGCGCGAGTACCGCATCGAGCGGCTGTTCCGCGACGTGCGTCTCGCCCAGATCTACGAAGGCACTAACCAGATCCAGCGGCTGATCATCGCGCGGCAGGTCGAGAAGGACGCCGCGTGATAGGACATCTGCGCTCATGCTAAGCATCATCACCGCGGCAGAGGCCGCAAGTTTGATCCGCGACGCCGATACGTTAATTGTCGGCGGCAATGGCGGCACGGGGGCAGCCGAAGCGATCCTCGACGCGCTGGAGCAGCGCTTCCTTGGCGGCCAGGGCCCGCATGGGCTCACGCTGATCAACATCACCGGCGTCGGCGCCGTGACCGAGAAGGGCCTCTGCCATCTCGCCCATGAAGGCCTGATCGCGCGGGTGATCGGCGGCAATTTCGGTCTTCAGGTGCCGTTCATGCGGCTCGTCCGCGACGAATTGATCGACGCCTACAATTTCCCGCAGGGCGTGATGAGCCAACTTTGCCGCGCCATGGCGGCGAAACATCCGGGCGTGCTCACCCATGTCGGCCTCAACACCTATATGGACCCGCGCCAGGACGGCGGACGCATGAACAAGCGCACCACCGCGGCGCTGGTCGACCTGCTCGAGTTGCACGGCCAGTCCTGGCTGCTCTACCGCGTTCCCGCCCCGCCCGACGTCGCCATCATCCGCGGCACCTCGGCCGACGAGGACGGCTATATCAGCATGGAGCACGAGGGCACGACGCGCGAGGATCTCTCGATCGCGCAGGCCGTGCACAATGCCGGCGGCACCGTGATCTGCCAGGTCAAGCGCATCGTGAAGCGCGGCTCGATTCATCCGCAGATGGTGAAGATCCCCGGCTTCCTGATCGACCACGTCGTGCTCGAGCCCGAGCAGATGCAGACCTACGGCACCGTCTACGATCCGGCGCGCTGCGGCGAGACGCGCGTCCCGGTGGCGATGATCACGCCCGATGCGCTCACCGAGCGGCGTGTGATCGCGCGCCGCGCCGCCTTCGAGCTACGGCCGCGCGACGTCGTCAATCTCGGCGTCGGCATCTCCGCCATGATCCCCAATGTCGCGGCCGAGGAAGGTATTTCGGATCTGATCACGCTGACGGTGGAAGCGGGCGTGGTCGGTGGCGTACCCGGCCATGCGCGAGAATTCGGCACCGCGATCAATCCGCGCGTCATTCTCGACCAGGCCTATCAGTTCGACTTCTACGACGGCGGCGGATTGTCCTGCGCCTTCCTGTCCTTCGCTGAGGTGGATGAAGCCGGCAACGTCAACGTCACCCGCTTCGGCGAGCGACGCGACGGCTCCGGTGGCTTCATCGACATCACCCAGAATGCGAAGCGGCTGATCTTCAGCGGCACCATGACCGGCGGCAAGTTCGACATCGGTGTCGAGAACGGCCGCCTCGCCATCCGGCGCGACGGCGCCTTCCGCAAATTCGTCCCGCAGGTCGGCCAGATCAGCTTCAGCGCCTCGTTCGCCGCGCAGCGCGGCCAGCACGTCAGCTACGTCACCGAGCGCGCCGTGTTCGAGCTGGAGAACGGCCACGTGACGTTGACCGAGATCGCGCCGGGCGTGCGCCTGGAGGAGGACATCCTCGCTCATATGGGCTTTCGCCCGCGCATCAGCCCGCAATTGAAGGACATGGACCCGCGCATCTTCCGCTCCGGGCCGATGGGAATCGCGCAAGCCTTCAACGCCCTGCCAGCGCGGCCGCGCAAGGTCGCCTGAGGATCACCATGGACACGAGCGCACCGATCAATCTCCGTTACGAGGACATCGCGCTCGGCGCGGAGTTCGAGACCGCCGTGCACACCGTGACCGAGGCTGACATCGCAGTCTTCGCCGACGTCACGCGCGATCACCACCCGCTCCATATCGACGGCGCCTATGCGCGTTCGCGCGGGTTTCCTGCCGTGATCGGCCACGGCCTGTTCGGCCTGTCGCTGATGGAGGGGCTGAAGTCGGAGCTGAGGCTGTACGAGGAGACCTCGGTGGCCTCGCTTGGCTGGGACGAGGTGAAATTCAAGGGGCCAATCGTTGCCGGCGACAGCCTGCGCGTTCGTTTCCGCTTCGTCGAGAAGCGGCCGACCAAAAATCCTGAACGAGGAATCGTCGTGGAGGCGCTCGACCTGCTCAACCAGCGCGACGAGGTCGTGACTGCGGCGCGCCACATCTCGCTGATCCTGACCCGGCAAGCCGATCGCGGCGTGCCGGCTGCCACGTGACAACGACGAAGCCTCGGACCGGAGACGGCTCAACTGCCACCCACGATTGACAGGAGTACCTCGATGCGACTTCCAGAAACCTTCTCCGCCCTCGCCCTTCTGGTCGGCCTGACCCAGGCCGTCGGTGCCCAGACCTGCACGCCGAAAGTGCCGGCGTCGAGCCTGATCGAAGCGCCCAAATGGCGGATGTCGATCAACCCGACCTTGCCGCCGCAACAATTCGTCGACGACAAGGGCGAGTTGCAGGGCCTCAACGTCGAGCTCGCCCGCGAGATCGCCAAGCGCATCTGCGTCGAGCCGGTGTTCCTGCGCATGGACTTCCCGCCCATGATCCCGGCGCTGCGCTCGGGCCGCTTCGACGCCATCAACACCGGCCTGTTCTGGACCGAGGAGCGTTCGAAGATGCTCTACCTCGTGCCTTACGCGCAGCAGGCGATCAGCATCTACACCGACCCCTCCTCCAGCCTGAAGCTCGAGAAATTCGAGGATCTCGCTGGCCGCGTGGTCGGGGTGGAATCGGCGACTTACACCGAGCGCAAGGCGCGTGAGTTCAGCACGGCCATGGAGGCCAAGGGTCTCAAGCCGATCGATCTGCGCACCTTCACCACGGTAACCGCGACCTCGGCAGCGCTGCGCGCTGGCCAGCTCGAGGCCGCGCTGAATATCAACGAGACCGCAAACTCGCTGGAGCAGAAGGGCATTGCCAAGATCTGGGTTCGCGACATCGCCGGCACCGACATCACCTTTGCTTTCCGTGACAAGCTGCTCGCACAGGCCGCCGCAGATGCGCTGACCGCGATCCGGGCCGACGGCACCTACGACAAGCTGTTTGACAGGTTCGGCATGACTAAGCTGAAGGCGACGACGTTCGCCATTCGCGGCGACGGGCCGACGAATTGACCGGCCTGCGCCACCTCATGTGTGGGCGCGCACATACGAGCGACCGAATTGGGGAGTGTGCGCGGCCTTCCGGAAACTGGCGCGGCCAGGTCCGCCGTAAGAATATGTCAGAGACCTTCGTCGTCGTAAGGACGGTGAGATTGGGCGCTCGACATGGAGCGCAACATTGACCGCCGCGGATCACCGAAACCAAGGGCTGCTGCGCAGGTCTCCGGCTCAGGGAGCACTGTTGCAGGCCGAATGGCTCTGTGCCATCCGGCGCTCCAGCAACTCACGGACCAGCGGCAGGCGATCGTTGCCAAAATACATATCGGTCTTGTCAACGAACATTGTCGGCGATCCGAAGCCGCCGCGAGCGATCACCTCGTCAGTGTTGGCCCGGAGTTGGTTCTTGACCGCTTCTTCGCTGATCCCCCGAAAAAACTCCTCAGGGTCGACGTCTACCTTCTTGCAGATGTTCGTCAGCACCGCATCCTGGGAGATGTCCTTATCCTCGCCCCAATAGGCTTCGAACACCGCGGTAGCGAACGGAACCATCCCGCCTCCGAGCCAGATGCAGCCGCGCATCGCCTTTACGCTGTTCACCGGAAAAACCGTCGGTGGCATCTTGATCGCAAGCCCGGCTGAGCGCGCCCAGTCTGCAAGATCCTTCAACATGTACTGCGCTTTCGGCACGATCGGACTTTCGCGCGAGGCATAAACGCTCGGGTTAACCGCATTGAAGATGCCGCCAGCCAGCACTGGCCGCCACGACAGCGGCTCGCCACACTCCTTTGCCAGCCGCTGGATGTTGTGGAAAGCGAGATAAGTCCATGGACTTGAGCAGTCGAAGAAGAACTCTATCATCGATCATACACTCTCTTCTTGACTGACATCCAATGCGGCGTAACCGCCTTTTGATTTTCACTCGCCGGAGGTCGCACAACCTTCCGTCACGACTTCGGTGCGCCGAACATGATTTTTCTTGCCTCGTCAGAGAACGGCTCCTTCACAAATTTGCCGACCGCAAGCCCGGCCTGGACTTGCGGCCGCAGGCGGACTTCCGCATACCAGCGCTTGACGTTCGGATAGTCGTCGAGTGTGAAGCCTTGCGCCTTATGGGTCATCGTCCACGGGAAACAAGCGATGTCGGCTATCGTGTATTCGTTGCCGGCGACGAAGCGTCCGGTCCTGCCCAATTGGGCGTCAAGCACACCATACAATCGTGTCGCCTCCCGCTGATAACGATCGATCGCATAGGGGATCTTCTCCGGCGCATAGAGGCGGAAATGACCGTGCTGACCGAGCATCGGTCCAAGACCGGCCATCTGCCACATTAGCCATTGTAAGACCCGGGTACGACCACGCACGTCCACTGGCAGAAATCGTCCGGTCTTCTCGGCCAGGTAGATCATGATCGCACCCGTCTCGAACACGGAGATGGGCTCGCCATCGTCGGCAGGCGCGCGATCAACAATCGCTGGAATACGACTGTTCGGGCTGATGGCGAGAAACTCGGGAGTGAACTGTTCACCAGCGCGAATATCGATCGGCACGACGGTATATGGCAGCCCCAGTTCCTCGAGCAGAATCGAGATCTTCCAGCCGTTGGGGGTCGGCGCATAGTGCAAGTCAATCATACCGGTCGTTCCTAGGGGGCGACTCGTTCGAGCCCTGCTGTGCTCTTCCTAGGTCTGTTCGACCCGGGCAACGGACCCGGCCTGACGAACGCGTCCACCACGTTGCTCAGAAGCTGCGAGATGTTGTTCTCGAAGCCGTTGATAGGAAGGGCACTTCCGAACGCGATGGATCCGGTTGCAAACACCGCGCCATTATTCGGCGCCTCGAAATATACCATGTCGGCCCGCAGGATGTAGTTGTGCGTCCCGCTGAATCCTTGGTGGGCGTGGGCTCCCTCCTCGTCGTGGGCGATGTAGTTGTCGGGGTGCCCTCCCGAGGATGCGATGATCTTGGTGTTGGGCGGCGTGCCGAATCCCAGCTTGTAGCAGTCGATCTCAATGCCCGCCGCTCCGCCGTTGCCCAGGCCGAAATCACCGATGATCTCGCCTTCGATCCCCTCCGTGATCCAAGCGAGCGCAGGATCATAGCTGTCGGGCATCCGCCGATAAGGCTGGCTATGGGCGAAGCCCTCGCCGGCAAATGTGTTGCCGACCAGCTTCTGCCCCCAGCGCTGAAATCCGGTCCAGATTCCACCCATCTGACCCGTCGTGGCGAGGTAGTATTCGCCCGGCCGCGCCGCCCAGGCAATCCAGTGCCCACCTGTCTTGCGGCACTCCATGATCCACGGTTCGTCATCGCGAAACGCCACATTGCAGCAGAAGCTGTTCGCGCCCATGCAGATAAAGCGCCCGCCGCCGGCGATGTAATCCTCATGCGCGTCGAGCATGCGCTCGGAATGATATTCCGGATGCGTGGAATTCAAAATGCATGCGTAGGGCGCCATCGCTGCGACACCCTCCAGATGGACATCTTCGTCGGTCAATACGTCGTAGTCGTATCCCTTGTGCTCCAGCCATGCCAGGATCGAGAGGTCTGCCGGAAAATTCCACGGCAAGTCGAATGCGGCGATCCGGTATTTCGGCCGCATGTTCACCATCGGGCGACGGTAGCTCGTGTAGCAGACGCCAGCGCCATCCGCATGCGTGTCGTAGCAGCCCGCACCGAACTCCGGATTTTCGTAGATTTCAATATCGACCTCGGAGATCGTCGGCGGCTGGCCCGCCATTGGCTGCACGATCTGGCCGTCTGTCGCGAAGCGCTCGTTGGCATAGGCCAGGTAGGTCGCGGTGGAAAACAACAGAGCAATTCGCGCTGTAGGCATGCGGGGCCGAACGAAGAAAACGATGTACTCTTCGGCCAGGCCCTCGCCGTCGCCGCCGCGTACTCTCATCGCGTAGGCTCCGCTGCGCAGCGTTTCGGGCAGCTCGAGCGTCTTTGTGGCCTTCCAATTGCTGTCGATCATCGCGTCGGCATGAAACTCGATGCCACCGTATTGATCCGGGGCAAGCCGGAAGCAGTCGTTGCGGCCGTTCCAGTTGTAGCCGGTCTGTGCACGCACCGGCCTGTTGTAGCCCTTCGCATCGAGCCGGTTCGGTCCGATGTCGACTACGACATCGCCGATCCCACGATCGGTATACCCCTTCGTGGGGTCCCAATATGCGACCATGCCGTCCAATGGGGGCTGCCCGCCTGAGCGGATGGCATCGAGCTCCTCGCGACCCAAAGGACGATCGAACACACCACAACGATCGATCTTGCCGCAGTACAGCTGCGAGACGAAATGCCCGCGCAGCGCGTGCCAGTCGCGCGATCCCGCCACGAGGAACGGCGTATCAGGCAGGTTGTTCTGCCTGAACCGAAACATCTCCGACACATGAGAGCGGTATTCGACCGGCGCGACTTTGCTGAGCAGGCTGTTGTAGCGGTTCACGACCCCTTCCTGGTACAACGTGGCGCGACCGCTTCGCGCATCGAATGTGACGGCGACGAAATACCAGGACTGCTTCTGCAGGGGCAGTTCAGCCTGGAGATAGTCGATCTCGTTTCCGCAGCCGACCCAGAACTCGAGCCTGCCGCTTGGATTGATGCCAAGGCCATAGCCGTGATTCCTGTCGTTGTCCCAGCGGCCCAGCAAGCATTGCCGATGCCCGACATCGGGCCAGGTCGGCCAGATGAATGCACAGAGCGTGATGCTGCCGTCGAGCGCGAGCTTGCGATTGGGGTCCCTCACCTCGAGGAAGGCACCGACCTGCGTGAACTGCTTCTCGACCTGCCAAGTGCCGTTGGCGACGCAATCGATTTCTTCCTCGATGAATCCCGGACCATGCGGATGCTCGTCGCCATGAATCAGGCGCACGAGATGGGCTTCAGCGGTCGACGTGCCGTCGGCACTGACATGAAATTGTATGGTGTCGCCCGGCTTCACCGAGATCTTATCTGCGTAGCCGAATATCTTGATCTGCGCCATGGTGCGGAGTTTCCCATCGAAAAGCCGGACCAGGTGCCCTGCCCGGCAGGCGTGTTGCACTAGGTTTCGAGAAGATCGCGGATGCAGCGCAGGAACAGGCCGTGACGGGCATCGTTCGCCGACGTGTAAACGGCATCATCGACCAAACGCGGGGGGACTCCCCGACGTCCTGAGAGCCTGACGACCTGATACCGCCGGAACGGCTCGACGGCCCGGACCGCATATCTTTGCTCGAGCGGGCGTTGACGAAAATAGATCAACAGTCTCTCGAGCATTTCGCTGTGCTGTCCCAAAGGCGATTGCCGGTGCTCCTCGATGACCTCGGGGTTCACCAGCGTCCGCAGAAACTCGCGGCGGAAGCCGTCGAAACGATCCCGGACGATGATGTCGCGGTCCTCGGACCTGTCGTATTCGAGAGGCAGCATCCTCAGCTCTCCACCTGCAAATGTTCGACGTGACCCACGGCCGCGGAACGTGCCGACGCGGCTCCCCCCAACCGATGCATCAAGCCCACTGCTTTTCCTCATTGACCCAGGCGAACCCGGGCAACCTGCCGTCCCTGGCGAATGCCTCCACGACATTCGCCAGCACGCGGGATGCGCTGTTCCTGAAATTGTTGATCGGCAGCGATTGTGCGAATGCGACCGAGCCACATGCAAACACGGCACCGCCATGGGGGGCCGTGAAGTAGGTCATGTCGGCATGAACCCGCCAGTCATACGACCCATAGAGCCCAAGGTAGGAATAGAGGACGAGCTGCTGGTTCACGACAAAGCTGTCCGTGTGGCCCCCTGACGAGGCGATGATCTTGGTGTGCGGCGGCGTGCCCAGAGCGCGGTCATAATAGTCGAGCGCCAGCCCCGCGGCGCCGTCATTGGCAAGACCGGCGTCACCGATGATCTCGCCATCGACACCTTTGGTGATCCAGGACACGGTGCGGTGATAGCTGTCCGGCATCCTCCGGTACGGTTCGCTTCGTCCACCGCCAGAGCTGCTGAGGCCTATGCCGACCAGCTTCTGGGTCGCCCGTCCGAGCACCTTCCAGGGACCACCACGCATCCCGTCGGTTGCCATGTAGTGCTCGCCGTAGCGGGACACCCACGGCTTGTACCCATCATCGCGACGTCGACACTCCATGATCCATGGTTCGCCGTCGCGAATGCCGGCCGTGGCGTTGAACCCGTTGCCGCCTGCATAGATGTAACGACCTCCGCCGGCGATATAGTCCTCGGTCGCATCCAACATTCGCTCGGTGTAATATTCCGGGCGCGAGCCGCTGATAACGCATGCGTACGGCGACAACGCCTCCGACCCGTCGCGATGGAGGTCCTCGTCGGTCAGGACCTCGTACTCGAAGCCGCTCTGGTCCAGCCATGCGATGATCGATAGGTCCGCAGCCAATCCCGAAGCCACATCGAGGCTCGGCATCCTGTACCTCGGCCGCATGTTCATGACCGGACGGTGATAGGAGCTGTAGCACACGCCATTGCCATCGGCGTGCATGTCGTATGTCGACAGCCCGAAATCGTCTCGCATATGCATCTCGATATCGATATCGGACAACACAGCCGACTGTCCCGTCAAAGCTTCGCGCTCCGGGTGGTCGAAGCTCAGGCGCTCGTTCGCAAAGGCAAGGTAGGTGAGTGTCGGAAACAGGAATGCAATACGCGCCCGCGGCCTTCCCGGCCGCACGAAGAAGACGACATGCTCCTCGCTGACGCTCTTTCCCCAGCCAGATCGCAGCCTCATGGCATAACAGCCGCTTTTGAGACCGTGCGGCAGGGCGACGGCCTTGGTCGCCTTCCAATTGCAATCCGTCAGCGCGTCGGCATGAAACTCGATCCCCCCGAACTCTTGCGGAGCCAGACGGAAACAATCGGTGAAGCCGTCCCAGTTCCAGCCGGTCTGGCCGCGAACGGGCCGATTGTATCCTCGGGCATTCAGCTTGTGCCGGCCGACGTCGACCACGAGGTCACCGATGCCGCGGTCGGTGTAGCCGGCGCTCGTATCCCAGTAGGCGACCAGGCTGTCCATCGCAGGGACGAGCCCGCTCCTGATCGTGTCGAGCTCGGCGGGCTGCAAGACCTGATCAAATGCACCGCACCGGTCGATCTTGCCCCAATAGAGCTCAGCCACGCAGACCCGCCTCTCCGCGTTGCGGCTAGCCGAACCTGCCATCAGAAACGGAGTCGAGTCCAGGCTACCGGGCGTACTCCGGAAAACCGCAGATTTGCGGGATTCGTAGTCCACCAGGGCGACCTTGCCTAACAGGCCGTTGTACCTGTTGCCGACACCGACCTGGTGCAAGGTCGCACGCCGGGTCTCGGCGTCGAAGGTCGCGGCCACGAAATACCACATCTGTACCTGCAGCGGCACGTTAGCGGTCAGGCGCTCGACCTCTTCGCCGCGTCCGATCCAGAACTGCAGATAACCTTTCTCGTCGATGCCGATCCCGTAGCCCTGCTTTTGATCGCCGGCCCATCGACCAATTATGGTCTGCCGCTTTCCGGATGCTGGCCAAGTCGGGTGAACGAAGGCGAACAGAGTGAAGCTATTTGCAAATGCCAGCCGGCCCTCCGGATCATCGACCTCGAGAAACGATCCGACCTGGGTGAACTGCGGCTCGACCCGCCACCTGCCGTTCGAAGTACACGCCACCTCTTCCTCGACGAAGCCTGGTCCTGCTGGGTTCTGATCGCCATGGATCAGGCGCACCAGTTGCGCCTCGGCGGTATCCGTCCCCTCGGCACTGACATGAAACTGAATGGTCTCGCCCGGCTTGACCGAGATCCTGTCCGTGTAACCAAAAAGTCTGACCGGTGTCACCGCCAACTCCTTCCTTTACAGGCCCAGCGTCCGCCGCGCAGATCGGAACGCTTCCTCCGCGATCAGGACTCCAGTAGATCCTGAACGCGCCGCATGAAGACGCCGTGGCAGGCCTCATCCGGCGTCGCGTAGATTCGGTCCTCCACCACACGCGGCGCTACGCCACGATGTCCGGATAGAGCGACGATGCGATATCCTTCGAAGCGCTCCACGGCCATGATGGCGTACTTCTCCACCTGGGGGCGGGTGCGGAAGTAGATCAGCAGCCGTTCGAGCGCCTCACTGTGCTGCCCGTTGAGGGAGTGGCGATGCTCCTCGATGATCTCCGGAGACACCAGAGTCTTGAGATGGTCACGGGTCATCTTGTCGTGGCGCCGCTGATAGATGACGCTCTTGTCCTCGGTTTCGGTCGCTTCCTCGGGTAGCATCTCGCCGCCCTTTTCCGCTCGCGTCGATCGCCGCTCGCTCTTCTTCTTGTCGCGCCAGGCACGGAACTGCGCCTTGATGCCGAACAGCCCGTTACGCAGGTAGAGTACGACCAGGAGCATGATGAGCCCGATGATCATGAAACGGGCCGGTCCCCACGTATTCAGCACCTGGTCGAAGAACACGACGATGAGCGTGCCGACCACCGCGCCTTCGGCACGTCCAACGCCGCCGATGACCAACATGGCGAGGCCGAGCAGCACGGTATCGAAGTTGAAGATCGAGAACGCCACGCCACCGAAATTCGAGGTGTAGAATCCGCCGATGAACCCCAGCGCCGCCGACGAGACGAGGAACACCCAGACGCGCGCCTGGCGAAAGTTGACCCCTGTCGCCTCGGCGAAAGCCTCGCGCTTTTCGGGCGCCATGCGCAGGATTCGCCCGAGCCGGCGGCCGTTGACGAACCGGTAAAGCAGCAAAGCCAGCAGCATCAGGCCGAAGCAGGCGTAATACGCCAAGAGCAACTGACCCAGCTGCGACCAGTCTTCCGGTATGTAGGTCGTGGCACCGTACAGGCCGCCATTCGCGGACCCGAACTCCTTCGAAGTCACGAAGTAGACCCGGCAGAGCTCGTTGAGACCAAGGGTGAGAAGCGCATAGTAGAATCCGTCGAGCCGCGTGGCCGGCAGCGCGATGATCCCACCGAAGATCAGCCCCACCAGAGCCCCGAGCGGCGGCAACAACCACCAGGGCAATGCGAACTTGACGGCAAGCAATGCCGTGACGAACGCTGCCGCCCCGACGACTGCATAGGTGGCGAGCGAAAAGACGCCCGCAGTTCCCATGATGAGCATCCAACACAGACTGATAGCAGCATAGATGCCGAACGTGGCTCCCGCCGTCAGCAGCGTGTTCTGCAGATCGCCTGGCGTGAACAGGGGAGCGATCGCCAGCGCAAGAAGCCCCAACATCCACCAGATGGGCCGCTTGTCGACGATCGTCTTCTCCGCGCGCAAGGTCTTTAGGTTATACTCACCGCGGAGGCGAAGCACGCGGCGGCGTGTCGGCCAATAGCGAAGACGATTCCACATCGTTCCGCCGTGGCCTGGCCATTTGTAATAGTAGCGAAGACGGCCGACCGCATTCAGCTTCGTCGCCGATCGACGAGTTCTTTGCCAGACCTCCTGGTGGCTGTGGAACGGAATGGTCGGGAGCTCTTCGACGTCGCGTTTGCCGCCCCAGACAAAGAGCGGATTGCGCCACTTGATGCCGCCATCAATTGACATTGCTCAGGCCTCCCTCGCCTTGTCGAGCAGCCCGGCGATGCCGCGCGGACGGACCAAGAGGATGACGATAATCACGACGAACTGGGTAATGAGAACGTAGCGGCCGCCGATCGATATGCCCGTCAGCGCCTCGTTGAGGCCGAGCACGATCGCGGCGATGACGGCGCCGCGCACGCTGCCGAGCCCGCCGCAAAGCGCAATGCTGACGCCCTTGATCATCGGCATCAGTCCGCCGAACGGCGAGATATAGTACGTCTGGGAGAGAAGAACGGCCGCGAGGCCCGCCAAACCGCCCGTGATGCCCATGACGTAGAACGATGTTCGCCGAACGCCGATGCCGACGATGGATGCAGCATGAGGATTCATCATCATGGCGCGGATTTCGAGGCCACGGCGACTCGACTGCATCCACCTCAGAACGACCGCCAATATCAGGACGGATGTCACCACGTTCCCGACCTTGTCCGCCGTTAAGACCACGCCCGGCAAGGACACCGACCAGTTGCCGAAGATCTCCGGCAGACTCTTCGATCGCGGGCCGAACCACCAGAGCAGGAATTGCGTGCCGATCAGATTTATCGCGAGCGTCGCAATCAGCCCCCGAATGGTGAAGTTTGGTTTGTCGTGGATCGGTATGAACCCGACCGCACAGATGATCACTCCCCCGAGCGCGCCTGCGAGGATACCCGCGGCCAGCACTGCAGGCCCCGATGTCGAGACATGCTGCGCAAAGAGCCAGGCGCCATAGCCCGCGAATGCAAATATGAAGCCGTAAGCAAGGTTGAGCAGGCCGAGGCTCGACCACGTGATCGAAATTCCGATCGCAAGCGTGCCGTAAATGCACGCAAGGACGATGGTGTTGCTGACGATGAACCAGATATCCACGTTTTACGCCTTTCGATAAACGTTCAACGCGAGGGCCGCCGAGGCCTCACCCTTGAGCTTTCCGACATGCATGCCGATGACGCGGTCGACCCGTCCCTCGAGCAGCGCAACGTTCTGCTCCGCGATGATCATCGCGGCATTCCCGAGCTTGACGGCCATCAGGGCGTTGATCACGCTCTTGCCGATCTTGGGTGCCAGCCCGAGCGATGGCTCGTCGACGAGGAAGAGAGACGCATCCGTCATCAGGCCGCGGCCAATCGATACCATCCGCCGTTCGCCGCCCGACAGGCGCCCCACGGGTACGCCCATCAGTTTCCGCAACGGTGGAAATATCTCCAGGATGCGGAGCTTGCGCGCAGCGCGATCGCGCCAGGCCGCCGCGGTGTAGGCCCCGGAATCGAGATGCTCCTCGACGGTCAGGCCATGGAAGATCTCGTCGCCTTGAGGAATCAACGCCAATCCTGCGCGCACGATCTCGTGGGTGTAGCGCCCCGGCCCTTGGCTTCGCGTGCGGCCGACCTCCCTGCCGTTGAGCTTGATCGAACCGCGCTGCCAGCCGGTAAGTCCGGCGATTGCATAGAACAGGGTCGACTTGCCATGGCCGTTCAAGCCGACAATGCCGATCCGCTCCCCACACTGAACGACGAGGTCGAGATCGTGGATGACGCGAACCGGCCCATAGCCTGCGGACAGTCCCTTGACGTTCAGGACCTCGCGCTGCGGCTGACGCGCCGGAGCGCCCGGCAAATGGTTGCTCACGGAGATATTCATGTATCGGCCTCTTCGCTGAAATCCTCGAAGTAGGCCGCGTGAACCTTCGGATCCGCCATGACGTCGTGCATCAGTCCCTCGGAAATGACCTCTCCGGCATCCATCACCAGAATGCGGTCGGCGATCGTCCCGAGGAGCTCGATGCGGTGCTCGACGATGAGGATCGCAATGTTCATTTCCTTGGCAAGGATCCGCAGCAGGGTATCGATCTCGTCGACCTCCGAATTGATCAGGCCGGCCGCCGGCTCATCCAGCAGCAGCAACGAGGGTCGGCGCATCAGAAGGCAGGCCAGCAGCAATTTGCGCCGGTTGAAGGTCTCGAGCTGCGTCGCCGGCGTGTCGTCACTGATCTTCAGACCGACGAGATCGGCGCCATATTCAGCATCGAACCTCGTGAGAAACGGACGATGAGCCTGACGCGCCGCCTTGAACGTCTCGCCGACGGTCAGCTCGTCAGGAACGACCGGCGTCTGGAACGTGCGACCGATCCCCAGCCGCGAGCGAGAATACAACGGCAAGCTCGTAACATTCTCGCCCTTGAACCACACTGAGCCGCTCTTTGGCGGCATACGGCCAGACAGGATTTCAAACAGACTGGTCTTGCCCGCGCCGTTCGGTCCGATGATGCCCAGCACCTCCCCGGCCTCAACATGCAGGTTGATATCGCGGAGGATCTCGCGACCGCCGAGATCGAGCGAGATGCCGCTGCAGGAGAACAGGGCGGCCTTTCCGTCCTGTTCAGCCGTACCGTTTCGGGAGATCTGTCTGAGCATCAGCTCCACCACGGCGCAGAGATCAGCTTCGTTTCCGAGACCGGACCGGGATAGACGATCTTGTGCTCGCCCCCCTGGATCTGGACGTAGAGCTGCGCGACGCCGGCCTCGAGCTTACGTGCCTGCAATTCGTCGCCGCCATTGTCCGGGAAATGGAGTGCTTCCTGATATGGGTTGCCCATATCGACGTGGCCGCAGACCCCGCGCTGCGGGTTGGCGCGGATCCAGTCGCAGACCTCCCTGAACTTCCGGGGATCGCCGACCGCTTCCCAAGCCTTCTTGAGATAGTAAGTCTGATCGTAGGCAATGCCGGTATAGGCAAGCCCGGCAATGCCGGGGAAACGCTTCTTGTACTTCTGTCTGTAGGCGAGCCCCCTTTCGTCTCCGTAGATGCCCATGGTCGTGCCCCAGACGAAGCCGTTCGCCGCCGAACCGGCAAGCTCGAGGAATTCCGGCTGCGAGGGGCCGTACTGGAGATAGACGAGCGAATCGCGCACCGGGCTTGCCACAAACTGCTTGCAGAACGCGGCGTATTCAGCAGCCACCCAATGGTCCACCATGATCGCGGCGGCATCGACCTCCTTCATCTCGCGAATGACCGGTGCCCAGTCCTGCACGGGATACTGGATATCGGTAATACGGGCGACTTCGAACTTGCCGCGCCGCTTGATCGCTTCCTGAGCCGCACGCGATATCGTTTGGCAGTAACCGATCTGCTCCTGAATGATATGAACCTTGCGGTTCTTTGGCTTCCAGGCGCCCCCCTGCTCCTGGTCTTCGAGCCAGAGAGCATAGCTCCATCCGTAGTTCACCTCGGACGGACAGAACTGGAAGATGTGGCTGTATTTGTCCGGCTGCTCCTTGACGGCAGAGGTGCCCGCGCGTTGCGCGTTGCCGTTGATGTAGGGACATTTGTACTTCACCGTCGCGTCCATCGCCGGCAGCGGGACGAGCGTGAAGGCAAAGGAGATCGCGTCGACCTTGGCATCAACGCAGGCGGCCAGCGCCTGCTTGGAGGATTCCGGCGACAGAACGTTCATATCCGTTGTGAACAGCTTCAGCGGTCTGCCGAGGATGCCGCCTGCGGCATTGATCTCCTCCGTCGCGAGCGTCGTCCCGTTCAGGAAGTCCTGATGATCCGCGACACCCGCCGCGGCCGTTTGGCAGTAGGGAACTCCGAGAACGATCGGCTGGGCGGCAAGCGCCGTCCGTCCAACGAACGGTGCGGCCATGGCGGCGCCGATGCCCGCGGTCACTGAACGCCTGGTGAGTTTGAGAACCATCCGAGCAACCTCTCCTGCAATCGCGCGCGGGTCCTCGGCATCGCGACCGAGACCAGGCCGGATTTCTGTTAGGGCTAAGACGGTGCGGTCAGGCACCGTCCGGTGATAGCGGCCTCGATCCGTATCGCCACGGACTGACATGGTGGTTTCGGCCGAACCGCATGGATCAGAGCCTCGGTTTTCTGCCGATTTTCAGCAATACGTCAGCTGACCGATTTTGAAGCTGGCCTTGAGGGCACCGGTGTGATCGAGGACTACGCTGCGGGTGCGAACCGAACTCAGGGTGACGACTTGCGCAGCAAGCCACGCCCAGATTTTCATCAGACGGCGGCGCTGAGAGTCATCTTACGTCAGAATTGTTGGCCCTGAATGAGGTGGAGTGTGACACTGCTTTGACTAAAGGAGTAACCGCCTCTAACATGCAATTGCAGCTTTAAGCTCGCCGTCTCGGCTCGATCCGGGACGGTCGAGATCAGCCGAGCGAATGGCCACATCGTCATGTGGCAGTTCGCAATGGTTGGCGCGGTCCTTGCTCTGCTGAGGACGCGAAGCACTACGCAGTGCCGCCGATCTAACGGATCGTTAGCGGCCAAAAAGAAGATTCGATCACGAACCGTCGGCAAGATCTTTCACGAGCTGGAGGCTCACCGTGAAATCGGCAGCGATCGACCATATGATGTCAGCGACGGTGCGGCTCGATACACCGGCGGCGGCCCTGAATGATCAGATCATCGATCAGGCCACGCAGGTCACCCGCCTTTTACGCGAGTTCGTTAGGAGCGAGGCGATCGCCCTGATCGCGATGGACCCGATATCCCGAACCCATCGCCCTCTTGCCGCCGACGGGTACACGGACAGAACGATGTCCTACGTGCTCGACGGATTCCCTAACTCCTGCCCTGCCTACGCGATCGCTCGCGAGAAAGACACGCATTCGCTGCGCTGGCGGGACTACAAGCGGGACTGGAATCTCTATTTGCCGGATACATTCACCGCTCAAGAATACCTGATGCCGGATGGCTTCAGAGAAGGCTCGACGATGTGTCTGCGCGTCGCGGATGGCCGCTACATTGGGGCCATCCACATGAGCTGGTCCAAGGAGGCGCACGCCAAGGACGAGCACCGTGAGATGACGGAGCGCTTCCGCCCGATTCTGCTGAACATCTGCGATCAGCTCAGGACGCCACAGTTGCTGGCCGATGAACTGGCACCCGGCGCCTATGCCATCGCAGTCTCCCCGAACGGGTTTGCATTTCACCTCCCCAACCGTAATCCAGGACCGTATCTCGGCGAAGGTGGAGAGCTTCGCCGGCTCGTGCTGGAGAAGGCGAAGTCGCCCAGCGCTCAACGCTTCGTCTGGCCGGACGAGGCAGGCCGCTGTCACCAGATTACGATCACGCCCTGCCGCGGAAACATCCTCCTGATCACAGAACAATGCATTCGCTGGCCGTACAATCTCTCCCTCCGCGAGATACAGATCCTGCATCTCGTGACCAGCGGCGCGTCAAATCCCAACATCGCCGAGCAACTCTTCGTGTCGCCACGCACGGTCTCCACACACATCGAGCACATCCTCGCAAAGATGGGCTGCGACTCGCGCACGCGACTCGCGGCGCTCGCGGTGTCCGAAGGACTGCTGCTGGCGGAGTCCCCCTCCCGACGGTCTCGGAACTTCGCTGGCCATTGATCGGCCGCAGCCATTTCAGCTGGATGGCGCGCCTTGCGCACGCGCATCCTTCAGAAGCACCACGAGACCCGCGGCCACGAGGCAGGCGAGGCCGACGCCGGCGAATCCGACCGCGTAGGCTGCGGGGCCGAGGGCGCCGATCCCGGCCGAAGCGATAGCGCCTCCTGCCAGGTGCATCACCGTCATCCAGCCCATCGCTCTGCCGACGTGGCGCGTGCCTAGATTTCCGGACATCAGCCTGACCAGTGCAGGGAACGTCAGTGCCGCATCAAGACCATAGAGTGCGCCAAACCGGGCCAATTCGACCAAGCTGAAGCCGGTGAACGGAAGCCAGAGCAAGAGGAGCGCGCGGACGACGAAGTAGAGCGCCAGCACCGTTCGCGCGGGGCACCGGTCCGCGAGATGCCCGCTCACCACACTTCCTATCGCACCGCCGAACACGACAATCGCCATGACATCGGCGCTCGATGTGAGGTCGAGGCCCGTGCCCATGCAGATCATACCGAGTTGGCCATCGATCAAGCCGGATGTCGACGCGCCGCAGATGCAGAAGATCGTGGCAAGAACCCAGAAGCGCCAGTTCTTCTCCTTTGAACGCGATGCCCCATGCCGCTTGAACCTGGGCTCTCGCAGCAAGGCTCCTCGACCGGATATAGGGGCAAGGACAACGGCAATCGCCGTGGCGAGCACGCCAACGGCAGCGGCCTGGAACACGAAGCACCAATCCAGCGCGTTGGCCGCGCGCGATGCCAGCAGCAGTCCCGCCGCCGATCCCAGCGGCTGCATCGACGCCAGGAGACCGTAGCGTGTCCCGCAATGCGTCGCGCCGCCACGACTCCCGATCATCGCGCCGAGAAGGGCGGCGCTCAAAGAGCCACTGAAACCAACACCCAACCCCCACGCCACAGTGAGATGCCATGGTGACGCCGCCTGCGTCGTCGATGCAAGCGATAACGCAAGGAGGGCCAGACTGCCGATCAACGGCGCTCGAACGCCCCAGCGTTCGAGGCTGTACGCCGCGAACGGCGATGCACTCGCGGAGACTGCAATGCCGAGCGTGATCGGCAAGGACACGTCGGGGGGCTGGAAGCCCCGATCTTGCTGGATCGTGACGGCCAGCAACGCGGGGAGGACGCGTGCGGCTGCGCTTGCAAAGATCGCCAAAGCGACGATCGCGGAGGCAATCGGCCTGAAGCACGCTGTCCTTGCAAAGGACGAGGCACGACCGGCCCTCGATGCCGGTCGGACGAACTGGAACGCGACGGGTCGGATGGCGAGCCGCGCCCTACTCGGCGGCCTGCGCATGACAACTCGCGGCGTTCGTGTCGGGCGCGAGATCGATGCCAGGATTGCGATCGAAGAAGCCGCTGGGCATCAGCTTGAATCCGGTGAAGATGCAGGGTTGAACGGGAAAGTCCTCAGGGCGGACCTGGTGGTGAAGACCGAAGACGTGCCAGAGCACGATATCCGTGTTCTCGATATTCCGATTTTTCTTGACAAAGTCGGAGACACCTCCCGTTCCATCCGAGTGGTTCATGTGTTCGCCAGCCGGATATCGCTCTTCCGGATCGAAGGCCGTCACCCAGAGCTGGTTCCTGACAAAAGTCGATCGCCTGCCCGACGGCGATTCCGGATGGATGAATGGTGTCACGGGGTGACTGGCCTCGAGCTTGTACCCGGTCGGCGTTCCAACCCAGTTCTTGCGATTGGGGTTGATAATCTTCCAGGCCCGATGCGTCGCCGGGTTCACCTGGCGGCACCCGCCGAGCTCGGTCTTGAGAACCGTCTCCTCCTCGTAGAAGCCGTTGCCATAGGCATTATCCGGCCCCCAGGGATCGGCCTTCGTGTTGAGCTCGACGACACTGTTTTCGTCACCGTCGATATTCATGTCGAGGCGCGCGCAGAAAATGTGCTGGTGAATGTGACCGACGACGCCGGGGGCGACTTCCTTGCCGTATTTGCCGGGGTGGCCCGGCTCGCACGCGGCCGTATTGATGATGCCAGTGGCCTTCAGCTCGAACTGGATCGAGCCGTCCGTGTGGAAGTACCAGAACAGCCCATATTCGTAGTTGGCGACCGTCGCGATGCAGGACACCACCAGCCTTCGGGCACGCCGCGACTCAACATTGTTAGAGCGGAAGTCCCAATGCTTCCACAGCAGGCCGGCATCCTCCTCATGGATGCAGATCGCGTTTTCGATGGTGACCACTTTGCCGTCCATCGTTGCGAGATGTGCATCGAGATAGGCTATGGCACCGAGGCAATCGCAGCCGAGCTTCAGCGAATTGGCGAGCTTGCCTATGCCGTACTCGCCGATGTCGAAGACGTTCTTCCGGAAATGCCCCTTCTCTGTAGTGCCGTATGGGACGACCATTTCCACCAGCGACGCGCGGTGCGCGATCGGCCGTCCATCGTAGCTGATATCATGCAGAGTTAGGCCCTCGCGTGAATTGAAACCGACAAGCACGGACCACCGGTCCCATTCCAGCCGATGCCCATCGAGCTTGAACGAAACCCCCTCGGGCTGAACGATATTGAGCGGCTTATAGGGCGTACGCGGATTTTTGATGAATTCCGCCTCGTAGTTCACCTCCGCCTTCGGAAGCGGGATGATCTCGTGGTCATCGACGCGGATAATCTCGTAGGTCTTGATGTCAACCACGGCGTTCAGGCCGCCGATGGGGTGCGCGTAGAGATTGTCGTTCTGTCGTAGACGCACCCATGCGAAGACGTGGGCGAGATAGCGCCCGTCCTCGCCCGGAATGTCAAAATTTCCCGCCGACCACGGATCGACGCAGACGAGCGACATGTCCTTGATGCCGCGCTTCTTGCAGGCGGCAATGAACTCGGGAGCCGCGCGGACGGCATCTTCGATGGCCGTGAACTGCTCGAGCTGGATCATCGGCTTCGCCGAGGGGAGATAGCTGGAGGTGAGGATCCTCTGCTCCGTCAGCGAGACGGTTAGCCGCCAGATACCGTCCTGCCTGATTTGAAACAGATTAACGCGTGCAGTTCTGTTGATCTGCTCTCCGGACCTGTACCGACGAACGATGGTCTTTGCCGGTTCGAGAAGCTCGATCGTCTCAAAGAGAAAGTCGGCGCCATATTGTGGATCTTTGCGAACGATCTCAATGACGGCTCGAATTTCGGCAGCGGTCAGGGGATCAAGAGGATGCTTCACTTCATCCGCACGTTGGTCGTCCGACGAGCAGCTGCAGGACGATGGAGCAACGACCGTATCCATTATCTACCTCCTTCTTGGCGCTAATTAGCGCAAGCCTAATCCGAGAATTGCAGACCAGCCTCAGTCTGCAACACCCAACCACCTCAGCAACGCCTTTGCTTGATCCAACCATGCTCGCTCGTATCCAAGCGATGGACGGCGTGCGGTTCGTAACCAGCTGGTCGCAGAGCTTCCGCTGCGGGTCATTCTCCGACAATACGTCAGTCGACCGATTCTGCAGGCTCGGGCGTGCTGCTATCAGATGGATTGTTGATTTGCGATCAGGCGGCTGCGTAATCGACTGGTGCCCAGGGAGGGAGCGACTGGTGAGTGAAAAGCACAATCCCTATGACGTGGGTTTGGATAAGTGTCCGGCCAATTTCTTGCCTTTGACGCCGTTGAGCTTTCTATCGCGCACAGCAGCCGTCTATCCAGATCTCACAAGCACCGTTTACGGAGATCGCAGCTTCACATGGGCGCAGGTTCATGAGCGCTGCAAACGGTTTGCATCGTACCTCCGGTGGCACGGTGTTGGCGCAGGTGATACGGTAGCGGCCATGCTCCCGAACGTTCCGGCCATGAACGAGCTTCACTTCTCGGTGCCGATGGTCGGCGCGGCGCTCAACGCGCTCAACGTCCGCCTCGATCCGCCCTCCATCGCCTTCCAGCTCGACCATGGCGGCGCCAAGATCATCCTGGTCGACCCGGAATTCGCCGGTGTCATCACCGATGCGC